>NZ_JAMQXI010000032.1:0-179595 GCF_024743775.1 Vibrio sp. RM-69-4
CCCTAACCCTCCCCTCAAAGGGGAGGGAATTTAAAAGCGATCACTGTAATCAGCACCTTTCGGCACCGAAACGAACGCTTTTAGTCCCTCACCCTTTTAGGGGGGAGGTTAGGAGGGGGTGTACGGAATTTAAAAGCGATCACTGAAATCAGCACATTTCAGCACCCAAAACGAACATGCTTTTA
Organism: Vibrio sp. RM-69-4; assembly: GCF_024743775.1. NCBI lineage: Bacteria > Pseudomonadati > Pseudomonadota > Gammaproteobacteria > Vibrionales > Vibrionaceae > Vibrio > Vibrio sp. RM-69-4. The sequence continues at coordinate 186 of NZ_JAMQXI010000032.1, forward strand.
GTCTCTCCCCTTCAAGGTAGACGAGAGCGCTTTTAGTCCCTCCCCCTTCTAGGGGGAGGTTAGGAGGGGGTGTACTACAAACTCACGCCAATGTTGCTCACGCCTTCGTCGCGTAGCTCTTGGCGTAGGTCTTTAATCAAATCAATATCTCGCTCTACGGCTTCACGCAGAGGGCGGAAAATAGCCCACTGCACATCCCATTCAGCGCAGACCGCTTCATTTTGTTTTTGATTGTCGTTGGTGATCTCTTCGCCCGTTTGCGCTTCTTCTAACTGCGCCACTGTCAGCACCGACACCTGACTGATTTTTTGCATGTTTTCATACAGATAATCGCGATCAAGCAGGCCGTGAAGTAGGTGAGACAAAGCCACACACGCATCAATTGCTGGGTACACAGCGTAAACATCAAAATCTTCTGAGCTTGGAATGATCTCTTCCAACTTCTCCAATTGGTTCTCGAAATTGATTTTGGCACTTTTTACCGTGAGCAATTCCCAAACACTGTCGAGAATATCTCGATATACTCGCGTGTGAGCAAATTCAGTATTGTCGCAAAACATGGCATAGTTCGGGTACATACGTTCACACAAACACGCCATAAAAGTAATTTGTTGCCAAGGTTCAAATTTCTCAAGACGAACCTGCAGAGGGTTTTGTAGCATAATCACTCAATCGCAGCAGAAAAAGACAGCGGAAGTGTACTTGATAACCAACAGGGAAAAAAGCAAAGCCGATGAACAATTTCACTCATAAACTCTATATTCTGACCGAACACAACGATATTTATCGACAAGCGATTGAACAGGCGCAGTTGAGCGGCTTAGCCATCACTGACGATCGCAGCGAAGCAACCATTTTGCTGGCCGCGCCACCACTGGCAGCAAAGTATTTGGACGATTTTCCGCAACTAGAATGGTTGCACTCGGAATATGCAGGCGTCGACACCTTAATGTCGACGCAACTTCGTCAAGATTATGAGCTCACCAACGTTAAAGGCATCTTCGGCCAGCAAATTGCTGAATACGTTCTGGGCAACCTGATTGCACACTTTCGCCACTTTGCTTGCTACGCACAGCAACAAGCGGCCAAACAGTGGCAGACCCACCCTTATCAATCGATTAATGATAAAACCATGGTGATCCTCGGCACAGGCTCGATTGGCAGCCATTTAGCGAAAGTAGCCAAAGCCTTTGGTTTGCACGTGATTGGCGTCAACCGCACTGGCATCCCAGCCAAAAACGGGGGTTTTGATAAAACCTATCACATTAACGAGCTTGCTACTGCCCTCGCCCACGCGGAGGTTGTGGTCAGTACGTTACCCAACACGCCGCACACCAAAGGCTTGCTCAATCAAAGTACGTTGAGCCATTGCCACAATGCATTGCTGTTTAATGTCGGGCGCGGTAAAAACCTTGTTGAGAGTGATTTGATTGCACTGATTGAAGAGGGGCACATTCAACACGCCTACCTCGATGTATTTGAAAAAGAGCCATTAAGCGAAGATCACCCGTTCTGGACGCACCCTGCCATTAGCCTTACCCCGCACATCGCGGCGGTGAGTTTTCCTGAACAAGTGGTGGAGATTTTCACCCGTAATTACGGCTTGTGGCGCGATGGGTTCCAACTTGAAAACAGAATTGATTTTGAAAAAGGCTATTAGGTCAAATAGCGGTTAATAATCGTCACTAAGCCTAGGGAAACCTTAACTCAATGTTACTATAGAGACGCAAACCACTTGCCATTGCTGTCGAGAATATACTGCCGCATCGAACACGGGTTAATGCGGTAAAACAGGAACGGTATCGCCTAATGACACAAGGAGCAAATCATGCCTTCAGCCATCACTTCGTGGCTACAATCACTGAACATTAATTTAGAACAACTGCTGCCGATTGCTGAAGCACTTGGGCTTATCGCGCTTATTTCTATCGTTATCCATTTAGTGTTGCACCGAGGGGTGAGCCTATGGTTACAGCGGCGTACAACCAACGCACAAGTTTTACAAAACATTCTGTTTAGCAAAAAGCTTTTCAGCCGCTTTGCCTTGTTAATTCAAGGGATTGTCATTTCAATCCAAACTCAGTTATGGCTTAGCCACGCCAGTGCGACTTACGAACTGCTGCATACATTGACCTTACTGTGGATTATTCTCTTTGGCCTGTTAAGCAGTTACGCCCTGCTCAACGTGGTGGAAACGCTACTTTATCGCAGCGCAACTAGCCGTAATATTCCGCTCAAAGGCATTATTCAAAGCATCAAAATCATCGCGTTTGTTATCGCCGCACTGTTCGCGACGTCGATTTTAATTGGCAAATCACCAGTGCTACTGCTGAGCGGTTTAGGTGCGATGACCGCGGTCATCATGCTGGTATTTAAAGACCCGATTTTAGGATTAGTGGCGGGAATTCAGCTTTCAGCGAACCAAATGCTAAGCGTCGGTGACTGGCTCGAAATGCCCAAATATGGCGCAGACGGTAACGTCATCGACATTAGCCTGACCACAGTCAAAGTGCAAAACTGGGATAAAACCATCACCACGATTCCGACTTATGCCTTGATCTCTGATTCGTTTAAAAACTGGAAAGGGATGCAAGAATCAGGCGGTCGACGCATTAAACGCAGCGTATTAATTGATGCCAATAGCATTCACTTTCTGACGCCAGAAGAGCAAAGCTACCTACGCAAAGCACAACTTTTAGAGCCCTACTTGGCCGAGAAAGAACAAGAGCTCAACGCCTATAATCAGATGAGCCAACTCGATTTAGCCTGCCGCATCAATGGCCGCCGCTTAACCAACATTGGCAGTTTTCGTGCCTATCTAGAACGTTACTTGCGTAACCATCCCCAAATTCACCAAGGCATGACATTAATGGTACGCCAACTGGCCCCCACGCACGATGGCGTCGCGCTGGAGATCTATTGTTTCACCAATACGGTCGTGTGGGTCGAATATGAAGGTATTCAGTCCGATATTTTTGACCACATTTATGCCGTACTTCCTGACTTCGGACTACGCGTGTCGCAAGCGCCAACTGGGAGTGACTTTCAAGCACTCGCAAGGTAAACATGATATTGCCTGAATTTCCTCCCCCTAATGGGGGAGGTTTAATCGTAAAGTGATCGAGAAGGGTTACAGTTTAAAGCGGTTAATTTCTTGTTGAAGCTCTTTAGATAAGCTAGAAAGCAATTCAGCTTGTTGGGAAGCTTCTTGCGCTTCTTTTGCCAGTTCATCAGACACGTCGCGTATACCTTGGGTATTACGAGTAATTTCCTCTGTGACTGACGCCTGTTCTTCTGCAGCGGTTGCAATTTGGGTTGCCATATCGCTGATCGTGCCGACCGCTTCACCAATTTTCACTAAGCTTTGCGCGGCCACGTTGGCATCTTCCACGCTACTTTCGGAAAGCTTGCTACTCTCAGTCATGATGTTCACGGCCTGAGTCGTAGTTTTCTGCAAGGTTTCAATCGTCTGTTGAATCTCTTGCGTCGAACTGTGCGTCCGTTGGCTGAGTACCCGAACTTCATCCGCTACCACCGCGAATCCACGCCCTTGCTCACCCGCCCTTGCCGCTTCAATCGCCGCATTCAGTGCCAGTAAGTTGGTTTGCTCAGCAATGCCCTGAATCGCTGACAAGATCGTATTAATGTTTTGTGCGTGCTGGTTCAAGTTCTCAATGACTTCTTTGGCTACCGTCATCTCTTTCGACAACTCACTGATCGACTGTTGAGTATTTTTCACCTGCTCAACGCCGTGGTTAGAAATTTTCACCGTATCCAAAGACGTGGCCGCTGTATTATCTGCATTGCCTGCAATCTCTTGCGTGGCGGCTGCCATTTCGTTAATCGCAGTGGCCACCATGTTGATTTCATCTTGTTGCACCATAATGCGTCGGGTACGCTCATGGGCTTGCGCTGCGGTGTTTTCTGCTTGCAGTGTTAACCCTTGGGACACTTCATGGAAACGCTTGATCATGCCGTGCATATTACCGACGAACTGATTAAAGTTATTCGCCAGTGCGCCTACTTCATCTTGATAACGTGGTTCAATGCGCTGCGTAAGGTCAGCATCACCATCTGCAATTTCCGCTAATGCTTGGGAAACTCGGCCCAAGTCACGCAGTAAGAACCCAACCAATGCCGAAAACACGATCACGACCAAAATTGTAATGGCGACTGATATCGAGGTTAACTGCATAAAGAGCGCGCCGATATTGGTGTACTCAACCTCTTTATCGAGCTCAATGCCGAGCACCCAGTCCGTCGAAGGAACGGCGGTAAAGAATAATAATTTTTCGACATCACCAACCATCACGGTTTGTATTTTATTCTCAGTCATTGAGCGGTCGATGACTTGCTGCGTTAGGTTAGGGCTATAAGAAGCTAACGGTTTGAGAATTAAATCTTTATTGCGGTGGGCAATAATTAACCCCGTATCACGGTTGACCAGCATAGCATTTGATTTTGCTCCTGCATCAATCGCAATGACATCTTTAATCAGTTGATCAATCAACACATCGGCACCGATAACGCCCCAAAACTGTCCGTTTTTCTTAATCGGCTCAGCGAGCGTCACCATCAAAGCACCCGTGATCGCATCAGCATAAGCGGCCGTCAGTATCGGGCCAGAGCTATTTTTCGCTTCTTGATACCATCCTCTTGTCCGAGGATCATAGCTTGCGTTATTTGCGCCTCGAGACGGGATAGAACGGTGCATGGTGCCTTGCTCAGTGCCGAAATAGAGTAAATCAAACTGTGCGCCTTGCTGAGCTTGCTGCAAAAAAGGCAGTGAATCTTCCTTCATCGTGTGAGGGATCACCGCGCTAATAACTTTGCTACGAACATCCAGCCACTGGGTAATCGAACTCGTTGCCGATTTCGAGATACCATGCACCCTTTCCTTGATGCCACTCTCCGTTTCATCTTTCAATAAATTTGCCGACAGTAGCGTCAACACCACCGCCATCACAATAACAACAAGCAAACTTGTCATTATCAACTTACCTTTTAACGATAGATTCACAACTCACCCCCATTGGTGAAATAGATTAGGTTTTGTTTGTAAGAATCGCCCACTACACATGTACACTTTGCACTCACACCGCGTCGTAATTAACCGACAAAAAGTCCAAGCCACAATCTAAGCCACAAAGCGTTATCGTTTAGTTGCTAATGGATACAAATCTTTTACACCTATTAAAAGTAAGTTACTGCTATTAACAATGCAATTAACACGGCAAAACATTGCGCTCAATCTATCACCTCATAACCTAAACTGCGCAACGTAACCGCAAAAGCTTGCTTTGTGGTGGGCTCTCCATGAATCAAATGAATTTGCTTAGGCTTAGTCGCAATGCCCTCAATAAAGCGCAACAAATCGGCTTGGTCGGCATGGGCAGAATAGCCCGACATACTGTGAACCTGTGCATTCACAAGTACGTCGTCACCATCGATCATCACCGAGTGATCGCCTTGCGCAATTGCTCGGCCCAGAGTGCCTTGAGCTTGGAAGCCCGCAAAGATCACATCGGTTCTTTTATCAGGCAACAGCGCTTTTAAATAGGCCATCACTCGGCCACCTTCACACATGCCAGACGCTGCCACCACAATCGCCGCTTCCCCTGTTGAGGCTAAACGGTTGACCAATGCTTGATGGCTTCGATAATCTTGAACGGTAATACACTGTTCAAACGCAAGCGGATGCCTTTGTGCATCCAAACGCTTTTTCGCCTCTTTTCCCCACAATTTTTTAAACTTTCGGTAAGATTTCGTCACCTGTTGCGCCATGGGTGAATCTAAAATAATCGGAATATTGCCATCGATTTCACCGCTGAAGATCAATTGTTCAATATCAAACAACAGCTCTTGTGTTCGGCCCACACTGAATGCTGGAATTAAAATGGTGCCACCGTCTTGCAAAGAACGGTTGATGATGTCCTTTAAGCGCTGCGCCCGCAGCTGCACATTGTCGTGGGTTTTGTTCGCGTAGGTTGATTCAATCAGCAGATAATCGGCGCGAGGCGGAGAGACTGGGTCTGGCAATAACGGTGTGTTGCTGGGGCCTAAATCCCCTGAAAACAGTACAATTTCATTATTTGGCAGTTTCACTTCAATAAACGCTGACCCTAAAATATGGCCCGCAGGCGTAAAGCGAAAATAAGTATTGTCTAAATCACGAGAAATACGCTGCCACACACCATAATTCACCGGCTTTATTTGTTTATTGAGCCTTTCTAATATTCTTGTACGCTGTGTTTGCCCTAAGCCAAGTTGAAGCTTTAACCCATCTTCTAACATTAATGGGAGTAATTCTGCGGTAGCAGGTGTGCAATAAATAGGCTGATGAAAACCAGCCGCTAATAACCAAGGTATACGGCCGATGTGATCAATATGCGAGTGAGTTAACAACAACGCCTGCAGATGAGTTAATGGAAAATCAATCGCCATTGGTCGGCTATCACGCCCTTGGAATAAGTCGCAATCAACCAAAACCCCTTTCTTCCCGAGCCTCAGCTCATGACAAGAGCCCGTGACGGTCTCTTTTCCACCGTGGTGAATAATATCCATATTCTTCTCCTGAATTTATGTTTGCTCGCATATTTTTAGGTTAAATAAACAACATAAAGTGGTGAATATTTCGACATAATATTTTTAAGTCAAACTAAAAACACGACGCAACCGTTAAATAAAAACAAAACAAATTACAATACTATTATTAGAGATTGTTTTTTAATCAAATAAACACAAACCCCTTGATGAAATATTCTGGTAAAAACAATAAAAAATATTAATGCGCATGACATCAATTAAAAAGATCGTCTATAATGCCGTCCGGCATAAGAAAAACCCTACATCGTAGGAATCTTCTTTCAAGAAATTAAGAAAAATAGTGATAAAATGCACCAATCAATTGACTTTCAAATCATGAAAACCTTTTAAATAAGGTTATTTTAATGTTTTGATTATCAATAAGCATATCGATATTTAGGATTATCCTTATAAAACAACAATAACAGCCAATTGTGACCTAAAAGCAAACTAGATATAGGCCGCATAAAAAACGTCACCAAGTGACAATACAAACAATAAGAACCTAATAAGCACATTTAAATTGTGATTATCGAATTTTCACGCAAAAAATAAGTATAAAAAGCACCATTACATTAAACAAAATAGAATACTGATGTCGCTCTCTCTACATTAGCTATTCATAATTTATAAGTTGGCTAAATAATGGCGATAGAACTATCATTTATTTTCTTCTCGTCCTTCACTACGCTTTTTGTCATGAGAAAAGTGGCGAAAAAAGTAGGACTGGTTGATAAACCTAATGCTCGCAAACAGCATGAAGGGCTAGTGCCACTGGTTGGTGGGCTCTCGATCTGTATTGTTTTACTACAGTATTTTCTGTTTAGGCAAGACATCATGCCCCACAGTAACCTTTACCTTCTTTCGATATTAGTGCTTACCATAGTCGGCGCATTGGATGATCGATTCGATTTAAGTGTTAAAACTCGCATGATTATTCAAGCGTTATTATCGCTACTCATGATACACCAGACGGGTATTTCTCTCGATAATCTAGGGAATATATTGGGCACTGGCACCATTCACCTTGGTTATTTTGGTATCGCTTTGACTGTCGTTGCCGTAATTGGGGCTATTAATGCCTTTAATATGGTGGATGGAATTGATGGTTTATTAGGCGGGTTATCCGTGGTCACATTCGGCGGCTTAGCCATTTTGCTGCATGTCGATAGCCAGCATGGCCTTGCGTACTTATGCTTAGTGATCACAGTGGCGATGGTTCCTTATATTTTTATGAACTTAGGAATATTCGGCAGAAAGCGCAAAGTTTTTATGGGTGATGCGGGAAGCATGCTAATTGGCTTCACGGTTATCTGGTTATTATTAGGTGTAAGCCAAACAACCGCCAAACCCTTAATGCGCCCCGTTACAGGTTTATGGTTAATTGCCATTCCATTAATGGATATGGCCGCAATTATGATCAGAAGAATTCGCCGTGGATCCTCTCCGTTCAAACCAGATAGAGAACATTTACACCATATTTTCCAGCGTTTAGGCTTAACTTCTCGCCAAACCTTGTGTGTTATTTGTTCATTTGCCTCTCTATTTGCTGCATTTGGTATTTATGGTGAAGCAAATCAGTGGCCTGAAAGCATTATGTTCTTCTCGTTTATTGTTTGTTTTTGCATTTACAGCACACTACTGAACTACGTTTGGCGCATTACGACTTATTTCAGAAAATTGCGTGGCATGCCAGAAAAAGTCTTTGAAACTCAAAGTAGCATTAAGTGATGAAATACTGAGCAAATTACAAAAGAGGTAGCTCTTAGCTCATTCTCGTTGAAAGCAATTCACGTTGAAAAAAAGATAATAAAAAAGGCCTATATCGAATAGGCCTTTTTATTGCAAGGTCGGTAACATTCCGGCCGCATAAACATCTGCACAGTGCCAATAATTATCACGATGTAGACCGCGCAGTGCAAGATCCGACGAAATCATTTGTCGGATTGATATCATTTGTCGGATTGATAAAGAAGTCGCAGGGTATCGGCATAGATGAATATACCTAATTGCTAGCACAAATTTTTATTTTCTTTCAAATGTGATTGAAATCATAAAACAAAACTTCATAACTGAGTCGCCAGAATGTTCGGCAGGCGGATTGATTTTGATCATATCCCTAGCACATTATTCAGGTGAACATATGTGTCCTGTCCCACATGTGTAGGTAATGTTATGAAAAACCCTGTTCAAACCGAGCGCAAGGTTACGCTGGGGTGCTACGTTGCACTGGCGTTTGCGGTCGTGTTCTTTTCTGGCCTCATGCAATCGAACGAATGGTATGGCGTATTTGATTTCACCACGTTGAATGGATCTTTCGGCAAGGTGGCTTATGGTGTCACCGAAACGGCTGACGGTGTACAAGTGGCAACAACGTCGCTTCGTGGTACTGGTGGTAGCGGTGCTCGTGACGGTTTCATTTTTGCACTGACTTTGATTCCTACCGTTATGTTCGCACTGGGTATGATCAATGTACTTGAGCACTATGGCGCACTAGAAGCGGCACGCAAACTACTAACGCCACTTCTTCGCCCAATGATGGACATTCCGGGAAACGCTGGCTTGGCTCTTATCGCTTCGCTGCAAAGTACCGACGCGGGCGCGGCGATGACTCGTCAGCTTAAAGATGAAGGTCACCTCACCAAACGCGAAACCGATGTGTTCACTATGTTCCAGTTCACCGCTGGTGCCACCATTGTTAACTTTTTCTCCTCAGGTGCGGTGCTGTTTACGCTGACGATGGCGGATGGCTCTCTTGCCGTAACGTCTTCTATTGGTTTAGCGGTTGTGGTGATGTTCTTGTTTAAAATCGTGGGTGCGAACTTATTCCGTCTCTACCTAAACATCACAGAAGGTAAAGAAGACAAGCAAGAGCAAAACAAATCTGAGAACTTAAAAGAGGAGACGGCGTAATGAGTGACGTAAAAATAAGTAAGCCGATGGTCACGGATATCTTCGTTGAAGGCGCTAAAAAAGGCTGGGTTATTGCGACAACATCAACCGTACCTAACGTTCTTATGGCGTTTGTCATCATTAAAGCGTTGCAGATTACTGGCACCCTGGATTTGATGGGCTCGGTATTTTCTCCAGTAATGGCGGTGTTTGGTTTGCCAGGTGAAGCGGCAGCAGTGCTGATTGGTGCTTGGATGTCGATGGGCGGCGCAGTTGGCGTGGTTATCACATTGTTTGACCAAGGCATCTTGAATGGCACACACATCGCGATTCTTGCACCTGCCATTTACCTAATGGGCTCACAGGTTCAGTACATGGGTCGTATTATGGGGCCAATCGGTACTGAAGGTCGTTACATCCCAATCATGATTGCGATTTCCGTATTGAACGCATTTGGCGCAATGCTCGTCATGAACTTGTTTGTTTAAGGGGCTATCATGCAGTTTTCTCTCAATGGATATCTCGAAGAACTTCGTCCTCTCATTAATGTCGATTGTGGCACGTACACCACTGATGGCATTGAGTTCATCGCTTCTCAATTTGAAGGGAAGTACCAAGCGATGCCAGGTTGGAGCGTAAAACGCATCGACTGTGGCGGCGCGGGCATCGGTCTTGAAGTTCGAAACAAGCCCGAAGCTGAGCAAATTGACGTAATGCTGATTGGTCACATGGATACCGTGTTCCCTGTCGGTACCGCTGAGTTACGTCCTATGTCTCAAGATGCTGAAAAAGCCTACGGCCCCGGTGTCTCGGACATGAAATCTGGCTTGCTGAATATTGTGTACGCGCTGCGTAACCTCGACCAAGCAGTGTTAGATAAACTGTCGATTTGTATCTGTATGAACCCAGACGAAGAAACCGGATCGTTAGATTCGGTCGACTGGATTCAATCTGTTGCGAAGAACGCAAAGCACGTATTGGTGGCAGAAGCAGCACGCGCAGACGGCGGTTTAGTCAAAGCGCGCAAAGGCATGGCGCGTTACAAAATCACGTTTAACGGCGTGGCGGCACACGCTGGCAACGAGCCAGAAAATGGTCGCAGCGCAATCACTGAGATGGCGAATTGGATTCTGGCAGTCAATGCGATGACAAACTTTGAATCTGGTACCACGTTGAACGTCGGTATTGTGTCTGGCGGTAACGGTGCAAACATCGTCCCTGAACATGCAGAAGCGATTGTGGATGTGCGTTTTTGGCATAACAATAAGTACGATGAAGTGGATACTAAGTTGAACGGTTTAGTAGAAACACCATTTGTTGATGGCGTTAGCATCATGTTGGTTCGTGAAGCTTACAAACCTTCTATGGTTCCAAGTTCACAAACAGAGCGCTTAATGTCATTGGTGGAAGAAGCGGCAAATGAGCTGTCTATCGACATCAACTGGAAAGAAGTCGGCGGTGGCTCAGATGCTAATAATACCGCTATTCTGGGTATTCCTACGCTTGATGGTTTTGGCCCTATTGGTGCTGGCTTCCATAGCGATCAAGAGTACTTATTGCTTGAGTCTATCGAGCCACGTATAAAAATGCTGATGCGTGTACTCGAAAAGGTAGCTCAGTAGCGCACTCGACAACTTAGTTCCCTACATCACGATCCCCAAACTTCGGCTTGGGGATTTTTTATACCTGTTTAACTTGAAGATGCAGGTCTCAGAATCTGAACCATTATCCGTGTCAAAGACATGGGCATGTCAAACAAATACATGGGAACAAATACATGGTTGTTCTGTATTTTAATCTCGATTCCTCGAATTTGGTTGCGCTACACTTTTTCGGTTGCTGTTTTATCAATTTCGGCTTTATTGCCTTTCAAGTAGACGTTTTTATAACAATAGTTTGTCGCTTCGATGTAACCATCGACGCTTCCACAATCAAAACGCTTACCTTTAAACTTATACGCGATCACACAACCATTTTGGGCTTGTTGTAAAAGCGCATCTGTAATTTGGATTTCACCGCCTTTACCCGGCTGTGTTTGTTCTAGAATATCGAAAATATCTGGTGTTAATATATAACGCCCGATAATCGCAAGATTACTTGGTGCAGTACCTTGCTCGGGCTTTTCAACCATATCGGTAATGCGAATCAGGTCATCACTTAAGTGCTCACCGGCAATCACGCCGTACTTGTGCGTTTCAGATTCTGGTACTTCTTCTACCGCGACAATAGAGCAACGGAACTGGCGATACAAAGCGGCCATTTGTGCTAACACGCCTTTGTCATCATTAATGCAAAGGTCATCAGCCAGAACTACAGCAAATGGGTTATCACCTACCAGTTCTTTGCCTGTTAAAATAGCATGCCCTAACCCTTTCATTTCGCGTTGGCGAATAAACGTATACTGAGCCGAATCAATCAGAGAACGAATATCATCAAGTAAAGGCTCTTTGTTAGTATCTTGAATTTGATGCTCAAGTTCGTAGTTCTTATCAAAGTGATCCATTAATGAGCTTTTACCACGGCCAGTAACAACAGCCATGCTAGTCATGCCAGCTTGAATCGCCTCGTCTACACCGTATTCAATAAGTGGTTTATTCACGATAGGCATCATTTCTTTTGGCATGGATTTAGTCGCAGGTAAAAAGCGCGTGCCATAACCGGCTGCGGGGAATAAGCAGTGTTTAATCATGAGTAGTTTTCTTTATTAGTTTTAACTGACGAATATATAAAATATTGTGGATGATATTGAAGTGTTCATGCCGAAGAAAGGTGTCTCAAAAACTAAGATTAAGATGAGACACCATAGGCATCAGTGTGTAATTATTTATAGAGGCACTATGACTTATAGCAACCAAGTCGGTTCTATATTTGGACAGTAAAGCACTCTATTGGAGCTCTACTTGTTGTAAAACTCACGGTACCACTGAATAAACTCAGCGACACCTTCTTTCACCGATACTTTTGGCGTGTAGCCCGTAGCGGAAAATAAGTCTTGTGTGTCGGCATAGGTTTGATAAACGTCACCAGGTTGCATCTCGCGGAAGTTTTTCTTCGCTTCAATACCGAGTTCGTCTTCAATCGCCTTTACAAAATTCATCAGATTGATTGGCGAACCGTGACCTATGTTATACACCGCATAAGGCGCAGAGCTGGTTGCTGGTGAACCCGCTTCGACCGTCCAATCGTTATCACGCGTTGGTACTACATCTGCGATACGCACCACACCCTCAACAATGTCATTTACATGAGTAAAGTCACGCCACATATCACCATTGTTGTTGATATCAATGGTATCGCCATCAAGGATCTTTTTAGTGAAGATAAACGGAGCCATATCAGGGCGGCCCCACGAACCATACACCGTAAAGAAACGCAGGCCTGTGGTTGGAATGTCGTATAGGTGAGAGTAGCTGTGCGCCATCAATTCATTCGACTTTTTGGTCGCCGCATACAGTGAAACCGGGTGATCGACCGAATCTGACGTTGCAAATGGTGTTTTCGCATTCAACCCATAAACCGAACTTGAAGAGGCGTACACCAAGTGCTTCACTTTATTGTGACGACACCCTTCTAGAATGTTCAAATGACCAACTAAGTTCGAATCGGCGTAGGCATGTGGGTTTTCAATAGAATAACGAACCCCCGCTTGCGCAGCTAAGTGGATCACTTGGTCAAACTGCTCGGTTTCAAACAAGTTAGCCACACCATCGCGATCGGCAATGTCTAACTGAACCAATGTAAAGTTGTTATGTTGAATGCGCGCCAAACGCGCCTCTTTCAACGCCACATCGTAGTAGTCATTGAGGTTATCGACACCAACCACCGTGTGGCCTTTCGCCGTTAGCTGCTCTGCTACTGCACTGCCGATAAAACCCGCCGCGCCCGTTACTAAATACTTCATTTTTTGTTCCTTAATCTGAACCGAATAGATCGCGCGTGTACACTTTGTCTTTCACATCCGCCAGTTCTCGAGCCATGCGGTTTGAGACAATCACATCACAGCTTGATTTAAATTGATCAAAATCGGTGAGCACTAATGAACGGAAGAACTCTTTTTCTTTAAGTTCAGGCTCAAACACCACCACTTCAATGCCTTTCGCCTTCAAGCGCTTCATGATGCCTTGAATACTGGACGCACGAAAGTTATCAGAGCCTGACTTCATGACTAAACGATAAATACCCACACGCGTTGGGTTGCGCTTAATAATCGAGTCAGCAATAAAATCTTTACGTGTGGTATTCGAATCAACAATCGCACCGATAATATTGTTTGGCACATCAGAGTAGTTAGCACGCAACTGCTTGGTATCTTTTGGTAAGCAGTAACCGCCGTAACCAAACGAAGGGTTATTATAGTGCGAACCAATACGAGGGTCTAAGCAGACGCCATCAATGATTTGACGCGTATCTAACCCGTGTGACTCGGCGTAGGTGTCGAGTTCGTTAAAGTAAGCAACGCGCAGCGCTAAGTAAGTATTCGAGAACAGCTTAACCGCTTCGGCTTCGGTTGAATCGGTGTACAGGATTTCAACGTCTTTTTTTACCGCGCCTTGTAGCAACAGGTTGGCAAAGACTTGAGCACGTTCAGATCGCTCACCGACCACAATACGAGATGGGTGCAGGTTGTCGTATAACGCTTTGCCTTCACGCAAGAACTCTGGCGAGAACATCAGGTTTTCACACTCTAGTTCTTGTTTAATGCGCGCAGTATAGCCGACAGGCACGGTCGATTTGATCACCATCACTGCATTTGGGTTAATCGCCATTACGTCTTTAATTACCGCTTCAACGGATGAAGTATTGAAGTAATTGGTTTCAACATCGTAATCGGTCGGTGTGGCGATAATCACGAATTCCGCGTCTTGATACGCCGCTTTTTTATCTAAAGTTGCGGTGAAGTTTAACGGCTTATTTGCCAAGAAATCTTCAATTTCAGCATCGACGATAGGAGATACTCTGTCATTAAGTAATCTCACTTTCTCTTCGATAATATCGACCGCGATAACGTCATGATGCTGTGATAACAACATCGCATTTGATAAGCCTACATAGCCGGTACCGGCAATTGCAATTTTCATAAAATAAGCCAACTGTATAAGTAAAAATTTGATGTAATAGAATAGAAAGTATCAACAAACTATGTGTTCATATTAACCACACAAACCATGGAAACCGCATGAACATCACCGCCCGGTAAGGCTTTCGAGAACCTTACTTAGGTAGTTTTCGTCCATTGCGCAGTTCATCCGTTGGCGTTTAATGCCACCTTTAAAGGTGGTTTCACTCTTTAATAGGTTCAAACACATCTGCCTGATCCTTGCTAAAGCCTCTGCGCGATCATCGGCTCTAATACGAGAGTTGTCCTCACTAAATGCGGTATCAAGGGACCAATGCATGGCCTCTACGCCCCAATGAGAACGCGTCGCTTCAAGCAGCGTTTGGGCTTCTAATTCTTTAGAACATATATAGTAACGAATACTCACATCTTGCTCTGTTGCTACAGCCGATTCTTGGCGAATCGAAGCGACGATGCCCATTGATTTTAGCTCGGGCCATTCATGCTCAATATCACCTAAAACCGACAAATCACGGTTCACTAAAGCCACTCTCGTTTCCGTTCTTCCGTGACTTTTTTCTTGTGTACTGTAAGAACTGCCGTCAAAGTCTTGAAGCATGTCCATTCGAAAATAATCATCAAAGGCTTGCTCAAGCATTCCCTGATTACCTTTCACTGCTAACAAATAATCCGCTTCTTTATCGAGAATTTTTTGCTCTATTTTCTTTTGGCATCCCATTGCATCAATCGTAACCAAGCAGCCTTTTACCTCGAGCAAGTCAAGTAGCTTGGGGATCGCGGTAATTTCATTACTTTTACTATCAACCTTCTGTTGGCCGATACTCATTCCGTTTTCAGTAGCAAAAGCATTCACCATGTGAATCGTTCCTTTACCCTTCGAGCGGTCATAAGAGCCACGTAATGTTTTACCGTCGATAGCGATGACTTCTCCATCCGTCAGTGTATGGCAGTCCTTCATCCAAGCTATAAAGCTTCTTTGCAACGCTGCCGGATTCATCATGCCCATCACACGAGACAAAGTATCTGCCGATGAAATGCCTGCCTCAAAATGACCATATCGTTTTAGGAAATCTAAGCGAGCATTGCCAAAGTCAATAATGCCATCCCAACCGTCATGACCCGACAAGACGCCACAAATTGTCAGCAAAATAATGTCTGATAATTTGTGTGCTATTTTATTTTCCTGTCGATAATCTTTAATGATTTGAAAGTGCATAAATGGGTTGGTTAACTCGCTCATATTTAGGCTCCTATATTGTCTAGGAGCAATTAGAAAACAACGAAAATGATCTACAAGCAGATCTTTATTTTCATGTGGTTACATTCAATAGTTGGGATTAGTGATAGGTTTAAAGCGGAATCTTCGCATCTTTGCAGCGCTTATATATCAACGACTTTCATGCGGTTTCCCTGGTGTCCTGTATTTATTTTACTGTATTTATTTCTTATACATCATTACGAGTATTCTTCCTGAATAGATATAAAGCAAATACTAAAAACACGGTCAATGCTAACACCAAATATTCAAGCCTAACCACTCCCCTCAAATTATATTGCATGCCTCTAATTACTGGCATCAAATATATAAGATCAATAATTACTAAAGATGATAGTATTAATCTACTTTTACCAAAAGTTCTAATAACCCTATCTTTCAACAAACCACAGGATAACCCATGAAAGAAAAAAACAAACATCGTAGCAACAAAACCAATATGACCATATAACTGTGAAACAGCCGAATGCGGAATGGCTTTTCTAAATCGAGCCCATTGGTCAATCCCATCGATATCTAGCATAAAACCTGGCAAAGGGCTTATTGACATGGAAAAATATTTATAACTTAGCTCGTGAAAATATAAATATTCAGAAAACAATAGACTAGAATATGAAGATAAATAGTTAATTAAAAACAATGATATTGAGAATTCAATATTCCAATTTATAATATTTTCAAAAATTGGAATTATTCCTCTATGCTCTTCGAATCGAATTCCCATAACCGCAATAGAAACAATTGTGGCAATTACTATATTTAAAGCCACCATAAGTTTACTAGTGCCATTAATGAAATAATTAAACAACGGGTATGACAGAGCAACAACCATTGCAGATCTCGAACCTAAACCTACAAATACTAGAAGCAGTACTACGTGACTCAATAACATCAATGGCTTACTTTTAATGAACGGAATTGCAATAATTGCAATCCAAACTGTGATATCTGCAAACTTCCTAAAAGTTAAGTTTGCATCATCAACCACATAAGACGAGCGAAATAATAAATTATCAACGCCTATCGACATGACTACCAGAGAAGCTGCTAGGATTGGAAAAAGCACAAACATATTAGATTTATTACGAATCCAATCATTTTCATTGATATTTTTAAATTGATATTTTGATGGGCGAAATAATAAAGTTTGACCAAGAGAAAATGAAATAGCACAGGAGGAAAAAACAAAGATCGGCATTATTATCCACTTCTCATCTAAGCCTTGTCCTAAATCGAATGGTACTATATATCCAAAATCGAATATAACCATACTGACATATGAATAAATGGCACAAAATAGTATAAAGTAAGAAACTAGGGTTCTTTCTGAAAAATAAACGAATAAGAAAGATACAAATAAGTATAATCCTAGAAAATCGACCAAAATAAAACCCTAATTATTTATTACTTATTAGAAGAAACGATCGAAGATACTAATTCGATATATTTATTGAAAATTTCTTTTTGCTTTTCTTTGTTATTAAAAGAGTAATATCCATCTTTCTCATCTAATAATTCAGACGATTGTTCCAAAAATACTTTAGTTTTATCATTTCCATAAACACTTTTGAAACCCACACCAAATGAACACGCAGCAACGCCGACATGCAACTTGGTAGATGTTACACTTTTAGCTTTAGAAAGTTCAAAACTACTAAGAATAGGATCTTTATTTTCAAAGAATTGTATAAATGGTATGTGGGCTTCTGATTTAATTCCAGAATCTGAGTCGTGAGACTTAAAATAAATAGATTTAGCTAGTAAAGGCCAAAGCTTGATGTTTAACAATGACTTTAAAAAGTTCTTTTTTGAAAAGTTTATTACACTTCTATTATCAAGCATATTACTAGCATGTTCAATACTAAGGTCTAAATACTCTAGCATTAGTGGCGTAGTCAATATAATATCTTCTAAAAATATCACATCCTTAAAATCAAACTTTTTCAAATCAGTTTTAATTCTTACACTACCGCCAGAGAAATTACTACTTTCCATTATTTCTCTTCTTGGGGAAAACAATTGCTCGCTTGAGGCAACATTGTCCGAGCCGACAGAGATACAATACAATTTTTTATTATGTTTTTTAAGCTCTACACTTAATTCTCTGATATCACTATTTATCATAGGGTGAGTTTCATGTTCTTGCTTAAAAAACGCCCCCCCACCAATAACAATTATATCGCACCAATCTAATGCTTCTTTAACAGAATTAGTAGTTTTTATATTATACTTTTTACTTAAAGCTTCTGATAATCTATAACACTGAACTTTACAGCCCTGATTCTGAAATAACTTTGAAAACATGATCCCCATAAGATCATCGCCAAAGTTACCTTGGTTGTAACAACCCCAGACAAAAACATTCATAATTAATCTCCAAACTATATTGCTACTATACCACTTTTCTTCTTAAGAAAAAATACTAAAAGTATTCTTTGCATAAGAATATAAAGAGCACATGTAACAATAAATAAATTTCCATAAAAAAAACACAAAGCAAATATAGAGGGGATTAATAAGGCTAATCTTATCCTAATTAATTCTTTCTCATAGCCTAACGTTGCCATATACATGTTTACGGGACCAGATGAAATATTAAACGAGCAACATATCAAATAGAACAAAAAAGCTATTATATAATTCAACTCAAATAAGTCAGGGAAAACAGACCAGAGCGAGAATCCGGATGCAATGAGTAAACAAACTAGACTAACGTAATTATAGATAAATCTAGTCTTCTTTATATAAACATTTACTTTAGTACTACCACCTTCCGAGAAGTTCTTTATAACTTGAGGAATCGTATAAGAGGCGATTGGTGACAGTACAGCATTGAATATATATGAAGCTCTAATTATCAAGATGAATGAACTACTGTATCTTATATCTAAACTGATAGTAGCTAGATAAATAACACCCCATTGTTGCAAGTAATTAAGTATACTATTTATAAACAAGCTTGGTAAAGGAAACAAAAATCTTGAAACCAAATCTTTAACGTCATCAAGTTCTTTCATTTCGCACTCTTTACATATGATATAAACAACATAAACTAAAGAAATTAATGCAATAATAGTCCATAAGTAGCCAAGTATAATAATGGTATTTAACTCAATAAATACTAATACTGGCAGCGCCAATATCATTATCATTCCAGTATCACCCAAAAATGAGTAGTTTACTCTTTCGAAAGCTTTGAAGAATGACATTAAGCACAACGTGAAACTGATACTAAAAGAAATTAAAATACCAGATTTTACACTCAGAGTTTCAAAGGAAAAAAAACTACTGGCTAAAAGATAAAAAATTATTGAGCTTACTGCACACAGAATTGTAGAAAATGCTAAAAGATATAATAATTTTACTCTATCCTTCTCTTTGTATGAGATTGTTGCCAGCTTAAGAATTACAGCATCAGATCCAAATCTTATTAATATGGAAATGCCAATGAGAGATGATAGGTCTTTCATTAGCATCACATGATCATTATCTCCTAAACTATTAATTAGAAACCAGCTAAAAATAAAGCCACCGGATGTTTTTAATAGAACCAGCACTATGCTTATTAGATAAGTCAGGTTTATTTTTTTTACGACTTCTAGGTATAAAGAACTATTCATATCCTTGATTTCACATTTATTCCTTTGCTAATATATTTCACTTTCAAGAATCTTAACGCACTCTTCAGATGCCAATAGAAATGCTTGCTAAATATACGTCGATTCGAGTGGCGAGCTAAGTGTACAGCGGTTACCGAAGGAATATAGTTAAGGGCCACACCTAAAGTTGAAGAACGGTAACATATATCTATATCTTCACAGTACATGAAATACCCCTCATCGAACCCTCTTAAACTATGATACCACCCAGCCCTAAAGCAAAGAAAAGAGCCCGCAGCCCAATCTACAGTTGTGATTTTATTTAAATTAGACTTATCTATGACACTTGCATTTCCGAAGCCAAGAAAAGAAGATACAAAGTTTATCAAACTAGGAAACTTGCGTATTGACTGATCAAACTCTTTTGATTTGTCGTCTAGGAATAAATTGATGGTTGATAGATAAAATTTTTCAGAGGCTACAATATTTATGAAATTAAGTAGTTCTTCAGTATCAATCTTAACATCTGGGTTTAATACTAAGAATAGATCATTATCACTCATACCGATAGATCTACAGTACAAATAATTTACATTATTATTCTCGCCAAACCCTAAATTATATTCATGATCGATTAAATCTATCCTATTGACTCTGCAATAATTAATTAAAGAATTATCTTCAATGTTGTTTTTAACAACTACAGTGGAAACTTCATTAAGAAACCTTAAACAATCAATTTCGTTTATTAAATTTCCATGACCATGTGAAACTACAGATATATAAATTTTTCTCATAATTCTTCTACTATTTTTTTATAGTAATTACACCTAATCTCATGTAACCTTTCATAATGAAAATCTTCAGCTCTTTGGATATTTATTTCACTTAATTTTTTTAACAAGCCTTCATTACTAATAAACTCTCTCATTTTATCGGCAAGCTCTACTTTAGAGCTTACACTAACTAAGTTTTCATTATCTAATATTTCAACAAACCCAGGAAGATTGGTTGCAATTACTGGCAGACCTCTTGACATGGCCTCTATAGTTGCCCTAGGAATACCTTCAGTTATACTTGGCTGAATATAAACATCACTTTCATCTAATATTTTCACGATCTCATGTTTACTAAGAAGCCCATGAAATATAATATTATTTGAAATTTCTAATTCTTTTGCAATGAAGTTCCAGTCCCTATCCGCATGCCCACCAATAATGTTAACCACAAAGTTACCATTATATTTTTCTTTTAGTATCTTAACGGACTCGAATAATGTTTTTAGCCCTTTTCTTTTATTTAGACCGCCAATAAAAGTAATTTTAATGCCATTGCTAATATTAATAACTTTATTTTTAACCACAAAGTCAATATTTACATTACTAGATACTATTACTTTATTTTTGCAGATATATTTCTTTTTTAAATAATTAGATACATATGTCGCGCCTTTCGCTTTTTTAATAAAGTACTTCATTAAAGGATCCATTGTATAACTAATTAAAAAACCGAATTTTTTTGATGAAAATTGGTCATAATCTGCGGCAACTTCAACTGAGTATGGTGTTTTTGATATATCATTAATAAGCAAGCCAAACATCCCTAAAATACTTGGTATGTTTGCAACTAATAAATCATACTCTTTAAAAGCAATAATTAATCTCCACAATTTAATTGGGGAAAACATATCTAAATACCGACTAGGCGACAAGTTTGATATTTTTATTCGTTTGTTTTCAATTTCATGATAGCCTTGTGGCAATTCACTTTTGCATGACAAGTTTATTAATCGGCTAAATATAAAGACCTCGCAATCGGCTGCATCGAAGAATCTATCAAAATAAACATCTGGCATATTAGATGATGTATAATATGTCTCACCGTGACAGTAAAAATGCAAGTCATGAATATATAGTATTTTTTTCATTTCTACATTCTATTTATAAATTGTTTAAAAGTTAAAGCATTTGTATCTTTCATCGATGTAATAGGGCTGACTGTACTAGGCCATTGGATATTCAAAGATATGTCATTCCAATAAATCGATATTTCTGCCTTTGGGTTATAATAATCTGTACATTTGTAAACGAACTCCGCCTCGTCACTCGTCACATAAAAGCCATGAGCAAAACCTTCCGGTATCCACAATTGACATTTGTTTTCAGCAGACAGATATTCACCAACCCACTGACCAAAGGTCGGGGAGCCTTTACGAATATCGACTGCCACATCAAACACTTCACCAGAAACTACACGTACCAGTTTGCCTTGGGTGTTTTCAGTTTGGTAATGCAGGCCGCGTAAGATACCTTTTTTAGACTTAGAGTGGTTATCTTGCACAAATTGAGTCGGCTTTCCTGTTACTAGCTCTTCAAATTGCTTTTGATTCCAGGTTTCCATAAAGAAACCACGCTCATCACCAAATACACTTGGCTCTATGATTTTTACATCAGGAATACGAGTATCGATTACTTTCATTTTATTATTCCGTATACGCTTGAATATTATTTAGTGCAGCCTTCCAATCACTCGCTTTCACAGAAAAACCTTGAGTGATTTTCTCGGTACTTAATCGAGAATTACTTGGGCGCTTAGCTGGTGTTGGATATTGGTCAGTGGTAATACTCGTTAAGCTTGGCTTATTTGCAAGAACTCCTTGTTCAACCGCAACATCAAAAATGGCATCAGCAAAGTCAAACCAACTGACGTGAGGCAAACCCGAGTAATGGTAAACACCGTACTCAACTGCATCACCTTTGGTGATGCGCTGCGCGATTTGAATCAGTGTATTAGCAATATCACCGGCATAGGTAGGCCCACCAAATTGGTCTCCAACGATACTTAGTTCATTTCGAGTTGCACCTAAACGCAACATGGTTTTCACGAAGTTATTTCCGTTTTCACCAAACACCCAAGCAGTACGAAGGATAATGTGTTTATCACACGCCTCGGCAACGGCGATTTCACCAGCGAGCTTACTTTTACCGTAAACCCCTTGCGGGTTTGTAGCATCCGTTTCTGCATACTCCCCCATTTTATTGCCTTCAAAGACATAATCGGTCGAGATATGTAAAATTGCCGCGCCAACACTTTGTGCTGCTTGTGCTAAGTAATTTGGACCGTCGCGGTTTATCGCGTAAGAAAGTTCAACTTCCTCTTCAGCCTTATCAACAGCTGTGTGAGCTGCGGCATTGATAATGATAGTAGGTTGAAATTCAGCAACCGCAGCATTGACGGCATCTTGATTAGTAATATCAAGGTGCTCTCTATCAAGCGCTAATACTTCAGCATTCTCATCGTTAGCGAGTTGTTCAGTTAAACTTGAACCCACTTGACCATAGCAACCCGTAATTAAGATACGCATTAAGCCTCTGCCTTCTTTTGGTTTTCATTAACTAAACGGGTCAAATACTGGCCGTATTCGTTTTTCATCATTGGTTTCGCTAGTGCCAGAACTTGTTCGTTACTTAACCAACCATTACGCCACGCAATTTCTTCTAAACAAGCGACTTTCAAGCCCTGTACGTTCTCAATCGTTTGAACAAAAGAAGAGGCTTCGTGCAAACTTTCATGCGTGCCGGTATCTAGCCATGCAAAACCACGGCCTAATAACTCCACATTCAGCGAGCCATCATTAAGGTACATTTCATTAAGCGTGGTAATTTCTAGCTCACCACGATGAGATGGCTTCACTTGCTTGGCCATTTCCACCACTCGGTTATCGTAGAAATACAAACCCGTCACCGCATAGTTAGATTTTGGCGTTTCAGGCTTTTCTTCAATCGAAATAGCCTTCATCTCTTTATCAAACTCAACTACACCAAAGCGCTCCGGGTCTTTCACTTGATAGCCAAATACCGTCGCGCCAGATTCTCTTGAAGCCGCACTTTGTAACATTTTAGAAAAAGACTGACCATAAAATATGTTATCACCCAGCACCAAGCACACGCTGTCATCGCCAATGAACTCTTCACCAATGATGAAGGCCTGAGCTAGGCCATCTGGGCTTGGCTGAATTGCATATTCAATATTGATACCAAAATCAGAACCATCACCCAGCAGGCGTTGAAAACCTGCATTATCTTCCGGTGTGGTGATAATCAGTATATCTTTAATGCCCGCCAACATTAACGTCGAAATTGGGTAAAACACCATCGGCTTATCATAGATAGGCAGTAGCTGTTTTGACACGCCACGAGTCAATGGATATAAGCGTGTTCCGGAGCCACCCGCAAGAACAATACCTTTCATTCTTTAGTTACCTTTTCGTTTTTGTAGCAAGCTCAGAAGACACACCTAAACGCTCACCCGTATAAGAGCCATCTAATACGCGGGACCACCATTGTTTGTTATCTAAATACCATTCAAGCGTCTTACGAATACCAGATTCAAAAGTTTCTTG
This sequence comes from Vibrio sp. RM-69-4, assembly GCF_024743775.1. NCBI lineage: Bacteria > Pseudomonadati > Pseudomonadota > Gammaproteobacteria > Vibrionales > Vibrionaceae > Vibrio > Vibrio sp. RM-69-4. Next base: position 24,017 of record NZ_JAMQXI010000032.1, read on the forward strand.
TGGCTTCCAGCCCAGCTCACGTTCAATTTTTGCTGCATCAATCGCGTAGCGAACATCATGCCCAGGGCGATCAGTGACATAGGTAATCAAATCAAGATATTGATTTACACCTTTCGGCTTATTAGGAACCAACTCTTCTAGCAATGAACAAATGGTTTTTACGACATCAATGTTTGCTTTTTCATTGTGACCACCGATGTTATAGGTTTCACCCACAACCCCTTCCGTAACCACTTTGTACAAAGCACGTGCATGATCTTCGACAAACAACCAATCACGAATTTGCATACCATTGCCATAAACAGGTAATGGTTTACCGTCTAAGGCATTCAAAATCATCAGTGGGATAAGTTTTTCTGGGAAATGGTAAGGACCGTAGTTATTCGAACAGTTGGTCACTATGGTTGGTAAACCATAGGTGCGTAACCATGCGCGGACTAGGTGGTCAGAAGATGCTTTTGAAGCTGAATATGGGCTTGAAGGTTCATACGACGTGGTTTCTGTGAATAAGTCATCCGTACCTTCTAAATCACCATACACTTCATCGGTAGAGATATGGTGGAAACGAAAAACTGCTTTATCAGTTTCAGGTAATTCATTCCAATAAGACCGAGTGGCTTCAAGCAGTGTGTAAGTACCGACGATGTTGGTTTCAATAAAGGCCGCAGGGCCATCGATTGAACGGTCTACATGAGACTCCGCTGCAAGGTGCATTACCGCATCTGGTTTGTGCTCAGCAAAAACACGATCAAGCTCTGCTCGGTTGCAGATATCCACTGGTTCAAATGCATAGCGTTCGCTTGAATCCACTTCAACAAGAGATTCTAAATTGCCTGCGTAAGTGAGTTTATCAAGGTTGACGACGCTATCCGAGGTATTATTGATAATATGACGAATGACTGCTGAGCCGATAAAGCCAGCACCGCCTGTGACGAGGATTTTCATAATTTTCTCTATTCTTTTTGAACACACTCACGAACGTGAAGATGCATTAAATTTTTAGGAACCTATTTTAACAAAAAAATCTCAATCCGTTCTTTGGTATTGAGGCTCTTTTCATTGAGTTTGAAACAGCCAATGCTCAAATAGCTTGTTAACTATTTTTTATCGCTTGAATAAGCATAGTTATAATACCCATACCCGTATGAACTAGATGCTTTCTTCTCTACCGCATTAAAGATCACACCTTTCACTTCAATACCCGCTTGTTCAAAACGGTTTCTGGCGACATCAATCTCTTTGGCGGTATTTAGGCCAAAGCGTGCCACCATTAACGTCGTGCCAGCGTGGGCACCCACAATGCTTGGGTCAGTCACCGCAAGTACCGGTGGGGTATCAATAATCACTAGGTCATAATTTTGTGAAGCCCACTCAACCAAAGCTTTAAAACGTTGGTGCATAAGCAGTTCTGAAGGATTGGGTGGCACTTGGCCGCGCGTCATAATGTCTAAGTTATCGAGTTGGGTGGTTTTGATCGCTTGCGCGTAATCAATTTTGCCACTGAGCAGGTCTGAAAGGCCGTTTTCCCAGGTTACGCCGAAAGGTTGCTGTAAGTAGCCTTTGCGCATGTCGGCATCAATCAGCAGCACTTTTTGCCCAGTTTTGGCTACAACCGCAGCAAAGTTGGTGGAAACAAACGATTTACCAATGCCCGGCGCAGGGCCAGAAATCATCACCACGTTGTTTTTGGCTTCTAACATTGCGAAGTGCAAACTGGTCCGCAGGCCACGTAGTGCTTCAATAGAAAGGTCCGCCGGGTTACTTTCCGCCAGCAACATCATCTCTTGCAGGGATTTACGCTTTTTATTGATTTTTTCTGCAAATTCCAACTGCAGAATCGACTTAGGTACACTGGCGTAAACCGAAAGGCCAAGCTGTTCAATATCGTCTGGGTTTTCTACGCCGCGGTGCAGCGCCGCTTTCACCAATACTCCGCCAACGCTGAGCATGCCGCCAAGCAGTGTCGCTAACACGACTATCAGTGATTTTTTCGGTTTCACAGTTTGAGCATAGGTGGCTGCGCTGTCTAAAATGCGCACATTGCCGACCGTTCCGGCTTTAATGATGTTCAGCTCTTGCACTTTGTTCAGTAATTGAATGTAAATTTGCTGGTTCACTTGCACGTCACGCGTCATGCGTAAAATTTCGCGCTGAGTTTTAGGCAGCTTTTGTACTTGTTGATTTAAGCGCTCTTTTTCACCAAGCAAGATTTGGCGTTTATCCAATAGTGATTTGTACGCTGGGTGGTCAGTGGTGAAACGCTGGCTCACTTCACTCTCTTTAAACGTGAGTTCGTTAAGCTGCGCTTCTAGCTTCACCATCACTTCTAAGGTGGATTTCGCTTCTAAGCTTAAATCAATCGAATCATTGGCTTGGCGGTAGCGGTTTAATACATCTTCCGCGCTATCTAATTCGGTTTTAATGGTTGGCAGGTGGCCTTTTAAGAAAGCTAAACTTTTTTCAGCTTCTGCCGAATTGCGCTGCACGTTCTGCAAAAAGTAGTTTTGGCTTATATCATCCAAAATGGCTTGAATTTGGCTAGGGTTTTCGCCGGTAAAAGAGAGCTCAACAATGCCGGTTTGTTTACCGCGTTCAGTCACTGATAAGTTATCTTTCAGCCATTTGATCGCATCTAACTCGCTTTGTTTACTGATGTTAAATGCAAAACCGCTATTGGCATCTAAATCGGCGACAAACAGTTGGTAATCATCACTTTTTGCCAGCTCGCCTACTTTACCGCTGAGCATTACGCGGCCATCTTCACGCACTAACTGGTAGGTTTTTTGTTCTGCATCCTGCACCACTATTTGGTGGCCCGTTTGCAATGCGTAACTTGGCATTTCAAAGCGGCTAACCTGAATGCGGTTTATTTGCCCGCGAAGGCGCGCAATGCCTTTACCAATAACGGGAAAGTAATCCGGCTCAACTAAGGTTGTTAGGTTAAATTTATGAACGGTGTCGCCTAAAATCATCCGTGATTTGATGATTTCAATTTCAGTGGTGGCGGATGATTCAGAAGAGAAGAGATCGCTCATTTCCCCGCCGACTAATGATGAAATACCGCCAGAGCCTTTTTGTTCGATTTGAATCAAAGCATCGGCTTTGTATATCGGTGTTGAGAGCAAGGCAAAGGCAATGCCAAAGATAGCAAAGAAAGTCGTCGTCGCGAGTATGATCCATTTGCCATCCAGCAGAAGGCCAAACAATTTACCGAGATCGATTTCGTCAGAAGTGGTGTCGACGCGTTGTTTAATCTGTTGTGCTGTCATTGTATTTAAAGTCCTAACGGCCTGTTTTGGCTTATGGTGATTACAGCTTTTTGGCCCAAGCTTGCGCGGCTTGGTCAATTAACTGGTAGGCATGGTCAAATGCTTCTTTGCTTTGGCGATATGGATCGGGGATGTCTTGCTGGCCTATCCATTGCCCAAATAACATGGCTTTGCCGCGTGCTTCAGGGGCTATCTCACTTAATACACTAATGTGCCCCTTTTCCATCACGAGAATTAAATCATACTGGCTGCAAAGCGCTGACGTGAGCTGCTGTGATGCATGACCAGCTAAATCAATGCCATGTTCGGCAGCAACTTGGCTAGCCATGGCATCGGCGGGTTTACCCTCAAGATGGCTTTTGGCGCTAGCAATACCAGCTGAAGCCACTTCTTTATTTGGCAATAGCTTTTGTAATACTCGCTCGCCTGTTGGTGAACGGCAGATGTTACCGACACACACCACTAATATTTTAGAAAACACGTTTTTTCTCTTATTTACTGTTCAGTTATGGCCAATTTTTCACCCGTAACGCACCTTCAGACAGCTCATTAAAGCCGTTGATGGTTGGCAACAATTGCCTGATCAAACGGTTCCAGCGCCCAACGGGCGTGGTGGTGACATACACCACATCATAAGGTTGCAGTTCAAACTCTGTGCCCATGACTAACGCCGTGGCATCTTGCATATTGAGCTGGTAAATATTGGCGATAGGGTCATCTTGGTTGGGCGCTGCGTGACTTAACACGGCTTGCTGTTGTTGCGCGCCGCGAATCACAAAAATACCCGTAGCATCGGCTTCGTATTCATTAATGCCGCCGACTGTGCTCAAGGCTTCGGTCAGGCTCATACCTGTACGGTCAATTTTCAGCATTTGTGGCTGTTTGACTTCGCCCATCACAAACACTTTTTGCCCGTCGTTACGTGGCACATGCACGATATCGCTATCGCGCAGTAAGCGGTTTTGCGTTAAATCGCCTTTCTGGATCAAAGCATAAAGAGAAAGAAGTTCCTCTTTACCATTACGAGTCAGCGTCACATTGCGCCAATCTGCATCCGTGGTAATACCACCAGCACGGTTAATGGCATCTAATAATGTTAAGGGAATATTTGAGATGGCTTGCTGACCCGGCGTTTTAACTTCACCAGTAATGTAGGATTTTTGCGAGCGAAAAGAAGCGACGTTGACATCTACCTGAGGCGATTCAATGTACTTAGCTAACTTTTCTGAAATCACTTGGCGGATTTCCGTTACGGTTTTGTCAGCCACACTCACTTCACCAATGTAAGGGTAAAAGATGGTGCCATCCGCATGGACCCAGTTACCCGCTTCTGCCGAACTGCGGTATGAACCGGCAGGAATGGTTAACTCCGGGTGATCCCAAATGGTGATATTAAGCACATCACCAGGGCCGATATAATATTCGTAGCGAGCAATTTCTTGTTCTAACGGAGCATTGGGTTGGGTAATAGGCTGATTTTTATATTTTTTCAGCTCTTTAATAAAAGCAGGAGTAAGGGGGTAGACATTCACTTGAGAAGATAAGGATTCGTTGCTTTCTGCTTCCCATGCGGCATTTTTTTCACCCGTAGGTAGGTGTGAACCCGGAATGGTGCACCCCGTTAAAACTACTGAGGCGATGATCAAAGGCAAATACTTTTTTGACACGCGAACGTTCCTGCTATTTCAATCACAGCCATGACCAAGGTGCTTATATGAAGCCAAGGCACATGAGTAATGTGTTTATATATCAATGTGCTAGAAGTCATACATAAAAAACTTGCTGGCACGCTACCGCCCTAGGGCGCTCCCTATGACGGTGTTAAATACGTTTAAGCCGATGATAATTGAAAATAGGTTATTCATTAAAATGCAGCACAGCACCCACTAATCAGACTTTCAAATTACAATATAATCAATAAAGGAGTAATGAAAATAAAATTTGATTTATCAATTTTTTGTACTATCAAAGGCTGCGGAATGATACATAGGTTACTATTGAATGTGAAGTAAGTATTTTCCTACCCTGTAAGTATTTTCCTTATTGATTTCGCTTTATTTACTATTAAGTTAGTTAATAGCTGATTATTTTTTAATCTCAATTAAAATAGTCGATTCGCCTAGAGTGCAACTTGTTTACATTGACATCAATAATGTTTATTGTTGCGACGCCCAATCTATATTGGGCATACATCGATGTAATTAAACTTCATGGGGAATACTATGAAAAAAACAGCAATCGCACTATTAGCATCTTTTGCTTTTGGTGGCGTAGCGATGGCTGCTGTTGAAGAGACAACAGCAGCGTCAACCACTGGCGGAGCCGCTGGCGGTACAGCAGCGACAACGGCAGCAGTAGGTACAGTAACGGCAACGTCTGTAGCTATCGGTGGCGCACTTGTAGCGGGTGTAGTAGTTGCAGCAAGCAATTCAGGTACTTCTACTACCACTACAGTAACCGCAGCGCAATAAGCGCCTGCTTAATTCACAACCGCCATTGGCGGTTGTTTTTTAAATATTCAAATGACGAATTTTTATTATTAAGCCCCTATTATGAAGTTTGCTATTCACTCGTTATTTATTTGTTGCGGTTTTTTAATTACAGGCTGTACACAAAACACTCAATATTTTACTGATTCTTTAAATCTTGCTCTATTTGGCCCTGAATCATTAAGTATCTCGCAAAATAAAATTAATGAGTTGCCCTACGCTAGTATTTATGTAAAGCAAGGTGATAACCCTCAAGCATTAATGATATTGGCTTGGGCCGAAAAAGAGTCTAGCCAATTTCAATCCAACCCGCTGGCTTTAAAATATTTATCCGCAAATCATGAGATGATCGTTACCTCTGCAGGGCGAATCACTAAAACCGTGAATTTGCTGGATGCGAATTTATCCAATATTCGATCGCAGCAGCCTGATCCTCTAGCGATTGGTTTGCATGACTCCAGCACCCCGCGCTACTGGGAATATGAGATCAGTTGGCAACCGGGCTATCACACCCAATATCACGCTCAATCTCGCTTTGTTGTACAAGGTGAGGAGCAAAAGCTATTGCCACAGGGCGCTAGAAATTTATTACATGTGGTGGAAAATGTGACGATTTTAGCGATTGACCAACATTACACGAATCACTATTGGCTTGAGCCAAGCAGTGGCGAAGTCGTCGCCAGCGAACAAACGCCAGCTCCCGGTATGGCGCGCTTTGAACTGATTGTTGCTAAACCTTTCTCAGGAGCGAATAAGTCATGATTCTATGGCCTAACTTAATACGCTACGTTTGGCTAGAAAAACGCACGTTACTGAGCGCATCAGTGCCAAAAGCTACATTAATAAAACCTACATTAATGAAGCATTTTCTGCTGGGCGTATTATGCGCACTGTCACCGGCGGCCTATAGTGCACCGGCTAGTGTGGTTGAAGTGAGAAGCGCAGAGAAACCTGCCCTCTCCCTCTCTTTTGCATCTGTGCCAAGAGTGGATGAGTTAGTCATCAATGCGCTAAATGCCAGTGCGCAGTTACCTGCCGATATCGATTGGTTAAGCAGCGCCTTGTTTGATGTGACCAGCCCGTATCAAAAAAAGCAGCAGGTTCTGCTTGCGATCACCCATCAAGAAAGTTTGGCCGCATCGGCTCACAAAAAGCGCTGGCGTCAGCTGAAAGAGCAGCTACGCGCGAATGCTTTTGCACTGCGTATTTTTACTCCACTTGATCCCGACATCACGCGCATCACGGCCAGTCAGAACCCGAAATTACAAGGTCAATGGCTGCTGTCACTCAATACGTTACCCACCACAGTATCAGTTTTGGGGAATGTTAAACAAGCTGGTGACATGGCTTGGAAACCACGCACCGATGCGGGTCATTATGTTCGCTCGGCAGGCCTTGCTGAGGCGGATATCTCGCAAGTATGGGTGATTCAACCCGATGGTCACGCCTCACTGCATGATATCGCCTATTGGAATCACGACTTTCAAGATATCGCGCCCGGAGCGACACTTTACGTGCCTTTCCCTATCGAAACGACGTCACTTTATCCTCAATATTCACTACACAATGTGAACGACATTGTCGTTGAACTGCTGCGAAATCAATTGCCATGATGAAACTGAGTTATCTTTCGTCTTCGACGATTCAACCACCTCGCGTCACTTGCATGGCGTGCTGCATTGCGTTTAGTTTGGCGTTACCGAGCCAAGCTGACGAATTCAGCTACCCAGCGCTGGTGCATTCTCAAACTGATTTTGGTGGTACAGGCTTAATACAGATGCCCAGTGCCCGCATGATGCCAGAAGGCCAATTCAGTTTAAGCGTCACAAACAACGATGATTACATTCATTACGTCAGTTCACTCCAACTCTTCCCATGGCTAGAAGCGACAATTCGTTACACGCAAGTGCATGAGCTACTTTACAGCGGCGATACCAGCTTTAGCGGTGATACGAAATACACGGATAAATCGATTGATGCCAAACTGCGTTTGCTAGAAGAGGGATATTGGCTGCCGGAAGTGTCGGTAGGGTTACGTGATGTTGGCGGTACAGGTTTGTTTGATGGCGAATTTATTGCAGCCAGTAAACGTTTTGGTCCATTGGATGTCACACTCGGTGTTGGCTGGGGTTATTTGGGTAACAACGCGAACTTAACGGGTGATAAATCCTCAACACCAGATTGCGGTCGCGATGGTAGTTACAGTGGTAAAGGCGGCCAATTTGATATTGGACGGATGTTCACGGGTTGTACGTCGCTGTTTGGTGGGGTTGAATACCAAACACCTTGGCAACCACTGCGTCTAAAAGTGGAATACGATGGCAATGATTACCGCAGTGATTTTCCCGTCACCCGTGGTGATGCAGTAATGCCCGTTTCAACACCGTGGAACTTTGGTGTGGTATACGCTCTTGCTGATTGGGCCGATTTACGCCTTAGCTATGAACGCGGTAATACCTTTACCGCAGGCATTACCTTGGGTACGAACTTGGCGACCATGCAACCAGTGTGGGTTGATGAACCCAAACCCAGTTATGCTCCGAAAGCGAAATCACATGAGTTAGACGATGCTGAATGGCAAACGTTACTTCATGACCTTGATGTAATCGCCGGTTATAAACAAGCGACTTTGTACCAAGATGATGCCACCCTCACGATTGAAGCTGAACAATATAAGTATCGCGATCGCAAAGAAGCGCATGAACGCGCCGCATTGCTGCTGGCAAATCAAGGCATTGATGCACAGACGTATCGCATCATCGAGACGGCCAATAATCAGCCTCTCACTGAAACCAGAATAAAAGCGAATGCGTTTGCCCGCGTTGCTGACCGTGATTACCCTAACGCTCACATCACCGATGCCAGTGCGCGTGGTAACCCTGTCGCGATCAATGGCGAAGTAAAAGCGCAGCAGTATGATGCGTGGCAATTTGGTTTAGCGCCTGTGTTGCAGCAGTCTTTTGGCGGCTCTGAAGACTTTTATTTGTACGCACTTGGTGTCAGTGCCAATGCCAGCGTACAAACACGAGATCATTGGCTACTCTCTGGCAGCCTTTATGGCAACCTTGCCGATAACTACGACAAATACAAGTACACCGTACCGCCAGATGGTACTGATTTGAAACGGGTTCGTACCTTGTCTCGACAATATTATGAAGATGCCGTTCGCCTTGATAGCCTGCAACTGACCTACTTTGATACATTCGGCCAAAGTTGGTTTGGTCAAAGCTACGCAGGGTATCTCGAAACCATGTTTGCTGGTGTCGGCGGTGAAATACTCTATCGTCCATTAGGCAAAAATTGGGCGGTTGGGATTGATGGGAACTATGTAAAACAGCGCGACCCTGACACCACTTTCGGTCTGTATAAAGAAGAAGTGCATTCTGATCCACAAACGGGTCGAAACTATCGAGTACAGACGGGCACAGTAACAGGCCATGCAACGCTCTATTGGCAGCCTAAGTTTTGGTCATTGATCGACAATACGTTACTCAAGGTCAGTGCGGGGCGTTACTTAACCGACGATATCGGTATGTCGGTCGATTTTTCTAAGCAGTTTGATAGTGGTGTGATTGCCGGGGCGTTTATTTCTAAAACGAACCTTTCTGCAGAAGAGTTTGGTGAAGGCAGTTTTACCAAGGGATTTTATGTTTCAATTCCTATGGACTTGATGACCATTCGGCCGAGTACACAGCGCGTGACCGTATCTTGGTTACCGATTCAACGTGATGGTGGGCAAATGCTGAACCGACAATATCGCTTGTACGATATGACGGATGCACGCTCCCCTTGGTATGGTCGCCCTATCACAAGCAACTAGCTTAGACTATTGTTACTAATAAAAAGAGAGCTCATTTATGGGCTCTCTTTTTAATGCCTGCCTAAAGAATATCCCTACTTTTCAACAAGAAACAGCCAACCCACTATTGATTAAAACATCCACTATAACTATTTTTTATGTGACACATGGCAATGTAATCCATTGCATCTATACTTCATTAGGTAAACACATTTGATCTAGATGCGCATCAAGATCTCGGTATTGTTGGCTTTGAATAGGAGGTTCTTATGTTCCTTCAGCCTGTTATCGGATCTCATTTCTGTCGGTTATCTCGTTACTCAATGTTAGTACTTGCTTTCATTTTAGTGGGTTGCGCAGGCTCTAACGGGCGAACCATGAAAGCGCAAAATCCCCCAGCGATTAATTATGAATTCACTGGCATTCCATTGCTGTATTTTGGTTATGGATCGAGTGTGCCCTTAACTCCAAATTTAAGCTTAACTGCAGCTCATGTGGCAAAAATGAATTATGCCAAAGTGGTGGCTTACCATCCCACTTGTGATGTGGCTTTGATCGAGTCAGACAACCAACATGTTGTACTTCCAGAATTAGGGCTAGTTTATCAAGGAGAAAAAATAGAGGCGTTTGGTGTGAGTGGCAGTGGTGATGTGGTGATGGGAAAAGGGACGTACCATTTGGATTTAAACTTCGTCAATAGCCGTTACTTCAGCCAATGCCCAGCCAGCATTACCGACGCCCCCATACGTTCGGGCATGAGTGGCGGTGGTGCATTCAATGCACAAGGCGAATTGGTCGGTATATTAGCGGCGATTGCCAATAAAGCAGATACGAGGCTTGTGAACGGAGAAGAATTAGATATCGAACGCTTAAGCATTTTTGTTTCGATCAATTTCATCCAACCGTGGTTGAAAACACAAGTGAACACTTACCACCACGGAGAATATCAATGGCCAAATGTAGAAACGAACGAAACAAGGTTAGCGCGAGCAGAGTAACATTGATAAAAAAGATAATTGCCAAGAATTTCATTGCGTCACAGTAAGGTCAAAAGATCTTTTGTGACGCAAACAGATTAAACCCTATCACCTGCGCCTTTGCCTAAGACGGTTTGAATAATACAGGTAAAATATAGCGTGAGTGACATGTTTTGAATCATCTTCAGATCCCAATCTGCCAACAGTTCAGGAGTTGACATATCGATCTCATTTACCTGTGCCAGACCGGTGATCCCTGGGCGAACATCAAACACTCCTTTCTCATCTCGGATCTGAATTAACTCTTGTTGGTTAAATAAGCATGGCCGAGGTCCAACTAAACTCATCTCACCTTTAACGACGTTAATCAGTTGAGGAAGCTCATCTAACTTCGTTTTACGCAAGATACTACCCAGCTTAGTTACTGAACTCGCACCCACCAAGTGAGTTGCAACCGATTGAGTATCGACTGGCATGGTTCGAAACTTGATTAATGTAAATGGCTTCTTGTGACGCCCAACTCGAGTTTGCATAAACACCGGTGAGCCAGTATCAAAATACCCTAATACGTAAACGATCAATAAAATCGGCCAAAGAATACATAACCCTAGCAAGGCAAAGACAAAATCTAAAATACGCAACATTAATGGTTCTCTACTTTTTATTGTGTAAGTAAGCACTTACGGTTTTTTGGATACCTTGTTGAAAGGTGTATAGCGGTGACCAGTTCAGAGTACGCTTAGTCTCACTGATATCGACGTGAAGATCACAACATAAACGTTGAGCCATCGATTTTTTGCCAGTAATGATGAATAACGTCTTAAGCACACGCTCAGGAATAGGCAATAAACGACTAGGTACAGCAAGCGAATTTGCGATGGTTTTTAGTATCTCAGTTGTTGATACATCAAGATCATCTGAGACAAGAAAAGTGTTACCTGGCGCGTTAGTGTGAGTACAGCAATTCATGATTAAATCCACTAAGTTCCCAAGATACACCAAACTGCGTTTGTTATGTATGAGTCCTAAGGGTAGAGGTATACCTTTTTCAACCCACTGGATCATGCTGAGGAAATTCGCTTTTACACCTTCACCATACACTAAGGGTGGCCGAATAATGACCACTTCCAAGCCCGTTTCATCGGCTAATTTCTTTAACCCTTGCTCGGCTTCATATTTACTTAGGCCATAAGGATCGTCAGGAATGAACGAAGTTTCAGGCCGAAAAGGCTGATCAGTTTTTGAATACTCACCATTCACTTTGATTGAACTGATGAAAATAAATCGTTTCACGCCCGCTTCCACCGCCTGACGAGCTAAATTCAAGGTACCCGCAGTATTAACATCACGATAAAGCGTCAGTGCATCCTGAGCTGAATCTTGCATTTGATGTACTCTAGCGGCGCAATGGATGACACAGTCCACACCATTGAGCGCTAAACGCCAATCCGTATTCGCCTCCAAAGAGGTAACAAAATCATGTTGAGAGTGGTTAGTGCGATTCAACGTGCGACGCTGCCCAATACACTCCCAACCGATACGTGATGCCTGTTCCATCACTTTAGAACCAACAAACCCAGAACTGCCTGTAACCAATATTTTCAAAATATGACCTTTAATTTAAAGCTAAGTGCATGCAAACTGTGCTCAGGGTTAAACTCCACCACTGAAAGAAATATTTGAACAATAATCGATATTCCAAGTTAGGGTAAAGGGTAGCCAATTTGCCTCAAGCAAACTACAATTCGAGCGATAACAATAATATCCATATCAACATCGTACGTACACCGCCGATGTGACTCATAAAGGCTTAGTAGCAAGTAATGTTCACACCTATTGAATTTCTTCTCAATGCACAAAGACAAAACAAACGCCTAATTACGATTTGCTATGACATTCTAGCGATTATTTGTTCTCTTTACCTCGCGATTGCACTGCGACTAGACACCTTTAGTTTTTATATGGGAGCAAAAGAGCTCGCCTGCTTAGCAACCACACTAGGTGTAACTATTTTTTGCTTTGTCCGGCTTGGAATGTACCGAGCGGTTCTACGTTATATGATGATGCCTGCAATCGGCTATATCTTCCTTTCCGTTTTCTTATCAGCACTTACGCTTGCCTTAAGTGGCTTCTTCTTTCAGGCCTTTATTCCTAGAAGTGTGCCCTTTATTTACGCTGGACTTGCTATTCTTAGCTTAGGTGGCCCAAGAATCCTTATCAGAACCATTTATTATCACTATTACAAAAGACAAAAACCAAACGTCTTTATCTACGGTGCTGGATCCACTGGGAGAGATCTAGCCTACGCCCTTATCCAAGGTGATGAATATCACCCTGTCATACTGCTTGATGATGATCCGATTAAAGCTGGCCAAATCATGTTTGGTATTCGTGTACATCACAGCGACCAATTTGAACGACTACAGTCACTTTATCAGCCAGTCAAATTGCTGCTCGCAATTAACAATATGAATAAAGGTGAGCGATTAAGACTGCTTGAAAGGCTCTCTCATTGGCCAATTGAAGTTCAATCTGTCCCTTCAGTGGAGGATATTGCCGCTGGTAGAGCGCAAGCCACAGATGTTCAGGACTTAGATATTTCAGATTTACTGGGTAGAGCACCAATAGCGCCGGATAAGGCGCTATTGAGCAGAAATATTACTGGGAAAAGTGTGATGGTGACAGGGGCTGGTGGCTCCATTGGTTCTGAACTGTGCCGTCAAATTATTGCCCAAAACCCCACAACGCTCGTTTTATTTGAACTCAATGAATACAATCTATATTCCATCGATCAAGAACTGCAAGCCATAAAACAAAATCTAAAATTAGAGACCAAAATTGTCGCGGCTCTTGGTTCAGTGCAAAAGGAAAACCGTTTACATAAACTAATGGTCGCTCATAAAGTTAACACTATTTACCATGCAGCGGCGTATAAGCATGTACCACTAGTAGAAGATAACGTCATCGAAGGTATTCGCAACAATGTATTTGGTACCCTAGCATGTGCTACGGCGGCTATCGAGGCTGGTGTCGAAAGTTTCACACTCATCTCAACCGATAAAGCGGTACGTCCTACGAATATTATGGGCACCAGTAAACGGATGGCAGAATTAGTTCTACAGGCACTGTCTGATAAAGGAACCAAAACTATTTTTACTATGGTGCGTTTTGGTAATGTGCTTGGTTCTTCAGGTTCTGTTGTACCCCTCTTTAAAAAACAGATAAAAGCGGGCGGCCCTGTTACCGTTACTCACCCTGACATTATCCGCTACTTTATGCTAATACCAGAAGCAGCCCAGTTGGTTATTCAGGCTGGAGCAATGGGGCATAATGGACAAGTCTTTGTGTTAGATATGGGCGAGCCAGTTAAAATTGTCGACCTAGCAAAACGGATGATCCACCTGATGGGTATGAAAGAGTACTTTGATGGCAATAGCAATGAGGGAGATATTGAAATTAAATTCACTGGTTTGAGACCCGGTGAAAAGCTCTACGAGGAATTATTGATTGGTGACAATGTCGAGGGCACAAGCCACCAAAAGATAATGACGGCTTGTGAAGATAAGCTCACTTGGAAAGAGATGCATCCCCTACTCCAAGAATTGGATATATGCTGCCATAACTTCGATGTAGAATGCATTAAGCGCCTTCTTTTGGAAGCGCCAACTGGTTATTCGCCTAAGAGCTCATGATATACCTGCAGAGTTTTCTCAAATACTATTTCTTGAGAAAACTCTTGTTCTACTTTTTTACGACCTTGAAGGCCAAACTCAAGAGCCTTTTTATCATTATCGAGTAAATAATCTAAGCAATTGGCAAGTGAAACAACATTTCCAGGTTGTGCTAACAAACCGTTGATATTATGAGATACGATTTCCCGACAACCAACAACATCGGTTGTGATGATTGCCCTTTGACAAGAAGCCGCCTCAATCAAGATACGAGGAACACCTTCACCGTATGTTGTAGGCAAACACACTATATCACTCTCTTTTATTAGAGTTGGCATATCTTTTATATTACCTAACCAATTAATATCACCGTTTTTTGCCCAATACTCTACCTGCTTTAGTGGAATAGCTGATGAAACATCATCATCAATAATCCCAGCAACATTTAATGTAAATACTATTCCTCGACTTTCTAGAAGCTGCTTGGCTTCGATTAAACAACTCAGTCCCTTATCCTTTAAAAGTCTAGCAGCAAATAACACAATTTTCTTTCCCGGTGGTAGGGAAGGCGAAAATCGTGTCAAATCGATTCCCGCCCCCTTAATTGTAATCCCATTATGATTTAAAATGCCCAAATGAGTAAATGTTTCAAGATCTTCTCCATTCTCAAATATAAACCTACAATTGGGTAGTGAGATAATATTGTAAAGTGAAACTACAATTTTTTTCAAAAAATAGAATTTATTTTTCTTGGATGAAAAGACCGCGCCCAAGCCAGTGATGCTATAAACTATTGGTTGATTAAGAAAAAATTTATTGATTAGACCAGAATAAATATTAGGCTTAATCGTAACTGCGTGAATTAAATCTGGCTTGATTTCTTTTAAAGCACTAAACAGAGAAACAATATAACCAAGTTCAAAAAATATATTTATAGAACTTCTAGCCATTGGAATTGACGTACAATGAAAACCAAAGCCCGACATTTTATCAATTAATCCAGACGTTTTAAAATCGGAGATAATGTAAACATGGTATCCATTTCTCTTAAAAAAAAGAGCTCTATCTAACCAATGTAAATTAAAATACCAATCAACGTTTATAACAAAGACAATTTTTTTCATAAACATACACTATAGCTTAGCTTGAGGTGTCATTTTTTAACATCATAACGAGAAAACACGCAAGCAAGTAACTTCATAATCACATTAAAATTACCTTTAATTGGACTAATTTTAGTTGGAGTTTTACCTGTTGCTGGATATTCTCTTGTTACGGGAATTTCTGTACAATTGAAACCAAATCTTGCAGCTTTTATAGCCAAGTAGTAATGCAACTCATAACCAGTAAAGATGTCTCGGAAAAGAGCGACTCTAGAATCAAGTAAAAACCTCTTACTATAAGCTCTAAACCCATTTGTTGTATCGGTATAAGAAAAACCAGATGCAAGCCTCATAACTGGCACATGTAATAACTTCAACCCTAAAAGCCTAGATTTTGGTGTGTTTATCGCGTGCCCACCAGGAATAAATCTAGAACCTTGGACATGATCTTTCCCTTGTTCTAACTGTTTTACAAATTCGGGGATATCTGACACGCTGTCTTTATTGTTACCATCAATTACAATGACGCCTTTATAACCTCTTTCTAAAGCCCAACCGTAAGCCATCCTCATTTGAGAACCCAATTTACCTTCTCCAGTCTTGACTAAAAGTGTGTTCACGCCTAGTGAAGAAAGTAACTCTTTTTCAGTACTACCATCACTGCTGCCACCATCAGCTACAACAATATCTGCATTTAGAGTAACCTGAGTCATTCTATTCAATTGTTTTATTAGTTTTTCACCTTCATTAATAACAAACAACACTACACAATATTCATACTTTTTGCTTTCAAATACAGTTTCAATAAATGTAGGAACTTGATTATACTCTAAATCTCTGAGAATCATTTGTTTCTCCCTGTTTTTACAGCGTTGAGATCTTGCGTTTCAGAATCATATAATACATTAAATCGTTCTTCTTCTAACATTACATTACTATTTTTTTCGTAAACAACACTATAACTACGGTGTTCACTACGGTCATTTAGCAACCTGGCCAAATACTCACCAAAAAACGCCAGCATTGTAAATAGAAGGAAAAACAAAACAGATGAAAACAATACAAGCGTAGTCCAACCTGGAGATATATTGTTATTAAATAAATTAACCAACAAGCTATATAATGCAAATGCAAATGCTAGCAAACTACCAAACACACCCAAACCACTCATCCAACGTAGTGGCTTAGTCGAATTAAATATCGTAAACTGAAGCGCATCTCGAATACCAGCCGTAACTGTTTTTCTATTCTCAATACATTTAGAATCATATCTATACTCTGTCATTTTATATCCAGTCCTAGCAATTCTAATATAGAGCTTATGATAGAATCGACCAGACTCTGTAACTGAGTTCACAGTTCTTCGGCTCAGGCACATAGTACCAGAAAAGTTTCGAGGAAAATCATAACCAACAGAATGAAGGATTTTACTAATGAAGGGCCTTACGAAACTATACAAGTAAGTCGATTTTTGTTCAGAAACACCTAAAACAATATCGTTTCCTGTGCGACACTCGTTAACTAGTGGGTCAATGATATCTATAGGATCCGAAGAAATATCTAAGTTGATAACAAAATCACCAATAGCATTTTCTATACCGGCGGCAACGGCAACATCTTTACTCACCTCATATGATAAGTATATATATCTAATAGATGGGTATTCTTTAAGTAAATCATCAATCTTATCGCTTGATATACTGCTAGATGATTGATCAATGATTACTATTTCATAATCGCTGTACCTTTGATGCAAGTAAGATGATAACTCTTTTACGTATTGTTCGAGAATGCTAAATTTGTCATTCACTTCAAGAATCACTGATACAAAGCTGTCCTGTTTTTTCATTATTTATCTAAACCTAAATTAATAATAACTTCAATTGCGTCATAAACATTATCTATTTTTCCACCCATAATACAATGAAATCCTTTCAAACCATAATTTGGCTTGAATAGTATTGGTCGAGAGTCATCAGATTCACTTCTTGGAAGCACTGTCTTAACTTCCCAAATTGATTCTTTATATTGGCATTCAGATAAAGATGGAATATACCTCTGAGCATCTTTTACCATTTTTACCCATTCACTTTTTTTATCAACATTTTGATAGTGCTTGTGAGCATTCCTATAAGAGTTTCTACAAGTATCATACCATTCATGATGAGGTGTATATCTTACATGGCTGAATGAATGAGCCCCCTTTGAAGGAAATGGCATCACAGAAAAGAAAGGCCCGCACATTACTGTTAGTCCAGTCTTTTTAAAATGATCTGGAACATCAACAATACACATTTCTGTCATTTCGTGTTTGAGAGGAATAAGCTCTAAACCTGATTTTTCCAAGACATTATTGATCATAGAATAAGTACAATTGAATACTTGGTTAGCACATTCAAAGAACACTCCATTATATCCACTAATTTCGACACTTAACGTTTCGGGATCTTTTTCACTAACTGATAATACTTCATGATCTATTAATATCTTGACGCCAAGGTTTTTAACGCGATCCCTCATGATAGTTTTCAACTTAACAGAGTCAAATGCATACTCTCTAGTACTAAACACTTTATCTATTAAGTTAGGATTAACCAACTTACGAATTGATTCAGGAGCTGGTTCACATGATGCTCCGATTCTATCACAAAATTTCTTGAACTGATGTCCGGTCACTTTGCCCAAAACATTCGCTGTAAGATAGTACTTATCAAAGTCACTAACAACGCAATCATGGAACTCGTCAACAAAACGCGGAAATGAAATGCGAGATCTAAGAGCAGTCAGAACACTACGAGGATAATGATAACCATTATGAACTCTAGCTTGGTTTACATACGATGCACGCTGCATTAAATCACTATCTTTTTCTACTATGACTACGTCCTTTCCAGACTTAGCCATAAACTCAGCAATGTAGAGACCAAAAAATCCACCACCAATAATAACTATTTTGTTTTTTAACACATCAATTCCTAACAGTTTTATATAATGACTCGCAACGAGTTTCTACAAAGCCAATATTATTAGCTTCTATACTCCCGCTATAGTCCAAGAAAAACAAGTGGGTGATATTATACATATCAATTAGTTCATTTACATTTACATCAGATAAATTTGTTGGCTGCATTACAGTTTTAGAACCGGATACTACAGATAATTCAGCCGATAGTACTCTGCTTAAATTTGCATGATCACTAATAATCAACAATGTATCAGTGCTTGAAATGCACTCCCCAATTAATTTAGTAAAATCTTCTTTCGGATTCACATAATTTACGTAAATTCTTGCCAGAGATAGCAACAACAGTAACGATGATGATAAATACAATGCCCAACGAGAAATCAACGAAGCAGTGTCTGAATTAATGTAATACTTTAAAAAATGTAAAATTAAAAAAAACAAAAATATTGTAAAATATCTTAGATCTTTATATCCGGTCATCATAATTAAAATCATTGACACATAAAGGAAAAAGCAAAATAAAAGAGAGAGCATTTCATTATCTTTATTTTTACGGCTTTTGTATAATAAAAATAAAACAATAGAAAAAGAAAAACTAATGACTCCCAATCTATTAAATATAGTAAATATAATTCCATAAACAGAATCAAAATCAGGCGCATCAAAATAAAGGACATCGACCACTGGAAGATTTTGGCTAAAAATAACAGAATTTTCCGTAATAAATAGATCACCAAAAAATGAAAAGCTGTATATAGGCCAAATTGAAGACAATAAAAGAAATGGTATATATTGAATTAACTGCTTATAACCACAATAAAAGAAAACAAATAGGACTAAGAGGAAAACAAATGGATAAGCGTCAAAACGATTTAGGCACAACAATCCCATAAAAAGTAATGTGAAGTTATATTTTGAACGAGTCAATGTTATATAAACACAGATTGTAAGAAATAATGCCAGAGGAATTGAACGACCTGAGATTACTTCATATAAAAAATCATAGTTAATAACTAAAACAAGAGACAATATGCCAAAATACTTCCTATCACCGAAATAATTATAAATAATGTAGAAAGACGAAAATAAAATCAATGTATTAACAATTAGTCCAGTATAAATCCCTAGGCCTAAAAAAGAAAAAATTAACAGGATGCCAGGATATAAAAATGGAAATGAGATGCTTCTATCAGAATCAACTGAATATTGCCTTATGATATTAGTATTATAATTACCATCACTTAATGATATCGAAAGCTCATGATATCCCCATGAGTCTGTACTGAAGCTAGGGTATATAATACCAACAACAACAAAAAAAACCATACATAATAAAAATGTAACAATGTTATTGTTTTCTATTTTTTTTGTTCGAAACATCATAAAACACGTTTTATCCAAAATAAAAATTCTAACATTTAATTTTAAGCTCGCTTAAAAAGAGAGTACTTATCAAAAAATAATTACCTCATTGAGCCATAATCCAAGAACATTTTGATAATACTATCTTGAGGTACATCTTCTTCTTGAAGAGTTATAGACTCAATACTTATATCAGAACTATTCAAAAAGTCTGAAGTTTCTAATAAGTCGAAAGTAACTTGTTCACGTCCTTTTACGACAACAGGAAACTGCCATACTTCCTCTGACCAAGGAATACTTGCAGGTAATGTTGTAACGCTAGCGGTACTTACCACAAAATAACGTGCTGATTTCCCCAATAAAGGTAACTTAAGAAGTGGATTATCTGTCTTGTATTTAAGTGTTGCTGTATAAAGCTTATACATATCGCTAGCTTCACTTCCCAAAGTCACTGTATATGGTAGGTTATTTGAATAAAATGGCTGGCTTTTATCCGAATACGTCGATTCCATTGATTTCATTCGCTTCCATAGAGCAAACTCATCTAAGTCAACTACAGATTCATAATTATGAATTATCTCTTTGAAAAATGTCCAATGCCAATTTAGCAACCAAGGGGTAAAACGCTCCGGCTTAGCAAATGAAACATAATCGGGTTTCGTTTTTTTAAACGAATCATAATAATTAGCACGCGTTTCTTTACCTAAAACATGAATTAACATTTCAACTGGTGCTGGGTTTTGCTTTCCATAATATAGATTGAGAATTGAACCAGGATAGATTTCCCAAATATTAAAATCATCAAAACTATCACGTTTTGTTGTATATTCATCTAGGGTTTCAACTTGGTCTTGCTGATTTTCATATGCTATCCTAGCATTCCCTCCATCTATCCATTCTTTAAATGGGGATATTTTTATCGTAGAATATACTTCGTTATAAACATCTTTCAACAATTCCAAGTTATCTTTTGATATAAAGTCTCGTGAAAAAATATTACATTCAGTTTTTTCGTCTAAAGATTCACATCTAGATGATTCTGATACATGCCTTTTGATTAAATCTAACAAATCGAATGTAACAACATTACCTTCAACACTTTTTGCAGATAACAACCACGGAGATTGCTCTACATTCAATTTACCATTATTCAAGAAACCATCAATATCTTTAACCTTGATACTATATAATCGATCTAGCCCAAATACATATTTCTTATCAGTCAAATTTGAAATTTTTAAAGAAAGAGTCCTTTCGGAAAAATTATTAGAAACATTGATAACGACAATGTTTTTCCTAGAATCAACATAGGGCTGATAATTTTCAGACCCAGTAATAGAAATCAAAAAGTCCTGCATTCCTAACGGTATAATATCATCAATATTAAATAACTTTCCGTTAATATTAATAGTTGCTTCACCTTGAATAAAATCACGAGAATCTTTTGCTGAAAAGGTTCTAACATATATATACGTACCTGAGTTTCCAGTAAACTGATTAACAAGCCCTCCTCTAACAAGACCCATTCGCTCAGAGTCAAGCAATGCTTCAAATGATTTAACACCTTTCTTTGCCGGAGGCAGCTGAATAGATTTGATGATTTCCCCCATAGGTAATGGCGCTCGAACTTCTACATACTGCTCTGTTACCTTTGAAACAAGTCCAACATAGTCGCTATTCGTACCTTTCAAGACTGCATAACGGCCGGCAAAGTATTGAAGGTAATCATGAGATACTGAAGATGATATCTTAAATCTAAATGTATGCTGAAGGCCTAGTATAAATTGGTTATCTATTTTAGAATCAAGGCTAGATACTTTAAAATCGCTCGAATTTACATTCGATAAGCTCGCTGTAAAATTATCACTTTCAAAAAATCGGGTGCCATGATCTAATGAAATAGATTTAGTAGCCGCCTCTAAATATGGTGCATACTGATGTTGGATGTTCCAGCTTCCCTCCACACCTTTATAACTGTGATATTTATTAAGTCTAACCGAATCAAATGTACTTTCTGAGTATAAACTTTTATCTAAATTAGACGACGCATATTGATAATAATTCAACCAATATAATGATGTTATTGTAGACAAGATAAAAACAAAAACTTCTTTATTGAAAATTTTTTTTATGGGTTTCATTTACTACTCTTCCAGTCTGTGCATATAAGTACAGCGAAAAAACCTATCAGAATATATATATATCTTACATTTAAAGCTGCTTGATGAGCCCCTATATAACCAACATTGGAAGCCCACGATAATAGAGAGCCAAAAAACAAAACTAACAATGATGTTAGAAAAACCACATGGCTATTATCTATTTTCTTTGTAATAACAAGAAGGAATGTCACAAATGTCACACCCAATGAAACTATTGCGGTGACTTGACTTGGAACACCATCAATTATATTAAAGCTAAAAACTTCCGACAAAGTATCATAAAACCTATTAGGATATACACCAAAAACCCAAGATTGGTCATTTGATATTGATTGGATTGCACTGATTGTAGCCAAGCTTCCAAATGCCATATAGTTAGACGCAATAAAACAAAATATAAAACTTGCGAAACACACTATTGATTTTGCAGCTGCACCTTTAAATGACTTAAATAATTCGTACATAAATATTGTAATAAGTGCACCACCTACAGCATAGAAACCTTGCTCAGCAGCCAGTAACACACACAAAGACCCAACAATTCCGAAGTATAAATAACACTTGTAGATTGGTTCTTTTGAAATAAATTGGTAAACTACCAATGCCATTATCAAATGAGGGCTAAAACGAACTCCCATTGGAGCTCCAAGAAAAAATGGCGATAAATATCCACCTATATATGGTATATAATTACTCAATGCTAAGAAAAACACTGTTAAAACTGAAGAAACTTGCTTATCAAATGCTTTCCGTAACAGTAAGTATAATGGGAATATTAAAAAAACCGTATTAATTATAAATGTTGATGTTAATGCAGACATCATTGTCGACATATTAAACACACTGTTAAAAATATAGTATAACGGGTAAATTATATACGGGATTCCATTCCCATGAAAATAAAAGTAGTCTCGACCTGGATAAAGTCCATTATCCATTTTCAATAATGGAAATAACGTTTGAAATGTTCCATCCCAAGGGGTGCGATTAAAGTAATATACTGATTGATAATAAAGTAAAGATATAACTACTAATGTAACCAACCAAGATAGTATTAATAGTGATTTATTGAAATTATTCATAACTAACTCTTACTCAAAGTAAATACACCAAGACAGATGATTAAACACCCTAATAATTTCGTGGTATTCACTGGCTCATTATATATAACATTCCCCATGACAACAACAAAAACAAAGCCAATTGAAATAAACGGATATGCATAACTAACATCAACTTTCCTAAGTACATATATCCATACTAGTAAAGCTATAACTTGAAAAATAACACCTAAAACTAAATAAAAATTACTTGCCATTTCAATTGTTAATTGGAAAACATCTTTTATAGTTATATCACTAGGGATTATCAGTGACTCGGCCCCCTTCTTTAAAAGTAACTGTGATGATGATGAAAAAAAAACGCTTAATATAATAATAAATGTAAACATCATCGGTATATCTCATATAATAAATCGACTGATTTAGCAAGGTCTTGGATAGGTTGATTACTTCGTTTCATTTCAAGAGACGCAACTTTATCATACCCATTATTGTACAGTGTTTTTGCGATCGTTTTATGATCAATATGCTCTAAAGATAAAGGTAGAAGATCTTGCTCGCTAATATGGAAATGAGATATCAAATCTTTGTTTAATTCTATAGAGTCTGCATAATGTTCTTTGGATAAAAACATTCCACCAGTATCGAAATGGGCACCTAATCCATTAAAGTTTGCAAATCTAACAAATTCACAAACCTCTTTTGTAGACGTCAAAAAGTCAGCACCATAGTAAGTTGGGTTGTTTTCTATACATATTATAGAACCACTCTCAGTAGCACGAAGCGCGAGAGGTTTAAAAAATTCAGCAGCGGCTTCAAATGCCAAGTCGTTACTAAGCTCTCCTCTTAATCTATTCTTAGGTGAGCCAAAAACCAGCTTTGAAACACCTAAATCAGCTCCCATGTCTAGCACTCTTAAAAGGTGACTTTGCAACAATGACTTTTCTTCATTACTTCCAAATAAATTACAGTTCGGGCCTCCAAACAATAACGCCTGCATAGAGTAAATAGAAAAACCATGCCGCTCACAATATTTTCTATACAATTTAACATCAGAAGATGAAAAATCATTCAAATCTTCAACAACTCTAGCTGGAGCAACTTCTAGTTTTGATATGCTATATCGACTCAATACTTCAAATGCTTGATATTCTTTCTCTTGGGGCCAGGCAATATTAGATACAGCAAAATCAAACATTTCTGTCAACTCCGGCTACAAAATCTCTCAGCATAGATAAACAGTCAGCTTTATTATAAAGGTAGCCTAGTTTTCCACTTTCCCAATGTTTAGAATAAATTGATTTAAAATCATACCTCACCAACGGTTTATTGATAACATTATCAAACCCAGGGATTCCACAACACTCAGCGACTTCCTTTACAGATAGAGCTTCAACTGAAACATTTAGTAATTTAATATTATTTTTTTTTGCCAATTCAATATCTTTAGACAATGTATTCAAACAATAAAATTGGAAAAAATTTCTAGATTCAATCGAATCAACCATATTTTTGTTAATAAAATCGAAAATTATGTTCTTTTTTAAACCATTTCCGAAAAGACCTGGTAATCTTAAAATATGAACATGAGAAAAATTATTTTCCACAAAACCTTCGAAATATAACCTATGTTTACCATAAGGTTGACATTCATTTATATCTATTAATGTTGATTCATCGACATTAATAGGGCTTGGGTATACGTCTACTGTAGATATCAATATCACTCTTTTTGCTTTAACTTCTCTAAGATTAGCAATCAAACTGTCAATATTGGATAAGTCTTTCTCTGGTTCTTTATTTGCCAGCCATTTGACAGCTGAAACGCCAGATATGAACAACTCATCAAACTCCATCCCTCTGATATCATTAATGTTTTTACTATTATAAAAATGATCAAACTTCATTTGCTCGCATAAATTACCACCAACAAATCCTGTATATCCTATAATACCTCTACTCACAACGCCCTCCTTAAATATGTTTCAATTTTTGATCTAGCAATAACTTCTTCCCAACATGGGACATTAATCTCTTGCTTAATGACACACTCGACATTTGTATTGAAAGTATCCATATTAAAATAAGAAAATGACACTTTGTTATTTTTTTGATATTTATCACACCAGCTATTTTTTGTTGTATAAACACCTAAACCACAAGCTAAGTACTCCAGAATCTTTGTCGATGTTTGAAAATTATATGGATATTTATCCTCAACAATATTAATTCCTATTCTAGCCTGTTTTAGATAATTAGGAACATCATCATATTTAACCTTACCTAAAAGGTTTATGTTACGTTGATTATACTTGTCATAATAATGATCAGGAATCGAACCCAAAACCAGTATTGTTTTATCCCCATCTATTAAAAACTTATCTAAAATCAGGTCCAGTCTTCGCTCTTTATCTATGGCACCGCAATATACAAAATCATACGTTTTTATTACTTCTTTATCAAAAAAGAATTTTTCTGATACTGCCATATCACGATACAGTGATGGAATATCATCATTAAAGCGCATTTCTTTTTCAACATCTATATTTTGAAATATTCTAACATCTGGTTTACAATTTAAAATCTTCTTCATATGGTTTTTCAGTCTAGCGAATCTTCCAACCGAAAGTGATGTATATTCATGAATGATTATTTCATCTTTTTTTCTGAATAAATTGAAACCCATAAAATACCAAACAATAATATTTTTATTATTTTTTATTTTTTTCGAAAGCCCACTTTCACAGATAAAACCTTTTGAAGAAAAATAATTTTTATAAGCTTTTATTTCTGGAAGAAGTGCTTTTTCGGACTCAACAAAAAATATGTGCATTTTTCTTATAACTCCCAAAGAAAACTATTAATGCAAATATTGAAGTTACTATTGATGAAATAAACATAACATCTAGAGTAGAAAAATTAATCTCATACAAGATAATAACCATTACCAACCTCAATGAGTTCTTAAAAAATTCTAGTTTTATTAAATTTATCTCTAACCCTCTCTTTATATATATACAAGTTAACGGTATAAGAATAACCTGAATAAAAGCCCAAGGTAGCAAAGACTGTAAGTATTGAAATGATATAGCCCAAGACTTTGAGAATATCAGTGTAAATACACTTTTAGGTATAGTCAGTATAATTGCACCTAAAAAAAATGAAAGAATCAATAGCTTGATTACCCAATACTTAAAAACAAGGCGAGGTGAAATAATACTATTTAGATCATTATATATAAGTCTAGCCACAACATTGTTCATGATAACAATTAATGTTAACACAAGCTTATCTGCTAATGAAAACAATCCAGCATCTAAAGGTGATGCATAGTTATAAACCAATATGAGTGGTATACTAGAGCCACTGCTACTAATTAAAGATATTAGAGTGTTCTTTAGCATAAATTTTCCATCTAAATTCTTAAATTTAATCTTCCTTGGAATAAAATTAAATGAATATATTACGACTTGACTAATCACAAGTCCGAAAATAAAACCAATAAAAAGACCATATTCAAGTTTATACAAGATTATTTGTATAATAACAACAATGACAACCCTTAATATATTAGACTTTGCTATTTCCTTATACTTTCCTTTCGATGATGAGTAATCCATATTTATTTCGAATATATTTAAAAACAACACGCTAAGAAAGTATAAAATGCTCAATTTGATGTTATTGTAAATAATTAGTGTTGAAGAAAAAACAACTATGGAAAAAATAAATGCTAACAGATAGCACGTGTTTTTTATCTCTTCGTTGCTCTCTACTAACTGTAGTTTTAGATTAAGTCTAAAACTTGCAATATAACCTAGAAAACTCAAAATCGCCATATGGTATGAATATATACCAAAAGCTTTCGGATCATAGAGATTTGTAATAACTGGCAATGCAAGCATAGTTATAATTTGAGAACCACCAAAACCAAAAAGTAATAGATATTTATTATTTATAGTCACTATTTTATCTGATTTATTTATGTTTAATTAGTATTCACACGGAAACCACGGAAAAATCATGAACACCCTCATTAATAAAGGCTCGAAAACACCTTTAAAAGGTACTCAGGATCCATCGCACACATTGCTCTTTTGTGTTTAATACTTGCTTTTAAAGTCGTTTCACTCTTCAGCATGTTTAAGCACATTTGTCTGATCCTTGCGAAGTTCTCTGCACTTTCTTCAGCCCTTTTTCGGCAAGCATCTTCGCCAAATTCAGTATCGAGTGTCCAATGCATCGACTCAACTAACCAGTGTGAACGCGTTGCATTTAACAATTCCTTAGCATTTAAATCTTTCGAGCTAATATAGTATCTCACCGTCACTTCCGACTCTTTCGCTACGGCTTCTTCTTGTCTCACAGAAACGACGATACCCATTGTTTTTAGCTCGGGCCAATCAAATTCTAAGTCACCTAAAACTCTCAAATCTGTGTTGGTTAAGGCCAACCTAGTCTCTTGTCTGCCTCGCGATTTTTCTTGCGTGCTATAAGAATCACCGTCGTGTTTTTGCAGCATACTCATATCAAAATAGTTATCGAACGCTTGCTCCAAACGACCTTGATTTCCTTTCACCGCTAGTAGGTAATCCGCGTTTTTGTTTAGTACTTTTTGAGCAATTTTCTTTTGGCATCCCATCGCATCAATACTGACCAAGCAACCAGATATATCAAGCAGTTCCAGCAACTCTGGGATGGCCGTAATCTCGTTACTTTTTTCGTAGACTTTATGCTGTCCAAGACTCACGCCATTTTCGGTCGCAAAAGCATTAACCATATGGATGGCGCCAAGCCCTCGAGAGTTATCATAAGAGCCCCTAACGGTTTTTCCATCAATAGCAATGACTTCACCTTTCGTTAGCTCACAGCAATCTTTCATCCATTCGATAAAGCATTTTTGTAGGCGAGTCGCATTAATCATGCCCATCGCCCTGGCTATCGTCGAGGTAGAGGGAACGCCATGACTAAAATCACCAAATCGCCTCAAGAAATCCAACCGAGCTTCGCCGTATAGGCTAATCGCTTTCCAGTCATCTTGACCAGAAAGCACAGCACAAATTGTTAACAAAATGATATCCGTTAACTTGTGTTCGACTTTACCTTTTTGGCGGTAATCTGGAATGACATCGAAATGCATAAATGGGTGCTGGTTACTCATCGTTGGACCTCCAATTTGTTTATGGAGGTATTAGAAAACACTGAAAATGATCGTCAAATTGATCATTGGTTAATTGTTTGTTGTGTGATGCCGCTATCCATCAGAACAAGAAAACTGTTAGCTCACCATGCTAAAAATCCTTTAAACATGGGCATGTTCATGATTTTCCCCTGGGTACGCTACCGCCCTTAGGTCTAACTCCTACAAGCGGCTATTCCATATAAACGAACTCATCCCTTATGAAATCGGTGCGATCTTATTGGGCAGAAATACTACATCAAAACCATAGATAGAGCGAGACTGTCGCTAGCCTAGATTAGATTTTGTGATTACAGCCACTAGCTAAGCCGCTATAATGCGCATAATTGTTCGTATTATAACCATAGGAATTTTGTATGATCATCGTAACGGGTGGCGCTGGCATGATTGGTAGCAACATTATCAAAGCGCTAAATGAACAAGGCATTACTGATATTCTTGTTGTCGATAATTTAAAAAATGGACGTAAATTCAAAAACCTAGTTGATCTGGACATTGCCGATTATATGGACCGAGATGATTTCTTGGTGCAGATCATGTCTGGTGAGGATTTTGGTCCTATCGAAGCCGTATTTCATGAGGGCGCTTGCTCTGCCACCACCGAATGGGATGGCAAGTATGTGATGCTTAATAACTATGAGTATTCTAAAGAGCTACTGCACTACTGTTTAGAGCGCGACATTCCATTTTTGTATGCTTCATCAGCCGCAACCTATGGCGATACTGATACCTTCATTGAAGAAAAAGAGTATGAAGGTGCGCTGAATGTATACGGCTTTTCCAAGCAGCAATTTGATAACTATGTGCGCCGCATTTGGCAAGAAGCACAAACACACGGTGAAACTCTTTCCCAAATTACCGGTTTTCGTTATTTCAATGTCTATGGCCCGCGTGAACAGCACAAAGGCTCAATGGCTTCTGTTGCTTTTCATTTAAATAATCAAATGAATGCGGGTGAAAACCCGAAACTGTTTGCAGGTAGTGAAACCTTCCAGCGTGATTTCGTTTATGTGGGTGACGTTGCGGCTGTGAATTTATGGTTTATGAACAGCGGAGTATCCGGTATTTATAACTTGGGTACTGGCAATGCAGAATCTTTCCAAGAAGTGGCCAAAGCCGTTATCAAGCACCATGGTAAAGGTGACGTTGAAACCATTCCATTCCCAGATCACTTAAAAGGTGCTTACCAAGAGTTCACCGAGGCCGATTTAACGAAATTGCGCGCCGCAGGTTGCCAGCATCAATTTAAGACGGTGGCTGAAGGTGTGGCTGAGTATATGGCGTTGATTAATAAGTAGTGATGGCTGTAATCACCCCTCCTAACCTCCCCCTAAAAGGGGGAGGAACTAGTAAACACCTCTCCCTAAAAGGCAGTAACGAATAGATCTCTCCTCTCAATGGAAGACTAATATGGAGTGACGATTGGAAGAGGGAGGAATGAAAAATTGAGCATGTTTCTTAGACATATAAAAAGCATTGGCTGCTAACTCGTGGAGTATTAATGAATATATTAATGGCCTTATCTCAACTTGAGGTCACTGGGGCGGAGGTGTACGCCACTACTGTTGGTGATGAACTGACAAAGCGTGGGCATAAAGTATTTTATGTTTCCGATACTCTAACAAAACCTCACCAAGGGCTATTTTATAAACTCCGTTTTAATAAACGCAGTATTCCTCGCCGCTTTTGGCATGTGGGTTATCTTATTTATCTGATTAAGAAACACCATATCCAACTAGTGCATGCTCACTCTCGCGCCTCCAGTTGGAGTTGTCACATTGCTTGCAAATTAACAAATACGCCTATGGTCACCACAGTACATGGTCGTCAGCCTGTACACGCATCTCGTAAAAAATTTCACGCCATGGGTGACAAAGCACTACCGGTTTGTGAGGCCATTGAACAACAACTCATGACTGAATTGAATGTTCCACAAAGCTCGCTCGTCGTAAGCCGAAACGGCATTGAAACGCAAGAATTCACTTGGCAAAACGCTCCTCAAAATAGCAAACCCGTGGTCAGTATTATTGGTAGGTTAACCGGCCCCAAAGGGGATCTTTGCTATCGGTTGCTCGATGAGTGTTTAGACTCAGCAAAATACCAGATTCAGGTCATATCTGGCTCTAAAATTGAAGCGCGTTTTGATAAGTTTACTTCTGACGTTCACTTTCTTGGTTATTCACAAGATGTCGTCTCGATACTTGCTCAATCAGATTTAGTCATTGGGGCTGGCAGAGTAGCAATGGAATCTTTGCTGTGTGGACGGCCTACACTGGCAATCGGTGAGGCAAGTGCAATTGGTATTGTCGATAACGATAATATCGCTGCGGCCATGGCAAGCAACTTCGGTGACATCGGGCCTAAAGATCTCGATATTGATTTTGCAAAAATTAGTCAATATGTAGAACAAGGGTTAAAAACGCCGTACTGTTCACCACAAGTCAGTGAGATAATTCAGCACAGCTACAGCTTAACTAATGTGGTCGATCAAATAGAAGATATTTATCAAACGGTTTATGTTGAAAAGCTGCGTAAAGAAATGCCGATTATTATGTATCATCGCTTTATTAAGGATGAAAGTGAAAAAGGCATACATGGAACCTATCTGCATATAGACATGCTTGAAAAGCACTTCAACCTGCTAAAAAAAATGGGGTTTGAAACGCTAACCTTTAAAGATTTAGCAGATAAAGGGCTTATTCACCGCCTTGAATCAGGCAAGCGCTATATCATCTTAACGGTTGATGACGGCTATCAAGATAACTACGAATTGATGTTGCCGCTATTACGAAAATACGGTTTTAAAGCGGTTGTCTATGTAGTAACCGGGGAGGATTTTAACCGTTGGGATGTTGAAGTACCGAGCAACCCAGAAAAACCAGTGCCTTTAATGTCTCGTCAGCAAGTCAAAGCATTACACGATTCAGGGCTAGTTGAAATTGGCGGCCATACAATGACTCATCCATTTCTCAGCAAACTCAGCGAATCTGGACAGCATAAAGAGATCTCACGCAATAAGCTTGAACTCGAAGAGCTACTAGGCGAACAACTGGTTTCTTTTGCATACCCCTATGGCGATCATGATGTGCTCTCAAAACAGATCGTGCATCAATGTGGCTATCAATTTGCGGTTGCTACTAACAGCGGCCCATTATTAATGCATCAAGATCCATATCAAATACGACGTATTGCTATATTCCCTAAAACCGATGTATTTGGCCTATGGCGTAAAGTGCGCGGTAATTATACATTCAGAAAATCGGCGAAATAATAAGAATGGAATCACGAATGAACAAACTTATTAACATGAATAGTTTTGCGCTATCATCATTATTCTTAGTTCCAGCACTACTTCTATCGACTAATAATTTTAGTGTTGTCATTGTCGCATTTATCGTTTTATTCTCCATTCACCACCTAGTTAAGAATAGAACTCATTGTGATTTTAATAAATATGACTTACTGATCACTTGCTGTCTTGGCGCCTATTTTTTCGCCAATTTACCAATCACAATAGCCGATGGTAGTACCTTCAGGTACTTTCAAGGCGGTAGTCGTTTATTGTTATGTATTCCTATTTATTTAATGTTCAGAAAAGCTTTCATCCTCCGCTCGGCACAAGCCTATAAATGGTTATCTCTTGGCGTCATAGTTGGTTCTTTTGGTGCGCTGGTTCTTGCTCTTTATCAGTTTGTTATACTCCATATGCCCCGTGTCGACGGTTTTCTCTTTAGTATCAACTTTGGTTATTTAGCCTGTTCATTGGCTTTTCTCGCCCTGTGCTTAAGTATAAAGTCTAAATATAAACACTTGTTATTGATCGCATTTATAGCATCAATTATTTCAACAGTATTAACTTTAACTCGTGGTGCTATTTTTTCTATTCCTATACTTCTAATATTTTGTGCCTTACTAAATTGGAAAAAATTAAACCTAAAATTAACATCAACATTCATTGTAGGTTTTATCGCTCTATCGTTAGGAACTTATTGGAATTCCGATTCAGTAAAACAGCGAATAGATTATACAGCTTATGAGGTGTCTCATATTATTTCCGGAGATGTAGAAGCGGCAACATCTACAGGCACTCGATTCTATTTATGGAGAGCTGCAACAGAAGCGTTTAAACAAAACCCATTCATTGGTTTACCTTATGATGAACGGGAAACTCTCAATAAGCAGCTTTATGCAGAAGGTAAAGTAAATGAATATACGCGGGATCTTAATCGCGGCCATGCCCATAGCCAATATTTCGAAATGCTGGCGAGTAATGGAATATTAGGTATCGTTGCCATTATTATGATGCTTGTAGTGCCTTTTGCGGTCTTTACTCAACACTACAGGAAAACCAGTAGCCTCTGGGGTTACACAGGTGCGGTATTTGTCGCTGGATTTATGCTCTTTTGCTTAACAGAAGCACCATTACAAGCTAACTTAATCAGCGCATTCTATGGCTTTATGCTTGCAACCTTCTTTGCTCTTATCCGTATAGAAAAGTACAATGCCGTTCAACAGCCAAACTGATGAGCAGCAGAACATGAAGATTCTGATTATCGGCCCTTCTTGGGTTGGCGACATGGTAATGTCGCAAAGCTTCTATACCACATTGAAGCGAAACTACCCCGTTGCGACGATTGATGTTTTCGCACCTGCGTGGTGTAAACCGATTTTAGAACGAATGCCAGAGATCAACTGTGCGATTGAAATGCCAATAGGGCACGGCGCATTCAACCTTGCAGGTCGATGGGCACTGGCTAAAGAATTAAAGCGCAATGGCTATACGCACGCATACGTTTTACCTAACTCGGCTAAGTCAGCTTTAATTCCTCTGTTTGCTGGCATTCCATCTCGTACGGGCTGGAAAGGTGAATTTCGTTATGGTTTGCTCAATGATCTTCGCCCAAATCGCAAAGTTTTTCAGTTTATGGTGGAGCGTTATGTGGCTCTTGCTTATTCTAAGGAAAGCATGCTTAGTGAAGTTCAGCTAGAAACCTGCCCTCGCCCTTCTCTATTAATCGATAACAAAGCTCAACAGTATGCAATGTCAAGATTAGGCTTATCGACCCTAAAACCGATTATCGGTTTATGCCCAGGAGCAGAATTTGGCCCAGCTAAAAGATGGCCAGATAAATACTATGCTGAAGTTGCGAAAGCTTTGATTGAAAAAGGCCAACAAATTTGGTTATTTGGTTCAGCCAAAGATAAAGTGGTGACAAGCGCTATCCGCAATGCGCTTCCGAAAGAATTACAAAATTCATGCTTTGATCTAGCCGGTGAAACCTCCTTAATTGAGGCAGTTGATTTGCTTGCAGCTTGCCATACTGTCGTCTGCAACGATTCTGGGCTGATGCATGTATCAGCCGCTGTTGGGTGTAATATTGTTGCAATATATGGCTCAAGCTCACCAAAATACACACCACCATTGGCAGATAATGTCGAAATTATACACACTGACATAGAATGCCGCCCTTGCTTTAAACGCGAGTGTCCACTTAAACACCTTGACTGTTTGAACAAGCTATCACCAGACTTAGTAATGGCTGCCGTAAACAAATTTATTGGATAAACTTGATGCAACATCTTTGGTTTGAACGCGGTGCTTATGCATCCAAGCAAGCAAAAAAATACTTAATTCATGAGTTTTCACCCGAGAAAGTGAAAAAAATTGCAATTTTTCGTCACGCTGCATTAGGTGATCAGGTCATTGTTCGACCCTTTCTTATTGAAGCGAGAAAATTTTTTCCGAACGCGAAAATCACGCTAGTGGGTGTCTCTAACTATCAATATGGAACACCTTCAGATCTCGCTGATGAAACCATTTTTATGATTGGTCGACACCGCAAGCATGAACTGAACTGGAAGCAGAAGATCCAGCAATTTACGCAATTAGAAGAGCAAGACATCATCTTTGATGTCGCAGGTACCAGCCGCTCTTACTGGATGACGTTGCTCAGCAAAGCCAAGCTGAAATTTGGTTTCCCATACAAACCTTATTTATGTGGAAGCTTGTACAATATTGCGGTATTTCGATCTGATTTTCAGCCAGAGCTTGAATGCATGCTCGATATGCTGAAAATGCTTGGACATAACCCACAAAGACCATTAGATTTTGGGTACCCAAGTCACCTGGAACTCTACGATAAAGAGCAAAGCAAACCTAACATTCTTTATTTTAATGGCGCATCAACTCAATCAAAAATTCTGACTCGAGAACAAATGAAGAGTTTCATTGAGCTCGCAATTACAACTTTTCCAAACCATCAACATGTCTATCTAGAAGGAAAAAATGATTTTGAAAAAGGTGATTTTCTTCGTCATTTGGAAGTTAACCATAATTTCACGATTCAGCCTTGTCTGTCATTAGATGAACTAGTCGAATACATTGCCAAGGCGCGCTTAGTGGTGGCTCCTGATACGGGAGTGAGAAATATTGCGGTGTCAACTCATACACCGACCGTTGGTATTTTCTACTCAACCGTGCCATTTAGATACACTCCATTAGAAGGTGATCACCGCATTGTCATGAATGCGAACGGTGAGATTCCTAGTAACGAACAAATTATTGCAGAGATGGCTACTGCATTAGAACAAAATAAAGAGACAGTATGAATAACTTCCCTATTATGGTTGCAAACCGCACCATCAAGTTGATTGGTAATATTTTTAAAGTGCTTTCATACCCATTCCACTTTGTTTTTCCTAAAGTACGATTCACTATTCCTGAATATTCTCCAGCCAAAATTCAAACAAAAAATAGCAGCGGTATACCTAAAGTTATTTGGCAAACCAACTATTCAAACCGTAGTAGTCTGCCTATCTATTTGAATTATCTATTCAATCGTCTAATGTCACTAAACTACGATTATCGCTATGTCACCACCGAAGCACGAGAAGAATATTTACGCGAAAATGCATCACAAGAAGTTTATGATGCGTATATGAAGCTGACCGATGGTGCTGCTCAAGCCGATTTATGGCGTGTGACAACTTTATATCAACAAGGCGGTGTCTATATGGATATTGATGCCACATTGGTTTGGCCGCTTAGTCGACTACTAAAAGGTATCAATGACGCGTTATATATCAAGATCAAAAATGGGACCGAAATTACTAATTATTTTTTAGCGACATCGCCACAAAACCCTCATTTCCAGAAAGTGATGGATACGATTGTGCATAACATCCAGAACTATGATGTTAAAAAAGGAGTTTACGGGACAACTGGGCCTGCGGTATTCAATGATGTTTTAAAAGATGAATCCATTCAATATCGTCGTCGCCGTCATGTTTGTATCCAAGGCACATTTACCAATGAGTATTTTCAATATTTAGACAAGCCTCGTGGTAAATGGACTCACCAGAAACCTGAAGATCTAATCAAGAAATAAACGAGGTCATTGTGCTCATTCGTTGGCTGTATACGCTCCTACTCACTATTGTTTCTCCATTTTTGATGTGGAGTCTGTACAGAAGACGAGATGGCAAGCCATCCGTGGGTGCTCGCTGGAAAGAACATTTTGGTTTCACACCGCCACTTGAAACTAATAAATCACCGATTTGGATCCATGCGGTATCGGTTGGAGAAACACTTTCCGTTTCTCCACTGATAAAAAAACTCAAATCACAATATCCTGATCAGCCGATCGTTATTACCACCACAACGCCTACTGGCGCAGAACAAGCGGCTAAATTACAAGGCATCGCCGAACATCGCTATATGCCATTTGACTTCTCTTTTGCCATTCGTGGTTTTTTAAATGCTATCAAGCCTAGCCAACTACTCATCATGGAAACTGAGCTTTGGCCGAATACGCTACATACTGTCGCAAGATCGGGTATTCCGATCACTGTTATTAATGCTCGTTTATCTGAGCGTTCATGCCAACGGTACGCAAAAGTTCGGCCAATATTTGACATGCTAGCGAAAAATTTAACTCGAGTACTATGTCAATATCCCGACGATGCACAGCGCTTTATGCGATTGGGTGTGGCAAAAGAAAAAATTTTTGTCACCGGATCAATTAAATTTGATATCGATATAGACCAAACAACCATACAAAAAGGCCAGCAGCTAAGATCTGATCTGGGGAGAAATCGTCCAGTTTGGATTGCGGCAAGCACCCATAAAGGTGAGGATGAACAGGTATTAGCAGCCCATGCTGAAATACTTAAAGAGCATCCTAACGCATTGCTTATTCTTGTCCCACGCCATCCAGAGCGATTTAATGCTGTTTTTGAGTTGTGTAAAACACAATTTATTAGTGTGCGACGAACTGAAACAGAGGCTGAACTTGATCCAGAAGTGCAGGTGTATCTAGGTGATACAATGGGGGAAATGCTGGTACTAATGGGTGCTGCTGACATTTGTTTTATGGGTGGAAGCTTGCTAGGGGACAAAGTTGGAGGACATAACGTTTTAGAACCAGCAGTATTAGGTAAACCAATACTAACTGGGCCAAGTTATTATAACTTCATGGATATTGTACAATTCATGCTAGAAAAAAAAGCCATAATAGTTACTGACTCAGCAACTAATATATCATTAAATATTAAAAATTTATTTAACAATAAGAAACACCGGAGAATCGTTCTAACTAATCAATTGGTAAATAACAATAAAGGTGCATTAAAAAAAACAATAGCACTATTATTACATAACACTTAAATTATAATTTAAGAACTTCTGGGTTATATTTTGAGATGGATAGCTGATTAATTTCAAAAAAATCAATAACATCTTTAATGTCAGCCTTAACATTTAAATTTTGAAACGTATTAATGTCATATTTCCACCATTGTAAAGATAATAGTTTTTTAATAATTTCGTCTGTAAAACGATACCGTATAATTTTAGCCGGACAACCTCCAACTATTGCATATGGTGGCACATCTTTTGTTACCAAAGCATTTGCTCCAATAACTGAACCATCCCCAATAACAACACCAGGTTTAATGCATACGCCCTCTCCTATCCATACGTCATTACCAATACACACTGGTTTTTTTGAATTATTAAATGGTTGACTAAATTTAAATTCCCAATAATTATTTTGATAAGTAACTAGAGAGCTAGTGAATCGATCTAAAGGATGATCAACTTCAATAATATGCACATTATGAGCGATCGAACAATATCTCCCAACAATAGTTGTTTCTGGTAACTCGCTATTACTATATGAGAATGAGCCCATACTCCATAATCTATAACCCTTAGGAAACACAGTAAATGGTTCTATACTAATAGTAGTATCAGGTAATCTAACACTTGAGTTCCATCTGACTTTCTCATAAGTAATATGGAACTTTCTCAGAAGTGATTGGCGAATCTGTTTTTTCCTACCCATCGGAATTAGTCTCTATCTAACATTAATAAATTCTTAACCCAAAAATCTAATCTATATTCTTTCTTTATATCATCAGGAACAGGAGAATAAGATGAATTTAGAAAACAATCATCAATTAAAAAATCATCAGACAATAATAAAATATTATTTTCATCATAAAAATCAGCATTCGTTATGTGAGGATTTGTAGTTATTAGTTTTTTATTCCACGCTAATGTTTCGAAAACTCTAAATGAAAACCCATTTTGACATCTATAACCAATGTCTAGCACACTTTTAGATTCAGAAATTATAGCTCTTAACTTATCATTTAATATAGGCTTTGTGATTACGTCTATCTTTTCATTTTTAATATATTTTCTCTTCCTCTCATTATCTATATAAATCATTATCTTATGGTTTACATTAGGATTGGCATTAATGAAACGATCTACTAATGGATATCTTTCTTTGCAAAAAGTCATAATTGAAAAAGTATCGTATTTATAATTTTCTTTATCATCCATTATTGGTTCGTTTCGATGGAAATAATTTGTTGTAGGTATGAAACCAAAATTTCCACAGTCAATAGGATCGAAACTTCTAACTATATCGAAAAATTTTATTTTTTGTTTATTCTTTGGCATCCGTTCTAAACTATCCCAAAGATTTAATATAAGTTTTCTGGCACCTTTTCGGAAAAGAGAAAAATGCACATCGTTAAATATGTCAGGATTTGTAAAAATGGCCAAATCATATTTATCCTTGCAATGTAAAAACCCCCTCAGAGAGAATTCTATTTGTTCCTCTGTTCTTAGGTGCTTATATTTTTTATTTGATAAAAAATTGAATGCCTTGGACTGAATTCGATCAATTTTATTGAAATATTTAAAGTCTGATAATACTGAGTGGTCTAAATAATCAACTTCATGTCCTTGCCTCTTTATTTCGTCAATAATGGGAGAAATAAGACCTGACCAATCTGTACTTACTATTAATATTCTCATAATATAATTCTCAAAATCTTAACTTTCAAATCACTCTCTTCAAATTGATTAACATCTCTTGGAGATATAATCACATTTGCAAAAACTGAATTAGGGTTCCAGTTTGAAAAATTCAATTTATCACTACTGTATATAGATAATTGTGGTTTATCCATTCCACTAGCAATATGTACAATCGAAGTATCTACAGAAACGACTAATTTAGCCTTTGCAACTATAGCAATGGCATCATAAATAGACTCGCTCTGATCAAAGTGATGAATAGTAGTAGTCGTAAGGGACATAGACTCTAAAAGCTCTCTTGTATCAGGGGAAGATAATAGAATGATTCTCAAGAACTTATCCCGCTCTTTGATTGCACTAATGATTTTATTTATCGAGTCCTTGTTCAGCTTCCTTTCGTTACCACTTCCAAATGGATTAATCAGAATAAATTCATTGATATTATTTTCACTCAAAAATTTTTGAGCTTTTTCTATAGAGGAGGGAACAAGAGGAACTATATAATTTTCAGCCGGCTCATCAATCCCTAACAGGCTTGAAATATAATCAAACTTATCTGCATAGTGCTTACATTCAATCTGTTTGGATATGTTGAGATTAACTAATGCTAAATCAGAGTCTAACCCAATGTTCACTTTTGACTTTAGCTGCTTGAGTAAATAAATATCCTTCATTTTCATATCAAGATTTAAAGATACTACTACATCGACCAATCCGACTTGCTCACAAACTTTCTTCATTTCACTGTATGACGGTCGCTTACTTAGATGCACGACTTGATCAACACCAAAATGTTCTTCGAACAGAGGGGCCATCGTAGAGGTAGTCAGCACTTTAATTTTTATTTCTGGACGGTACTTTTTAAGTTTCTTGAGCACCCCAGAAGAAACAATAGCATCGCCCAGTTTTGCATCATTACGAATAAATAGAATGCTTTTAGCATTAACCAAATCAAAATTGGTTACTTTCTTTTTATCAAATAGCCAAACACCTAGCTGTCTTCTAGCGACATCACGGAAGCGCTGCAAACGGCTAATAACAAATCTCATATCTGTCCTTTATATGTTGAAAATAAGGTAAGAAAATCACTCTGAGACCGATTAATCCCTCGCTTACGGAATTCTTTCTCAAACGATCGCTTCAATCTATCTAAATTTCCTTTCTTCCAGCTCTCGCCTTGTTGTTGTCTGCACTTATCAAAATCAATAATCCATACCTTCTCTTGGCCATCAATCAAGATGTTATGGATATTGAGATCGGTATGATTGACTTGTGCATCATGCATTTTGCGGATTTCTCGACCTATTTTTTCATACATTTCAGTCGGTAATGGACGTTCTTGTAAAATAGACACCAGATCGCGGGCATTCGGGATTTTTTCGCTGAGTAAATCGGCCTGATAACAAAAAGTGCGCTTTACTGCTCGCGCTGCAATCGGGCGTGGAACATTTACCCCAGACTCTCTCAGAGTATTGAGCAATTCAAATTCTTGGAAACTGCGCGTTTTCTGCCAACCAGAAAAAAAGTAGTGATCACTTACTAACTTACCGAACAATCCACCACGCTTATAGTGGCGTAGTGCTGCTTCTATTTTTTCAGCTTTTACAAACCATGTCGTGCCGCGTCCCGTTGCACTACCTGTGACGCTACCAGCCTGCAGCCAAAACTCAGGGTTAAAACAGCGGAGCGGATCTTCAACTAGTAAATGCTCGTCATACCAAATTGTTTGATTCTCTTTTTTCAGCGTTTTCATCGTTTCACTTTTTAATGACGAGATTGAATGTGCTTCATCATGCTTGTTTGGTATTTTACATTTATCGGCGCTATCTGCATAATTCTTACTAACTTTCTCTATACCGATGTCACTTATGGCTCTCTTTTCTTCTGCTCCACGCTCAATTTGTGTGTTGCGTCTGTCGGCGATTGGCGATGTGTGCAATGCAGTGGCCGCCGTGCAAGCAATTCAACACCAATGGCCTGAAACTCATATCACGTGGATCACTGGAAAACTGGAAGCGCAGTTACTCACTGATTTGCCTAATGTAAACGTGGTTATATTCGACAAAAAACAGGGATGGAAAGCATATCAAAAACTGTGGGCAGAACTTAAAGGGCAATCCTTCGATGCGCTTTTGCATATGCAGTATGCCTTTCGTGCCAGTATTGCCACACTGGGTATTAAGGCTAAATATAAACTCGGTTTTGATGCCGCCCGCAGCCAAGATTTCCAGCACCTATTTACCAATGTAAAAGTGATATCGCCTCAAGCACCTCATGTATTAGATGGCTTACTCGCGTTCGCAGAGTGCCTTGGAGTCAAAAAACAAGAACCTAAGTGGTCACTCACTTATTCAGATTCCGATCATCAATGGGCCAAGCAGCAGATTGCACATTCAAAGCGTAATTTAGTCGTGGTTCCTGCCGCGAGTAAAGCTTATAAAAATTGGACCGTTGAAGGTTATGTCGAAGTGATAACGCATGCTCAACAACTTGGTTGGCATATCATTTTGGCCGGTAGCCCTGCGCAAATTGAAGTTGATCTAGCAGCCGAAATAGCGAGTAAACTTACTCAGCCGGTACTCAATGTCGTTGGTAAAAGCCAGCTTAAAGAGATGTTGGCACTGCTCGACTTAGCCGATTTAGTGATAGCGCCAGATACAGGCCCAGCGCACATGGCCAATGCAATGAATACTCCCGTTATCGGTTTATACGCTCACCATAATCCGCAGCGCACAGGGCCTTATCAGTATCGTGATTATGTGGTGTCGGCTTATGAAGAAGCACTGTTTGCCGAAACAGGAAAAACGAAAGAGCAAGTCAGTTGGCGTACTCGCGTCAAAGATGAACAAGCGATGCAGCGCATTCAAGCAAGCCATGTTATCCAAATGTTTGATAAGATAACGGCTGATTTTCAGCTAAACCCAATATCCGAGGAATGAATGTGAGCAAACCTACTTTAGCCGTTGCGCTGATCGTTAAAAATGAAGCGCAACATCTGCAAGCTTGCTTGGAAACCGTTCACCAATGGGTCGATGAAATCGTCGTCTTAGATTCAGGTAGCAGT
This sequence comes from Vibrio sp. RM-69-4, assembly GCF_024743775.1. NCBI lineage: Bacteria > Pseudomonadati > Pseudomonadota > Gammaproteobacteria > Vibrionales > Vibrionaceae > Vibrio > Vibrio sp. RM-69-4. Next base: position 65,472 of record NZ_JAMQXI010000032.1, read on the forward strand.
GATAATACCGAAGAGATTGCGCGCCGTTATACTGACAAGTTTTTTGTTAATTCGCAGTGGCCTGGGTTTGGCCCACAGCGCCGCTTAGCGCAGTCGTATGTCGAGTCTGATTATGTGTTGTGGCTAGATGCCGATGAACGCGTGACCAAAGAGTTAAAAGATAGCATTCAGCAAGCGGTCGCCGCTAATAAACCCAATACACTGTATCAATTTGCCCGTTTAAGTTGGGTTTTTGGCCGCTATATTCGCCACTGTGGTTGGTATCCTGATCGCGTGTTGCGCCTCTACCCAACTCAATTAACGCAATATAACGAGGCTTTGGTGCATGAAAAAGTCGAAGTCGCAGATGGCATGAAAGTCGAGAATCTTGCAGGTGATGCGATTCACTACACCTATAACGATATTCATCATTATTTAGTTAAATCCGCAGGTTATGCCAAGGCATGGGCAGAGCAACGAGAAAAACGTGGTAAAAAAAGCAGCATTAGCCAAGGTATTTTGCATGCGTTTGGCTGCTTTTTGAAAATGTACGTTTTAAAAGCAGGCTTTTTAGATGGTAAGCAAGGCTTCTTGCTTTCTTTATTATCGGCGCACTCAACCTTTGTTAAATACGCCGATTTATGGGTTAGAACCAGTACTGAGCCGCCCAAGGGTTAAGTTCAGCTAACACCGCATTAATATCAATGCGACTCATATCGGCCTGAGTTTCTTTGTCTTTTGCTTGTGGTGGACAAAAAGCGATATGGCGACCTTGTGAATTCAATGGTCGCCAACGCAGTGGCGTGGCTGAACGTTTGGCGGGGAAAAATCCAACTGTGGGCACATCAATCGCAGCGGCAATATGCAAAGGCCCGGTTGAACCTGCGATAAAAATATCAGCACAAGCAATCGAGCGTGAGAAATCAATAAGCCCTTCATTTTTATCATACAGTGCCGCTCGCCCGCCCTTTTCTTCAATCAAAGCTTTTAACTGCGCGGCTTTCACCTCTTCTCCCGGCCCAGCGGTGAGGATAATTTCTTGCTTGCTATCAATCCCCATCACTAACTGCGTGTATTGCTCTAGCGACAAATTATTCGCTGAGCCGCCGCTTCCGGCATGAACAAACACCCACGGTTTACTTGTATCGAGATGAAGTTGCGTAGCCAGTTTGCTTTTTTGTTCAACAAGCTTCGCTTGATCAAATTGTAGATAAGGTGCGCTCGGCTCGACAACCTCTTTGCCAATATCATGCAAAAAAGCGCGTACCAAATCTAAGTTATACTCATATTCTGGTTTGGCTGATTGAGAGCGTTTTTGCTTAATTCGTTTGTTGTAAAAAATTTGAGCGAATTTAGTCGCCGGCGCTAAACGATAAGGAATACGAGATTTCCAAACTAATAGTGCATTGTAAGTGGTCGAGAAGAGGTTGATCGAAGCATCAAAGTGTTGCTGTTTAATCGCTTGAATACATTGATTTTTCTTCGCAGAGGACGCGTTTTCCGTTGGGTCGACCATCACCGCATCAATCCACGGGCAAAGCTCGGCCAGCGCGACGGTATAGCTGGGGACTAACGCGGTAATATGGCAATCTGGCAACGAGGCTTTTAGCATCGCAAAACTTGGCCAAGCTAGCATGAAATCACCAATTTTATCGTTACGGATCACCAACAACTTCTTCATCGTCTCTTCTCTCACTCGCTAAGTGTCACAGTTTAATGCGGGCTACATCATACCGAGTTCAATAGGTAATTTTGAGTCTTTTTGTTAATATCAGTGCCAGTTAACCAATATGAGCCTTCCACTGTGAGCCAAAAAAGAATTTCGCGTGTGATTTATCCCGGCACTTTTGATCCCATCACCAATGGTCATTTGGATCTGATCGAACGCGCCGCCAATATGTTTGATGAAGTGATCATCGCCGTCGCCGCCAGCCCAAGCAAAAACACCATGTTTACTCTGCAAGAACGGGTCGCCTTTGCCAGCGCCGTCACTCAACATTTAGAGAATGTCACTGCCAAAGGATTTGCTGGGTTAATGGTCGATTTTGCGCGTGATGAAAAAGCCAATGTGCTGATCCGCGGTTTGCGTACTACGGTTGACTTCGAGTATGAATTTGGTTTGACCAACATGTACCGCCGTTTGATGCCGGGGCTGGAAAGTGTGTTTCTTACACCATCAGAGGAGCATGCATTTATCTCCTCCACCATTGTGCGTGAAGTGGCGATTCATGGTGGAGAAGTTGATCAATTTGTTCCTGACATTGTCGCTAACGCCTTGTATGGCAAGAAAATATAGCCTTTAGGACGTACCTTATTTTTGGCAAGCAGAGCAGAAAAAGGTGTTACGCTGACCAATTTTCAGCGCTTCAATCGCTTGCCCACACGCTGGGCAAGGCTGCTGTGCTTTGCCATACACATTAAGCTCTTGAGCAAAATATCCCGGTTTGCCATCCGCTTGTGCAAAATCTTTTAAGGTTGTGCCACCTTGTTGAATCGCCGTTGCTAAGACTGATTTGATTTCTCGCACGAGGCCATTCCACTCAGGCAGTGTCAGCGAATGAGCGGGCCGAGTGGGGAGAATTCGCGCATTAAACAGTGATTCACTCGCGTAGATATTGCCTACGCCAACCACCACTTTATTTTCCATAATAAACTGCTTAACGGCTATACGTTTGTTGCTCGCTTTTTGCGCAATGTAATCTGCATCAAAATCATCGGTTAATGGCTCAGGACCGATATTACTCAACACCGAGTGGCTTTCTCCTTGCTCGCACCATAACCAAGCACCAAATCGACGTGGATCGTGGTAGCGCAACACCTTGCCATTGGTTAATCGCAGATCAACGTGATCATGCTTACCTGCCGGAAAATCACACTCCAATACTCGCAATGAACCTGACATTCCCAAGTGAACAATCGCACTGCCAATATCGGTCTCTATCAATAAATATTTGGCTCGACGGGCAATATTGCGGATCACTTGCCCTTCTAACTGTTTCAGCTCTTGAGGGATGGCCCAACGTAATTTGGGCGTGCGAAATGTCAGTTGTTGGATCGTTTGCCCAACTAAATGCGGGCTAATCCCCATTTTACTTACTTCAACTTCGGGTAACTCAGGCATGATACATCTCGATTCTTCGTTCGTCGTTATTGGGTATTGGTTATTCGTTCTTGGTTTGTTCAACGCTCACGAGAAATAAAGGCTCAGTTCGGAAAAAGAAAAGCTTCTTCTACCGAAAGTGCCACCCATTTCTCTTGCCAATTTTTCAATAACCAAAACTGGGGGGTTTGGTAGTAGGTGATCCTTTGCGGCTCTTCGCGATCCTGATACCACACCTCCACGGTTTGTGGGTTGCGTAGTAGAGACGCAAGTGACTCGTAAGTGGCATCATCTACTTCTGTACCAACTAAACTCTGCCAGCGTTGTGCTAATATTTCAGGAGCAACTGAAATTGCTTTGCTTGATCGCCAACGGTTTTGATTCAGTTCAAGTGACCAGTCAGTAAAATGCAGTGCTTGCAGCTGTGCATTTGGATTAATCACATAAGGATAAGGGCTAGCAGGCGGTTCAATAAGATAAGTTTTGATGACTGTGGGTAAATTCAAAATGGCAATAAAAGCAATAACAGCCAAGATAAGAATATTATTCCAACGGCGGCGATTGATACGCATAAGTGATCCCTAAGAGTTTATCTTTGAGTAACTTAGCACATTATAGTGAGAGCTGACATTGCAGGGTACAAATTCCAGACAATAAAAAACCCAGCCAAAGCTGGGTCTTTCAATGCTTACAAAGCGTAAAATCAATTACTTGATTTTGCCTTCTTTGTAAAGAACGTGCTGGCGAACTACTGGATCAAATTTCTTGATCTCAAATTTGCCTGGCATGTTGCGTTTGTTCTTGTCAGTTGTGTAGAAGTGACCAGTACCTGCAGAAGATATTAGTCGAATTTTCTCACGAATGCCTTTAGCCATTGCTCAATTCCTCTTAAACGTTTTCGCCACGTGCACGGATATCAACAAGAACAGCATCAATGCCTTTCTTATCGATGATACGCATGCCTTTAGCAGTTAGACGTAGTTTAACAAAACGTTTTTCGCTCTCTACCCAGAAACGATGAGTTTGTAGGTTCGGCAGAAAACGACGCTTAGTAGCATTTCGTGCGTGTGAACGGTTGTTACCCGTTATTGGACGCTTACCAGTTACTTGGCATACTCGGGACATGAATGTCTTCTCCAAATCGTTTCAGCTCGATATCAACCTTGGTGGCCGAACCTCGTTCTCGATGTATTAAGAAGTTTGAGGTTAAAAACCGTTATGGAAAATCCATACAAGGCTATCAAAGGTCGCGTATTATACTAACTTGACATGCATTGCTCAAGACCCGAACAGATCCTTTTTACGGATTTGGCGATCTTTTTTTAAGCAGAGCTGATTTAGGTTGATAATTTAGTGCGCGAATCATACCAGAATAATCTTAAGTCACAACCTAAAATGTGATTCAAATCCACCCTCTTTCTGCAAAAGAAATTACCTCGCCGTCGCCCACCACAAAATGGTCCAAAATACGGATGTCCACTAACGCAAGCGCATCGGTTAATCGACGTGTGATTCTGCGATCGGCTTGGCTAGGCTCAGCAACGCCTGACGGATGATTATGGGCCAATATTAATGCCGCTGCATTATGGTGGAGTGCTCTTTTAACCACCTCACGAGGGTAAACGCTGGCCGCGTCAATCGTCCCCTCAAACAGCACTTCATCGCTGATCACTCGGTGTTGATTATCCAAAAACAGAATATAGAAGGCTTCTCGATGGCGATCGCGTAGCACACTCGATAAATAAAGCTTGGTTTGCTCTGGGCTAGTCAAAGCGCCACCTCGTTTGAGCGTTTCGGCCAAATAGCGCTGCGTCATTTCAAGCACCGCCTGCAATTGAACGTATTTGGCTTCGCCCAACCCTTTATGGCGGCAAAACTCTTGCTGGTTGGCCGAAAAAAGCGCTCGAAGTGATCCAAACTCGCGCAGCAGCAGATCCGAGAGAGCGAGCACATTCATTCCTTGAGTACCAGTACGAAGAAAAATCGCCAGCAGTTCAGCATCAGATAATGCCTGAGGACCGCGAGCAAGCAATTTTTCGCGTGGCATTGATTCTGTGGGCAGTGATTTGAGGCTCATTAAGCACTCCTAGGGCTAAAGGTACTCAGACAACATAGAGAAATAGCCAAGCCTGCAACTTTGCTTCTCTTTATTTAGGCTTGATTCATGGTTTTTTGTAATTGATAAGTGATGAAAGACGCAGAAACACTCGTCCAATATGAAAGGATTGAGCGGATCATAAGGTCACTCGATGCGAGAGTTGTGCTAACATAATGCGCAGAATTTTTGAGGAAAAGACAATGCAAACACTGGCAGGAAAAAAGATTCTGCTCGGCATTAGCGGCGGTATTGCTGCGTATAAATGTGCTGAGCTAACGCGTCGCTTGATTGAACGAGGCGCTCAAGTACAAGTGGTGATGACCCACGCGGCAAAAGAGTTTATAACGCCACTGACCATGCAAGCCGTCTCTGGCAGGCCAGTTTCAGATAGCTTATTAGACCCAGCCGCCGAAGCGTCTATGGGCCATATTGAACTTGCCAAATGGGCAGACTTAGTCCTACTGGCTCCCGCGACTGCGGATCTCATCGCGCGCGTCGCCGCAGGGATGGGTAATGATTTACTCACCACTTTGATTTTAGCCACCAATGCGCCAGTGGCCGTCTCGCCGGCAATGAATCAGCAGATGTATCGCAATATCGCCACACAAGAGAATATTGCCACGCTTAAACGTCGAAGCATGATGATTTGGGGCCCTGCAGCTGGTGAACAGGCGTGTGGCGATGTTGGCCCAGGCCGCATGCTTGAGCCAATGCAATTGGTTGAGCGCTGCGAGTTTTTTTTCCAAACAGAGGTGGCAAACAACACACTGCTCGCCGGTAAGTCACTGTTGATTAGCGCAGGCCCAACCCGTGAAGCACTCGATCCAGTCCGCTATATCAGTAACCACAGTTCAGGCAAAATGGGCTATGCGATTGCGCAGGCCGCCGCTCAATTGGGCGCGAAAGTGACTCTGATCAGTGGCCCGGTCAATTTGCTCACACCGCCACAAGTACAACGTATTGATGTGGAAAGTGCCTGCGATATGCATCAGCAAGTGATGGCGCAAGCGCAATCACATGATGTGTTCATCAGTTGCGCCGCCGTAGCCGACTATCGCCCTGAGATCGTCGCCGATCAAAAGATCAAAAAAACCGATGCGAGCGATCACATGCTCATCACCATGGTCAAAAATCCCGACATCGTCGCCAGCGTAGCTGCACTGAAAGAAAACCGCCCGTTCACGGTAGGCTTTGCTGCTGAAACGCAGCAAGTTGCAAAATATGCCCGCGCTAAACTGCTCAACAAAAAACTGGATATGATCTGCGCCAATGATGTTTCTGTTGCAGGCCAAGGCTTTAATAGTAACGACAATGCGCTGACCGTTTATTGGCAAGGCGGAGAGCAAGCATTACCTTTGAGTTCAAAATCTGCATTAGCTCACGCGCTGATGCAACTGATCGCGAGTCAACTGTAGGCTACAAACAGACGTTCTAAGCTTCTTTTAGGGTTCATAGCGTTTATTGGGTGGTAAAATCACCACCCAGTTCAATCATTTTCATTTTTACGCTACGCAGTCCGAAAACTGTCCGTTAAACTACTGCGCTTAATGGACAATACCCAAACCATCTGAAGGGTATAAATATTTGCTCACAAGCATGTGGTAACTAAAAGGAAATCGAGTCATGGCCGTCAATAAGAAAATCAATCGTCGTGAAGAGATTCTACAAGCACTCGCTGAAATGCTGGAATCTAACGATGGCGCATCACGCATCACCACAGCAAAGCTTGCTAAGCAAGTGGGCGTTTCTGAAGCGGCTTTGTACCGTCATTTTCCGAGTAAAGCACGGATGTTTGAAGGCTTGATTGAGTTTATTGAAGAGTCTTTAATGTCGCGGATTAATCGCATTTTGGATGAAGAGAAAGATACACTCAACCGCATCCGCTTAGTGCTACAACTTATCTTGGCTTTTTCGGAACGTAACCCGGGCTTGACACGAATTTTATCCGGCCATGCTCTAATGTTTGAAAATGAGCGACTGCGTGAACGGATCAACCAACTGTTCGAACGCATAGAAACGTCACTACGCCAGATCCTTCGCGAACGTAAACTGCGTGAAGGTAAATCCTTCCCCGTCGACGAAAGCATTTTAGCCGCTCAACTGCTTGGCCAAGTGGAAGGAAGCCTAAATCGCTTTGTGCGATCTGACTTTAAATACCAACCGACGGCAAATTTTGAAGAGTATTGGGCATTATTAAGCGCTCAGATTCAGTAAAAACAAACCACCACCGTCGTGACAAAGAATCATCATCAGTGAAAGAATCAAGAGTAATGAGCAAAGAAAAATACGGTAAACCTGAGTTTTCCCTCTCGCTACTGCACCCTAAATATTGGGGCGTGTGGCTTAGCTTTGGACTACTCGCTCTAATGGTCAACCTGCTTCCTTATTCTGCGTTACTAAAAATAGGACGCAGCATGGGCGCGTTTGGAATGCGCTTTGCTAACAAGCGAGTACACATTGCCACGCGTAATCTACAGCTATCTTTTCCAGAGAAAAGTGCAGGTGAGATTGAGCATATTGTTAACGAAAACTTTAAAAACACTGGCATGGCGCTGATAGAAACCGGAATTACTTGGTTTTGGCCGACTTGGCGTTTTGCTCGCCTGCTTGATGTGAAAGATGTCAGTGCCCTTTTGCAACTCAAACAAGAAAAACGTGGCGCACTGCTTTGTTGCGTACATGCGTTAAATTTAGAGATCACCGCTCGCGCTTTTGGTGTGATTGGTTTAGCTGGTTATGGCGCTTACCGCCCACACAGCAACCCTGCGTATGAATTTATTCAATATCGTGGTCGCACCCGCAATGGCAATAAACTTATCTACCGCACCGACATTAAACAGATGATCCGCGTACTCAAACAGGGCGAGCGCCTATTTTATCTACCCGATCAAGATTACGGCCATAACAAATCGGTGTTTGTTCCCTTCTTCGCAGTAGAGGATACTTGTACAACGACTGGCACCAGTATTCTTGCTTATACCAGTCAATGTGCGATTGTCCCAGGATCAGGGTTTAGAAACGCCAACGGAAAATACGAAATCATCGCCGATAAAACCATTGATGGCGACTATCCAAAAGATGACATGACCGCCGCCGCCGCTTACATGAATAAATACGTCGAAGAAGTGATTCTGCGCGCGCCGGAACAGTGGATGTGGCTGCATAAGCGTTTTAAATCTTTGCCAGATGAAACGTTAACTAACTCTCGCTATTTATAACTAGAAAAAGGTTTTGCTTGCCATGAGCAACAACGAAAACAGCACAGACAAACACTTGCACAACCCCACATTCCAATGGTCTTTTTTACACCCAAAACATTGGACAACTTGGATTGGGATCTTCTTTGCCGCTCTGTTCGCCTTTATGCCACCGGTATCGCGAGATAGGCTAGCGCGCAAATTATCCACCTTTGCGGTGCGTAAAAATGGCCGAGTAGTGCGACGAGCTCGCGTCAACTTAGCAAAATGTTTCCCCGAAAAATCAACACAAGAGCGCCAAGCTATTTTGGAAGAAACCTTTGCAACGGCGGCGCAATACATGCTTGGCTATTCTGAGCTTCTGGTTCGCTCAACCCAACATAACTTACAGCGTGGTAAGCTGATTGGTGAACATCATTTGCTGCCACTGCTCGACCAAGGTGAGCGGGTTATCTTGCTAGTACCTCACTCTTGGGCCATCGACTATGCTGCTGTTATGCTGGCTGCGCGAGGCTATAAAGTGGCCAACATCATGAAACCGCAGCGCAATCCAATCGGCGATTGGTTAATGCATGTACAACGAATGCAATATGGCGGACGCATTTTTACTCGTGAGGCGGGTATTAAACCGTTCCTACGTTCAGTGCAAAATGGTTATGTGGGATATTGGGTTCCAGACGAAGATCATGGTGCACCAAATTCAGTTTTTGTCCCTTTTTTTGGTACAGAAAAAGCCACACTGAAAGGCTTTGGGAAAATGGCAACATTATGTAAGGCGCATGTCGTACCATTGATGTCGGTATATAACAACACGACTCACCAGTACGAAGTGCATATCCTGCCTGCCTTAGAGAACTTTCCAACCGGCGATGAAGAACAAGATGCACGGGCGATGAATAAAGCGATTGAAGATTTAGTCACCCCACGTCCAGAACAGTACATGTGGAATTTATCACTGTTGAAAACCCAGCGTGATGGCTCGGAAATTTACGATAACTCGCATCATGGCGATCAAAGTTAATCGCTAGAATAACTAAACTAATAACAAATAAGCCCCGAGCGACAAACTCGGGGCTTTTACTTTTCAACAAGTGGCTCTACGATTCGCAAATAAGTTGATGCTTAAATTCCGTACTGCGCACGATACACTTTTACCGCCTCAAGGTGCTTAGCATCCGTCCCTTTCTCTTCAAGATAAGTAACCAGATCGGTCAGGCTAACAATTGAGATGATCGCGCAACCAAAATCACGCTCCACTTCTTGAATGGCAGAAAGCTCTCCTTTGCCTTTTTCTTGGCGATCAATTGCTACCAAAACACCGGCAAGATCCGCACCGTTAGCTTGAATGATTTCCATCGACTCACGAATGGCAGTACCCGCCGTAATGACATCATCCACCAGCATAATGCGCCCTTCTAATGCGCTACCGACCAAGTTACCGCCTTCACCGTGGTCTTTCGCTTCTTTACGGTTAAAGCAATACGGCGTATCAACATCATGATGATCAGCCAACGCTACTGCCGTTGTCGTCGCAATTGGGATCCCTTTGTACGCAGGTCCAAATAGCACATCAAACTCAATCCCAGAATCGACCAAAGCAGCGGCATAAAAACGCCCTAAGCGCGCTAAATCACGGCCAGTATTAAACAAGCCAGCGTTAAAGAAATAAGGGCTTTTTCGGCCAGACTTCAAAGTAAACTCGCCAAACTTCAACACTTCTTTTTCTAGTGCAAATTCAATAAATTCACGCTGGTATGCTTTCATGATTTTCTCTCTCTTAACTCATACACTTTGGTTTATTTCTCTTTCTCAACAAGAACAACCCCCTCCTAGCCTCCCCCTAAAAGGGGGAGGTACTAAAGTGGTGCTCACCTCCCCCGAAAAAGGAGAGGTGCTAAGATGCTGCTCGCCTCCCCGAAAAAAGAGAGGTACTAAGATAATGCTCGCCTCCCCTAAAAGGGGAAGTACTAAGATGATGAATTCCCTCCCCTCAAGGGCGATATTAGGAACACTTCCTTCATTCCCTCCCCTTATAGGGGAGGGTTAGGGTGGGGTCATCACGTACAACAATACAATGAATAAAACGGGCAAAAAAATAGCCCCCAACTGGGAGCTACTTGATCAATCTAATAACGATGCTTTCTGCGCTTCAACAATATCAGCGATGCCTTTCTTGGCAACGGCCAGTAAATCCATCAGCTCTTCATGGCTAAACGGTTCACCTTCTGCGGTGCCTTGAATTTCAATCATCTTACCGTTTTCAGTCATCACCACATTCATATCAGTATCAGCGGCAGAATCTTCCACGTATTCCAAATCACATAAAATGTTTTCACCCAAGATGCCTACTGAGACAGCAGCAACATGGCCTTTCATTGGATTCTTCTTCAATTTACCGCTAGCAACCAGATGAGCAAACGCATCCGCTAGTGCCACACTTGCGCCCGTAATTGATGCAGTGCGAGTACCGCCGTCTGCTTGAATAACGTCACAATCAACCGTGATCATCACCTCTGGCATTGCCTCTAAATCCACCACAGCACGTAAGCTGCGAGCGATGAGACGTTGGATCTCCATGGTGCGGCCACCTTGTTTACCGTTGGTCGCTTCACGACGAGTCCGTGAATGGGTTGCACGTGGCAGCATGCCGTATTCGGCAGTAACCCAACCTTTACCCTGACCTTTCAACCAGCGAGGAACACCCTCTTCGACAGTGGCATTACACAATACTTTGGTATTACCAAATTCCACCAATACTGACCCTTCAGCATAAGCAGTGTAGTTGCGAGTGATTTTAATTGGGCGAATTTGATCGGCCGCGCGGTCATTTGGACGCATAGTGCATCTACCTTTTATCGGGTGAGACGGAATCGATTGGGGCGAGATTATAGCGGATTAGCCGCCTTGACGCTAGGTTGGTCACCCTTTGCATTGGCGTGAACCTAGTACACGCGTGAAGCTAGTGCTAACATACCTCTCGTTTGATATTTCATCTTCGTGAGCAAAGGACAAATCAATGATTTACAGCATGACCGCGTACGCGCGTAAAGAAGTTAAAGGTGATTGGGGTACCGCGGTATGGGAAATTCGCTCGGTAAACCAACGTTATCTTGAAACCTACTTCCGCCTGCCGGAACAATTTCGTGGTCTTGAGCCTGTACTGCGTGAACGCTTTCGCCAACGTTTAGCGCGCGGCAAAGTAGAATGTCACTTACGTTATGAAGCAAACCCTGCGGCTAAAAGTGAGCTGAATATCAATGAAGCACTCGCCAATCAAGTGATTAAAGCCGCCAACCAAGTAATGCACATGACGGGCGAGCTAAGCCGCATTAATCCATTTCAAATCATGCAGTGGCCCGGCGTAATGGAAACGCCAGAACAAGACATGGACAGCATTAATAAAGCCTTATTAGCAGGCTTTGATGACGCAATCATTGAATTCATTGACGCACGTGGCCGTGAAGGTGACAACATGAAGGCGTTAATCGAACAACGCCTGACGGCGATCAGTGAAGAAGTGGTAAAAGTGCGCGCACGCATGCCAGAAATCCTGCAATGGCAACGTGAACGTCTACTAACTAAGTTTGAAGAAGCAAAGATTGAGCTTGATGCGACACGCGTCGAGCAAGAGCTGATTTTACTTGCACAAAAATCAGACGTTGCCGAAGAGTTAGACCGCCTCGATTCGCATGTCAAAGAAGCACGTAATGTGCTCAAAAAAGGCAGCTCATGCGGCCGTAAGCTCGATTTCATGATGCAAGAATTTAACCGCGAATCGAACACGTTAGCCTCGAAATCAATCAGCACCGACATCACGGCCTCCGGCGTCGAACTTAAGGTTCTGATTGAGCAAATGAGAGAGCAGATCCAAAATATCGAATAGTTTTTCAGCTTCGGCGATTCAGATTAAGTGGATGACGATGGATAAAAACACGGAAGGCACCATGGCCTTCCGTTATCTAGTTAACTCACAAAGTAACCATGCAGGCTACTTACTGACACTGATCATTTCGTTGAAGTACTCGACTTGCTGTTCCATGCTCAGACTTTGATTATTTGAACCCAACGCCCAGATAAAGAAACCACCGTAACCATTCTCTTTTTGCCACTTGGCACGGTTGAGGTTGTTTTCACGGCTCTCCACAAAATTGCCGTTTGGCCCCCACTGGCTATTGATCGTATTGCCCAAAACAATTTTCGACTTATCTCCAATGTATTGAGCGTAATTGGCCATCGCGACATCGTAGAGGAAGTTTTGGCCAGCGTCATAGGTCATGACGTTGAAGAAGTCGAAATCGTTCTTGGTTGCTTGTAACAGATCGATCACTTCACCATGGTGAGACGAGCGACCTGATGGCTCAACGTAAGAACAATTTTCAAACACACTTGAATCCATGCATGCCACAGGATCGGCACCGACATGGTATGTGGTTAGCGACAACACTTTATTGTCTCCCACTTTTTGGCGTATCAGCTTAATCAATGCAGTTAAGTCTTGGTTCTCTTTATCGGTAATGCGCGCTGCTTTCTCGAAGTCAAAGTCAAGACCATCGATTTGCACATAACCCGCTAATTGGTACTTGCTGTAATCACATTGGCCATCACCCCCCGTCGCAAGGCAGTCACCCACCACCTCTTCTGGTTTTAGGTTCTTCTTATAGACAGGGAAGGGTTTGTTGACCAATTCAACGAGGCCATTGGCCACCGCCTCCCGATTTGCATCGCTATCAATCGCAGACCAAATACTTTCATAAGTTTGACCACCAAACGCGACCATCATGGTGACATTGCTATTATCGTGTTTTAAGGTTGACCACGCTAAGTACTGAGATGGCATCCAATCTGGGTTGTAACTTGGTGGGGTTACCATGTCATCAGAAATCGTAATGTTGCCGCTAGCATCCCATTTACCGAACGATAATAAATAACCGTCACCTTCAGAATTAAACAGTTTTTCATAATCGTTTAATCCCCAAGAAGTGAGATAACTAATGGCACGGTCTGGGTTATCGGCAAGGCCACCACCACCGGTACTCTCTTTCACTGTAATATTCGATGGGGCTGACATTTGCTCTTGATTGGCACTGTTGAGCGCCTTTGCGTAAATAGCGTAGTTGCCTGCTTGCGCTCCAATCCACTCATATTCATAAGGTGCTTCGGTGTCTTGATTCAGTACCTTGCCGTTGGCAATAAACGTCACGGACGTCACCTCACCTTCATAGCTATTAGCATCAGCTTTGATTGAGATCGCTCGGCCTTCAAAGAAGCTTGAACCGTCTACAGGGGAAGAGAGTGACACCAGCAGATCTTTATCAGTAATGGCAATCGAAATCGGTGCAGTTTGAGCACTTGCACCTTGATCGTCATACGCGGCAACCGTGAGTGTGTATTGTCCTTCAACTTGAGCAGGCACAGTGATGGTGTAGAGGTCGCCCGAAGAAGAGGTGGATGTTGCAACGACTTCGCCATTCAATTGAACATCGACACGCGCCACTTGGGTATCGTCGGTCGCCTCAACGACCACCTCAAATGGCTGATTGGGTGCTATTTTTTGTCCATTTTCTGGCGATTGAACATGCACTTCAGGAACAGGGTTAGGATCGCACTCACCAACGTCATTCCATGCATCTTTCCATGCATCTGGATAATTTGGATGCCCAGTACCCGGTGTCCATACTGGGTTACCACACCAACCTGCGGTTTTACATGCGTAGATATGGCCAATATTGGTTACTTCATCTCCCACTTGATAGCTCACGCCATCTTGGTACTGTGCAACGTCACCGCAACTACCACTCACATCAGTAACCGTAATCGTCAGATTTTTTTGTGTTACATGCCGTTCATCATCTTGCGCTTCAACACGTAATGCAGCGCTTCCGGCCGTTTGAGGGGTCCAGTCACAAGAGAACACTTGCTCTGTTTTGGCATCGATACTGCAAACTTCGGTGTCATTAGCAAAAAATTTAACGGTAGCCAGATCATTATCAGCATCGGTCACTTCAGCAGAGATCGTCAAACTTGTGCCTTGTGGGTGGGATGATCCCACTTCTGGGGAAATGAACTCAACGACCGGAGGATTAGGCGCCGTCGATTCTGACTCGACAGAAACAGGCACGCTTTGCTCAGAGAGCTTATCGCCTTCCTCATTGAACGCGATAACTGAAATGGAAGCGGCTCCTATTTCTTTCGGTTGCCACACTTGCTGATACTCGGTGACACCTTGCTTCAATGATTGTTGAGCAATTTTGTCTTGGTTAGCCCAAAACTCAAGCTTACCGGCACTCTCACCATCAATACGAGCCATAATGCTGACGTCTGTGCCCGTGTATACCACTGAATTTGGCGCTGGAGAGAGAATATCTAGCGAAAAATCGGGCGGTGGTGTGATGCCCCCTTCCATTTTCACAATAACAGAATCTTCAAAAGCACTCAGGTTTTCCAATGAACCAGCAAAAGCGATCGTCAAGGAGAGTGATTCTGAGGCATTCAGAACGCTGTCAACCCAAGCACCTTCAGGGAATTTAAGCGCCACTGAATGGAGAATACCGCCCGCTTGAGCGGTATGAGATAGACTCCACGTAGGATGGGATAGCGCCGATGATTGCCAACCTATATCGTTAATCGCAACGGGTAATACAAATTCGATGACCGCATCGCGCATATCCGCTGACTCTGCTCCTGTATTTTTAATCGCTAAGGTGTAAGTGCTCCACCACTGCCCCTCTGACTCAGCTACCGCATCCGCGCTAAACTCAACAGCAATAGCCTGAGATATTGGGTTTAGCAATAGACCCGAAAAAAGCATGGTTAGGCCTAAGACCCGGTAATAGTTTTTGTCGGCCATTGAGACTGGCGTGTTTTTTTGATTAAACATTATTTTATACCCTCATATTAAATTTATAATATTCAGTATATTTATTAGCACCACCGTTAATAATTAACATCAACAATTTTAGTTTAAAATAATTTTTGGAATGACAATCAATATTTATTTAAAATCTAAATGATCGGCATGAATGCATTAAATTATATTGATTACATTTTAAGATAAATTAAAAACATGAAAAACCTGAAAAACCTGATTTTTTATTCTAATTAAATGTAAAAAAAATATTATATTATCTATATTTAAATAAGTGACATTAATCCAATAAAAATATAACAAAGTGATAAGTTTCATCATGAAAATGAGCCCCCAATAGGAGGCTCATTTTATTTTTAGATTGCAGAGGTAGTGCTGGGTAATATCTTAACACTCAGTCGTTTGTCTGCTTGTAAATATTGATTAGCAACATGACGCAGATCATTCGTACTCACCTGATTGATGGCGTGACGAACCTCCTGCCAACGACTATAGCGATGCGGATAAGTTTGAGTTAACGATGCGACATCAAGCCAAAATGCATTCTTTTCTGGCAGACTATCTAACCATTGTAGAAGCGGTTGTTTCGCTCGTTGCAACATATCAGCATCAATGCCATGATCAGCTTTCACTCGAGACAATACCGCATCGAAACTCTCTTCCACTAATTTAAGTTGCGTTGTGTCTGTCACACTGAACAGCCCCAAATAACCAAATCCTGTGGGAAGAAAATCATTGCTGCTAAATGGGTAAGGTGAGTAACTCGCGCCAGCCTTTTCTCTCACTTCTTCCGTCAACAAAATACTGAGAACCTCTTCAAGCAGCATCAGTTTTGCGTAGTGTTCGGCATTCACCTTATCAGTCGTTGGCCACAGCCAAGCCAATGCCGCGGCATTGGCTGAACCTTGATGCTCAACAATATGTGATGCAGGCACTGGTGGAAACTCAACGCGCTCAACTTGCAGCTCTTTTTCTGGATGACGCGGCAAAGCGCCCAGCGTTTTAGCAACCGATTGAATCGTTTTCTCTTCGTCAAGATCACCCACAATGGCAATTTCTAAAAGGCCTTTATCTACCGCCGAGGCAAACACTGGAACTAATTCTGAAAAATGACGCTTTAACAGTTCCTCGTCATGGCTACGAAATCGTGGGTCGTCAGGGTGCAATAATTCAGGTAACACCGACCAAAATGCCTCTTCTGGCGTCGTGTTCTGGCTGTTACTCGCTGCCAGTACTCGTTGACGAAATTGGTTCATCCCCTCTTCTCGCCAGCCCGGGCTCGTTAAAAATGCCGTTTGCAGTGCTAACTGTTGGTCAAGCGACGCTTGATTGGTGAAATCCTGACTCGCAAAACCAAGCGTTCCGACATTGAACCCCGTCGTCACATTGGCAGCAGAAAAGAGATGAATTAACTGCTGAAACGAATGCTGCTCTAACCCACCAGCAACAAAGCCATCATTAAACAGTGCCTGAATGCCCTCTTTTCTAGGTAACGGATATTCGCCAAAACCTAATGCAAGATTGAGGTAGATGACGTTTTTCTCTAACTCGGTTGGCTTGATGTTGAGCTTAACGCCATTGGCAAATTTCAACATCCGAATCCCCGTTTCGGGATCTCGCTTGTCGTGAACGAGCGTGCCCGCCTCACCAAATTCACGGTAGGCAAATGCCTCGACCGATGATATTTGATAAGGCTCTACTGGCTGTTTTTGGCTTTGTTCATATACATCGAGTAGCGTTTGATTGATTTTCTCAACCTTGTATGGCCCAGAAAGATAAATCCACGGCTTACCTTGCCAACATTCTGTAAGCAGGTCGTGCAATCGAGCTGCGGTGATTTGAGGTTGATAAGCTTCAAAAAGAGCAAGCGCGAACGTCGGTTCAATCGGGACAAATTGCTGAGCATCACTTGTCACTAGGCCTTGCGCAATCGAAAAACTATGCAAAGTATCGCTACTTGCTGCTCTTTGCTGATAATCAGCATGCATTGCCTTGATCGCTTGATCAATTTCGCTCTGATTAAAGCCGTATCGAATCGCTTGTCGCACCGTCTGTTCAAGTAATGTCAGCCCATGCCGCCACTGCTCGGGCAAGGTTACCAGTGACAATTCCATCCGTGATGCGATACCGAAATCTTGTTCAATATGAACAAAAGCATTCGTTATCCCCTCTTGGTCTATCAGATGGGGAAGTAACCGTTGGTAGAGTAAGTTAGACAATATTGATTCAAGGATCATTTCATGGCGACTTTCAACGCTATCTGCTTGTCGCTCTTGTGGTGCAATCACACCAAGCGAAATTTGGGTCGGCAAACGAGCATCAAAGAAAGCATCAGCTTGCAAGTATGTCCTTACTGCAGGCAACATCAAATGGTCAGCCCGTAGCGGTACTGCATCCCGGTGAGGTACCCAGTTAGAAAAAAGTCGTTTGATCTGCTCTTCGGCCTGAGCAACATCAAGGTCTCCCACCACAATGATCGTGGTACGTTCTGGCGTATAAAAACGTTGATAGAGTGAACGTAACTGCTCTGAACTAGCATGTTTTACTACATCGAGATCACCAATTGGCAAACGTTTTGACAAAGGGCTCCTCGGATATAAGAAACTAAGTTGTTGACGATAATTCTCAACATCAGCGGAATTTCTCTCTTTCCATTCCGCCACAACAACCGGTTTTTCTTGCTCCAACGCCTTTGGCTCAAGCTTAAGGCGATCCGCAATCTCTCTCATAAGCCACAAACCAGTTGCTACTTTTTGTGAGTCTCCTTGAGCAATATTGAACTCATACACGGTTTGATTGAATTGAGTCACCGCATTGGTATCGGATCCAAAACTTAGTCCTAAGCGTTCAAGTTGGCGAATCATCTCCCCTTCGGCTACAGAGTCCGAACCTTTAAACGCCATGTGTTCTAAAAGATGCATCAAGCCTTGTTCTTGATCTGACTCGACTAAAGAACCACCCGCAATGCGCATACGCATAATGACAGCATGAGCAGGTGTCGTGTTATGGACTAATTGGTACCTTAAGCCGTTTTCAAGCTGACCTTCGTGAATGCGATGACTTTTAGGTAACTCCGTCGATAGCGAACTGGCCGATATGACAAGCAGCAATAATAAGCTCAATGGGTGAAAAAATAGAATATTACGCAAATTAAGATTCTCAGTATGTATGGAACGACACTCATTCGAATTGAGCGCTTATTATCACCCATTTATTGAATTTATAAATACATCAAGACAATTCCATACAAAACAGTACAATATTTTCAACATCATGCAATGGTGATAAAACGCGTACCACGCCCCCTTGAATATCAGCTTGGCTGGCTTATATTGCTCTACAAAAACTTTGTGCAATAACGTAGCCAAATCACAAGAAAACACAGTATCATCACCCCTTATTCCACATACTTCGTGGAGATCATAAACGGAATAATTATGGAAAATATCGTCGAAAAACTACTCTATTCAGCACGCTGGATTATGGCCCCTATCTATTTGGGGTTAAGTTTAGTGCTGCTGGCATTAGGCATTAAATTTTTCCAAGAAGTGTTTCATCTGCTACCTAACATCTTGAGCACCGATGAAGTCAGCCTGATTTTAGTGACACTTTCTTTGATTGATATTTCATTGGTTGGTGGGTTGATTGTGATGGTAATGTTTTCAGGCTATGAGAATTTTGTCTCTAAAATTGATATCGCCGAAGAGGATGATAAGCTCGGCTGGCTCGGAAAATTAGACACAGGATCGTTGAAAAATAAGGTTTCGGCATCGATTGTCGCCATCTCCTCAATTCATTTGCTGAAAGTCTTCATGAACACTGAAAATATCGACAGTGAAAAAATCAAGTGGTACTTACTGCTGCACATTACCTTTGTCTTATCGGCCTTTGCGATGGGTTATTTAGATAAAATCACCAAAAAATAGCCGCAAGCCCTGTATTCACAGGGCTATTCGTTAACACTATCGATGCCAATGGTAAATAGACTGAGCTTATTTTGAACGATTGACCAACAGTAACAGCAAGAAATAGCTCCCACCGAGAATCGCCACGAGCGTGCCAGCCGCAATTTGCATCGGATAAACGATCACCTGTCCGAGCCAATCTGCCCACAACATTAATGATGCACCGACTAAACTTGCCACCAGCAGTTGGGTTTTACTTTGCTGTGCGCCTAGCATCATCGCCATGTGCGGCGCGATCAAACCCACAAACGACACTGGCCCCATCGTCGCCGTCACCAGCGCACATAACAGCGCCACAATGGTCAATAAAATCAAACTGGTGCTTTGCGCATTAACGCCGCGCGCACTGGCAAAACGACGACCAATGGAGATTAAAGTCAGCCAACGCGACAGTGCGATGGTGGCCGCGGCCAGCAACAGCACCAAAACGGCCAGCAATAGCGCTTGGTCAGGCGTAACGCGATAGGTTGAGCCTGCCAACCACTGTAAAATTCGATAGCTGTCTTCTGACCCTTTAGCCAAACAAAATTGCACTAAGGATTCAAGCAGTGCGGTGATGGCTATCCCGGTTAAAATCAAACTCGACGCGGCGTATTGATGGCGCTTACCCAGCACAACTAATGCCGCCAACACCAGCAAACTACCCAACAACGCTGTCACCCAATGGGCGGCTAACAAGCTTTGACCTAAAAAGAGATTGGCAAACACCAACGCAAACGTCGCCCCTGACGAGACCCCTAAAATATCTGGGCTGGCTAACGGGTTGTATATCAAACGTTGCAAAATGCTACCTGCTAGGGCAAGACCAATACCGGCACACAATGCGGTGAGCATGCGCGGCCAGCGTAATGACCACTGATAGCTGCTTGGCAGCGCCAATTGCCAACTGAGTTCGTTCATTTGAAACAACGTATGCAACCCAAGTGCTGCCAGCATCATTAGCAACAACCCCAATAGTGCGACACGGCTTAATGATGCGCGCGACTGAGGCAGTGAGATAGTCAAGGTATCTTGCGCCTTGAGCTGACGGCGACTAAACCAGATCAATGCGGGCGCGCCAATCGCCGCGGCTGTGATACCGCTGGCGATGACTTGCGTAGTCCATAGGCTCAAGCACATTGCGAGCATATCGGTTAATAAAAGCAGTAACGCGCCAAGCAGTAAGCTCGAATAGAGCTCTTGTTTGGGCGTTCTTGCCCCCATAGCACGCGCGATGTTTGGCGTGAGTAGCCCGATAAAACTGATGACACCCACCGCTGTAATCGAGGCTGAAACCAACCAAATCCCGAGCACCATTAAGATTAAAAATGCAGGAATAACAGGCAGACCACGAGCCGCAGCACCTTGATGACCTAAACGCAATAACGTCAGAACCCTTGGCGCAAACAGTAAAATCAATAAGGAGACCGATAACCGCGGCAGCAACCACTGCACCCAATCCCAGCCATTTTGCGCCAGATCGCCCGCGCCCCACATGAAGACGTTTTTGGCGTATTGTTCATTGAGTAGAATCAGTGCCGTCGCAATCGCGCCAAGTAGCAGGTTCACCACCATGCCTGCCACAATTAACGGCAAGCCCGTCATGTTACGCACACCAGCAATCACCACGATCAACGCAAATGCGAGCAAAGCACCACTCATTGCCGCCAACGCGCTGTAACTGGCAACTAGGCTTGGAAAACCAATGTTGAGAATAATCAGCGCCAGCCAAGCTCCAGATGAGGTGCCCAGCGTCAATGGTGAAGTGAGGTTATTCTGCGTCAGTTGTTGCATCACACTGCCGACCAAACCCAACATCGCGCCCACCAGCAACGTCATCACCAAACGGGGCAATTGACCATATAGGAAATTGAACTCCGCAAAAGAGCTCGCTTCACGTTGCGCCCACAACAGTTGCCATTGCGTGACTAGATCAACGCCATTGCCAATTTGCACACTGAGCATTGCCACAAGCAGCAGCGCACTACTCAGTGCGAGAAACAGTTTTCCGTTCATGACTTAGGCGCAACCTCAAGCAAACTGCGTGTCAGCGCTTCTGCAATGTATTGTAGTGACATCGCGCCGCCGTAGTTCCAGACACTCTCAACCGAGTTCACTCGCGCTTGACGCACAAACGGCATCGCTTGCCAAAGCATTGATTTTTCTAGCTGTGCTTGCTGGGCAAATGGCAAGAAATAGAGCACATAACCTTGCTCAACATACTGCAGATCCGTTAACCGATGTTGCACAATACCCCACTCTTTGGCGGGCTGAGGCAGCGCTTCATGCAAGCCCAATTGCTTCAGCACATAATGCGTGGTGGAGTTTTCACCGTAAAGGAACACCGAGGTTGGATTAGCAAAACGCATCGCCACCACCGCGGGTGTTTGATGAGAAAACGCGATGTCAATTTGTGCTTTTAACTGCGCAAAACGTTCCGTCATTGTGGTCAGTTTTTGCTCGGCGAGCGCTTGCTTGTCAAAGAGCTGCGCTAATTGGCGAAAATGGTCAATCGCGACTGCGCCACTGTCATCACTGGCTTGAAAATTAGAGAAATAGAGCACCGGAGCAATGCGCTCTAACGGTGTGATTAAATCTTGCTGCGGCGCAGCAGCGAGAATGAGATCTGGTTGCAGTGCAGCAATTTTTTCCAAATTGGGTTCAACGCGCGTGCCGATATCTTCAACCCCTTGCGGCACTTGCGGTTTGACAACCCAATCTTGATAACTGGCAAGCTCTGGCGCGCCAACGGGTATGATACCCAGTTCAATCACTTGCTCAAGTAAATCCCAATTGAGCACCACCACACGTTGTGGCCGCTGCTGTAGAGTTTGCTCTCCGCGGCTGTCGTGTACGGTCAATGGCGCGCTAAAAGCGACACTCGAAAAAACAGAGAGTAAGCCAGCAACCAGCCAGCGCTTTACAAGGTTTAAGCACATACAATCGCGACCTTATGCGTGTGAGAATCTGAATTGGACATTGGGTGATCCAGCAGTTGGATCGGCGTTTGATAAAGCGCCGATAAACGCGCTTCATCGGCCAATAAAGAGGCATCGCCTTCAAAAGCAACCTTGCCCTGCTTGAGCGCGACAATGTGGGTCGCGTAACGTAGCGCAAGGTTCAGATCATGCAAAATGACGATAATTCCACAGCCTTGTGTCTGGTTTAATTGCGCAAGCAGAGCCATTAACTGATATTGGTGCTGCACATCTAACGCTGAAGTTGGCTCATCTAAAATCAGCACCGGAGACTGCTGCGCCAACAGCATCGCCACCCAAGCGCGTTGCCTTTCACCGCCAGACAATTCATCTGCCAAGGTATAGGCAAATTCAGTGACGCCGGTTTGGGCGATCGCTTGATCGATGATCACTTCATCCTGATTTTGCCAGCGACCAAAAGGACCACGCCACGGAAAACGCCCAAGGCGCACTAACTCTCGTACCGTTAACCCCGCTGAAGTTGGCAATTTTTGTGGCAAAAACGCCACCGCTTTAGCCAGCGCTCTGGCGCTGAGCTCGGCAATCGGCTGCTGGTTAAGTAACACGTCGCCACGGTCAGGTGCTTGCTGACCAGAAATCAAACTCACCAGCGTGGATTTACCAGAGCCATTATGGCCGAGTACCACAGTTAACTCTGTGGTGGGAATATTCAGTGATTCAATGGATAAAATGCTTCGCCCACCGCGTACCACTTGAACATTTGATAAGGTAAACATCACTCTCCCCCAAAAATCGAACCACCTAAAACACACATCCCCGCCGGCGCGGGAATGTTCAAAAACCGTCAAACTCACCTTCAACGAAGGTGAGTTCATGCTGACTTACCAGCGGTAATTCACGCTTGCCACCATACGGCGTGATTCGCCGTAATAGCAGGTTCCGAAATCACAACCAGCAAGGGACTCGTCATCCAAAATATTATTGAGGTTAACCTGCACATCCCACTGTGTATTGATGGCGTAGCTTGCCATTGCATCCCACAGCATATAGGCAGGCACCTTTTTATCGAGCGAGGCATCCACAGACGTTCCGGTATAACGCACGCCAGAGCCCAACGTCAGCCCCTCAATCCCAAGGCCTGCAAAATCATAGCTCGCCCAACCTGTCGCTAAGTGGCGCGGAATCATCGACTTACGCTTCTGGCTCGTTCCTTCACCCGTATGAGCATCGAGATAGGTGTAGCTAGCATTCAGCATCAGATTTTCTGTCACAGCCATGCGAGCTTCCATTTCGAACCCTTGCGTATTGGTTTTTGTGCCCGATTGACTGGTGGTTAACGCGCCATTGCTGCCGACGGTAGAGGCGGTTGCGTTTTTCTGGTCGATATCAAACCACGCCAGATTGACATAGCCATCGAGCCAGCTTGGCATGTATTTCACACCCACCTCGGTTTGGTTGCTCTCAACGGGTTTGTAGAGTTTGTTGGTGGTGAAATCTAAGCTGCTGATCACATAGAAAGATTCAGAGTAGCTCACATAAGGTGACAAACCATTATCGGCTAAATAGATCAAACTGCTGTTTAATGACAGTTGGCCATCATCAAGCTCATCTTTATTCAAACCTTTACTTTCAACATCAATTTTGTCGTAGCGGCCACCTAAATTCAGAACCCATTTCTGTTGCCACTTCGTTTGATATTGCGCGTACACACCCAGTTGCTGTTTGACAATCTCATTGTCATACAAGCTGCTTGAGAGATCAGGCACATTGCCGTAGGTCGGATTAAGGCTGTTGATCACGCCCACCTGTGAACCAGTGCCATTACCCAGCCATTTATTTTGGTGATACTGAATGTCAAACCCGGTCAGTAAGCGGTGCTCAAATTGGCTACTTTGCCACTGTGCTTGGGCGTTGTTATCTAAGGTTACGCTGTGTGCATCACCATCATTGATCAAGGTATAACGTGCCAATGTGTATGGGTCGCTGTCTTGCCAAGCATTTTGATAGGCCGAAGAGCTTCGCAGGTACAGATCAACATAGGCGTAGTTGAAGTTTTGCTTGAAGCTCCAAGTGTCGTTCAGTTGATGAGAGAGTTGGTAGCCAAACGACAATTGTGTTTTATCGAAATCATCGTGATCCGGCTCGCCAAAGTTGCGGTTAGGCGCAATCGTCTCGCCATTGGGCAGCGCCACTAATGTGCCATCGCTTGGGAAGAAACCGTTTTGTGGCACGCCGTTATCTTTCAAGAAAGTGGCCATCAGCGTTAGCGTGGTTTGATCTGATAAATCGATAGCGTAGCTTGGCGCAACATAAACGCGCTGGCTCTCAATGCCATCCAATTCTCCCTCTTTTTGATTAACCATCGCCACGAGGCGGTAGCGCTGGCTGCCATCTTGGTTGGCCCAATCGGCAATATCGACACCCAACTGCTGGTAATTTTTATTCCCCACCGACAGAGATACGGAATGCTGCGCGCCATTAGTCGGCTTTTTCTGCACCACGTTGGCAATACCGCCCGGCATGGACTCACCATACAGCACCGAAGACGGGCCTTTCACCAATTCAACTCGCTCTAAACCAAAGGGGTCAACCGTCCAAGCAAAGAAACCTTCTTTATAAAGACGGTTACCATCGAGATAGACACTCGGTTCAAAACCACGCACAAACATCCATTCGGCGTCGTTATCCGCGCCATAAGGTGAGGTGTATCCCGGCGTATAGCGCAATGCTTCATCCAGTTTTTGTACGTTATGCTGGTCCAGTTCATCACGTTCAATGACAGTGACCGACTTTGCGGTTTCTTGTGTCGGGGTATCGACTTTCAATGCCGATGCCGTTACCACGATCGTGTCTAAAACTGGTGGCGGTGTTTGCTCAGCTTGCGCCGTAGCCGAAACCATGAACAGACAAGGTAATGCGCTGATTTTTAATATGTTGTGAATTGCTGTCCCCAGCAAGCTTGGGCGAATGAGATCCATTAAAGGATACCTCCTGCTTTAATTAGTTTGAGAAACGTTTTTATTATCATTATTATTGCTCATCATTTTACTGATAAATTCAATATTTAACAGATAAAAATAAGAATGAATCTCACTCGCACATCACCATAAGTTGATCACCTATGTTTCAATGGTTTGAAAATCTCACGGCGGCGTTTCCTAAAGAAGAGCCGCAACAACCGCCTAACACCTTATTGGCATTCTGCCGTCATTACACACGGGGCTTTGAAATACCGTTACTGGTCATGTCACTGCTCAGTGCTTGCGTGGCGATTGCCGAAGTCACCCTCATTCGCTATATGGGTGAATTGGTTGATATTCTTAGCGGCCAACAACGTGCCACATTCTGGGCCGATCAAAGTGACCGCTTGTGGGTAATGGCCGCGCTGGTGGTGGTCATTATGCCGCTGCTGGCTTTCTTCCACTCCATGATCATGCACCAAACGCTACTGGGTAATTACCCGATGTCGATACGTTGGATGATCCACCGCTACTTACTCAAACAGAGCGTCAGTTTTTTCCAACGCGATTTCGCGGGGCGAATTGCCACCAAAGTGATGCAAAGTTCACTGGCGGTGCGAGAAACAGTGATGAAACTGGTCGATGTACTGGTTTACATCGCGGTCTACTTCGTCTCGATGATTTGGATGATGGGCGAATCTGACCGCATCTTGATGATCCCAATTCTGATTTGGCTCGTGGCCTACATCATCATTCAGTTGTATTTCATTCCCAAGATGAAAAAAGTGGCGACCGATCAAGCGGATGCTCGCTCAACCATGACGGGCAGCATAGTCGACAGTTACACCAACATTGCCACCGTGAAACTGTTTTCCCATTCGCAGCGAGAAATGCAGTACGCCAAAAGCAGCATGAAACGGTTTTTGAACACCGTGTACCAACAGATGCGCATGGTAACGTGCTTGTTGTGGAGTGTTGATGCCATCAACTATTTACTGCTGTTTTCTATCGCCGCTTTATCGATCAATTTGTGGCTCGATGCCTCAGTGACTGTCGGTGTCATTGCGATTGCGATTAGCATTGCGCTGCGCGTACAAGGCATGTCGAAATGGATCATGTGGGAAGTGAGCGCGCTATTTGAAAATATCGGTACTGTGGTGGATGGAATGAATACCTTGTCGCAACCAGTGACCGTAACGGATGTAGCCAATGCGCCGCCGCTGCAAGTAACGCAAGGGCAAATCAGCTTCCATAACGTTCACTTTCACTATGGACAAGAGAACACTGTGTTCGAAGCGCTTAACTTTGAGTTAAAAGCAGGCGAAAAAGTGGGGTTAGTGGGTCGTTCGGGCGCGGGTAAATCAACACTGGTTAACTTGCTGCTGCGATTTTACGATTTGAATGGCGGCAAAATCTGCATTGATGGGCAAGATATTTCGCAGGTTAGCCAAGATTCACTGCGCCAACACATTGGTATGATCACGCAAGATACTTCTCTGTTGCACCGCTCAATCCGCGACAACATTCTGTATGGCAACCCAGATGCCGGGGAAGAGGCGCTGATAGAAGCAAGCCGTCAAGCGCATGCTCATGATTTTATCGCGCAGTTGCAGGATGAGAATGGCAACCTCGGCTACGATGTTCAAGTGGGAGAACGCGGTGTCAAACTCTCTGGCGGCCAACGCCAACGCATTGCGATTGCCAGAGTGCTATTAAAAAATGCGCCTATTCTGATCATGGATGAAGCCACCTCGGCCCTAGATTCAGAAGTGGAAACGGCTATTCAAGAAAATTTTGAAACGCTGATGGAAAACAAAACCGTGATCGCCATTGCGCACCGTTTATCAACCATTGCCGCTATGGATCGCTTAATTGTGCTGGATGAAGGACGAATCATTGAGCAAGGCTCACACCAAGAGTTGCTGCAACAACAAGGCGTTTATGCTCAGCTATGGGCACATCAAACGGGTGGGTTTATAGGCGAACTTGCGTAGTGGATGCTCTTTAGGCAAATAAAAGGCCTTTAGACACATCCAACAGAGAAAGAAGATGTGCTAAAGGCCGCGCTATTTCACCCAATACCCTCACTTCCGAGTTTAGGTATTTTGCATACTATTTTGCATACATAGGGGGGTGGTGAATTAGCTTAAATCGACATCTTTGCAGCCAAAAAAGTAGGTCGCGAGAAAGCCAACAGTGTAGGAGATTAAAAGACCGCCAACAAACACCATCATCCCAGCAAAAATTCCTTGCTCGGAAGTCATCAATGGAATGGCGACAATGCCTGACGGGCCAAACACCGTATTTAATCCTACTGGCAAACCAAGGTAAGAAACTAAGCCGACAAAGAAACCGCCCGCCGCCCCACCAATGCAAGCGGTGACAAACGGTTTAACCCGCGGCAAGGTCACGCCATAAATCAGTGGTTCGCCAATTCCCAAAATACCGGGAATGATCGCCCCTTTCACTTGCGTGCGCAGCAACGCATCTTTATTCGCTTTGAAATAGAGTGCCAGTGACGCACCCACTTGGCCGCCGCCCGCCATCGCCAAAATAGGAAATAGAGAGTTAAACCCTTGTACATCCATCAGCGCAAAATAGACTGGCACAAACCCTTGGTGAATACCAAACACCACCGAAATTAAGAACAAACCCGACAGTAACGCCGCGCCCAACGGGTTATCATTGAGGTTCAAAAACAACCATGACATACCTTTAAACAGCTCACCACCAATCGGCATGATCACCAAGAAAGTCACCGCGCCCATGATGAGTAACGTCACCACAGAGGTTAAGATCATATCCAAATCATCAGGCATGTATTGGCGCACTTTACGTTCTACTTGCGCGCCCAAAATAGAGGCCAATAGTACCCCGATGATGTTGCCGCGTGGGTCAATGGCGAAGCCAAAGAATTCACTCATACCCGAGTAGATACCCGTTGTCGCCTCTGGGTTATACCCCAGCACAAACAGCGAAGCTAAAATGGCACCATTAACACCCGAGCCACCGAAAGCTTGCTGCGCGTTATAACCAATTAAAATACTCAAGAAGGCAAATAGCCCTTTACCAAACACTTTCATATAAGTAATGAGATCGAGCATAAACTGGCTAGGCGATTGATCGATAACGAACATTTGCTCCAGCAAAGTGGCAAAACCAAGCAACAAACCCGCAGCAATGAAACCGGGGATCAGCGGCGTAAAAATGGTCGCAAATTTGCTTAAAAAACGTTGTACACCGCTGGTCTGCTTGCTCTTCATCTGCTTTTTCTGCTCAGCAGCAATCGCGGATAGATCGGCAGTTACGGCCACATCCGTCTCAGCACCGTCACCGTTGGCGATCATCTCATTCATCATATCGGCCGCCGTTTGCGCTTTGCCCGGGCCTAAAATGATCTGCAGTTGTTGGTCACTCTCCACCACGCCCATTACGCCGGGAAGGGTTTTCAGCAGAGCCTGATCGGCCAATGCCGTATTATTTAATGTTAAACGTAAGCGCGTCATGCAGTTGCCACACTTACCGATATTGCCACTACCACCGACTGCACTAAGCAGCTTGGCGATCATATTTGAGGTTATTTTTGCCATTGGGACATCCTTGGATAGATCCAGTCGGGTTATTGATCATTCAGTGCCGCGCGAATAAAACCATTATGCTTGGCCAGTTTTTGCGTCGCTTGCTCGGCGCTTAGCCCCGCAAGAATCATTACAATGGCGGTTTTACAGTGACGATGGCAGGCGCTCAGTGCTTGTTCTGCTTCCTCTTTGCTGCAACCTGTCGCTTCGACCACGATGTTATTTTGGCGCTGAATCAACTTAGCGTTGGTCGCCTCGACATCGACCATGAGGTTGCCAAACACTTTACCGAAACAAATCATCGCGCCGCTGGTTAACATGTTAAGCACCAGTTTTTGCGCCGTGCCCGCTTTCATACGTGAAGAGCCCGTGACTACTTCCGCGCCCACCACAGGCACAATGGCAATGTCAGCCGCGTGCTGCATCGCGCAATCTGGGTTGCACACTACTGCCACAACCGTTGCACCCAGTGATTTAGCGTAAGCCATGCCGCCTAGCGCATAGGGTGTGCGACCACTGGCGGCGATACCAACCACCACATCGTTGCGGGTCAAATTAATATTTTTCAGATCGCTTTGCCCAAGCTCAACATTGTCTTCGGCATTTTCAACCGCTTTAAGAATCGCTGGGTGTCCGCCCGCAATAAGCCCAACCACTTGTTTAGGATCAGAGCCGTAGGTGGGTGGGCACTCGCTAGCATCTAAAATCCCCAAGCGACCGGAGGTTCCCGCTCCCATGTAGATCAAACGTCCACCCGCTTGAAATGCCAAGGTAATGGCATCCACCGCTTGCGCTATCTGCGGTAAGGTTTTTTCAACCGCCAACGCGACCAGTTGATCTTCATGGTTAATGACTTGCAACATCTCTAAGGTGGAAAGAGTGTCAATGTCAGCACTGGCAGGGTTGCGGCTTTCGGTAACCAACTGGGTTAGGTCTAGGTTCATCGTCTATTTCTCGGTTTGAATTCGGAACTGAGGGCGATTCTATGGAATAAAATATTCCACTTTAGTGACAAAAATCACAACAAAGGTTATTCTTTGACCAGTCACTACATGGAATAATGGCCTACAATGCACCGATATCTTTTAAGTCTCCGAACAAAAGGCCAGTTAATACAAGCCACTACACTAATGTTCGTTATTTTAAATTTGGAATAATTTATTCTAAAAAATACAAGGATCGCGCATGTCTGTGATGCATAAAATCGTCAGCCGCCGCACTCAACTCTCTCGCAGTGAATTACAAATCGCCGATTGGATCATCGCTCATCCAGAAAAAGCCGCGCTCGCCACCAGCCAAGCATTGGCCGAACACGCAAAAGTCAGCCAGTCGAGCATTGTCAAATTTACCCAGAAAATTGGCTTTAGGGGCTACAGTGAGTTTAAGTTAGCGCTGGCCGAAGAGCTTGGCCGTAAATTGGCGTTTCAGACCACGCCACTGCACAGCAATATTCTGGCTGACGACCCACTGGCGGTGATCGCACAAAAATTGGTGCAAGCGAAAACAGAGGCGATGTTTCACACCACCAACGCGCTTTCATTTCCCCATTTCAACCAAGCAGTACAGTGGATAAACCTCGCCAACCGCGTGCAAATTATCGGTATCGGCGGCTCGGCGCTCACCGCAAAAGATTTGGCTTTTAAGCTCCTGAAATTAGGCATCACAGCGCTCACAGAACAAGATAGCCACGTACAAATCGCCACCGCACGCACGCTGGGTGCGCAAGATGTTCAAATTGTGATTTCATTTTCAGGAGAGAGAAAAGAGATTTTGATTGCCGCCGAAGCGGCCAAGCAGCAAGGAGCAAGCGTTATCGCGCTCACCTCTCCGAAGAAAAATCGATTACGCGAATTAGCCGATCTCTCTTTTGATACGATTGCCGATGAAAGTGAACATCGCAGCTCATCCATCGCCTCTCGCACCGCGCAGAACGTTCTAACCGACCTGTTGTTTATTACTCTTGTACAGCAAAGAGACGAGTCGGCACGTCAATTGATCCAAGACATTTCATCTGATATTCGTCAAATCTTTTAACGGAATTAATCGCTCTCTTCAATGCAGTGCATGCGATGAAAAACGCGATGAATGATCGGCGCAAATAGGGTGGCCAATGAAACAAAAAAGACCGTTTCGATAAATAAGCTGTAAAAGGCTAAAAAGAGATGCAAGCTCGGCGCAAGATGCAGATTGATTATCGGGTAGGGAAGCTCGAGACCACTGACCATCGAAAGCGCATTCAACCACGCTTGCGCCGCTGGGAGATCAGCTAGGTAGACAAAACCCACCACTCCGGGAATGAGGCCAGTCAACAGCAGTAACGCAGCGATCGCCGCATAGCGTAAGCAGCGCCATGTAAAACGCTCAACGGAGATAACTTCTTGATGAATCGATTCAAATTTCACGCCAGCCTCCTTGATGTTTGCCTCATCATAAGCAATGGCAGCTTAATAATGAAGGACCAAAAGGCGGATATGCAGAGTTGATCTACACGCTTAGAAACCTCGCGCGAATAATTGCGCGAGAAACGCCAACTCTTCTTGGCTCTCTTTGATGGCAAGTGCTTCAAGCCAAACCGACTCGCTGTAATGCTCGGCTTTGAGAAAAAGTAAGCAACCTTCAAAATCAATCAACCATGAGTGAATGTCCGCATCCCACTGTTTTTCTATCACTGTAGCCGAAAGCTGCTTGACCAAACGTTCGCCTAGTGCAGGAAAAGTATCGACATCAAAACGCGCTGTACTCAAGACGAGTCGCCCTTCATCTTGTAAATTGTGTGCTAAACCGAACTCAGCCATGGTGGGTTAAGTGCTCCTGAATCAGGTCTAAAAATGGGTCGGCGTATTTTTCAAGCTTGCGTTGCCCAACGCCGTTAACGGCCAGCATTTCTCCGTACGAAGTGGGCAATATTTCCGCCATATCAATTAGGGTCGCATCACTAAAGACCACGTAAGGCGGCAGGCCATCTTCATCAGCAATCGATTTACGCAATTTACGCAATTTGGCAAACAGTGGTTTGTCGTAGTTTTTGTTGGATAACTTATCTGATTTCGCCGCACGAGCGGCTGTGTCTAAGCGTGGAATAGCTAACTCTAATGGCATTTCTCCACGCAGCAGCGGCCGCGCCTCTTCCGTCAACTGCAAGGTCGAATTGCGAGTAATGTTTTGCTGCAATAACCCTTTATGGATCAACTGACGGAAAATACTCACCCAATAATCATGGCTATGATCGCGACCAATGCCGTAAGTCGTGAGCTTGTCGTGGCCATTTTCACGAATACGGATATTTTGCATACCGCGCATCACTTCCACCACATAACCAATACCGAAACTTTGGTTGACGCGATAAACGCACGATAATGCTTTTTGCGCCTCTTGCGTGGCATCGAAATGCTTGGGCGGATCAAGGCAGATATCGCAGTTGCCGCAAGGTTTGTCTCGATATTCACCAAAATAATTGAGCAACACTTGGCGGCGACAAGTTTGTGCTTCAGCAAAAGCGCTCATCGCGCCCAACTTATGGCTTTCCACCTGCTTTTGTGGCCCTTCCGGCTTCTCATCTAACATTCGACGCAGCCAACTGATGTCGGCCGGATCATAGAGCATCATCGCTTCGGCTGGCAAACCGTCTCGCCCTGCGCGCCCGGTCTCTTGATAGTAAGATTCAATGTTGCGCGGAATATCAAAATGCACCACAAAACGCACATTGGGTTTATTAATCCCCATTCCAAATGCGACGGTAGCAACCACTATCTGAATGTCATCACGCTGAAATGCTTCTTGCACATAAGCGCGCTCATCGGCGTCCATACCCGCATGGTAACTGGCTGCTCGTAAATGGTTGTTGCACAGTTTTTCTGTCAGCATTTCTACTTTTTTGCGACTGCCACAGTAAATGATACCGCAATGCCCTCTTTGCGTATCAAGATAGCGGATCACCTGTGAAACCGGTTTGTGCTTTTCGACCAAGGTATAGCGGATATTAGGGCGATCAAAGCTACCCAGATAGACATGCGGTTCTTGCAACTGCAAACGGTGCAAAATATCCACGCGCGTGGCGTCATCGGCCGTTGCCGTCAGTGCCATAAAAGGCACGTGTGAAAAATGCTGTTTGAGCTGGCCTAACGCCGCATACTCAGGGCGAAAATCGTGCCCCCATTGAGAAATACAGTGTGCTTCATCCACGGCAATCATCGCCAATGGCAACTGCTGCAAGCGTTCGATGAAATCGGGCATCAAAACGCGCTCAGGCGACGCGTAAATCAGCTTCAGTTGCCCTGCATTCATCCGGTTATACACCGACATCAGCATCTCACGTGACATACTTGAATTAATACACTCAGCCGCGACACCGTTGGCTTTGAGCTGATCCACTTGGTCTTTCATCAATGAAATGAGCGGCGATATGACTAAAGTGATGCCCTCTTTGACTAACGCAGGGATCTGATAACAGAGCGATTTCCCCCCACCCGTTGGCATGATAACTAAGCTATCTTGCCCCGCTAACGAAGCGTCAATCACCTCTTGCTGGCCGACACGAAACGACTGATAACCGAACACAGTCTGTAAAATACTGTGCGGTGTCTCAGGTTGAGGATCGGTTTGTTGAGCCATTAACGTTGCGGTCATGAAATTTCCAAGGGTGAACAAAAGGGGTAGAGCAACCGCTATACCGCAAAGCGTCTTATTGTAGTGGGGTTCGATGGTGAATAAAACCGCAAAATGTAGCTGTAAAGCGAATCACTTGATTCTCGGCCATTATTCGCCACTAAAACTCCCGAGTAGGCGGTTGATTAACAAAGCTGCAACTTACTTGAGGAACAGTATATACTGTCGAATCGTTTCGCTGGCTCAGCACTTCACTCCTTTGAGAATTCATCATGACCGCAGAAGAACAACAACGCTCCAGACAAGGCGTTTTACTCGCTATTGGTGCTTACACTATGTGGGGCATCGCACCGATCTATTTTAAAGCAATCAACAATGTTCCTGCACTTGAGATCCTCACTCACCGCGTAGTGTGGTCGTTTTTCTTGTTAGCAGCACTACTTCATTTTGGCCGCAACTGGCGTAGTGTACGCAGTGTGATTACTCATAAATCAAAGATGATCTATCTAATGACCACCGCTTGTCTGGTTGCGGTGAACTGGTTAATTTTCATCTGGGCAATCAATGCTAATCATATGTTAGATGCCAGTTTAGGTTATTACATTAACCCACTGCTCAATGTGGTGCTCGGCATGCTTTTTCTTGGTGAGCGATTACGCAAACTGCAGTGGGTCGCGGTGGCGCTAGCCACCATTGGTGTGGCCATTCAGTTAATTGTGTTTGGTTCGATTCCTGTGGTCGCCATCGCTTTGGCTACCACTTTTGGCTTGTATGGCTTACTGCGTAAAAAAGTGGCGGTTGATGCCCAAACAGGTTTGTTTATCGAAACCTTGGTAATGTTGCCCGCGGCGTTGATTTATCTGTTGTTTATCGCCAGCTCGCCAACTTCAGATATGGCGCTCAATCCGCTTAACCTCAACCTACTGCTGATCGCAGCTGGTGTCATCACGACCTTGCCTTTGCTTTGTTTCACAGGAGCAGCAACGCGTTTAAAACTTTCAACGCTGGGTTTCTTCCAATACATCGGCCCAAGCTTGATGTTTTTGCTCGCGGTCTTGGTTTACGGTGAAGCCTTCTCTAGTGATAAAGCCATTACTTTTGCCTTTATTTGGGCTGCATTGTTGCTGTTCAGTTTTGATGGTTTAAAAACAGGCCGAACCGCGCGACGCGCTCAACGGGCATCCGTTTAATTAGGATTGTTTATTCCCCTCGTTCGTCAAAGCGATCGAGGGCGCTGTGATCATTTTTTACAAGACAGTGGCGACATGGCTGGCTAAGCTTGCATTATTCAACCCTAAATTTTGGTCTCTATGGATAAAGTGAGCTACAGCCAAACGGCCTATCCTGCGATTGGTCTGATTGATGCAGACTATCGTCAGTTTGCGTTTGATCGCCACTACCATCTTGATATTCATATTGGCCTTATCACTCAAGGAACGCAGCGCTTCTACCACCAAGGCGCTTGGCATCAGGTACAACGGGGCGGCGTAGTTCTGATGTCGCCAGATGAACTGCACGATGGGCAAGCGCACAATAGCTCTGGCTACCAAGTGCAAGTGTTTGCTATTGAACCTACTTGGCTACAGCAAACCTTAGAAGCCAAGCAGATTGAACAAGTGCTGGGTTTTGAGCAGTTAATAGTCGATGACGCGCCACTTTTTTGCTCACTGCTGCAACTTCATCACACCATGAAGCAGGATAAGCTCAGTCAACTCGCTAAAGATTGCTTACCCTACCAAGGGTTCACACCTTTACTTGAACGCTATAGCCACTTGAAACTGCCGGAGGTTAAACCGCTTGGCCAGCGCAACCTCGCTACGCTGAAAGAGTGGGTACTCAGTCAACTCGACCAACCGATCCGCCTTGAACAACTCGCTCAGCTTTGCCAGCTTTCACCCACTCAGTTTCAGCGCCATTTCAAGGCGCAAACGGGCATCACACCTTATGCGTGGTTATTGCGTTTACGTTTAGAGCAAGCGATGAAATTGTTGAAAACCGGAGCCTCTAGCACTGAAGTCGCCTATCAAGTCGGTTTTTATGATCAAGCCCATTTCAGTAAGGCGTTCAAAGCAACCTTTGGCCTGTCACCCTCCGCCATCAATCGCACACTTTACTAACCAAACTGTCAGAAATTTACAAGGCAAGCACGTTTTCTCCACGCATACTCACCGTCAAACATGAGGAGAATACATGAACGAACTTTCCATATTGGCCACATTGGCTGGCGTACATTTTATGGCTTTATTAAGCCCGGGCCCAGATGTGGCGCTAGTGGTACAAAATGCTACCCGTTACGGCCGCAAAACCGGGGTTTTTATTGCTCTTGGGTTATCATGTGGCATTGTCATTCACTCACTGCTTAGCCTCACAGGGATAAGCTATTTGGTGCATCAACAACCCGCACTGTTTGCGATGGTGCAACTGGCCGGCGGGGGGTATTTATTCTATTTAGGCTTGGGCGCACTCAAATCCATCTACACCACCTGGCGATCGCCACAAGCTGTCGGAGTCAACAATGAGCGCGACAAGCTGATCGAAAATCAACGCCAAGCCTTTTCCCGCGGTTTTATCACCAATATTTTTAATCCAAAAGCTTTGGTCTTTTTTATCAGCTTAATGTCGAGTTTAGTGCCTGTGGGGATGTCCTTTTCAGGTAAAGGTATCGCCTTGCTGATTCTTTGGGGGCTCTCTTTTATGTGGTTCTCAACCTTGGCGTGGATGCTCTCCACCGCCCGCCTACAAAAACGTTTACAATCACTCACTGTGTATATTGATGCGGTATGTGGCATCATTTTTACGCTCATCGGTGGACTTATTTTATTGCAAGCGCTGCTTAGCCTTAGCCATTGATGCAGCGATTCGCGCCCATTTTTGTGCGAGATCTCTTACAAGCGAGTGAGCAAATATCGCTTTTTGAGTAGGAAAATCAACACCAAAAAACTTAACTGATTGATTTTAAATAAAATAATAACCAGATAGAGAAACCCTTTGCGAAAAAAGCGTTTCTCTAGCATTGCCGATAAATTAGAGATGGGTAATATGAACCTTGTCGGAAGGATTCTGACACGGAACAGGAAAGCACCACGGATTGGTCATCTTCAGGATGAAGAGACGACTGCTCAGGATGAATGGTCGGCACGGAAAGCAAATTGGACATTGAATGGACGCAATAGTAGCTAGGATGGTTACTACTAAGGAAAGACGATGGACACCTCTGGACGAGGCAAGGACTGAACATCAGGATGATGTAAAGGACACCGCTCAAGGAACAAGTGAAGCGCGCTAACGTGGATGGTTAGCAGACTAGGAAGTCACCAAGGACACCGCTAGGAAGGCGAAGAACGGATTAAGCTGACGGAATTCAGCCACTATCATGGATTTGATGCATGGAGCACTTTCGTAGCTGGATTGCTGCAAGTAAGACTATAACCCCGCAGGGCGCAAGCCCTCGGGGTTTTTCTTTTGGATCGGATAAGCATATGAGTTATCCAGCTTTCATATCTTGAACGGCTAGGTTAGGTTAGGTATTTGGTTTAAACAACGCCATAAACACCCCTCCCTGCCTCCCCCTCAAAGAGGGAGGAGAACAATCCAACCATCTCAGCAAAGAAAAGTACCCTTTCTTTGTACAAGGAAGATCATAGTTTCTCTAGCTTGGCATAAGCAGTCACTAGCCATTTAATGCCTTCACCGTTAAAAGCGACTTGCACTCGACTTTGCGGGCCACTGCCTTCGAAATTAATGATGGTGCCTTCACCAAAAATAGGGTGTTTTACGCGTGCGCCCAAGCTAAAACCCGTCTCGTTAAAGTTCTCTTTGACCGCTGTTTGACTAAAACGCCCGGCACTGCTTGGTCGGCTCACTTGCGCTTTCATACGCACTTCATCAAGGCAGTTTTCTGGCAGCTCACGGATAAAGCGTGACGGCTTATGGTATTTATCCTGACCGTATAAACGGCGAATTTCAGCGTAAGTAATGTAGAGCTTTTGCATGGCGCGCGTCATTCCGACGTAACACAAACGGCGCTCCTCTTCCAATCGCCCCGCTTCTTCGGCCGACATTTGGCTGGGGAACATACCCTCTTCAACGCCAACCATAAACACCAACGGGAACTCTAACCCTTTCGCGCTGTGCAGTGTCATTAACTGTACGGCATCATCAAACTCGTCAGCCTGCCCTTCGCCCGCTTCCAGCGCTGCGTGGGTTAAAAAGGCCGTCAACATGCTCATCTCATCCGCTTCTTCTGGCTTTTCAAATTGGCGTGTTGCGGTGACTAGCTCTTCCAAGTTTTCAATTCTGGCTTTAGACTTTTCACCCTTTTCAAGCTGATACATCTCAAACAAGCCAGAGGTTTTGATTACATGGTCGGTTTGACTGTGTAACGGCATCTCAGCGCTATCATCTTCAAGGGCATTGACCAGCTCAATAAACCGGCTTAATGCGCTTGCCGCACGTCCTGTGAGCACTTTTTCTTCCAACAGCACAAGGCTCGCTTGCCACAAGGTACAGCCGCGATCTCGCGCCGCAAAACGAATGGTTTCCAGCGTTTTATCACCCAAGCCACGCGGTGGCGTATTTACGACTCGCTCAAAGGCCGAATCATCATTGCGGTTAGACATCAAACGCAAGTAACTTAACGCATCTTTGATCTCTTGGCGCTCGAAGAAGCGCATGCCGCCGTAGATACGGTAGGGCAAGCCTGCTTGAATCAAGGCTTCTTCCAAAACACGAGATTGGGCGTTGTTGCGATAAAGCATCGCACAATCCTCTAATGCACCACCTTTATCTCGCCACTCTTTGATTTTATTGACGGTAAAACGCGCCTCATCAAGATCGTTGTAGGCCGAATAGATAGAAATTGGCTCGCCTTCGCTGCCATCTGTCCAGAGCTCTTTACCCATTCGCTCGGTGTTGTTCGCTATCAGTGCGTTCGAGGCTTGCAAAATGGTTTTGGTTGAACGGTAGTTTTGCTCTAAACGAATGGTATTAACGCTCGGAAATTCCTGCGTGAATTTTTCGAGATTTTCAATTTTGGCACCACGCCAGCCATAAATGGACTGATCATCATCACCGACGATCATCACGTGGCAATCGCGCCCAGCCATCATGCGCAGCCACGCGTATTGGATGTTATTGGTGTCTTGAAATTCGTCGACCAAGATGTGTTTAAAGCGCGCTTGATAATGTTCACGAATGTGCTGCTTATCACGCAACATCTCGTGGCAACGCAGCAAAATTTCGGCAAAATCAACCAAACCTGCGCGATCGCACGCCTCTTGGTACGCGGAATAAAGCTGCAAATAGGTTTGAGTCACGGGATCGCGGTACGCATCAATGTGCTTCGGACGAAGACCTTCATCTTTTTTACCGTTAATCCACCAGCACACTTGGCGCGTTGGCCACTGCTTCTCATCTAGGTTTTGTGCTTTGATTAAGCGACGCAGCAAACGCAGTTGATCTTCAGAATCGAGGATCTGAAAATCCTCAGGCAGGCGAGCGTCAAGATAGTGAGCGCGTAAAATACGGTGGCAAATACCGTGGAAGGTACCATTCCACATGCCCGATGCACTGCCCATCATCAACTCTTCAATTCGGCCACGCATTTCCGCCGCCGCTTTGTTGGTAAAAGTCACCGACATGACTGAAAAAGGCGAGGCGTTTTCAACCGAGATAAGCCAAGCAATGCGATGCACCAATACTCGGGTTTTACCACTCCCCGCTCCGGCAAGCACCAGCAAGTTTTCTAAAGGCGCGGCAACCGCTTCGCGCTGTTTATCGTTGAGACCGTCGAGTAAGAGAGAAGGATCCATCATGGCTAAGCTACTGGTTATTTATACATAATTGCCCAGATTATAACCTCAAATCGCGGCAAGATGCTCGTCTCTATCACATTTTTCTGGGCATTCAAAAATGAAAAGCCCACCGCAAAGGTGGGCTAATTCGAGCTTCATCGCATTTTAAGCGCGTGACTACGCGGCGATCCCCGCATGACGCAGCAACGCATCAATTTGCGGCTCGCGGCCTCTAAAGCGTTTAAATAGCTCCATCGGCTCTTCACTACCACCCATTTCAAGGATGTTATTCAAGAAACTTTGCCCAGTCTGTGGGTTAAAAATCCCCTCTTCCTCAAAGCGAGAAAACGCATCAGCCGAAAGCACTTCCGCCCATAAGTAGCTGTAATAACCTGCGCTGTAACCGCCAGCAAAGATGTGGCTAAAGCTGTGTGAGAAACGGTTCCACTCAAGGCTTGGTAACACGGCCACTTTCTTTTTCACTTGGGCGAGAGTTTCCAACACTTGCGGGCCTACTTCGGGATCGTAAGTGGTGTGCAAGGTGAAATCGAACAAACCAAATTCAAGTTGGCGCAAAATAAACATCGCTGACTGGAAGTTTTTCGCCGCGAGCATTTTATCGAGCATTTCTTTCGGTAGCGGTTCACCCGTTTCGTAATGACCTGAAATAAACGCTAACGCCTCTTCTTCCCAGCACCAATTTTCAAGGAACTGACTTGGCAGTTCAACCGCATCCCACGGTACACCATTGATGCCAGATACCGCACCCACTTCAACTTGAGTCAACATGTGGTGGATCCCGTGTCCAAACTCATGGAACAAAGTGACCACTTCATCATGAGTAAATAACGCAGGTTTATCACCGATTGGGCGATTAAAGTTACAGGTCAAATAAGCCACTGGGGTTTGTAGCTCGCCATTTTGAGTGATACGACGGCCACGGCAATCATCCATCCACGCGCCGCCACGCTTATGTTCGCGTGCATACAGGTCGAGATAGAAGCTGCCACGCAGTGATCCTTTCGCATCAAAAATATCGAAAAAACGCACCGATGGATGCCAAGTATCAACCCCAGAGCGCTCTTTGACGCTCATGCCAAATACGCGGTTGAGCACTTCAAATAGGCCGCTCACCACTTTCGACTCTGGGAAATAAGGGCGCAGCTCTTCATCTGAAATATCAAACAAGTGCTGTTTCTGTTTTTCGCTGTAGTAAGCGATATCCCACAACTCTAGCGTGGTCACGCCAAACTCTTGCTGCGCAAATTGACGCAACTCTTCTACTTCACGCTCACCTTGCGGTTTCACTTTAGTGGCTAAATCATTTAAAAACCCTAACACTTGATCGGGCGTTTGCGCCATTTTAGTCGCCAGTGATTTTTCACTGTAGGTATTAAAACCGAGCATACGGGCTATTTCATGACGTAGTTTGAGCTTCTCAGCGATGATTTCGCTGTTATCCCACTTGCCCGCATTTGGCCCGCGATCCGAGGCACGCGTGACATACGCTTCATAGAGCTCTTTGCGCAGAGCTTGGTTATCACAATAAGTCATCACTGGCAGATAAGAAGGAATGTCGAGCGTTAATAAATAACCATCGAGCTCTTTGGCTTGCGCCGCCGCTTGTGCAGCTGCTAACGCCGATTCTGGCATGCCCGCTAATTGATTGGCGTCGGTAATGTGCTTGGTCCAGCCCATCGTGGCATCCAGTACATTGTTAGAGAACTTAGAACCCAACTCAGATTGACGTTTACTGATCTCGCCGTACCGTTTTTGCTCTGCCAATGGCAAGCCGATACCCGATAGCTCAAAATCACGCAGTGCATCATTGATGGTTTTTTGCTGCGCTTGAGAGAGCGAGGAAAAAGTATCGCTGGCTTTCATGCTCTTATAGGCTTCAAACAGGCCTTTATGTTGCCCAACCCAAGTGCCGTATTCAGACAGCAGCGGCAAACAGCTTTCGTACGCATCACGCAGTTCCTCGCTATTGAGCACGGAATTAAGGTGGCTCACTGGCGACCAAATGCGGCTTAAGCGATCATCCACCTCTTCAATGGGTGCAATCAAGTTTTCCCATGTTGGGGTGCTATTGCCAGCAAGACGTTTTTCAATTTCGGTGCGGCAATCTTCTATCGCTTTCTCAACCGCAGGCTTCACATGCTCTGGCTTAATGGCGGAAAACGGCGGTAAATCCGTGAAAGTGAGAAGTGGATTAGACATAAAACATTCCTTTTAAGTTAAGACGCGCCTGCACGTTGATGCATTTCTCTGCAACAGTCACTGATTGTTTCACGGCAACCGTCGATTTTGTTTATCTGAAATAGTAAATATAGGTAGGTTCAGCAATTTTCAATAGTGGCGTATAATCAGCCAATACGTTTGATTGATGAAACACACTCCATTTGGGGTGTTTTGAGAGCCTATTTTGCTAAGTTATCGCCACAGTTTTCACGCGGGCAACCACGCGGATGTATTAAAGCATATCGTACAAAGCCTTATCCTCAATGCATTACAGCAAAAAGAGAAGCCTTTTGTTTATCATGACACCCACTCTGGCGTGGGCCGTTATGACTTGACCCATGAATGGTCAGAAAAAACCGGTGAATATAAACAAGGGATTGCTCGTATTTGGCAACAAAATGTAACGCCACCAGCCATTCAAAGCTACCTTGAGGCAGTAAAAGCACTCAATGAAAGCGAAGAGTTACGCTACTACCCCGGCTCACCGCGCGTAGCGCGTGCTCATCTACGCGCGCAGGATCGTATGGTGCTCACTGAATTGCATCCGAGCGATTACCCTTTGCTCGAGCAAGAGTTCCACCGAGATCGTCAGGTATCGATTTACAAAGAAGATGGTTTCCAACGCTTAATCGGTAGCCTGCCACCGAAAGAGCGTCGCGGCTTAGTGTTGATCGATCCCCCTTACGAATTGGCCAAAGAATACAGCGATGTCGTAAGAGCCATTGCCCAAAGTTATAAGCGCTGGGCGACGGGTATCTACGCCATTTGGTATCCCGTAGTGAATCGCGACACTATTGATGACTTGCTTGAAGGGCTGGCAAGCCTCGGTATTCGCAAAATCTTACAAATTGAATTGGGCGTATCGCCAGACACCCATGAACGTGGCATGACCGCTTCAGGCATGATAGTGATTAACCCACCGTGGACACTGGAAGGGCAAATGCAGGAAATTTTACCGTTTCTTCAGCAAGCGATTGCCCCGGTAACCGGTCATTTTAAAGTCGAATGGGTTGTACCAGAATAAACTGACCCAATCTATCAAAGAAGTAGAGAACCTTTTTCGCCTTGCTATGGTTGCCAACACCGTACAAAACCAAGGTCAAATAGGATGAAAAAAGAATAATGGAGAAAGTAATGACAACGCATTTTGATTATATCTGTATCGGTGGTGGCTCTGGTGGTATCGCTTCAGCGAACCGCGCGGCAATGTATGGTGCGAAAGTCGCACTGATTGAAGCCAAAGACCTTGGCGGCACTTGTGTCAACGTCGGTTGTGTTCCGAAAAAAGTGATGTGGCATGGCGCGCAAATTGCTGAAGCAATGCACCTTTATGCCAAAGATTACGGCTTCGATGTCGATGTCAAAGGATTAGATTGGTCAAAACTGATTGAGAGCCGCCAAGCGTATATTGGCCGTATTCATCAATCATACGACCGCGTATTGGGCAATAATAAAGTGGAAGTGATCCGCGGTTTCGCACGCTTTGTTGATGCAAAAACCGTAGAAGTAAACGGTAAACACTACACGGCAGATCATATCCTGATTGCCGTTGGCGGACGCCCAACGATTCCGGCGATCCCAGGGGCACAATACGGCATTGATTCCAATGGTTTCTTTGACTTGACCGAACAGCCTAAACGCGTCGCGGTTGTGGGCGCAGGTTATATTGCGGTTGAAATCGCGGGCGTACTCAACGCACTCGGCACTGAAACGCACCTTTACGTGCGCAAAGAATCACCACTGCGCAGCTTTGATCCCATGATCATCGAAACACTCACTGAAGTCATGGCAGCGGAAGGTCCAACATTACATACTCATTCAGTGCCAAAAGAAGTGATCAAAGAAGCCGATGGCAGCCTGACTCTACACCTTGAAAATGGCCAAAGCCAAAACGTTGATACGCTCATTTGGGCAATCGGCCGCCACCCAGCAACCGATGCGATAAACCTAGCAGCAACGGGTGTGGCAACTAATGCACAAGGCTATATTAAGGTTGATGAGTACCAGCAAACCAACGTCGCGGGCATCTACTGTGTCGGCGATATCATGGAAGGCGGTATCGAGCTCACACCAGTTGCCGTCAAAGCAGGCCGTCAACTTTCAGAGCGCCTGTTTAATGGCAAAACCAATGCGAAGATGGATTACAAACTGGTCCCGACCGTGGTCTTTAGCCATCCGCCAATCGGCACAATTGGCCTCACAACGCAAGAAGCCCAAGCGCAATATGGCGAAGATAACGTCAAAGTGTATACCTCTAGCTTCACGGCCATGTACACCGCCGTCACCTCTCACCGTCAACCATGCAAAATGAAACTAGTATGCGCTGGCCTTGAAGAAACCGTTGTTGGCCTACACGGCATCGGTTTTGCAGTTGATGAAATGATTCAAGGCTTTGGCGTAGCCATGAAAATGGGCGCAACCAAAGCCGATTTTGATTCAGTTGTGGCAATACACCCAACGGGTAGTGAAGAGTTTGTTACCATGCGATAGTCACCACCAAGTCAATTTATCTACAAAAAAAGGTCGACACATGTCGACCTTTTTTGTTTTAAATCAATATATTGAATGCAAAACAATCAAACAGTCTGTCATTTTATATAAATCCCACAAATAAGACAGTAGAATTCGCCAGCAAAGTTGCATAGAAACAGAACCAATATCACAATAACAATGAGATTTAAGATGAAAAGACTAAGTTTAATCGCAATGGCAGTGGCTACTGCGTTAGTAGGCTGTGGTG
This sequence comes from Vibrio sp. RM-69-4, assembly GCF_024743775.1. Classification (NCBI taxonomy): domain Bacteria; kingdom Pseudomonadati; phylum Pseudomonadota; class Gammaproteobacteria; order Vibrionales; family Vibrionaceae; genus Vibrio; species Vibrio sp. RM-69-4. Next base: position 109,510 of record NZ_JAMQXI010000032.1, read on the forward strand.
GTGATGACTCATCATCCAGTAGTAACACCAACAGTAACACAGCTCAAAAAGCAGAAAAACCAGTGATTGCGATTCCTGCACAAGGGAAATTTATCGATGCCACCATTGAAGGCCTTCACTATACCTCTGGCTCAAAACAGGGTTTTACCGATGCTTACGGTCAATACAAGATTGACACTAATATTGCTAATGTCACCTTTATTCTTGGTGGCGAAATTGATGGTGATGTCGACGGCTTAGTGATTGGTAATGTGTCATCACGCCACATCACCACGCCATTTGAAGCAGCGGGCACTTTCCAACGTTCAGTTAACCTAGCCCGACTCCTGCTGACCATTAATGACAATGCCAATGATCAATTGATCGTGATCCCAGATGCGATCAAATCTCCAGATGCCGCTATGGTTTCCGCACTGAAACGTATCACGTTGGACGATATCGATAATTCCTCAGCAACTTTGCTTGGGCTACTAGGAAAAACTGGAGCACTAGTCAGTGCAGAAAAAGCGCAACAGCATTTAGGCGAATCACTGAGCGAACTCAAGCGCGGTTCTACTGACAAACTGACCCACTGGTCAAAAGGCTCGAATTGGGCATTTGTTGAACGCTCAGCGGATCAACGCGTTAGAAATACAGCAGGTAGTGAGTTTCAATGGGTGATTCATGCAGATCGTACTTTAGGTGATGAAGTATTTACTAAGACGGTCGGTTTAGCCGCAACCACATTTACTGCAGCGAATAATCACCTGTTAGTACACAAAGGTTCAAACGATAGTGGAATTTCAGGTGCTTTTGCTGCCCAATACCTCACTTGTGTGAAAGAGAACGGAACATTCTCTTGGTCTGGGAGCGAAGATAACAAGAAGCCGCTATGTAATGATACCGAGATCGCAGTTGCTCCAGAGCTCAACGATGTAGCATCTGGAAGTGGCCATTATCAACTATCTGTTACCGACCCCTTAGAAGCATCAACTGTAGATAAGACTTGGCCTTGGACCGAAATGAAAGAAATGGGCGGCGCTTATGCCTGTATGGCAGACGCTAGCTGTAGTGAGCAAACGCTAACCAAGTTTGAAGTGGTTACACGTGATGACTCCGATGCACAAGATGGCTCACAAATGCAAAAAGAGACCATTTCAGGCAGTTATGACCCGATCACGGATGTGTATGTACAAACGCGCAGTAAAGAATACCTCAATGGGGAGTATATAGGCCGAGTCGAGGAAGCGATCAACTTCATCTACCCTGTTGAAGCAGTGGGCCAAGATCGCTATGTGGACTTTATTGGTACTTGGCGCTCAGTGATGACTCAACCAGGCTGTTCTGAAGTAGCCGTAGCGACTTATACCTTCGATGCCAAGGGTTTAACCACGACGGGTAAAGAGCTCAATGGCAATGGTAGTGGTTGCTCTCTTGCTGATTTGAATGAAACCGTTAGCTACCAAGAGCTCGCGAATATGGATTACTGGTGGTTTACCACCAAAGCAGTGGGCGCGTCAAAAGCAACATTGGATCAGCTCAACACCACCATCCGTTGGAATGACCGTGATGAAGGCGACACGGTAGATAACTTTAAGATCAACCGCTTTAGCTACATTCCAGCTGGCACAAACTGGGATCGCGGCGTATTAGTACGTGACACTCTAAATCGTGATGGCGATAAAGTGCATACTCAGACACTCAGAAAAATCAAGTAATAGTGTTTATTAGAAGTAGATCTATCGGACAAAAATACAATCCATTGATAAATTAATAATCAAGGGAAAATCCTATTACCTATAAATAAATAGAAGGTTTTGAGCTCACTCAAAACCTTCTATTTTCTAAAATCCCACTAAAGTAATTTTCCCTTGGGCTAACGCCCCCATTTGGCAGGAAAAATCGACCCGTTTATCCGCTTCTTTGGCAAATAGGGTTTCGAGCTTTTCAAACGATTGAGGGATAAAACTGATATTTTTTAACTTCAAGCTTTTGCGGGTTTGATTATCAAGAAACGCTAATGCGGAAGCACTTAATACTTTCTGGCAAGTATCGAGAATATCTTTACTGACCATTTTGCTGTGTACCGCTTGTTGTAGTTGCTCTTTGGTAATGCTGGGGTTGCCTTTAGCAAAGACACAAACGGCGTAGATATCAAGCAGTGCCACCGCGCGCGGCTTTTGCGTTTCGCCATCTTCATAGACTGCCATCAAACAGGGAATTTTGCTCTCATCAAACGATTGGCGACGAATATTATTCAGCACGATTTCAGCACCCACCGTTCTTTTTAGCAGCTTTTCTAGTTGCGAAAGCTTTGGTAAAGCCAACTCATCTTGCAGATCGATCATCTCATCTAATTCAATGCAGCTCTCTTCCGCTCCTTGCACTAAAGGAAGCAACTTTTGGTGTAGTTCACCATCGTCAAACGGTTTCGATAACACAAACGACGCTCCAGCTTCAAGCGCCTGTTTGATTTGTTGCTCATCGGCCACCGTGGTGAGCATCGCCACCTTTATCCCGAGCTTACGTTTGGTGATCGCTTGTGTTAGCTCCAACCCTGTCATGCCGGGCATATGCCAATCTGTTAAGACAATATCTGGCTGCCAACTGCCAATCAGCTTGAGTGCGGCTTTACCATTGTCTGCCTTTTGAATGGACAAACGTCGGTAACCAAACGCCTCTAAGGCTCGTCTGACTATTTCAAGTGTCGCTTTACTGTCATCAACAATGAGAATCTTCACAGCGCATTTTTCTATGACCTAACTTGTTCAAAGTATAGGCACATTTTTTTACAACAACTAAACTTACCTGAAAATACAGCAACAAAAGTGGGTTTATGTGATGCCAATACAAGAGTTCCTCACCGAAAAGGTTTTATCGCTCTTAGCGATCGATCTCGGGCTTATTATCTTGTTGGCTTGGTTTTTTATCCTACTGCTGATCCTGCGTGAATTTAGGAAATTTGCGCATGGTTTTACTCGTAATAAAAGTGATAGCGATGAAGACACACTTCATCTATGCCAACAATCGGTTGAAAATGCGTTGAACTACACCGCCGAGCATAGCTCGACTCTGAATGATTTAATCATCATTCAAAAAGCGCTCGAGCAACAGGTTTCTCTCATCAAAAATTCCTCTTCTCAGGGCATTAGTGCAGAAGATCAGGCTTCAATTGATGATCTCAATGAAAAATTGAGTAAATCACATAAGTTGATCCGCAAGCTGAAAGGCGATCTCGATAAAAGCGTGAAAGGGTTACGAATGACGCGTAAAAAACTCTTTGCTCAAACTGATACCGTTGACAGTTTGAAAGAAGAAAAAGCCACCATCGAAAAAGAGTTTGAACAGTTAGAAGCGGAATACATTAAGATCAGTAAAGCGGGTGATTTCTACGAAATAGCAAAAAATTATCAAGCCGAGAAAAAAGAGCTTCTAGAGACCATTGAGAAATACAAAGAGCAAGCCAAACAAGGAGGTACTTCTGCCGATGTCGAAGCGATAAAAAAACAATTGTATCACATCAGTAAAGAGAAAGATTTTATCGAACAACGCTATCTACAGTTACTTGAAGAGGGAAAGAAAGAGTAGCGCTGCCGCCATTTCTGACGGCAAACTGAGAGACTTATTTAACGCAAATCACATTGAGTAATGAGGAACCTTTCAGTTGGCTGACTTTGCCGTTGGTAAAAAGCCCTTTTTGCGACCATCCCCAATAAGGTAAGTGCATTGGCCATTGGTTACTGTCCATCTGTTTTGAATCCAAAAGGCGTTGCCACTCTTCTTCCGTTACCAAGCGCATCGCCATTTTTTGGCAGGTTTTTTCTGCCACCTCATAATTTAGGCGGCTCCATGCTAGACCATGTTCCATATAGAACTGTTCATCACTCGAACGTAAATGAGGCACCACAAACTGCAAACCGTTTGCGGTGGTGCTCAAACGAATTTCAACCGCTGGCGGAACATTAAGAGCTGGCGCTTTGGTTGATGGTTTCGTTGATAATGGCGAACTCGCCATTTCCACTGGTGGTTTCGGTAAAGACTTTTTGGTGATTTGTTTTGCGGCAGACGTTGCTTGAGCGGAAGTTGTCTTTTTTATCGGCGAGCTAGACTGTGGGCGCCCTTTGACAACCTCACGAATGAAAGCTTCTTTGTAACCGGGGATTTGCTGGATAAGAGGCAGTTCTTTTTTTACTTGCTCATAATCAGTATAAGGACCGATTAAGCAACGATACGTGTTCGCTTCTGGTTTTAGCCATACATCGGTAGAAATATGGGTATAAAACGCTTTGGCTTTCAGCAAAGATAATGGCTTATTTAACACACCACACTGAATCCAAAAAGTGGATGATTGCCCTTTGGGCTTTTTCTTTCCCCATAAACCTTGCCCTATTGGGCATGCTTTATCAAGAATGGGCAGCTGATCGACAGAAGCTTGAGTCGCATCACAAAGAAAATCGTCCGCCCAAGCGGGTTGAAATAAAGCCAGCGACGCCAACACCGTTAGGCTTGATGTCACACACAGGGTCGTTTTCCGCATCAGGGTCATCATATTGAGTCCATATACTTGCTTAATAGTAGTGACAACATTACCGATTCAATGTTCCCTAGTTCAATGGATTTGGATTGGGTATAACAAAAATACTAGCAAAAAAAGAGCCGCATTTGACGGCGGCTTTTAGTTTAGGGATTTTCTTTAGCAAAAATCAATTGCCACATCACCCTTTGTAAATTTTTGGGTTAAAAACATCGCGTAGCCAGTCACCCAACAGATTGATCACCAACACTAATGTGACGAGTACAAAACCAGGGAAAGCCGTAATCCACCAAGCGCCAGAGAAGATGTAGTTAAAGCCCATGCTAATCAAAGCACCCAATGATGGCTGATCGACTGGCAAACCTAAGCCTAGGAAAGAGAGTGCCGCTTCAGACATGATCGCATTGGCAATTTGTACAGTTGAGATAACCAAAATAGGCGATAAACAGTTAGGTAAAATATGGCGAAACATGATGCGTGGCGATTTAAAACCCATCACACGAGCCGCTTCCACATACTCTTTTTTCTTCTCGGCGAGCACTGACGCACGAATTGTCCGCGCGTATTGTGGCCACTCAGCCACGCCAATAATCACCACCAGCATCACAACCGCATACTGACTATAAAATTCACTCCCAAAACTGGCTTTGAAAATTGCCGAAACAATGATCGCCACCATCATGGTTGAAAACGATAGCTGTACATCGGCAAAGCGCATCAAAAAGCTATCAATACGCCCACCAAAGTAGCCAGCGGAAAGGCCAATCACGATACCAAGTAGCAACTGTAAACCGACCGCCAAAAAGCCAATCGTCAGTGATAGACGCGAACCATACAGTATGGTCGACAAAATATCGCGCCCTTGCTCATCCGTGCCGAGAACAAAGCGCTCATCAGCTCCGTCCATCCAAGAGGGAGGTAATTCTGCATCCATCAGATCAATCGATGATAGGTCGTACGGGTTACTGGGGGCAATGAGTGGCGCAGCGACAGACAAAGTTAAGAATACCAAAAAGATGACGAAGCTGGTCATCGCCACTTTATCACGCAAGAAATAGTACAAAAAATCAGACTGTTTAAAACGCTCCCAACGAGATGGAGCAGCAGCAAATTGGCTCATGATTAAGCTCCTTTTCCAGTAAGGTTCACAGTCGGGTTAATCAGACCGTATAACAGATCGACAATGGTGTTGGTGACAACGAAAATCAGGCCAACGAATATGACGTAAGCGGTGATCAGCGGAGTATCAACTCGGTTGATCGCTTCAAGGAAAAGAAAGCCCGTACCCGGCCACTGAAAAACAGTCTCGGTTAAGATGGTGTAGGCCACCATAGTCCCAATTTGTACACCGCCGACGGTTAGCACCGGTAACATGGTATTTTTAAGTGCATGTTGGTAGTAAATTTTGTTCAATGCCAAGCCCTTAGCTTTAGCAAATTTGATGTATTCCGAGCTCAGCACTTCCAACATTTCAGAACGCACTAAACGAATAAACAGCGGCAGCATGATCGACGCCAATGAAACACAAGGCAGCACCAAGTGTGCTAATCCATCAGCCGTGAAAAAGCCAGATTCCCAACCCAACCAATTGGCGGTTTCCCCTCGTCCATACGACGGTAACCAACCTAACGTGATCGAGAAAACGTACATCAACATAATCGCAGTTAAGAACACTGGGATAGAAATACCAATACTGCTGCCCGCCATCACCACTTTGGTAAAGAAGCTTTTGGGATGAATGGCTGTGTAAACCCCTAATGGAATGGAACAGACAATGATGATTACGGTCGCACCGAGCACAAGCTCTAACGTTGCGATTAATTTATCGAGAATAACGTCTACCGCAGGACGTTTGAAAAAGTAGGACGTGCCTAAATCACCCTGCACTGCGGCCGTAATAAAACGAGTATATTTGGCAATGAAAGGATCATTCAGTCCAAGTTCATCGCGCAGCGCTTGGCGCTCGCTTTCTGAAACAGACTGCCCAACAAGCTCACGCAATGGGTCGCCTAAGTTATCCTGAATGGCAAACGCCACTAGACTGATCACAAACATCACTATCAGTGCCTGAAACAGGCGCTTGACCAGAAACGAAAACATTCCTTGCCCCTTAAACTATCCATGATGGTTCTTTTTAAAATTGAATTAACTTTAATAGGAACGAAAAAATTCAGCCTAAAAAATGACACTCGACCCGACTGAAATAAAGCAAAGTGCAGAGATCTTAATAAGGCATCCAAGCGGATGCCTTGAGTGACTTAAGCGCCGCCCACATTACATGAGCGGCCAACTTAAGTAATTACTCGCTAACGACTAGGTCGCCGAAATAAGGGAATTCCATCGCGTTAACAATCGGTTTGATATCTAAAGTAGATTTCGCCCCCCACGCTAGGTTTTGCCAATGCAGTGGAACAAATGCTGCGTCGTTGTACAAAGTCACTTCGACTTTTTGCAGCATCTGTGCACGTTTCGCAGGATCGGTTTCTACGTTTGCCGCTTCAACCAACTTATCCACTTCTGGATTTGAGTAGTGACCACAGTTGTACTGGCCTTTACCACTCTCTTCGTTACGTGTCATGGTTAAGAACTCGGTGAAGTTTGCTGAGTCTTCAGTATCTGAGTGCCAGCCAATCATTAACAGATCCGCGGCGCACTTATCAAACTCAGGCCAATATTGCGCTTTTGGCATGGTTTTAAGATCAACCTTAATACCAATTTTCGACAACATCGCCGCTGCAGCTTGTGCAACTTTCGCATCGTTCACATAACGGTTGTTTGGCGCGATCATGGTGAGCGTCAGCCCTTTCTCATAACCAGCCTCTTTCATCAGCTCTTTCGCTTTTTTCAAATCAAAACGAGGCACAAGGTTCGCGTCATAACCAGAATAACCCGCTGGGCCTTGTTGGCCAGCTGCTGTCGCAAAACCTTTCATGATTTTGTCAACGATACCTTGGTTGTTGATGGCATGAACAATGGCTTGACGCACGCGAACATCTTTCAGTGCTTCATTGCTGTTTTGGTTCATTTGGAAAGTGATGATGCGCGTACCCGGCAAGGTCACAAGATCAATACCTTTGGCTTCTTCCACACGTTTATGATCGTTTGGCGCAACAGGTGCAATCATATCCACATCACCCGAAAGGAGCGCCGCAACACGAGTGGCATCTTCTTTAATCGGCACTAGGGTTAGTTTGTCTACGTTGCCTTTTGATGCGCTATCCCAATAATCTTTAAAGCGTTCAAATTCCACTTTTACGCCTTGTTCGCGGAAAGTCACTCTAAATGGGCCAGTACCAGAAACGTTGGTCGAAGCAAACGAGTTACCGTGCTTCACAATTTCAGATTTCTCTTTACCATCAGCCGCTTTGCCCGAATAGAACTTGCTGTCCATAGGGAAGATGTAGGTTGCGGTTTGCAGAACCAGCGGATAAGCGCCTTTGGATACGATCTCGACGGTGTAATCATCCACTTTGACCATCTTTTCATACGGTTCAAAAATAGCTTTGAAATCAGGAGAATCTTGTAAACGATCGAACGTCCAGACCACATCGTCTGCCGTCATTTCGTTACCTGAATGGAATTTCACCCCTTTACGCAGCGTAAAACGGAACGTTGTATCATTGACACGTTCCCATTTCTCAGCAAGGCGAGGTTCAAAATCAAATGTCTGGGTGTAACGAACGAGAGGATCAAACACCATGTGAGACATTTGTAGCGTACCACCAGATAGCTGCTCATGCGGGTCAAGTGACACTGGGTCAGCATCATAAGCGACGGTAATATTGGCCGCGCTAGCTGCAAAGCTTAAGCCTGCCGCCATCAAAGCTACTGTTAGTTTGCTTTTCATGGTTTTCATTGCATAACTCCTTATGCGGGAATCCAAATCCCTAGTTGTTGTAATTGCTTCTGTTTATTCATTCCAAGCACGCTTGGTCATGATATCTCTATCTGTAACTTTTTTGGCTTACGCCGTTACTACATCTTCTCTTAAGCCCGTAAACTCAGGCATTAAAGAAATCAAATGCTGGCTGTATTGGTGTTGAGGTGACTTAAACAACTGCTCTGTAGGGGCGACCTCCAGTAAGGTCCCCATTTGCATGACCCCGACACGATCGCACATTTGGCGGATCACAGGTAAATCATGGCTGATGAACAGCATGGTCAAATTGAGCTCATCTTGCAGATCTTTCAATAGGTTTAAGATCTGCGCTTGCACAGACACGTCGAGTGCGGACGTAGGTTCATCACAAATCAATAAGCGAGGACGCGTGGCGAGTGCGCGAGCAATCGAAATACGTTGACGTTGACCGCCGGAAAACTCGTGCGGATATTTCACTCCCGCCATCTTACCTAGGCCTACGTGCTCTAAAAGATCATGCACAATTTGCCGTGTTTCCGCTTCGCTACGGGTTAATTTATGAAAACGAATCGGCTCGGCAATGATATCGAAAATCTTCATTCTCGGATTCATTGAGGTATAAGGGTTTTGAAACACCATCTGCATCTGGCGGCGCATCGGACGGCGCTCGTTTTCCGATTTCAGCGCAGTAAGATCAATCCCTTCAAAACAGACTTTGCCTGAGTTTGGAGCGTACAGACCCGCAATCACGCGTGCGATGGTTGATTTACCGGAACCTGATTCCCCAACCAAACCAAAAGTTTCCCCTTCAAACACCTCAAAACTGACGTCATTTGAAGCTTGGACATATTCACGGCGACTTTCAAACAATGAGTCTTTGGTCGTAAAGCGTAAATTCACGTTTTCTACTGTCAGCAGTGGGCCTGTGTATTGGCGATTATCTTGGCTCTGACCTAACCAATGGTTTTTAACATCCAGTGGTTTTAACTCACTTGCCTCTTCGATATAGCTCACCAGCGGAAAGCGATCGAGTTTTTTATCTGAGCGAGGAACGGCGGAAATCAAACTGCGCGTATAGGAGTGATCCGGAGCGCCCAACACTTTAGCTGTCGGTCCAAATTCAACCAAGTCACCGCGATACATCACCGCGACGCGATCCGTCACATTCGAGACCACACCCATATCATGGGTGACCAGCATACAACCAACATTGTTTTTAATGCATAGCTCGCGGATGAGGCTCAAGATTTGATCTTGAATAGAAACGTCTAATGCAGTGGTCGGTTCATCGGCAATAATAAGATCAGGTTCACCCGCCAGCGCAATGGCAATCACAACACGTTGACGCATGCCACCAGAGAATTGGTGTGGGTACTGCTTCAAACGGTTTTCAGGCTGAGGAATACCCACTTGCTTCATCAAAGAAAGTGCACGCTGATACGCTTCTTCCTCAGTCACTTTCATATTGGCGTGGATGGTTTCTGTCAGTTGATGTTCAACCGTAAATAGTGGATTAAGCGACGTCATTGGGTCTTGAAAAATAAAACCAATTTTAGAGCCGCGAACTTGGCGCATCTGCTCAGGCGATAGGCCTGAAATCTTCTCACCATCTAAGAACACATCACCACTGGCAATGAGACCGGGTGGGCTCAATAAATCGATAACCGCATTACCTACGGTCGATTTTCCGGCGCCTGATTCTCCCACAACCCCAACAATTTCACCCCGCTCGATATTAAACGAAAGCGATTTCACAGCAACGTGAACACCATGACGCGATGGGTATTCAATACGCAGGTTTTTTACTTCTAAAAGTGACATCCCAGACCTCTACGACTTGGGCAGTGTTGTGCCCTGTCTGTAACTACCTTTGAACAACAAAGCGTTCAAAGCCAGTAAAAATGAATCCATTCATACCAGTACAATATTCTGGTAATTAACAAGGCCATCAATTTGGCAAATATTTCACAGAAAAGCAACATCGATAGGATAAAAAGTCGATATCAAATCAAACCAAAGCAGTAACATCGTATTTTTATGCACCAAATATGCATTAATCATTGGTATGACCAATATTCTAGCACGCAGTAATACACCCCAAAACATAGACGTTAAGCCTAAGAAAACGCCAATTTACCATGCATTCTAAAAAAGAATGCAGAATAAAATTTCAAATTATATTTCGGCATATCACGTAACACATTAGAAACAAAAACCAGAATAACCAACAAAATGCCAGACTAAAAACTAATGATAAAGCAGAAAAGCAGTGAATTCATCTGAACAGAAAATTTAGGGTTTAGCCTTTAAACATGATAATTCACTGACTTAATGAAATAGGAGTCAATAAGGGATCGAACATTGAATAGAGAGAATGGTCTTTCAACTGAGGCTTATTAAGATGGCCGGTGAAGAGCCCGGTTTTGAAGATCAGGCGAACCCTACTTTGGCTCTCATTACCTTGATTAAGGCTCCAAACATCAGATATTAAAAAGCCCCAGTCTTTCGACTGAGGCTTATTAAGGTGGTCGGTGAAGAGGGATTCGAACCCCCGACCCTCTGGTCCCAAACCAGATGCGCTACCAAGCTGCGCTATTCACCGATACAAATTCATTTTTTGGAATTAACGAGAGGAAACCCTCTGGTCCGCTATTCCTAACATCAGGATGCACTATCAAACTAGGTCATTCACCGATGTATCTTTCTTCTCGATTTTCACCAAGAACGGAAACCGAAGTTACCGAATAATGGGGTGGCTAACGAGACTTGAACTCGCGACAACCGGAATCACAATCCGGGGCTCTACCAACTGAGCTATAGCCACCATCAAACTTTGCAATAACCGCTTGCTTGCCGTTATTTTTCTTTTCATTTTTAACCAATGAGAAGAAAAGAAAAGTGGTCGGTGAAGAGGGATTCGAACCCCCGACCCTCTGGTCCCAAACCAGATGCGCTACCAAGCTGCGCTATTCACCGATACAAATTCATTTTTTGGAATAAACGAGAGAGAACTCTCTGCTCCGCTATTCCTAACATTATGATGCACTATCAAACTAGTCTATTCATCGATGTAAATCTTTTTTCTCGACTTTCACCAAGAAAGGAAACCGAAGTTACCAAATAATGGGGTGGCTAACGAGACTTGAACTCGCGACAACCGGAATCACAATCCGGGGCTCTACCAACTGAGCTATAGCCACCACTGTTTTGCCAATTTGCTACTTATTTACATAAGCATCCGGATGGCGCGCCCGAAAGGATTCGAACCTTCGACCTTTGGCTCCGGAGGCCAACGCTCTATCCAGCTGAGCTACGGGCGCATGCCCTATCGGCGGAGTGGAATAATACGGAGTTCACACTAGGGCGTCTAGTACTTTTTCAACTTTTTTTATCGTTTGACGCCTTTTTCATCAGATAACCATTATTACCTCTATAATAAGGATGTGACTCACCCCTTGAAGATCGCAACTTGTTGTTTATTGCAACAACTTATCGGGATATAATCACCCAATATTTACATTGATTTAACAGCTTGAATGGCTTTTAAATCAGCCACACTCTAAATCTAAGTATAAATAGGTAAGCATGAACTTACCTTTGGAATATAAAGTGAGTTTAATGGATATGTCTCGACGAATCATAAGCGTGTTATTCGCTGCTTTAACCTTTTCTAGTGTTGCATTGGCAACCAGCCAAGCTGAATACGATGCCATTGCTGATCGCATTAAACCTGTAGGTGATGTTTACTTAGCGGGTAGTGAACCCGTTGCGGCAGAGCCGACAGGCCCTCGTGATGGCGCGCAAGTTTATGGTACATTCTGTATCGCTTGCCACTCTACAGGCATCAGTGGCGCACCTAAAATTGGCAATGCCGAAGAGTGGGCTCCACGTATCGCCCAAGGTAAAGATGTATTGAAAAATCATGCACTGCAAGGCTTTAATGCCATGCCAGCTAAAGGAACCTGTATGGATTGCTCTGACGACGAAATCGTTGCCGCCATTGAGCATATGATTGCAGGTCTTTAATACATTAACCCCTATAAAACAAAGGATTGGCTTTAATTCCAAACCTTTGTTTTTATTATCTTTTAAGCACTATTTCTTAAACATGGCAGCGCGCAAATTAGCAATATGACTTTGTCCTTTCGCCATTCGCTCTTCTTGACTTACTGGCTTTTTACTCTGTTCCCACTCAACATCGTCAAAGGGTAATTCATCCAAAAAGCGACTTTGTGTGGGTTTAAGCAGTTCCCCGTATTGACGACGTTCTTTACACATAGTGAAAGTCAGTTCTCGCTGCGCGCGAGTTATCCCGACATACATCAAACGACGTTCTTCTTCGACGTTGTCCTCATCGATACTGGTTTGATGAGGAAGAATACCCTCTTCAGTGCCAATCAAATAAACGTAAGGAAATTCAAGGCCTTTCGATGCATGCAGTGTCATCAACTGAACGGCATCACTCTCATCCTCTTCTTCACTTCGCTCCATCATGTCGCGTAGGGTTAAGCGCTGTACAACTTCTTTGAGCGATTTTTCTTGTTGGTCATAGTTGTCACCTTCAAGGTCGGCCACAATCCAAGAATAGAGATCAGAGACGTTTTTCATACGCATTTCGGCCGCTTTGGGGCTGGAAGAGGTTTCATACAGCCAATCTTCATAATGAATATCTCGGACTAACGATCGCACTGCTTCAACGGTATTGCCTCGTTCAGCTTGATCTGAGATAGCTACTAACCATTGCGTAAACTGACGCAAGTTGTCGAGCCCTCTTCCAGACAAATGATGCTCTAAGCCAAGTTCAAAACTGGCCGAAAACAAGCTTTTGCCACGCATATTGGCGTAACTACCCAATTTCTCTAACGTGACTGGGCCAATTTCTCGTTTTGGCGTGTTCACAATGCGTAAAAAAGCATTGTCATCGTCAGGGTTCACCAACACTTTGAGGTAAGCCATGATGTCTTTAATTTCGGCTCTGGCAAAAAATGACGTTCCACCGGATAACTTATAAGGCACGCGGTTTTGCAGCAGCGATTTTTCAATTAAGCGTGACTGATGATTACCGCGGTACAATATCGCGTAATCACGATATTCGGTGCGATTGAGAAATTTATGCGCAATCAGTTCACCAGTGACCCGCTCCGCTTCATGATCTTCATTTTTCGCTAGCAAAACTTTGAGTTTTTCACCCTCAGGGATCTCAGAAAAAAGCGTTTTCTCATACACGTGTGGGTTGTTAGCAATCAGAATATTGGCCGCTCTCAAAATACGGCTGGTTGAACGGTAGTTCTGCTCAAGCTTAATCAGTTTAAGATTTGGGTAATCTTGCCCCAACAACACGAGGTTTTGCGGTTTCGCCCCTCGCCAAGAATAGATGGATTGATCATCATCACCCACCACGGTTAAACGGCCACGTTCTCCAACCAACAATTTCACTAACTCGTATTGACTAGTATTGGTATCTTGATATTCATCCACCAGCAAGTAGCGAATGCGGTTTTGCCAACGCTGACGAACTTCGGCGTTGTTTTGCAATAACAGCACCGGCATTAAAATAAGATCATCAAAATCGAGCGCGTTATACGCTTTCATTTGCTTTTGATAAAGATCGAAGCAGTAAGCGAACTGCTGTTGTTGTTCACCTTGAGCAAAACCTTTCACTTGCTCTGGCGTCAACATGTCGTTCTTCCAGTTGGAGATGGTGCTGAGCAATTGGCGCAGCAGATCTTTATCGCCCTCAAGCTGTTTCTCTGTCAACTCTTTGAGCAGCGCAAGCTGATCTTGGTCGTCAAACAGAGAGAACCCCGCTTTCAAGCCCAAAAATTTATATTCCCGACGGATAATATTGAGGCCTAAAGTATGAAATGTGGAAACGAGCAGCCCTTTTGACTCAGCTTTTCCAAGCGTTTGTGCTACCCGCGCCTTCATTTCTCGAGCGGCTTTGTTAGTAAATGTAACGGCAGCAATGTTGCGCGCTTTATAATCACACTGTTGAACCAAGTAAGCGATCTTGTTGGTAATTACGCGCGTTTTACCCGAGCCAGCCCCCGCCAATACTAGACATGGGCCCGATACATATTTGACGGCTTCGTCTTGTCTTGGATTCAGCTTCATGAGGTACTCGTATCACTTTTATTTGGGCCGTCTATGATAATGCCGCGCTTTACTGATTACTACGTCATTCACCATAAGATTTTTGTCATTTTACTACACTAGTGTATTGCATAAGGGGCTATAGTTTGGTCTATAATGAATGAACGTTCATTCACTGTGGGATGTCAGCATGTCTAACTGTATTCACGTGGATAAGTACCAGCAGATATTGGTGGCCGCTGAAAAGCTGATCGCTGAATCTGGATTTCAAGGCTTATCGATGCACAAATTAGCCAAAGAAGCCGGTGTCGCAACGGGAACAATTTACCGTTACTTTGATGACAAAGATCATCTTCTCGTGACCGTTCGCTTACACGTTTGTCAGCACATTGCTGACGCGGTGCAAGCCAATATTGATGATGAGATGCCTTTGAAAGAACGCTTTAAAATGATGTGGCTTAATATCTGGGAATTAGCACAATCAAGCAGTGCAACACTCAGCAACCGAGTTCAATATGAATCATTGCCAACAACAATCAGTTGCAATGTTAAGGAACTTGAGCGAAAAATGTTTGCCAAAGTGGATTTACTATTTGATCAAGGTAAAGAGCAGGGATTATTCAAGCCGTTGGATAACCAGATTTTGTCTGCTTTAAGCTTCGAAACAACGGTCGCCCTTGCCCGTAAAAAAGCGATGGAATGTTATCAACTGGATGACAGCGCACTCAGTGCCGTGATTGACGCCAGTTGGGATGCAATTACTCAACACTAACTTGGAGTTCTGACTAGAATGAAAAAGTGGACATTCTTTATGTTACTTATCGCCTTCCTACTGTTTGGTAGCGTGATAGGTTTTAATCTGTTTAAACAACAAAAAATTGCCGAGTTTATGGCCAACCGTCCTGAACCTGAATTTCCAGTGACAGTGACCGATGTAACTCCTGTTGATTGGATCCCAGTGATTGAAGCGATTGGTTTTATTGAACCCAATCAAGGCGTGACACTGACATCTGAAACCAGCGGCGTGATCGATAAGATTTCATTTGAATCAGGGACACAAGTTGAGGAAGACCAACCTTTAGTTTTGCTTGATTCTGCGGTTGAGAAAGCGAATTTAAAAAGCTCACAAGCTCGCCTACCTGCTGCAAAAGCGAAATACGAACGCTATAAAGGTCTATTTGCTAAAGGGTCGATTTCAAAAGAAGCTTATGATGAAGCCGAAGCAAACTACTACTCTTTGTCTGCAGATATTGAAAGTTTAAAAGCTTCCATTGATCGTCGTGAAATCAAAGCGCCCTTTGCTGGTGTGGTGGGTATCCGTAATGTGTATTTAGGCCAATACCTACAGCCAGGCACCGATATTGTTCGCTTGGAAGATACCAGTGTAATGCGTCTGCGCTTTACCGTTCCACAAACGGATATTTCACGTATTTCATTAGGCCAGCAAGTGGATATTTTTATCGATGCTTATCCTAATGCAGCGTTTACAGGATCCATCACTGCGATTGAGCCTGCCGTTAGCGTTCAAAGTGGTTTAATCCAAGTGCAAGCCGATATTCCAAATAGTGACGGTAAACTACGCAGCGGTATGTTTGCTCGTGCCAACATCATCCTGCCGAAATTAGAAAACCAAGTCACGCTTCCTCAAACCGCCATTACCTTCACCCTGTATGGTGATAATGTTTACGTGTTGAAAGAAGAAGATGGCGTTAAACGAGTAGAGCAGCGCGTTGTAAAAGTAGGTGAACGCAAAGGTGCTGTGGCGCATATTTTAGAGGGTGTACAAGATGGAGACATCGTGGTCACTTCAGGTCAAGTGCGCTTAAGTAACCATTCGAAAGTTCGGGTAGTCGAAAGTAATGCGACTACACCACCTGCTGAAACACCGATGCTGTAATTGGAGGAATCATGCGTTTTACTGATGTTTTTATAAAACGTCCAGTGCTCGCGGTATCGATCAGCTTTTTGATAGCTCTGCTTGGTTTTCAAGCTATTTTCAAAATGCAGGTTCGTGAATACCCTGAAATGACGAATACCGTTGTTACAGTGAGTACAGGCTATTACGGTGCAAGTGCCGACTTAATCCAAGGTTTTATCACTCAACCTTTGGAACAAGCAGTCGCACAAGCCGACAACATTGATTATATGACTTCTTCTTCGGTATTGGGTAAATCAACGATTACCGTAACGATGAAGCTCAATACCGATCCCAACGCTGCACTTTCAGATGTGTTAGCAAAAACGAACTCGGTACGCTCACAGCTTCCTAAAGAGGCCGAAGATCCGACGGTAACTATGTCTACCGGCTCAACCACCGCGGTGCTGTATATTGGTTTCACTAGTGATGAACTTAGTTCAAGCCAAATTACTGACTATCTTGAGCGTGTATTTAACCCTCAAATATTCACCGTCAACGGCGTCTCTAAGATTGACTTGTATGGTGGCATGAAATACGCCCTTCGTATTTGGCTTGATCCAGCAAAAATGGCAGGACTACAGCTCACTGCGGGCGATGTGATGAACGTGCTGAATGCCAACAACTATCAATCAGCAACAGGACAAGCCACTGGCGAATTCGTGCTGTATAACGGTAGTGCCGATACGCAAGTGTCAAATGTCGATGAGCTGAAAAACCTGGTGGTTAAAACGGGCGACGGCAATGTTATTCGCCTAGGTGATATTGCAAACGTCACGCTAGAAAAAAGCCATGATGTTTACCGCGCAAGTGCAAACGGCCGAGAAGCGGTTGTAGCAGCCATCAACGCAGCACCTAGCGCAAACCCAATCAACATTGCTCAAGATGTGCTGGATCTGTTACCGCAGTTAAAGCGTAATCTACCAAGTAACATCGAAATGAACGTGATGTATGACTCCACGGTGGCGATCAATGAATCGATCCACGAGGTCATAAAAACCATCGCTGAAGCCGCCTTGATCGTACTTGTCGTCATTACCCTATTCCTAGGCTCTTTACGGGCCGTTATCATCCCGATTGTTACCATTCCACTCTCCTTAGTTGGTGTTGCTATGGTAATGCAGGGAATGGGCTTCTCATGGAACTTGATGACACTGCTAGCGATGGTATTGGCTATCGGCCTTGTGGTGGATGATGCAATCGTTGTACTAGAAAACGTTGACCGCCACATTAAGCTGGGTGAATCACCATTTCGTGCCGCGATTATTGGTACTCGTGAAATCGCCGTTCCGGTAATTGCGATGACGCTGACACTGGGCGCCGTTTATGCACCGATAGCGATGATGGGTGGCATAACAGGCTCACTCTTTAAAGAGTTTGCACTCACACTGGCTGGTGCTGTATTTGTTTCAGGTATTGTTGCACTGACACTTTCACCCATGATGTGCTCTAAAATGCTTAAAGCGCACGAAGAGCCCAACAAGTTTGAACAAAAAGTGCATGGATTGCTTGATTCAATGAGTAACCGCTACGCGAAATTACTCGAGAAAGTAATGCAGCGCCGTCCTGTCGTGATTGCCTTTGCGGTGATCGTGTTTGCCAGCCTGCCTATGCTGTTCAAATTCATTCCAAGTGAGCTTGCCCCTTCTGAAGATAAAGGCGTGGTCATGTTAATTGGTACGGGTTCTTCGAATGCGAACTTGGACTATTTACAAAACACCATGAATGACGTGAATACGATTCTGTCTGAACAGCCAGAAGTTCAGTTTGCTCAAGTCTTTACCGGTGTTCCAAGCTCCAACCAAGCGTTTGGTATTGCCTCTATGGTGCCTTGGAGTGAACGCCAGGCAAGCCAAGCTGAGGTTGCCACTCGAGTCGGCACCTTAGTGCAAGATATCCCAGGCATGGCCGTGACGGCCTTCCAAATGCCTGAACTTCCCGGCGCAGGCTCTGGATTGCCAATTCAATTTGTCATCACTACACCCAATAGCTTTGAAAGTTTGTTTGCTATTGCCACTGAAGTGCTAACAGAAGTGAAAGCAAGCCCGATGTTTGTGTACTCCGATTTAGACCTCAATTACGATTCTGCGACGATGAAAATTAATATCGACAAAGATAAAGCTGGGGTTTATGGCATCACGATGAAGGATATTGGCACGACATTAGGGACCATGATGGCGGATGGCTATGTCAACCGCATCGATCTCAATGGCCGCTCTTATGAAGTGATCCCGCAGGTTGAACGTAAATATCGCCTCAACCCTGAATCGATGAATCACTACTTTGTGCGTGCCGTTGACGGAAAAATGATCCCATTAGGGAGCCTAATTACCATTGATGTGATTGCAGAGCCGCGCTCACTGCCGCACTTTAACCAGCTAAACTCGGCAACCGTCGGAAGTGTACCGGGCCCAGGAGTTGCAATGGGTGATGCGATTACGTGGTTTGAGGATGTTGCCGCGACTAAACTGCCCGCTGGCTACAACCACGATTATATGGGTGAAGCACGTCAATACGTGACTGAGGGAAGCGCACTCTACGCAACCTTTGGTTTGGCACTCGCCATCATCTTCTTGGTACTGGCGATTCAATTTGAGTCGTTAAAAGATCCATTGGTTATCATGGTATCTGTTCCTCTCGCCATTTGCGGAGCATTAATTGCACTAGCTTGGGGCGCAGCAACCATGAACATCTACTCGCAAGTAGGGTTGATTACACTGGTTGGTCTTATCACCAAGCACGGTATTCTTATTTGTGAAGTAGCGAAAGAAGAGCAGCTACACCATAACAAGTCTCGCATCGAAGCGGTGATGGAGGCAGCCAAAGTGCGTCTTCGCCCAATTCTAATGACGACAGCAGCGATGATTGCAGGTTTGATCCCGTTGATGTACGCAACGGGTGCAGGTGCAGCTCAGCGCTTTAGTATTGGTATTGTGATTGTGGCAGGTCTTGCGATTGGTACACTATTTACGCTATTCGTACTGCCTGTGATTTACAGCTATCTAGCCGAAAAACATAAGCCACTGCCTGTGTTTGTTGAGGATAAAGACCTCGAAAAGCTAGCCAGAGTTGACGAGGCCAAAGCAGCACAACGCCGACTCGCTGAAAATAAATAACACAATATAATTAAGACTGCTTCAAAAAAGGCCACCTCAGTGGCCTTTTTCTTACCTTGAATAACGACATTCTCAGCTCAATTGCTTAGAATGGAAACAAACTGACAGGAGTGTAAGCCGCTATGTTTGACCCTAAAAAACTTGAGCAAATTGCCAAACAAATTCACGATTCAATGCCTCAACCCGTAAAAGATTTGGGTGCCGACGTTGATCAAAAAATCCGCCAAGTGATCCAAGGCCAATTAAATAAATTGGACGTGGTAAGCCGTGAAGAATTTGATGTACAGACTCAAGTATTGATGCGTACTCGCCAAAAGCTCACTGAAATGGAGCAAAAATTGGCCGAGCTAGAAGCGAAAATCACCGCCAAATAATATTGCCCGGTTGAGATAAAAATTTCCCAGTAAAAAAGGCTTGGTCAACGGCGACCAAGCCTTTTGTTTTATATTGTGTTTGCTTTTGTATTTATTCTCTCCAGTTAGTCTGGAGCTTTACATCATCATTCTCGTCATTGAAAAGGGGCGAACTCTCGACCCCTTCTTAACCACCGGAAGGTGAATTAGCCTTTAGCCACCGACAGCAATGCGTTTCATATCTGTCATGTAACCGCGCAACTCTTCACCGATGTACTCAACCGGATGGTTGCGAAGAATTTCGTTAACTTCAATCAAGGTCGCGTTATCAACGAAATTCGAGCTTTCACCAAGGCCTTTACCAATCACATCAGTAGATACTTTTGGCATGAACTTTTCGCGCAGTAACGGTGTTGCGACATTGGCAAACAGGTAATTACCATACTCTGCCGTATCAGAAATAACCACGTTCATTTCATACAAACGCTTACGTGCTACTGTGTTGGCAATCAGTGGCAGCTCATGCAGGGATTCATAGTAAGCTGACTCTTCAACAATACCGGAAGCCGTCATAGCTTCAAATGCCAGCTCAACCCCAGCGCGAACCATGGCAATCATCAAAATACCTTTGTCGAAGTACTCTTGCTCAGTGATCTGTACATCAGACTGTGGGTAGTTTTCAAACGCAGTTTCACCGGTTTCAGCACGCCAGCCCAGCAAATCAGCATCATCGTTGGCCCAGTCAGCCATCATAGTGCTAGAGAAATGACCAGAAATAATGTCATCCATATGTTTGTTGTACAGTGGGCGCATCAAGTCTTTAAGCTCTTCAGATAACTCAAACGCTTTGATTTTTGCTGGGTTTGATAGGCGATCCATCATGTGAGTGATGCCACCAAATTTCAGCGCTTCAGTTACCGTTTCCCAACCGTATTGCAGTAGTTTACCTGCGTAACCTGGGTCAATACCTTCTGCTACCATCTTCTCATAGCACACAATCGAACCCGCTTGTAGCATGCCACACAAGATGGTTTGCTCGCCCATAAGGTCCGATTTTACTTCGGCAACGAAAGAGGATTCCAAACAGCCAGCACGATGACCGCCCGTTCCCGCCGCCCAAGCTTTTGCGATATCCCAACCTTCACCTTGAGGGTCATTTTCTGGGTGAACGGCAAGCAAAGTCGGCACGCCGAAACCACGCTTATACTCTTCACGCACTTCGGTTCCCGGGCACTTAGGCGCCACCATCACAACCGTGATGTCTTTACGGATCTGCATCCCCTCTTCAACCACGTTGAAGCCGTGAGAATACCCCAATGCTGCACCTTTTTTCATCAGCGGCATGATGGTTTCGACAACATTGCTGTGCTGTTTATCTGGCGTTAGGTTAATGACCAAGTCTGCTTGAGGGATGAGCGTTTCATAGCTACCTACTTCAAAACCGTTCTCTTTAGCATTTTTATAGGACTGACGCTGTTCGTCGATCGCCGCTTGACGCAATGCATAAGAGACATCAAGGCCAGAGTCTCGTAAATTTAGACCTTGGTTTAAACCTTGTGCACCACAACCGACAATCACCACTTTCTTACCTTTGAGGTACTCGGCTTCGCTTTCAAACTCAGAGCGATCCATAAAGCGGCAACGACCAAGTTGGTCAAGTTGTTGGCGTAGATTTAGGGTATTGAAATAGTTAGCCATGTTAGCGCTCTCCTTTAAAGATTCTTTCCATCAGGTCGGTTTCTAGAACCGAATAAACTGATACTAAAGCAGACATCAAGTTGCTTAAAGTGATATATTCACAATTAGTTATTGCAATTTATGCAACATGATGTGATTAACTTATGAACATTAAAAACCTGCAGATGTTTATCCATCTGTGTGAGAGTAAAAACTTCAGTAAGACCGCCGCCGCGATGCACATCAGCCCATCCGCGCTCAGCCGGCAGATCCAGAAGCTGGAAGAAGAAACTAGCCAAAGCTTATTTGTGCGTGATAATCGTAGCGTTGAGCTAACGCCAGCAGGCAGTAAACTGGTTCCTGTTGCACTCAAAATCATTACAGAGTGGCAGCAATATAACGTACAAATGAAAAACCAAAACAGCGTATTACAAGGGGAAATTCGCTTGTTTTGCTCAGTCACCGCCAGCTACAGCCACCTGCCTCAGTTACTGTCCGATTTTCGAGTTCGCCATCCGTATATTGAGTTCAAACTCTTGACTGGCGATCCTGCTCAAGCGATTGATAAGATTTTGAATGATGAAGCGGATATTGCCATTTCAGCCATGCCCGAACAGCTACCAGCTCGCGTTGAATTTGAAACGATTGGTGAAATACCCTTATCGGTGATCGCGCCGCTCGGGATCAGTAGCTTTATCGAACAACTGCAAAATGACACACCCGATTGGTCAGTTGTCCCTTTTATTGTTCCTGAAGCGGGAACGGCAAGAGATAGAGCCAATGCATGGTTTAAAAAAATGAAGATCAAACCCAATATTTACGCGCAGAGCTCAGGGCATGAAGCGATTGTCAGCATGGTCGCGCTCGGTTGCGGTATCGGCATTGCGCCGGATGTAGTGATCAACAATAGCCCGGTGAGAGATAAGATCCAGCGCCTTAAATTAGCGCCCGTGAAACCATTTCAGCTCGGTGTGTGCTGCAAACGCTCGCAGCTTGATAACCCATTAATCAAAGCATTGTGGGATGTTGCAGCGAATAAATACCTTACGCCATAACTCATCCCTCTTTTCAAAGAAAAAGCCACTGACAAGCAGTGGCTTTATGATTCATGGTAAGGGCGTTAAATTACCCGCGAAAATTGTTGCTGACGAGCACGAACACGTAAGTATTTATCAAAGCACATGCAGATGTTGCGGATCAACAACCGCCCGCGCAAAGTAACGCGGATCTCTTTTTCATCGACTTCCACTAACTCATCATCAATAAAAGTTTGTAGCAACTCAAGATCTTGCTTGAAGTAGTGATTAAACGTCACGTTAAACTGTGCTTCAATTTGGCTTTTATCCAGTTTGAAATTGCAGATAAGCTGCTTGATCACTTCGCGACGAAGTAAGTCATCACTATCCAGTGCTACCCCTTTCCAGAGTGCATGACGTAACTCATTAACTTGCTCATAGTATTTTTTCAGCTCTTTTTGGTTCTGCGCATACGCATCCCCAATCATTGAAATGGCTGAGACACCAAAGCCAACTAAGTCGCAGTTACCTTGCGTGGTATAACCTTGAAAGTTGCGATGTAAAATGCCTTCACGCTGCGCGACGGCCAACTCATCATTGGGCAGAGCAAAATGGTCCATGCCAATGAACTGATAACCAGCACCCGTTAAGGTCGCGATCGTGTCTTGTAATATGGCCAGTTTTTCTTCCGCCGTAGGTAGATCTTCATCTTTAATCTTACGCTGCGCAGCAAACAGCTGCGGCATGTGCGCGTAGTTAAATACCGACAATCGACCCGGCTTCATCTCCAACACTTGCGCTAATGTTTTAGCAAAAGAGCCTTTAGTCTGCTTAGGCAAGCCGTATATGAGATCAAGGTTGGTTGAGCGAAAACCCAGTTGTTTAGCTCGTTCCGCCATAGCAAAAATAAAGGTTTCATCTTGCTCGCGGTTCACCAGCTTTTGCACTTCTTTGTTGAAATCTTGTACGCCGATGCTCAGGCGGTTAAATCCTTCGCTGCGCAGGTGATCAAGCATCTCTAACTCGATTTCACGCGGATCAACTTCAATACTGATTTCTGCGTCATTTTCAAAGCGGAACTCACCACGCAAAATGGCCATTAAACGGCTAATTTGCAATTGAGTTAAAAAGGTTGGTGTGCCACCACCGAAATGCAGTTGTGTGACTCTACGGCCATGCAGCAAAGAGGCTCGTTGGCGAATCTCATGTTCGAGCACATCTAAATAGTCGTCAGCTTTATGCGAATGACGGGTAATCACCTTATTACAACCACAGTAGTAACAAAGTTTGTGACAAAACGGGATATGAATATAAAGCGAAAGTGGCCTGTCAGAGTATTGGGCACACGCCATATCATAATCGGCAATAGTAAATGCTTCATGGAATTCAAGTGCTGTAGGATAAGAGGTATAACGCGGGCCTGAATAGTTATACTTATCTAAAACAGCTTGATCCCATACGATCTGTTGGCTGGGTACGACTTGCGAAGACATGCTGTGCTTTCCGTTCGAAACTTTGACGGGCTATTTTGCCACATGACAATGATGGACGTCGGGTGACAAAACGAAATTTGTGTATAAATGTTCTAAACTGCTAACGCGATCACTCACTCGAAAGAGGCAGTCGAGCCATTACATCATTTGAATCGGAATTTGACTATTCAAAGGGGCAATGCGTTTTTGCAGAACTTTTAACTCTTCAACAATCGCATCCATTAAACGGGCCTCCGCCTTTTGGCGCACTAAGTTATGCTTCATTCGCTCTTGTTTAGCGAGTTGGCTGCGCTCTTCGCCACGCGGCATATCCTTCACTATATAATACAGTTCGGAAATAGCGGGATACGAACTATCAAAGTCGATTCTCTGTTCGCCTTGAACATAATCCATAATGCAGTAGACACGGATGCTGATCTCGGAGAGATCACATTGGCCTTGAATCCCAGCCATGCAAAGCGTATTTACGCTATCAAAAATATTTGCATTGCGTTTTTCAATGGCCAATGTTTGATGTTGAAGCTGCAAATCCTTTTGCTTTTTCAGTTGCAGCAGAAGGTAACCAGCGTAAGACGCTAAGCCGAGAATAATGATTCCACCAGCAATGGCTAACAAGGTTACATTCATGGCACTTTCTATCCTTTTAAATCATTTAGGTCGAAGCCTTCAAAATCTGATAATAAATCATCATCTGAACGTGAT
Organism: Vibrio sp. RM-69-4; assembly: GCF_024743775.1. Lineage (NCBI taxonomy): Bacteria > Pseudomonadati > Pseudomonadota > Gammaproteobacteria > Vibrionales > Vibrionaceae > Vibrio > Vibrio sp. RM-69-4. The sequence goes on from NZ_JAMQXI010000032.1 coordinate 134,247, forward strand.
TTTTTGGCACTACCGCCAGTCACGATTGGCTCGAAAACATCTTCTTGCTCTTCAGCATACAGACCAAGTTGCTTCATCAGTGCTTCAATACGATCGAGTTTCTCATCAACGTATTTTTGTAAGCCGGCACCTAGGTTTTCGCCATTATCAATACGATCGAGCAACACGTTCAATTGCGCATCATTTTCTAGCATTTCGAGCTCTTGCTCAGCCGACAAACGACGCTCTTGCTTGGTCATTTTCTTCGCTGGCTCAACCACCAACGGAATTTTTTTCTTGCTGCCTAAACGCGGATCGCGCGCTTTAGCGGCTTCTCGTTGCTGGTGATCTGAACCATCGGAATGGCGGCTACCCGCTTTCAGACCTTTCTGTTTTTTAACTCGCTTACGCAAACGGCCTTCAACATCTGCCTCACTGCGATTACGCGTGACAATCACGTCGCCTTCACCGGCTGAACCCGGCTTTCTCGATTTTTTACTACGGCTCATTACTGGGGTTTCCTCAGTAAAATTACATCATTACCAATAAATTCAAGTTCAAGCTCATCCCGCTTGGCCAAGTACTGGAAGGTTTCACGACTAAAAAAGATCACATGTGTGAGATCATTTTTGTAGTGCCACCCAGCAAACGCCTCCACGTCTTTGACTAGTTTGGTCATTAACCCAATCCAGCCTCCTGGCTTAACTAAATTTAACCATTGCTGCCAAACTTGGTGCGGCTTATGTAAATGCTCAATCACTTCAGTGGCAGTCATAAAATCATAGGTCGCCTGCAACACCTTTTCATCTGGATGAAAAAAGATATCGTATAACGACATTGTGTGCCCAGCCTCTTCCAACATAATGGATAAGGTTGGCCCCGGCCCACAACCAAAATCTAACCCGTTAGATGCCGGAGAAAGCCTCTCCAACATCGGCGCACAAACGCGTGACAAAAACTGGCGATAACCCTTATCCTGCGGGTTATTTTCATGCAAATCATAAAATGCTTTTTCCGCTTTTTCGTCAAGACGATGTTCAGGGCTAACAAACACAAGTGCACAGTGTTGGCACTGCAGATAAGAGCGAACTTTATCGGCAAAATAAGGAACTATTTGTTCACTAAAACATAATGGGCAAATGTGCATGTAACATCCTCAAACAGGGATGCGCAACATACCAGAAAGTGGCATTAGAGTGGAGAGTCAGCGCGTATTTTTTCACCAGCTAGGCAAAAAAAGATAAAAAAAGCGATAGGTAAGCCGATCATTGAGCAAAAAATTACGTTTTCTTCAGCACAAAAGAAAACGCCCTAGCTCAGTGCTAAGGCGTTTTCAAACAACAGTGCTCGAACGGTGTAGGATTTAGTGAAGGCCGCCAACGTATTTAGAAAGTATTTCGATGTCAGTGTCGCTGAGCTTTTTCGCGACATCACGCATCATGGCATTCATATCATTATTACGAGCGTCATCGCGGAATTTTTGTAGTTGAGCTTTGATGTAGTCAGCATGCTGACCAGAAATTTTAGGGAAACCTGAAAGCTCAGTACCATTACCACGCGGGCCATGACACGCAATACAAGCGGTTAAACCACGCTCTGCATCACCTGCGCTATAAAGTGCTTTTCCTTTCACTGCAACGTCTTCAGGCGTTGAGTTCGCTGAAATAGTTTGTGATGCAAAATACGCTGCAAGATCAGCTATATCTTCGTCGCTAAGAGGCATCGCCATGGCACTCATTACGGGATCGTAACGACCTTGTTTGCCACCGCTTGTCATTCCCAGCTTGAGATCATGCAATTGCTTCTCTATGTATTTCTCATGCTGACCAGCAATTTTAGGATAAATTGTAAGTAGACTATTGCCATCAGCACTGTGACAGGCAACACACGTTTGGGATTTTGCTTTACCAGCTTCAATGCTGCCTTGGGCCCACACTGAGCAGCTGGCTAAAAGACTCAAGATTAGCGCTAATTTCTTCATGACATTCCATTTATAATTATCAAGCTTCCAGTACCACTTTGCAGTTGCTACTCACTCTCAGTGGCGACTCATGGTACAATAGGCGACCTTATGCCGAGCACGGTTATTTTACACAATTTCACAAAAAAGTAATCAATCGACTACACAAAGTCGAGATGGAGTTAACAGTGAGCGTAAAAATTCATTATCAAAACACGCATTTCATTACCAGTGCGCCTGACATTCGTCATCTACCTGATGATGAAGGGATCGAAATTGCGTTTGCAGGACGCTCCAATGCAGGTAAGTCGAGTTCGTTGAATCGCTTAACGAATCAGAAGAGCTTGGCTAAAACCAGTAAAACTCCGGGTCGAACCCAACTGATCAACCTATTTAAAGTCACTGAAGGTTGTCATATTGTGGATTTACCGGGCTATGGTTTTGCTCAAGTTCCTTTGGAACTGAAGAAAAAATGGCAAAAATCATTAGGTGAATACCTACAAAAGCGTAAGAGCTTAAAAGGGCTGGTTGTGCTAATGGACATTCGCCATCCGATGAAAGATCTCGACCAACAATTGATTTCTTGGGCTGTCGATTGCTACATCCCAGTACTAGTACTACTGACTAAAGCGGACAAGCTAAAAAGTGGCGCACGTAAAGCTCAAGTGTTAAAAATTCGTGAAGAGGCACGCTCTTTTGGCGGCGATGTCACTGTCGATGCTTTTTCATCATTGAAAGGCTTAGGCGTCGATGTGCTGCGTAATAAATTGGATACGTGGTTTGCACCCGCACTCGCACATTTAGCCGAGCAAGAAACAGTGGAAGAGATGGATGAGAGTGATTCAACTCACTTAGAAGAGATAGAAGAGAATCCAGACCATTCTGAAGAACACTAAACATCGTGACTCCAACAGAGCCCTACCTAATCGTGGGGCTTTTTTATAGGCTTTAAATCCAAATGCGAACGGCAAAGAGAAAAATCCCCACCATCCTGGTGGGGCAACGGGAGAGAAGTAGGAGGTAATTTATTATTGTTTTGCTAAGCATTCCTTAATCCCTCCAACTTTTCAATAGGTCAAAGAGTCATCAATTCACTCACCCACAGAACACTCCTCTGGCTCACCGCAATAAAATCAACATAACATAATGAATATTAATGAGATTTAAACATATTCATTGTGTTTGAGGCGAACTTGATTTCTCATTAGAAATAATCAAAGTGTGACTGTTAGCCAGTTACAGAATTGGGTGTTTATAAAAGAAACAAAGTAACTACTCAGCAATAGAATAGTGTGTTTTTATCACCTAAATTCTCGTAAAAAACAGTGATGAATATTTTCTTTGGCCCAATAAAAAACGCCCCAGTCAAATACTGACTGGGGCGGCTGAATCAGCCTAATCCAATAACGTGAAACAAAAGGTCTGAAAGATAGAACATCTTACCTCTGTACCCTACGAGAGTTAATGTATAACAAATGGTCAGAAATGAAAACTATTTTTGTAGTTTTTTTTCATGAAAATTTTATTAAACAACATAAAGTTTAAAATCAAGAACACTTGTTTCTAGGCCATAAAAAAGCCGACATTTGTGCGTCGGCTCATATAAATTAGCTAATTCTGCTCAAAAAACAACTAATGCGCCTGATCCCAGTTGTCTCCATGACCAGTATCCGCGACCAATGGCACCGCTAGTGTTGCTGCTGACTCCATCAATTGTTGTACTTTAATTTCAATTTCGGCTAAAGCCGTCTCTTGCACCTCAAACACCAGTTCATCGTGCACTTGCATCAAGAGTTTAACGCGTCCCTGTCCATGCTCCTCAATCCAAGCATCGACTAATAGCATCGCTTTTTTGATGATATCCGCAGCCGTACCTTGCATTGGAGCATTGATCGCAGCACGTTCAGCGGCTTTGCGGCGCATCCCATTACGCGATTTAATTTCAGGCAGATGCAAACGGCGACCAAATAAAGTTTCAACATAGCCAAGTTCACTAGCCGTAGAGCGTGTATCTTCCATGTATTGCATCACGCCAGGATAACGCTCAAAGTATTTATCCATATATTCTTGGGCTTCATAACGAGGAATACCGAGCTGCTTGGCTAAACCAAAGGCGCTCATCCCGTAAATCAAACCAAAGTTAACCGCTTTCGCACGGCGACGCTGCTCACTGCTGACTTGCTCAATACTCACTCCAAGAATTTCAGCCGCGGTCGCTGCATGGATATCTTTCCCTTGCTGGAATGCTTCAAGCAGCGCTTTATCGCCGGACAAGTGCGCCATAATGCGTAACTCAATTTGCGAGTAATCGATGGCCAGAATTTTCCAGCCATGAGGAGCGATAAAGGCTTGACGGATCCGGCGTCCTTCTTCGTTACGGATCGGAATGTTTTGCAAATTTGGATCGGTTGAAGACAAACGACCAGTGGCGGTTACAGCTTGGTGATACGAGGTATGCACTCGCCCTGTGGTTGGGTTGATCATTTTAGGCAGTTTATCGGTATAGGTTGATTTCAACTTAGCTAAACCACGATGTTCAATGATCACTTTAGGCAGAGGATAACCGTCGAGTGCCAACTCTTGCAGTACTTCTTCATTGGTGGAAGGTGTACCTGTTGGCGTTTTCTTAATCACCGGTAGCCCCATCTGTTCAAACAAAATGGTTTGCAGCTGTTTTGGTGAGCTTAGGTTGAAAGGTTGACTCGCGATATCAAACGCTTGTTGTTCTAGTTGCTCTAAACGAGCAGCGATTTCATGCGATTGCGCGCCAAGCAACATATCATCAATCATCACGCCAGTGCGTTCCATACGTGACAACACGGGAACAAGAGGTACTTCTATCTCTTGGTAGATGCGATTGAGCTTCTCATCTTGCTCAATATGACTCATCAAACGGTGATGAAGTCGCAAAGTCACATCAGCATCTTCCGCAGCGTACGGTGCCGCTTGCTCAAGTTCAATTTGGTTGAAGGTCAGCTGGTTTTTACCTTTGCCCGCCACCTGTTCAAATGAAATACAGCTGTGTTGCAAGAATCGTAGCGCCAAACTGTCCATATCATGTTTGCCACCGACGCTGTTGTACACATAAGATGCGAGCATCGTATCGTGCTTGATGCCTTTCATATTGATACCGTAACGCGCAACAATGCTGGCATCGTATTTTAGGTTCTGCCCCACTTTGGCTTGGCTTTCATCTTCTAAAATGGGTTTAAGTTGGGCGAGTACCCAATCACGGTCCAGTTGCTTTGGTGCATCAAGATAGTCATGCGCAACAGGTACATACGCTGCAACGCCCTCTTCGGTCGCAAAAGAGAGGCCAACTAAATTCGCTACCATATAATCGAGGCTGTCGGTTTCCGTATCAAACGCAAACACTTCTGCCGCTTTCAGTTTTTCTAACCAAGCATTAAATGTCTCTTCATCTAAAATGGTTTGATATTGGCTGCGATCAATCGTGGCGGCGGTTGTATCCATCTCCCTTGCTTGTGAAGAAGAAGTGTTTACCGCACCCACTTTTTCATCAGCGTCAATCACCCCATTACCACCATCCAGCAATTCTGTTAACCAAGATTTAAACGTGAGCTGACCATAAAGTTTAATCAACTCATCAATATTGGGCTGGGTTTTGCACAAGGTTTCTGGTTTCTCTTCCAAAGCGACATCCAGCTTGATGGTAGCTAATTGGTAAGAGAGAAAAGCGTTTTCACGGTTATCCGCCAGTTTTTGCGCCATGGTTTTAGAGCCGCGAAAACCCAATTGCGCAATTTTATCGAGGTTATCGTAAATTTGCTCTAGGCTGCCAATGCCTTGTAGTAACGCAATCGCTGTTTTCTCACCGACACCCGGTACACCAGGAATGTTATCGACTTTATCGCCCATCAAGGCCAGATAATCGATGATAAGCTCAGGAGGGATACCGAATTTTTCAATCACCCCTTCACGGTCAAGTACCACATTCGTCATGGTATTGATCAAGGTGACATTCTCGTCCACTAGCTGTGCCATGTCTTTATCACCAGTGCTGATCAGCACTGGCATGCCGGCTTGTGATGCTTGAGAGGCTAGCGTACCAATCACGTCATCGGCTTCGACACCTTCAATCGATATCAGCGGTAGCCCCATCGCACGGATGACATTGTGCAACGGCTCAATCTGACAACGTAGATCATCAGGCATTGGTGGACGGTTAGCTTTGTATTGTGGGTACATATCATCGCGGAAGGTTTTTCCTTTCGCGTCAAAAATAACCACCATACGCTCAGCGGAAAACTGGCGCATCATGCTACGGAGCATATTGACCACGCCATAGACAGCATTAGTTGGAATTTCGCCATTACTCATGGTGCCTGGGTAGGCATGAAATGCACGGTAAAGGTAAGAAGAGCCATCAATCAGAATGAACGGGTTGTCAGGTATGCGAGCCATAGTCTTTTGCAATCCAAAGCGAGTACGAAATGTAATGACTAAGGATGCCATGACTGTCTTGAGGATTCCACGCCAATGCACCTTGAGCAACGAAACATTTTGCTGATTTGTCCACCACCGCAAATGACATTCTGTGGATAACTCTGTTCATAGTTTTTATCCACTGGTTATTAAACAGTGATTAACGAGGAAAACAATGGTATTAACTTATTGTTTATAAATGAATAAAACAAAGATCGAACATTCCTATCATGATCTTTTTACGATCATTGATTGTGGAAAAGACTATCGATGGCCTTTTATTCACAACAAAAGCATCCTCTTGAAAATGAGCGATAAAAAAAGCGACACCCGAGGATGTCGCCTAGCAAAAACAGGTAAAACTAAGTGAAGTGATTCATTCAGCCTTACGATAAAGCTATAAATTACACTGGAAGCAATGTGAGCAATGTCGTGTCAAAAAGAACTTGCGCAAGTTCGTCGCCAATTTGTCTTGTTACTTTTAACACCTAGCAATTCGTTAATCGTAAACTCGACGTCCTTGTGAACTTCGCCATTCCCTAAGACACGGTTAATAATAATGATTCTCATTTAATTATCAACCCCTAAATGAGAAAAAATCTCATTTATTTTCTAATCATGCTAAAAACACCTACCCATCTATTTCATGAAATCTTTTTTTGATTTATTTTCAAATAGATAGAAAAATTCGCTCCCCTGTCTAAATTCACAACTTAGTTGTCTTGATGTAAATATTGTGCCGTTTTGGCGTTATCTTCTGCCAGCCACTGCGCAACGTCTTTAGCAAAATAGGTTAAAATGCCGTCTGCCCCAGCGCGTTTAAAGCACAATAATGACTCCATTACGGTTTCACGTTCTTTGAGCCAACCATTTAAAATGGCCGCTTTATGCATCGCATATTCGCCAGACACTTGATACGCAAACGTAGGAACTTGTAATTCAGATTTCACGCGGCGCACCACATCAAGGTATGGCATGCCGGGCTTCACCATCACCATGTCAGCCCCTTCATTGATATCCATCGCCACTTCGTGAATGGCTTCATCGCTGTTGGCCGGATCCATCTGATAGTTTTTCTTGTCTCCCCCTTTCAGGTTCGAAGAGGAACCAACCGCATCGCGGAATGGGCCGTAATAACATGACGCGTATTTCGCAGAGTAAGCCATGATCTGTGTATGAATAAAACCCGCCTCTTCAAGCGCTTCGCGGATCTTACCAATTCGTCCATCCATCATATCGGAAGGGGCAACCACATCGGCACCGGCTGCAGCGTGAGACAGCGCTTGTTTGATCAACACCTCGGTGGTCTCATCATTCATCACATAGCCACTTTCATCGATGATGCCATCTTGGCCATGGGTCGTGAAAGGATCCAGCGCGACGTCGGTAATGACACCCATTTGTGGTATATGCTCTTTTAATAATTTCACCGCACGTTGCACTAAGCCGTCAGGATTATGTGCTTCAGCAGCACACAAGCTTTTAGCATCTTGATTAACCACTGGAAAAAGTGCGATGGCTGGCACGCCGAGATTAGCCAAATACAGCGCTTCTTCGAGCATTAAGTCGATAGAGAGACGCTCAATACCGGGCATAGACTCCACTGGCTCGCGGCGATCTTTACCCATCAAAATAAACATGGGATAAATTAAATCATTAACCGATAACTGATTCTCAGCCATCAAACGGCGGCTAAAATCATGCTTGCGTAAGCGACGCATGCGACGCCCTGGGAACTGACCTTGAATGGATACTGACACTCTCTTCTCCTTGTTTATACGCGGTGTGAGAAAGCATTCTTTCTTCACTACCGCTATCGCTCAAGTGTGGCGAAATCATATCACTCTCGCTTTTTGACGCTAGCGCCAATCGACAAAAATCAGAAAAATGACCTCAGGCTCACACTTCCGTATACTGTTCTCCCATTCTCTGTTTATCGAGATACACCATGATTGACACTCACGCTCACATTTATGCCACTGAATTTGATCACGATCGAGATGAGGTCGTGCAACGCGCTAAGGCGCAAGGCATTGAGGCTATTTTGTTGCCCAATATCGATCTTGCCTCCATTGAGCCTATGCTTAAAACAGAAGCGGCTTACCCTGAACTTTGCCGATCGATGATGGGGCTGCACCCATGCTATGTAGATGGCAATGTGAAGCAAACGCTAGCGGTTATAGAATCTTGGCTCGATAAACACCCCTTTATCGCCATTGGTGAAATTGGCATTGATCTATATTGGGACAAAACCTTTCAGGCCGAACAAGAGATGGCTTTCGTCACTCAACTTAATTGGGCCAAAGAGCGCGATTTGCCTGTTGTCATCCACACCCGTGATTCCATCACTCAAACTCTACAACTGCTGGAAAAAGAGCAAGATGGCTCACTTAGCGGTGTATTCCACTGTTTTGGCGGCACGCTTGAAGAAGCTAAAGCAATTAATGAGCTAGGGTTTCATCTTGGGATTGGTGGTGTATCAACGTTTAAAAATGGCGGCATGGATAAAGTATTACCGCATCTCGATATGAACTTTGTTCTGCTAGAAACAGATTGTCCCTATTTAGCCCCTGTCCCTCACAGAGGTAAGCGCAACGAACCAGCTTACACAACGCTAGTTGCCAAACGCATCGCAGAACTCACCGAACTCTCGTTGGTTGAAGTGAATAACATTACAAACACTAATGCTAACTCACTGTTTAAATTATAATTTATAGAACTATAGATAGAATGATATACACATCAACATGATCTATATCACAAAAATAGTTATACAAACACTATAGTATGCGGCAAAATTTTAATACATAAACGTGGCTAATATGTGTGAACATGGTAATCACTTACAACGTCAACATCGAACCTTCTGGCAAAAACTTCTGGGCATCAAGGAAGTCTATCGATGCTCTCAGTGCGGTTATCTTTTGAAGATTAAATAGTCCACTATCATAGGTACAAAAAAGCGGCTATTCGCCGCTTTTTTCATGTATTAATGACTTTCATCTTCCGGTTCTTCCTCATCTTTGCGCACATAAAAACGAGCAAAGAAAAGTCCAACCTCAAACAATAAACACATCGGAATGGCGAGCAAGGTTTGCGACACCATATCAGGCGGCGTCAGTAACATACCCACCACAAATGCCCCAACCACGATATAAGGCCTTTTCTCACTCAAGGTTTTCGGCGTCGTCGCCCCCGTCCAACACAGTAAAATGATGGCGACGGGAACCTCAAAGGCGATACCAAAAGCGAAAAAGAGCGCAAGCACAAAATCGAGATAACTGGCAATGTCCGTTGCAAACTCAACACCGCCTAAAGAGATGGCCGTAAAAAAGCCAAACACCAGTGGAAATACCACAAAGTACGCAAACGCCACACCGCAATAGAACAACAATGAGCTTGAAAACATCAATGGCATGACTAAACGGCGTTCATGCTTATACAAACCTGGAGCGACAAAGGCCCAGATTTGATAAAGGATAAAAGGCACCGCGAGAAAAGCGGACGCGATTAAAGTAAGTTTGAGTGGCGTGAAAAAGGGCGAGGCAACATCGGTCGCAATCATCGTCGCCCCTTCAGGCAAACGCTCAACCAATGGTTTGGAGACAAAATCGTAGATGTCGCTAGAGAAATAGACTAAGCCGATAAAAATCACGATCACCGCAGCTATTGAACGCAATAAACGATCGCGTAGCTCTAGCAAGTGACTGATTAAAGGCTGTGTCTGCTCAACGGAAGACATATCGAACCTCGTATAAATAGAGCATAAGAGGAGGAGTTACAGTGGTAGCAATAACTCCTCCTACAGAGATGAGTCGGCTTTCTTATCGGCCGTTTCAGGCGACGAAATCGTTGTAGCGGGAATCACTTCAACGCTTTGTCCATCGTGCTCTGTTTTTGTTTCAGAGGGCGATGAGTTCGCATAAGGGCGTTGTACATCTTGCGCAGCCTGCTTGAGCTGATCCACAGAAGATTTCAGCTCTGGAGATAAATTTTCCATTCCCATTTGCTCTGCTTTACGCAAGTTTTCTTGCAGCTCTTGAATTTTGAGCTCATGTGCTAATTCATCTTTGACACTGTTCGCCATGTTCTTTGCTGTGCTAACAAATTTTGCCACACTGCGAATAGCATGAGGTAAACGCTCAGGGCCAAGAACGACCAACGCGACAACCGATATTAATACCAGCTCCCAAAAACCGATATCAAACACGTGTTAGGCCTGCTCTTTATCTTTTTTAGTCTCAGCAGTCGCTTCTGTCTTCTGCTGCTCTATATTTTTAGGTTCAAAATCTGCGTCTTTCTTGGCTGGCTCTTCATCGCTCATCGCCTTTTTGAACCCCTTAACCGCACCACCGAGATCGCTACCGATACCACGCAGTTTCTTGGTTCCAAATAGTAATACAACAATCACGGCAATAATTAGAAGTTGCCAAATACTGATACCACCCATTCTCTACACCTCAGGAATTTCTCAACAAATTGATTTCAAATAAAAGACCGCTTAACGACGGTAAGCACTCCAACTGAGTAGCCAAAATACAACACCTGCAATCGCACTGGTTATTGCAAACGGCTGATAAGCACTGGTCACTAATATCGCCGAGCATACGACCAAAGTGGCGCCAATACCAAATAAAAACTTTCCTGTTGCCTGTTGACGCTTACTGGCTCGATAACCTTGGTACAACTGATCCAACCTTTGGTTCATTGCTTTACCTTGTTTGAGGCTATCGTAAAGCAGCTCTGGCAATTCAGGTAATTTTTCAGCCCAAAGCGGAGCTCGCTCTTTCACTGCACGGATAAACGCTTGTGGCCCAACTTGGTTCATCATCCATTTTTCTAAAAATGGTTTAGCGGTTTGCCACAGGTCCAATTGAGGATAAAGCTGACGCCCTAACCCTTCGACATACAATAGCGTTTTTTGCAACAAGACCAATTGCGGCTGCACTTCCATATTGAAGCGACGAGCCGTGTTAAACAAGTTTAGCAACACATGACCAAATGAAATTTCGCACAATGGCTTGGCAAAAATTGGCTCACAGACCACGCGAATAGCAAACTCAAATTCATCGATGTTGGTTTCACGTGGAACCCAACCAGAATCAACGTGCAATTGTGCCACTCGGCGGTAATCTCGGTTGAAAAAAGCTAAGAAGTTTTCGGCTAAATAACGTTTATCTTCACTGTTTAAGGTACCGACAATACCACAATCTAAGCCAATCCATTGTGGATTGTCAGGATGCGCGGGATTAACAAAGACATTACCCGGGTGCATATCGGCATGGAAAAAACTGTCGCGGAACACTTGGGTAAAGAATACGCTCACCCCGCGTTCAGCAAGCAACTTCATATTAGTACCGTTGGCCGCTAAACCTTCAATATCAGAAACTTGAATGCCGTATATTCGCTCAGAAACCATGACCGTTTCATTACTAAAGTCAGGAATTATCTCTGGAATGTATAACTCTTCACTATTTTCAAAGTTACGACGCAGTTGAATGGCGTTGGCTGCTTCTCGGCGTAGATCGAGTTCAGCAAGCAGAGTTTTTTCGTATTCACGCACCACTTCAACGGGCTTCAGTCGCCTTGCTTCAGGTAATGCTTTGGCAACAATTTTCGCCATGCGATACATGAGTTTGATATCGGCATCAATCACTGGCCGAATATCTGGCCGAATCACCTTGAGTACGATTTCCCGGCCAGATGATTTGAGTTTGGCGGTATGGACTTGAGCAATCGATGCAGAAGCAAGTGGTTCAATATCAAATTCATCAAACCAAGTTTCTAAAGCGCCGCCCAACGCTTTTTCCATCTGAGTTTTAGCAAGTACACCATCAAACGGAGCGACTTTATCTTGCAGTAACGCAAGTTGGTCTGCGATGTGCGGTGGAAACAGGTCACGCCGCGTTGACATCATCTGACCAAACTTAATCCACACTGGACCAAGCTCTTGCAAGGCTAAGCGCAAGCGCTCACCTAATGGTTTGTCCGCATGCTGATTTTTAATCCAAAACAATCCTTTGCGCGCTAATATTGGCGCTTTAGTAAGTTGATGTTCTGGCAACAATTCATCTAGACCATATTCCAATTGTACCTTGATAATTCGGTACAACCGCTTGAGTTCAGTTGGCGTCATGCTTGCTCCAACAAGTGTTGAATTTTGGCTTCGATACGCGCCGCTTGGCTATTGAGATCATCCACTTGGTCACAAAAATAAGCCACCTCGAGCGAGCTGGGCAATAAACGCCACTCTTCCGTTAACACTTGGCTAAGATGGTTTTGATGCTTGCTTCGTTGTGATTGCAGCGCTTGGCCTATGTCTTTCACACCCTGCACTAAAGCGTGAGCCAGCACATCGCCCGTCAGGCGTGACAGCCACTCTTCAACATCCGGCTTGCAATCGGTGATCAACTGGGCAAATTTTTGAGCCAGTTGAATATCGCCCTCCAGCACCAACTTATCTTGTTTGATCAGTTGGGTGATGTTCGCTTGCTCGCGTAGCTCGGGCAAAATGGAAACATTGAGCGACAGGTAGCAATTCGACTCGCCTTCGTAAGCCGCTAACACATCAATTTGCTGGCTAAAAATGAAGGTCAGCATTTTATTGAACTCTTTGAGATGCACTTGGATGACTTGCCCTTTCAGGCGCGATAATCGGCGCACCAATTCAGGGTCGTCTTGAATTAAGGTGTTGAGTGTGGTCTCAATCGCGGCGGTAACTAAAGGCTCAAACGGCATGCTTAATCCTTAGAATTTGTAACCACGGTGCAGCGCAACAATACCGCCCGTTAAGTTGTAGTAACTCGTTTGCTCAAAACCAACCTGATCCATCATCCCTTTTAAGGTTTCTTGATCGGGATGCATGCGGATAGATTCCGCAAGATAGCGATAGCTGTCGGCATCATTGGCAATGATTTGGCCCATTTTCGGCAATAGATGGAACGAATACGCATCGTATACTTTGGATAATGGCTCAAGCACTGGCTTGGAGAACTCAAGCACCAACAAACGGCCACCCGGCTTTAAAACGCGGAACATCGAGCTCAGCGCTTTATCTTTGTCCGTCACATTACGCAGGCAAAAACTGATGGTGATGCAGTCGAAATAGTTATCTGGAAAAGGCAGCTCTTCGGCATTGGCTTGCACGTAATGTACGTTGCCAACCACACCCTTATCACGCAATTTATCGCGTCCGACATTGAGCATCGAGTTGTTGATATCAGCCAGAATAACATGACCTTTTTCGCCCACAATGCGTGAAAATTTGGCGGTTAGATCGCCCGTACCACCACCAAGATCCAAAATACGTTGGCCCGGGCGAGCGCCACTGCAATCAATGGTAAAACGCTTCCATAAGCGATGAATGCCACCAGACATCAGGTCATTCATCATGTCGTATTTGGCCGCAACCGAGTGAAAAACTTGCGCGACTTTGGCGACTTTTTCTTCTTTCGCTACGGTTTCAAAACCAAAGTGAGTGGTATTTTGTGTCTCTAATGCTGTTTTTGATTGCACGCTGGTATCCGTCATGAAGGTTCCTCTTGGGCAGCACTGTTTTGTTAAAGGCGACTGCGAGCGATCAGTTTACTTTATCCTCAGCGTGATGTCTTTCTACTAAAGGTGCATTTTCCACCGCACTGTCTGCCCATGCCTCATTTTGTGCTTGTTCGACCCATTCACTGTTTATGGAACGTTTTATCTCGACGCCAAGTTGTTTAAAACTTTCGGCTTGACGCAGTGCGTTGCCACGCCCTGTCGCGAGCTTATTCATCGCCCCTTGATAGTTTTGGTTTGCACGGTCTAACGCGCCGCCAAGCCCTTCCATATCCTCCATAAACAAGCGTAATTTATCGTACAATTTGCTTGCCCGCTCAGCGATCAACTTCGCGTTCTGGTTTTGTCGATCATTGCGCCATAAATTATCGATCGTACGCAGCGCAACCAACAAGGTGGTTGGGCTAACCAGCAAAATATTTTGCTCCATCGCCTCTTTTACCAAGCTGGGATCAGCTTGAATCGCCACTTGGAATGCAGGTTCGACGGGAATAAACATCAGCACGTAATCCAAACTTTGTAGCCCTTTGAGCTGATGATAATCTTTCTGACCGAGTCCTTTTATATGGGCGCGCAACGCAAGTAAATGCTCACTTAATGCGCGAGCACGTTCACTTTCAGTTTGAGCATGGAAATAACGCTCATAAGCCACCAGCGCCATTTTAGAGTCAATCACCACCTGTTTGTCGTGTGGCAAATTGACGATCACATCCGGTTGATAGCGCTTACCAGCCTCGTTTTGCAAACTGACTTGAGTGTGATATTCGTGCCCTTCACGCAGGCCCGATTCGGTCAGCACCCGCGCGAGAACCACTTCGCCCCAATTGCCTTGCTGTTTATTGTCGCCTTTCAGCGCTTGGGTCAAATTGAGTGCCTCTTGCGCCATCTGTTCATTGAGGCGTTGTAAGTTTTTCAATTCATGAACCAACGTATGGCGCTCTTTCGCTTCATGATTGAAGCTGTCATTGACCTGCTTTTTAAACCCTTCGAGCTGCTCTTTCAGTGGAGAAAGTAGCCCTTCCAAACTTTGACGGTTCTGCTGATCCACTTTCGCAGTTTTGACTTCAAATAACTGATTGGCTAGCTGCTCAAACTGCTGCTTTAGGCGTTCCTCAGCGTGTTCAAGTAACTGTAGTTTTTCTTGGCTCGATTGAATTTGCTGTTCATGCCGCGCTTCTTGCTCACGCAGTTGAGCCTCAAGTTGCGATTTCTGCTCACGCAGAGCGTGCGCATCTTCCATGCTCTGTTGCCGCTCTTGCTTAACCACTTCGAAATAGCGCAACTTTTCCATCGCGGCCATGAATTTCCCGTGCGATTGCTTAAGCTCAAATGCGGCTTTATCTCGTTCTTCATCCAGCTCATCCAACTCTTGTCGCGCCTGCTGCAAGGCTTGTTTGAGTTCGATTATCTGCTGCTGATGATGGGCTTGATAAGTCTCTAACTGCTGTTGTAATAGCTCACTTTTCAAATTGAGCTTCTGCTTAACCCACCAGCCAGCCACTGAGCCGCTCAGCACGGCGCTGCCTAACGTTGAAAGCACTAACGCTTGATTTTCGATAATCCATTGCATGATAACGGGTTAACTCATTTTATCAGTCATGGACAAATGGTATTTCGATACTGGATAAATGTCCAGTTTGTACAAGTTAACAGCAAACTATAGACTTGCGCCGCTGAACACTATTTCAACAATTATTCTAACGAGGATTCATGGAAGAACGACGCGCACTCGGCTTTGGCTTATCTGCCGTATTATTGTGGTCAACGGTTGCCACGGCTTTCAAACTTACGCTGGCTGAATTTACGCCGATCCAGATGCTGACGGTTGCGAGTACTGTCTCTGGGTGCGTACTGCTGGGCATTTGCGCGCTGCAAGGCAAGCTCAACCAAGTGGTGAGTACCTTTCTC
Organism: Vibrio sp. RM-69-4; assembly: GCF_024743775.1. Classification (NCBI taxonomy): domain Bacteria; kingdom Pseudomonadati; phylum Pseudomonadota; class Gammaproteobacteria; order Vibrionales; family Vibrionaceae; genus Vibrio; species Vibrio sp. RM-69-4. The sequence continues at coordinate 150,094 of NZ_JAMQXI010000032.1, forward strand.
GCTAACCCTTGGTATTACTTATTATTGGGCTTAATTAACCCTCTCGCATACTACCTCATTCTGTTTAAGGCCTACTCACTGCTGCCCGCCTCTCAAGCGCAAGCAATCAACTACAGTTGGGCCATCACCCTGACACTGATGGCCGCTGTATTTTTAGGACAAACCATCCGTAAACAAGATTGGATAGCGTGTGCACTGAGCTATTTTGGTGTAGTGGTTATCGCGACTAAGGGTGATATTTTAGCCATGCAGTTTGATAGCCCGCTGGGTGTTGGGCTGGCACTACTATCAACGCTTCTTTGGGCTGGCTACTGGATTCTTAATACCAAAAACACCGCCGACCCCGTGATTGGCGTTTTACTGGGGTTTTTGATCGCCATCCCTTTTGCGATTGGTTTAAGTTGTTATGAAGGTGCAAGCTGGCATCAGATTACGATTAAAGGATGGAGCGCGGTAACTTATGTCGGCTTGTTTGAAATGGGGATCACCTTCGTGCTGTGGTTGAGTGCATTAAAACTCACGGCCAACACCGCAAGGATCAGCAATCTCATTTTTGCTTCACCTTTCATCTCACTGCTGTTGCTGGCTACTATTATTGGCGAAACTATTCACCCCACCACTCTGATTGGTTTAGTGCTGATCATCACAGGGCTTGTCGTGCAGCAGTTTAAAACGCCTAAAACGATCACTCAATGACAGCGACCCAAATTGACGAAAAGCCCAAACGGACAGATTGCATAGGTTTACAAAGTAATTTGATCGCGGTAAATCTTAGGGCTCACACCGGCCTTACGTTTAAAAACACGAGAAAAATAGAGTGGGTCTGAATAGCCCACAATTCGACCAATGTGATTGACCGAGTAGTTAGACGTGACCAGTAATTGTTTGGCTCGGCTGATCCTTTGGTCGTCGCGCCATTGGGTTATGGTCATCTCCATTTCAGAACGAAATAGATGGCCTAAACGCGATGGTGATAAACAGATATGGGCCGAAACATCCTCGATAGTGAAGTCTTGATTGAGGTTTTGCGTCATATAATTCATCGCTTCCACCACCCTAGGGTCAAGCGGTTTGCTGACAACGTCCGGTTGCAGTGTCTTACATCTAATCAATAATTGTTCGAGCAAGTTAATCGACAAATCATTTCGATAAGGGACATCTTGTTTTGAAGTGTATTCAATATCGATAAACAGGTTTTCAATATATCGAATGGTATTCTCATCCAACCCTTGCGTTAAGTAGACGCCATTTTTTTGCTGTTGCCATGTTAGCCAGTCATGCCAAAAGGCTCGTGGCCGAAAATAAACCCAACGGTGAAACCAAGAAGCACAATCTTTTTTTCGATGATAATAGTGAGCCGCTGTTGGAGGGAAAAGAAGTAAGTCTCCAGGTTTCACGTGAAACTCATCTTCGCCATAAAAAATGGTTCCCTCGCCTTTGCTCGTAAAATTGACAATAAAACCTTTCATGCCATTAGGTCGATCAATCGTAAAATCCAGTTCATCTCCCTCAATAATTGGCGTTAGTCCAGCCACTAAATGAGCATTAAAGTTATATCCAGGTTTTAGAGGGTTATTCTGCATGGGGGCAATATTCACTGTAATTTACGTGTAGTGTAAGCAACCTCTTCGTTAAGTACGATTTTTCAGTTCACACTTTTCATCTAAGACTATCCATTGGGTCGCAGAAAAAGCCTCACAGAAGCCATGTCCTACGGGTTCGATTAAGTATTCACTGGGTTGGTCATTACGTTTTCTTTGCCAACCTTTAATCGAAGAGATGATGTCTTCAGGTTGCGTGGCCAGTTGGTGGCTAACGTCTGTTTGAGTAATGTGATGTCGAATATCAAGCCGAGTTGGGATGCTGTTTCGCGCAAGATAATCAATCACCAATGCACCTTGAAAAAAGGTGTAAGTCATACTCAATGAGAGTGTTTCGTTAAGCTGAATGTTGCACCACTGCTCTAAATGGTTTTGCTTAGATCTGAAATGCCAAACCACAGAGCGCATATCAATGATAAGCCCATTGTTGATCAGCTCAAGCTGCCCAACGAATACAGGTTTATCCTCACAACACAGCTGAAATTGATCGGGTGTATCGGCTTTTAATTCCAAATACCACTCTTTATAACGCAGTAATGGTAAGCCAGTGGATAAAGGAAGAGCATTCATGTTCACACCATAGCTTAATGAACACTCCCTCAGATGAGGGAGTGTTCAGCGAGTCTAAATACCTGAAGATAAACGGTAATAAACGCTGTTTGTTTTGAGTGCGGACTTGAATGGATACAAGGAGGTTTGGTTATCGATTAATACCATTTCGATCCCCGCCATTTCGGCATAATCAGCTAACATCTCAACGCTCACCGCTTGGCTGTATACGGTATGATGCGCGCCACCCGCATGGATCCATGCTGCGGCTGCCGTTTCAAGGTTGGGTTGCGGCGTCCATAACGCATGCGCCACGGGTAATTTAGGTAGCGATTGTGGTGGAGTTTGAGTATCGACCGTATTGACTATCATGCGAAAGCGATTTCCAAGATCAATCAAGGATACGTTTACCGCAGGCCCCGCTTTTCCGCTGAACATCATACGAGCAATATCGCATTTGCAGCCAATAGTGTGACGATGAATTTCAATCTTTGGCTTGTCTTGAGCAATAGAAGGGCAAACTTCCAGCATATGAGCGCCGAGCACTTGGCTTTGCTGACCAAAGTTGTAGGTGTAGTCTTCCATGAACGATGTTCCGCCCACTCGGCCTTGCCCCATCACTTTCATAATGCGAGTCATCGCTGCGGTCTTCCAATCCCCCTCACCGCCGTACCCGAAGCCTTTTTCCATCAAGCGTTGTGTGGCCAAGCCCGGCAGGTTCGAAATACCCGATAAATTTTCAAAGGTGTTGGTGAATGCCTTCGCACCCACGGAATCCAAGAAACGCAGCATACCCAATTCCAACTTCGCTTCTTGGGTTAGAATATTGATACTTGCGCTGTCTTTGAAAAGTTCAGGGCTCATGGTGTAGCAAGAAGCGTATTCATCCATTAAAGCCTTAGCATCACTGTCTGAAACTTGATTGACGCTCTCGCTCAGCTCACCCAAACCATAGCCATGAACTTCATAACCAAATTGAATTTGCGCAGAGACTTTGTTTCCTTCCGTCACCGCGACTTGACGCATGTTGTCGCCAAAACGCGCTACTTTAAGCGACTTCCCTTCATGAATAGCAATCGCTGCACGGCACCAATCATCCACCTGTTGGTGAACAATCGGGCTCTCCCAATGCCCCACGACTACTTTTCGATCAATCCCCAGTCGCGTGCCAATAAAACCAAACTCACGACAACCATGGGCACTTTGATTTAGGTTCATAAAGCCCATATCAATTTCATCCCAAGGCAGGGCCGCATTGAATTGAGTATGAAGATGCAAGAACGGCTTATTGAGCTGGCTTAACCCCGCAATCCACATTTTTGCAGGCGAGAATGTGTGCATCCAAAGCACGAGACCAATACATGAATCATCATTATTGGCTTGGCGACAAACCTCTAATATCTCATCTGGCGTCTTCACTGTACCTTTGTTCACCAAAGGAACTGAAATGGCTGGAGAGTGATTTAAACCATGGATAATTTCTTGGCTATTTTGCGCGACATTTTGTAATACTTGAGGTCCGTAAAGGTGCTGCGACCCAGTGACAAACCACACTTGTTGATTGGTAAACGTGTTCATTGTTATCCCTTATTTATTTTTTACATTACTTTGACCGTAATAAGCATTAGCTCCGTGTTTACGTAAGTAATGTTTATCCAGTAGGGCTTGATTGATGAATGTCACTTGAGGGTTGATCTGCAAAGTTTGCAGTGCCATTTTGGCGACAACCTCCATGACAACTGAGTTATGAACGGCGTGATCAGCATCCTTACCCCAGCTGAATGGGCCGTGTTCATTAACAATAACCCCAGGAATGGCCAACACTTCACCACCACTGATCGTTTCAATGATGACCTTGCCTGTATGGTGTTCGTAGTCGGTTGCGATTTCGGCATTGGTCAAGGGGCGAGTACAGGGAATGCTGCCGTAGAAATAGTCAGCATGAGTAGTACCCAATGCTGGAATGGCTTTACCTGCTTGAGCCCAAGAGGTGGCATGAGGAGAATGCGTGTGCACAATGCCGCCAAGTTCTGGGTAAGCGCGATATAAGGCCAAATGGGTAGCCGTGTCAGAAGAGGGTTTAAGATCGCCCTCGACAACTAAGCCATTCAGATCAACCACCACCATATTGCCGGCATTGAGTGCTTCGTATTCGACGCCACTTGGCTTAATCACAACTAACCCTGTTAAGCGGTCAATGCCTGATACATTGCCCCAAGTAAAGGTAACTAAACCGTGGGTCTGTAGCGCCATATTGGCTTGCCATACTTGCTGCCGAAGCTCACTCAGACGTTGCTTTGCTTGTGGGTCGCTTGCTAAATTGAAGCCTAGAGAAGTCTTAACACTCATCAGTACACTCCTGTGCCAACAAGAATTCAGAAAATTGTTCGATCTGCCGCCCTAACTGGCGATAAGCATGATAACGCCATTCGCTGGTCCCTTTGGTATCAGCATCTGGGTAGTAAACATCGCAGATTGGGCTCGCCATTTGAGTTTGAGCTTGCTCGGCATCGCTATAAACCCCGGCCGCAATAGCTGCAAAAATGGCCGCACCTAATGCACAACACTGCTCTGAAGCAACAACGGCGATTTCTCGCCCAATGACATTGGCACAGGTTTGCATCACAAATGGTGACTTCTGAGAAATTCCGCCAATGGCGATGACACGTTTCACTTCGACACCTTGCTCAACGAAACAATCGACGATTGATTTCGCGCCATGAGCCGTTGATTCCACCAGTGATGCAAAGATATCTGGTGCACTAGAGCCTAAATTCAGCCCCGTAATTGCGCCTTTGAGACGCTGATTGGCATAAGGCGTTCGCCGCCCGTTATGCCAATCTAAGGCAAGAGGCGTTTCCAGTTGCAGACGTTTTGACTGTGCTTCCGCCGTAAGTTGAGGAATTAACAAGGCCTCAGCGGCGTCCAGATCAACTCCTAATTGTGGGTTTTGCTTAGCCAGTTGTGCGATTGGCCACAACATCACACGTTTGTACCAAGCATAAATATCACCAAATGCTGATTGCCCAGCCTCCAGTGCCATTAAGTCTGGCATCGCACTACCCGCAACTTGGCCACATATTCCATGAATGGTTCGATCACCGATACTTTGTGCATCCACCATCAAAATATCGCATGTTGACGTACCAATAACTTTCACTAAATCATGTTCGCCAGCGCCAGCGCCCACCGCGCCCATATGGCAATCAAAAGCACCAATGGCAATGGCAATTCCCTCTGGTAAGCCTAACCGCTGCGCCCACTCCGCACTCAGATGCCCAGCTAATTGGTCTGAGGTGTATACCTCAGTAAACATTCGATCTCGCATGTCATCGAGCGTGGGAGAAATGGCCGATAAAAAATCTTGCGAAGGTAAACCGCCCCAGCTTTCATGCCACATCGCCTTATGCCCTGCAGCACAAATACCGCGGCGTAAATTTGTAGGATGCTGACACCCTGCAAGGAGAGCTGGAACCCAATCACACAACTCAACCCAGCTATGGATATAAGGAACAAGCCCTGCATCTTGTTCCGCTACCCACGCGGCTTTCGCCCAAAACCACTCCGATGAATACAATCCCCCGATGTATTTGGTGTAGTCTGGAAAAGTGTGTGAATGGGCCAGCTCATTAATGCGTTCCGCTTTGGTCACGGAAGTATGATCTTTCCATAAGATAAACATGGCGTTGGGGTTATGCTCAAACTCAGGAAGCAACGCCAACACATTGCCCTCTTTATCGATAGGGGCTGGAGTTGAACCCGTACTGTCCACGCCAATGCCAACAACAGATTGTGCGATCTCTGTGGAAACCTGCGCCAACGTTTCTCGGACAGCAATGGTCAGAGACTCAATATAATCAAGAGGATGATGACGAAATTGAGATTGGTTCGAGTCGCTGTATTGTCCTTTTACCCACCTTGGGTAGTTAGCCACGCCAGACGCAACCTCTTCACCATTGCGAGCATTCACCAATAAAGCTCGTACAGAATCAGAGCCAAAATCTAAGCCGATCACGTAAGGTGAATCTATATTCAAATTATTCATGGTCACTCCACATCAGACCGATTAACTGCCTATTTTTATAACGGTCTTACGTCAATATCACCATGAACCCAATAGCTAAAAATATGGATAAATTAGTCGACACACTCATTCTGTGCTAATGGTTTTAAAATCATCACTTCAGCTTTTCTCCAGAAAAAAAAGCGCATAAAAACGCCAAATAGCCGATGTACATATAAAATCAAACACATAAAACCATAAAAAGTGAGAGGTACTTCATGCCCTACCTCGCTACATGAATGGACAAAAACGCTACATTTTTCTGCTGTGATTTTCATCACTTCAAAGCTCGTCAACTTCCTTAAGTATGGAGATGAAACAACCCTACCAGTGGACGGACAAATAAGATGAAAAGCATAAAAACCACACTCGCTGCCGCAATACTCACCGGAACCGCATTATTCAGTATTTCTGCTAATGCCTTTTTCGGTAGCAACGATGAACTCAAATTAGGTTATTTGGTAAAACAACCTGAAGAGCCTTGGTTCCAAACAGAATGGAATTTTGCTGAGCAAGCAGGTAAGCAATATAACTTTGAAGTGATCAAAATGGCGGTGCCTGATGGAGAAAAAACACTGAACGCTATCGATACGCTAGCGGCAAGTGGCGCCAAAGGCTTTGTCATCTGCACACCTGACCCTAAGCTTGGGCCTGCAATTATGGCTAAAGCAAAAAGCTACGATTTGAAAGTCATCACGGTTGATGACCAGTTCCTTAATGCGAAAGGCGAACCGATGACAAACGTGCCTTTGGTGATGATGGCTGCCAGTGAAATTGGTTATCGCCAAGGTTCTGAACTGTACAAAGAGATGACAAAACGTAGCTGGGATACCGCAACAACGGGCGTTATGGCCATAACCGCAGACGAGCTGGATACCGCGCGTCGTCGTGTCGATGGTTCGATTAAGGCACTGAAAGAAGCGGGTTTCCCATCCAACCAGATTTACCGCGTACCAACCAAAGCAAATGACATCCCTGGCGCTCTGGATGCAGCAAACTCGCTACTGGTGCAATACCCAATGGTCAAGCAGTGGCTTATCGTCGGTATGAACGACAATACCGTTCTCGGCGGAGTTCGTGCGACAGAAGGACAAGGGTTTAACGCAAGTAATGTGATTGGTGTTGGCATTAATGGCGTCGATGCTGTCAGTGAATTAGCTAAATCGAAACCAACAGGGTTCTATGGTTCTCTTTTACCGAGCCCAGATGTACACGGCTTCAAAAGCATCGAATCACTTTATAAATGGGTGAAAGACGGTGTTGAACCACAAAAATTCGTTGAAGTGACGGACGTTGTCTTAATTACTCGCGACAACTACGAAGCAGAACTGGCGAAGAAAGGCCTGTAAGGCGTTCGTCGTCAATGGCTAAAAGCGGTACAGCTTCTTCGTACCGCTTTCGCGAAGTAAACAGGAGTACAGACTATGGCAGCTTCACACTCTTGCTTAGAGTTTTGCCAAATATCAAAACACTTTACGGGTGTTAAGGCACTGACCGACATTAGCTTTCGCGTTAACAGCGGTAGTGTTCATGCCTTAATGGGAGAGAATGGGGCCGGGAAATCGACTCTATTGAAAACGCTAAGCGGGCTGCATCAACCCACCCACGGCAAGCTGCTCATTGATGGGCATCCAGTAACATTTCAATCAACGGTTGACGCATTAGAGCAAGGTATCGCCATTATTTATCAAGAGCTTAATTTGGTTCCTGAACTCAGCGTGGCAGAAAACATTTTCTTAGGGCAACTTCCCACTAAACATGGCCGAGTCGATACCGAAACTCTCAATCGCAACGCACGTAAACAGTTATTGCGCTTGGGGGAAAATTTTGACCCCTCTCGCCCATTAAAAGAGTTTTCTATTGGCCAGTGGCAAATGGTTGAAATTGCCAAAGCGCTAAGTCGCAATGCACACATCATCGCTTTTGACGAACCAACCAGCAGCTTGTCTCAACGTGAAATTGAAAACCTATTTAAAGTGATCCGCGAATTGCGCGACGACGGCAAAATCATTCTTTACGTTTCTCATCGTATGGAAGAAATATTCGCTCTGTGTGATGCAATCACCATCTTCAAAGATGGTACTCATGTGCAAACCTGTTATGACCTTTCGACTCTCACTCATGACCGTTTGGTTGAGTTAATGGTTGGCCGGGAAATCAATGACATTTACAACTACCGCTCTCGTCCTCTTGGTCAAAGTGGATTAGCGATTAAAAACCTGATGGGCAGAGGGCTCACCGCTCCTCTATAGCTAGAAATAAAACAGGGAGAAATATTAGGTTTGTTTGGTCTGGTCGGTGCGGGCAGAACAGAACTTACCCGTTTGATTTTCGGAGCAGAAAAAGCCACCGCGGGCGATGTTTATCTTCACGGACAAAAAATACGGATTACTAAACCTGAAGATGCCATTCGGGCGGGCATTACCTTATGCCCTGAAGATCGCAAAGCAGACGGTATCGTGCCTATTTTATCGGTGCAAGAAAACACCAACATTAGCGCTCGTCCATGGCATCTAAAGCTTGGCGGGTTAATCAACTTCCAGTGGGAGTCGAGCAATGCCCTCAAACAAAACCTGTCATTAAACGTCAAAACCGCTTCGTTAGATCAACCCATTGGCGAGCTCTCCGGTGGCAATCAACAAAAAGTGATCCTTGGTCGTTGGTTATCTACCGATATGAGCGTCATTTTGCTAGATGAGCCGACGCGCGGCATTGATGTTGGCGCTAAGTCTGAGATATACGAGTTGATCTTCAAATTGGCAGAAAATGGCGTGACTGTCTTAGTTGTCTCTAGTGACATGCCTGAAGTGCTTGGTATCGCTGACCGATTACTGGTTATGAAAGATGGCAAAGTAACTGGTGAATTAACACGAACTGAATTTAACGAACAATCTGCGTTGCGTCTTGCCATGATTGGCAACGACGTCGCTGCGTAAAAAGGAATATCCTAATGGCTGTAACGAGTTCAACCAAAATAGACAATACCGAGAGCCCGACTCGCTCTTTTAAGTTCTCTTCCATCTGGGATAAGTTCGGCATGCTGATGGTCTTTGCTGGCCTATTTTTGCTTTGCAGTTTATTTGTCCCTTATTTTGCTACATTCATTAATATGAAAGGGCTCGGTCTGGCTATTTCCATGAGCGGCATGGTTGCGTGCGCAATGCTCTTTTGCCTAGCCTGCGGGGATTTAGATCTCTCGATTGCTTCGGTTATTGCCTGCTCTGGCGTAGTCACGGCGGTAGCGATTAACGCAACCAGCAGTGTGGTATTGGGTATCGGCGCAGGCTTACTTTCAGGTGTACTCTTTGGTTTGCTAAATGGCTTCGTTATTGCCAAATTGCAGATCAATGCGCTGATAACGACTCTCGCAACGATGCAAATAGCTCGTGGTCTTGGTTATATCATCTCTGACGGTAAGGCGGTTGGGATCACTGAAGAACATTTCTTCACCCTAGGTAACTCCTCTTTACTTGGTATCCCAACGCCAATTTGGTTAACCATAGTCACCTTCGCTATTTTTGCCTTTTTACTAAATCGTACGGTTTATGGGCGCAATACATTAGCGATTGGCGGTAATGAAGAAGCCGCACCATTAGCGGGTGTTAACGTCGTAAAAACTAAAATCATCATTTTCACTATCTCTGGCTTTATCTCTGCGCTCGCTGGGGTTATTTTAGCCGCGCGTATGACCAGCGGTCAGCCGATGACTTCCGTCGGTTTTGAGTTAGTGGTCATCTCTGCTTGTGTGCTCGGTGGGGTATCGCTCAAAGGCGGGATAGGTAAAGTATCTTACGTTATTGCGGGTGTGCTCATCCTCGGTACGGTAGAGAATGCGATGAATCTACTGAATATGTCACCTTTTTCTCAATACGTAGTGCGAGGAACTATTTTGCTCGCGGCGGTTATCTTTGACCGCTATAAACAAAATAAATCCAGCTAGAAGCAACTCATTGCCACACAACAAAAAAGAAGGGCTAACCTGTGCAGCTCTTCTTTTTTCTAAAAAACTATCCATTGGTTTGACAGTGCTCTTCAGTGGCATTTATCGTTGAGGATGGCTTTTTATCTCGAAACAGCTTACACCCATTGTCCGGCGACATAGCCGCTTGACCAACACCATTGGAAATTATAGCCGCCAAGCCAGCCCGTCACATCCATTACCTCACCAATAAAATAGAGGCCCGGAACCGATTTGCATTCCATGGTTTTCGATGAGAGGCAATCGGTGTCTACGCCACCTAATGTGACTTCGGCTGTGCGATAACCTTCAGTACCATTGGGAAGAATCGGCCAATGTTGTAAGTCGTGTGCGATAGCGGTTATTTCGTGTGGGTTTAACTGTTTGAGCGGTTTATCGACAAAAGCTTTGCGCTCAATCAGCACTTCAACCAAACGCTTAGGCAGTACTTTCGCGAGTGTGTTTTTTACACTTTGATTCGGGTGCGCTTCACGTGATTCATTTAATAGCCGCTCGATGTCTACTTCCGGCACTAAGTTGATACTGACCTTCTGCCCCGCTTTCCAGTAAGAAGAAATTTGCAACACCGCCGGCCCAGATAAACCACGATGAGTAAACAGCAGTGCTTCTTTAAACACTGTGCCATCTTCAGTAGTGATTTCAGTTGGAATGGCAATGCCGGCTAGTTCGGCGAAATCTTCTTTATCTTGTTTATGCAGTGTAAAAGGCACGAGCCCGGCCGTGGTTGGGATCACCGCCAGTCCAAACTGCTCTGCAATTTTGTAACCAAAAGGAGTCGCACCAAGCTTGGGCATCGACAAGCCACCCGTTGCGACCACCAGTGACTGGCACTCGATCGGCCCGTCATTGGTGGTGAGCTGAAAGCCGTTTGGCACCTTATCTATCGATTGAATCTCGACTTGATAACGCTGCTTGACCGTCGGTAAATCGCACTCTTTTAGCAACATATTGACGATGTCCTTCGCCGAATCAAGGCAAAAGAGCTGGCCATGATCGCGCTCTTCAAACGCAATATTGTATTTACTGACCAGCGAGATAAAGTCCCACTGGCTGTACTGCGATAACGCTGATTTAACGAAATGGGGATTGCGGCATAAGTAGTTAGCGGCCGATAGTTCATAATTGGTGAAATTACAGCGACCGCCACCTGAGATCAAAATTTTACGGCCAGGCTTTTTGGCATGATCGAGAACGCATACGCTGCGCCCGCGCAGGCCAGCTTGCGCGGCGCACATTAGCCCGGCGGCGCCAGCACCAATAACGACAACATCAAACGACTGACTCATGCTTTCACCTTCATTTAACTAGACGCATACGCACCTAATGACAAACAAAAAGGATGCAGCGCTAGTAGCGTACATCCTTATCAATGGGGGACATTTTAACGACTAATTGAGTGAAGACAAGGTTAATCCACCAGCGACGGTATTAGACGAGCTGCTCGGCAAGCTCGCGCCCTTTTCCGCGAACGGCGTCAATTGTTTCAGCAAATGTGGCAGATATTGCCAGTACACGAGCATCTGGGTGCTCAGCCAGAAATAAGCGTTTTTCTTTTTCGGTCAGGATGTCCCATTGATGGTGGATATCACGGGCAAAATGCAATACACGGGCAAGTTTTGGTGAAAGCTGCGCTTTTTCTGGCTGCGCAGAGTAGGCGATCGCATCGACCATCTCATCAGGAAACTTCCAAGCTTTGGCTAGCTTCGCCCCCAGTACATTCGCATCGGTATGGATGATTTGCTGTTGTGCTTCTAGTTCAACTTCACCAGCATCAACACAAAGGCGAATTTTCAACGCTTCTTGCGGCGCTAATGTGTGGATCATCAATTGGCCAATGTTGTGCAATATTCCGGTAGTAAAGACGCTATTAGCATCGAGTTTACAAGCGGCCCCCAGTTTGCTGGCGATAATGGCAATTTCAAAGGTATCGGACCAATATTGCTGCAGATCCAAGGTGTCAATTTTAGGAAAAGCACTGGATAATACCGATGCCACCACCATAGTTCTCACCGAGCCACTTCCGACACGAATCACCGCATCATTGATAGAGGCCACTGTGCGGCTTCCGCCAAAATGTGCCGAATTTGCAAGGCGAAGCAGCCGCGCACTCAACACTTGTTCCATGGCAATTTTTTTTGTGAGCGCACCAAAATCGACCTCTTCCTTATTAACCATTTCGAGTAGTTCTTGTAATACTTGTTGAATACGAGGTAACTCATTCAAACGTGCGAGCAGTGCTTTTTCATCCATTATTTTTCTCCTTTCGATTGCTCTTGCTAATAATAGTCGCCGCACAATGAAGATGCATAATAGTGAAGAAATAAGTCGATGACTTTATACAGACGATAAAAAAGGAGCACGATAGCTCCTTTAATCAATACAATGACTGGCTCAATTATACGATACAAGCCGCGAAGGTTGTCACCGCCAGCAATGACATCGACAAGATAAACAGCGCTCTAACGCGATCACACTTGCCCGTAAATAGGGGATCGTGGTGATGGTGATACTCTTTACCTTTCAAATAATGGAAAAGACGAACCTGCTTGGTGACATTACCGTGAGTGGTAAAAAAGCCACCGCCATCCACTTGTTGATAAAGCAATGGATGAGCTTCACGCATGATGTAAATAAGTGAGCGTAGCGCCGTAAGATACCTGACTAGGTTAACCCCAGTGACCAGCATTAGCGCAAATAAAATTGTATCCCCAGTGATCATCTTTTCCTCCCTACACCTTTGCATAGAACCCAAAGAAAAAGACGATCGCTTCATACTCTTTCTGCTGCGATTACACAGCTTGGGTATCCATTACAGAAGATGAGCCGGCTTTTGCCATTGCGGCTAGGTCTTTGTCGATGAAGAACAGCGCCTTACCATCATCACCCACAAGCTCTAGCTTATCTAAAATCCCTTTAAACAACTTCTCTTCTTCATGTTGCTCCGCAACGTACCACTGAAGGAAGTTAAACGTTGAGTAGTCTTGAGATGTGAACGCCGCATGAGCGAGTTTATTAATCTGCTGAGTAATCATCTGCTCATGTTGATAAGTTTCGCGAAACACTTCACCAAGGCTCGTAAACTTATGTTTTGGCGCTGCGATCGCACCAAGGATAGGCAGTGCACCCGTTTCACTCACGTAGGTGAATAAACGCTGCATGTGCTGCATTTCTTCTACGGCATGAGCGCGTAAAAACTCGGCAGCACCTTCAAATCCTTTATCTTCACACCAAGCACTCATTTGTAAGTATAGATTGGATGAAAAAAATTCCAGATTAATTTGTTCATTCAGTTTTTCAACCATAGCTTGTGACAACATGTCGACTCCTAGTTTATGTAACGATTTGAATTGACTATACCATGAACCTCACCATAACACTTTGAGCCAGGTATGCGGATATGAGATCACGACGACAAAAAACTCTCGGCCTCAGTGCTAATCTTTAATTAGTACCCCATCAGGAGATAATACAATGAGTTATCAACATATTTTGGTTGCCATTGATCTTTCAGAAGACAGTAAACTCTTAGTCGACAAAGCTGTTGCACTGGCAAAACCACTCGATGCTGACGTTTCTTTCATTCACATTGATGTCAACTATGCCGAGCTGTATACCGGACTCATTGATATCAATTTAGCAGAAACTCAACATCACGCGATGGAAGCGTCACAAAAGCAGCTGCAAGCCTTAGCGGAACACGCGCAATACCCTATCCGCCATACACTAGTAGGCAGCGGCGACCTCAGTAATGAGCTCTGCGAAACCATCGCTGAATTCAGTGTTGATTTGGTGGTCTGCGGTCATCATCAAGATTTTTGGAGCAAGTTACTCTCATCCACTCGGCAACTGATTAACTGTTCGCCAGTCGACATGCTTGTAATACCACTTCACGACTGACGACAAGCCAAAACTCGGTTAGACTGCGGGTTATTTACTGTTCAGTGTTGTTTGTTATGGCCTATCTCTCTGCAGTCACCCTACTTTGGGCATTTTCATTTAGCTTGATCGGCGTTTATCTCGCCGGTCAAGTTGATTCTTGGTTCGCGGTTTGGATGCGCGTTGCATTAGCGAGCTTAGTATTTCTGCCTTTGATCAGGTTTAAAACCGTTCCCGCTCCGTTGATCGCTAAGTTGATGACCATTGGTGGAATTCAACTGGGCCTGATGTACTGTTTCTACTATCAATCATTTTTACTGCTATCGGTTCCTGAAGTTTTGCTGTTTACGGTGTTTACACCTATCTACGTCACGCTGATCTACGATCTACTGAAAGGCCGCTTTTCTCCGTGGTACTTAGTGACGGCGGCCATTGCCGTAATCGGTGCCGTTTTTATTAAATTTGCAGCAATAAACGAGCACTTTTTGCTGGGTTTTTTGGTGGTGCAAGGGGCTAACCTCTGTTTTGCTATCGGCCAAGTGGCTTATAAATACGTCATGGAAAAAGAGACCATCACTTTAGCGCAACACAGCGTATTCGGTTATTTCTACTTAGGTGCATTGGTGGTGGCAAGCGTGGCATTTTTACTGTTTGGCAATAGTGAAAAACTGCCCACTACCTCTTTGCAATGGGGTATTTTGATCTACTTAGGGGTAATTGCTTCTGGGCTTGGTTACTTCGTGTGGAACAAAGGAGCCTGTTTAGTCAATGCAGGCGCATTAGCGATTATGAATAATGCGCTGGTTCCCGCCGGATTAGTGGTGAACATTCTGATTTGGAATCGCGACGTAGATTTAATCCGCCTTGCAATTGGCGGCGTGATCATTTTGTTCTCACTGTGGGTCAATGAAACTTGGGTAAAGCGCAAAGTCGCTGCCAGCCGTACTCACTGAATCAGGTTGAGCGTTAAAAACAACAAAGCCCGCAATCATCGCGGGCTTTGTTGTTGAAAAATAGGCTTAACGTGGCTCGGTTTAACTCACCATCTGTTTTCAGTAAACCATCTATTTTTAGTAAACTATCTGTTTTTAGTGAATCTGCCGTTGTAGTGAACGTTCACTAACCGCAGAAATTCGTTGATTCACATCGGCAAACTTTACTTGTAATGTCGGGTGTTTCTTTAACAGTTTTTGCTGCTGTTTCAGCACTTTTTCTAACTTATTCAGTACTTTTTTCTGTTTTTTTAACGCTTTCTTGCTCTGTTTTTCCGAACGCTTGGCGGCCTTTTTACCTTTGTCCGTCATGCCATTTGACGTACCAGAACGCCGTTGTTTCTTCCCTTCCGAAACAAGCTTTGTCGATGCACTCGGGATAACAGCAGGCTTACACAGCGTGTTTTTATCCGATGATGAGCGAGCACATGAGCGACAAAGAAATTTTGGCGCAGCCACAATCTGATGGATATCCCCAAGCTGGCTAGTAATATCGTGTCGGTTCAATTTGCATAAACGCTTATTCATGTACGCCTCGATCACGAATAGGAATAATTATTAGTTAGATATACAATTCCAAACACGATTAAGCAAGCACTAAATTACATCTATGGGCCACGAGATTTTCTCGCCAAAGCTAACGTATTGAATGCGTTAGATCATCGCCGCTTTCACATACACATCAAAACGATTTTTCTTGGTTTCAATCGCCATACTCGGCTTTTGTTTGTCTAACCAATCGGCATAGTCAGGACGCTTCACCACCACGCGTTTGGTCGCCAAACTCAAGGCTGGGTTTAATAATGCATCAGCATCCAAGTCAGCGCCCACCAGCGATTGAAAGACGCGCATCTCCTTTTTTACCAAAGCCGTTTGTTTTTTACTTTCCGGGTGCGGGTACATGGGGTCAAGATACACCACATCTGGCTTTACAAAATCTTCATCTTGCGCAAGTTTTTCGAGCGCATCATGACTCGAAGCGTGAAGTAACGACATTCGCTCGCTTACCCAGCCACCAATCTCCGCATCTTGCTTGGCACGCTCTAAACCATCATCGAGCAGCGCGGCCACAACGGGATGTCGCTCAACCATTTGCACTTTACAACCAAGCGAGGCCAATACAAAAGCATCACGACCTAACCCGGCCGTTGCATCTAACACGGTCGGTGTCGCTCCTTTGTTTAGTCCAGCAGCTTTGGCTATCGACTGACCTTTACCGCCACCAAATTTACGTCGGTGAGCAACCGCTCCCGTGACTAAATCGACATAAATAGCGCCGAGTTTAGGCTCATCCAGTTTACGCAACTCAAGACGATACTGAGTTAATACCAAGGCAAATGGGCTCTCAGCGCATGGTTTTAATCCCCAACGCGCGGCTAATGTATCCAAATGTGCTTGCTGAGCAGGAACTTCGCAAATCAGTTGTAGCTGCAAGTTAACTCCGAAACAAAGGAAATAATGAGGAGGCTTGAGTTTACCCAATTTTCACCGACGTGACTAAAGCTTATCGCTTTTCTTAAATGGCGGCTTACGAGAAACAACGACCAGTGATAAACTGAGCGAACCATTTCAATGATAAGGATGCTGTGATGCAAGCCACTACCGCTAAACTGGACGAACTCGACCGCGCCATTTTAAAAATTTTAATGGACGATGCACGTACGCCCTACGCAGAAATGGCCAAGCAGTTCAACGTTAGTCCTGCCACTATCCATGTTCGCATTGAAAAGATGAAATCGGCCGATATCATTCAGGGTACGGAAGTGATCGTCAATACCAAAAAATTGGGTTATGACGTGTGTTGTTTTATCGGTATCAATCTCAATGCCGCGCGAGACTACCATTCGGCGCTCGCCAAACTCAATGCGCTGGATGAAGTGGTGGAAGCCTATTACACCACAGGAGCCTATAATATTTTTGTGAAGTTAATGTGCCGCTCGATTGAGGAATTACAATTTGTGCTGATCGACAAATTACAGGCAATTGATGAAGTGCAATCCACAGAGACGCTTATTTCCTTGCAGAACCCGATTAACCGAAATGTGAATCCTTAATCACCAAAGCTGCAAACACCACGCAATAAAAAGCCCGAAACTAAATTCCGGGCTATGGCATCGGTACTGATAATAAATTATTTGTTCAGATAAGTTAAAAGCTCTTCAGCCGAAATACCCTGCTTTGCCAATTCCTTCGCCATGATTTCGACTTGCTCGCCTTTACGCGCTTCAATCACTTGTTGAAACTGAAAGACTAAATCACGCAGAACTGGTAATGGTACTTGTTTGGCGGCACTGCGAATACGCTCACTACTTTGGTTGCCTAATTCATTCAGCAATTTTCCGAACATGACCTTTTCTGGAGACTCGTCGAGTTGTTCCCAAATTCGAGCCATTTCATAGGTTGTCATTGACATTGTTGTTTCGTTTCCAAAGTGCAATTGAAATAATTAAGTGACTAAATATACACCCGTTAAAAAGAATATAAAACAGCAGGTGACAATTTATTAATTCACCACTAATTGATGCCAATAACGCCCTGCTTTAGAAAACAGGATAAACAACGCTGGCGCAATCAGCCACATTTGCAGTGCAATTAATATCTGAGGTTCTAACCCAACACGCTGCATGGTGCCAACTAACAGGCCTGCACCACTCATCTGAAACAAACCAAGCAGTGCTGCGGCGGTTCCCGCACGGTCACCAAATGGCGCCAGTGCTTTTCCTGCGGCCGCTCCCAGAATCCAAGCAAAACCGATTGATGACATAAAAATGGGCAGCATAAAGGCAATCGCCGTTTTCTGTTGTGCCAGCGCGACCATGGTAGTCCCCGCAACCAATAACGTGCCAATTCCAACCACCAGCGCCATATGGGTACCAAACCTATCCATAAATTTCGGCGCACTTAGGCAGGCAACGATATTAATGATGGCATTGAGTCCAAACCAGAAAGTAAATTCATTCATGGTTAATCCATAACCTTCCATCAATACCACTGGGGCAGAAGTTACATAGGCTAAAATAACCGCCATCGCTAACATACATAATGAAGCATGGAAGAGAAAAGATGGTGTTTTCAATACGGACCAGTAACGCGATAACTTAAAGAACGCTTGCTGTTCGGTGGCTTGCGGGTTGGTTTCTTTCATACCAATCACCATCATTAAACCCGCGACCACGGCAAAACCAGCCATAAAGCTGAAGTTACTGCGCCAGCCAAATTGCTGAGTTAACCAACTACCAAGGATTGGCGCTAATGCAGGAATAAAACAGATTGCACCATTTAAGTAGCTGATCATTTTGCCGCTACGTTGTGGGCCAAAAATATCGCGAACTGTTGCAAAAGCCGCTACCGATGTCGCGCACGCACCGAAGCCTTGTAGTAGCCGAGCCATCAGCATCCATTCAATACTTTGAGCGGCCCACGCCAAGCAAGCACTCAATGCATAAATACTGATCCCTCCTAATGCAACAGTTCGACGACCGAGTTTGTCCGCTAGCGGGCCAGCAAAGAGTTGACCGACTCCCATAGCAAACAGAAACCAAGTAATCGTATCTTGTGCATAAGCGTGTTCCACGTGAAACGTTTGAGAAATTTGCGGTAAAGCTGGTAGATAAATATCAATCGCTAACGGGCTAAACAGAACCAACAAAATCAGTAATGCCAATTGACGCTTACTATGCGCGTCAGAGGTTATTTGCTTCACGAAACACTCCAGTAATGAGAAAGAACACACTTTTACAACTCGGCTATAATAGAGCAATGATGATATGAATAGAAATGGCTTATACTCATCACAATTATTCCCAAATGGAAATACAGATGAATATAGAAAAATTAGCCAGAATCGATCTTAATTTGCTTGTTTGTCTGTCCGTACTGCTAGAAGAACTGAACGTAACGCGCGCCGCCCATCGCCTCTGTTTGAGTCAATCTGCCGTCAGTAAATCGCTTGCCAAGCTTCGTCAGCAGTTTAATGACCCGTTGTTTATTCGTAATTCACATGGCTTAAAGGCAACGCCGCAGGCGCTCTATCTCAAACCCAAACTCGACACTCTCATCAATCAGCTCGAGCTACTCACTCAACCACAACAATTTTCACCACAAAGCAGTGAATACCGTTTTCATATTGCGGCAGTAGAAAGCGTCTACCCATTAATTCTCCCTCATTTTTTGCCCGCTATTTTCAGCCAAGGTCCAAATCTCAACATCAACACTCACTCATGGAACGATCAAACCTTTAAGAAATTGCAGCTTGGTGAGTTGGATTTAGGCATTACCGGCAAGGACATTGATATCAACGATGCCAAATTAACGATGCTGCCACCCAGTGATATCTGTGAGCAAGAGATCTATCGAGATAGCCAAATGTGCGTGGTACGTAAAGACCACCCAGCATTGCGAGATAATTGGACGTTAGAGCGCTATTTGTCGCTACGTCACGTACAAGTACGCTGTGATGGTAATGATCGCTGGCTACTCGACTATCGCTTGGCGGATATCGGCCGAGAAAGGGACATCGCAATTACAGTACCGGATTTTAATAGTGCCGCCAGCCTTTGTACTTATACTGATTTTATCTTTACCGCGCCGAGCCACTTCACCCACCTAGTAGCCAAGCAGATGGATCTCGTCGTTTTGCCATTACCGATGGAATTTCCACCTATGGCTTATACGTTATTTTGGCACAGAGACAGAGAAAGTGACCCCGCATTGAGCTGGTTAAGGCAGATGATCCAAACCAAAACACTGCATCTCAGATGAAGCTGCGGTTTGCGCCAGTTCGATAAAAAGAGTAGCTTATTGAAGCTCGTCCCCATCGCCACAACCCCATAGACACAATAATAAAGTCAGGGTTTGCTATGGATTTGCACAGTTCCCTACACCTACAACGGACGGTTATGAGAAAGGATATAACACAGATGCATGATTCAATCGCACAACGCGTATCAGCCTTACGTGGCTGGCTCACACAACAAGGGCTTGATGCCATCATCATTCCACACGAAGATGAATATCTCGGGGAATATGTACCGCAACACAACGAACGCCTGCATTGGTTAACTGGTTTTACTGGCTCGGCAGGCGCGGCTGTGGTCACCCACGATAGCGCGGCTATTTTTGTGGATGGCCGCTATACCGTGCAAGTTCGTAAACAAGTGCCAGAGGCAACCTTTGAGTACCGTCACTTGATTGAAGAGCCCGTTCTCGATTGGCTCCAAAGCGCATTGGTCTCAGGTAGTAAAGTGGGATTTGATCCGCGCATGCATCGAGCAAGCTGGCTTAAAGCAGCACAGGCAAAATTGTCTGATGAGTTACAGCTTATTGCCGTCGGCAGTAACCCAATCGATGAATTATGGAAGGACCGTCCTAGCGCTGCAATTTCAGCAGTGCGCTTGATGGGTAATGAACTCGTCGGTATCAGTAGCCATTATAAGCGTGAGCAAATAGCTCATCAGCTGAGTAAGAAAAAGATTGATGCGGCGGTACTGACAGAACTTGATTCCATCTGCTGGCTGCTAAATATCCGTGGCCTTGATGTTTCCCGATTACCAGTATTACTTTCCCATGCCATTATTTATGCTGACTCCAACGTCGATTTCTTCCTTGACCCTGCTCGTCTTCCTGCGGAATTTGACAAGCATGTCGGTGGCGGCGTTCGCGTTCACCATCCAGATCAATTAGAAAAGCAGCTTAACTTACTCGCAGGTAAAAAGGTGATGATCGATCCTGCTACCAGTAATGCATGGTTTACGCTGACTTTACAAAATTCCGCTGCTGAAATCATTAATGACGCTGATCCGTGCTTACTGCTAAAAGCTGCAAAAAATGCAACCGAAGTCTCTGGAATGAAAGCGTGCCACGTGCGTGATGGTGTGGCGATGACGAAATTTCTTGCTTGGTTGGATAATGAAGTGACCAGCCAAAGACTGCACGACGAAGGTTATTTATCTGACCGCTTACAAGCATTTAGAGAGGAAGACCCAACTCTAGCCGATCTTAGTTTTGATACTATTTCAGCGGCAGGCAGTAATGCAGCTATGTGCCATTACAACCACATCAACCAAGTAAAACCAGGACAATTAGCTCAAGACTCACTTTATCTTGTCGATTCTGGCGGCCAATATTGTGATGGTACGACTGATATTACGCGTACCATTGCCATTGGTAACCCCAGTGAAGAGATGAAAAAACAGTTCACTTTAGTGCTGAAAGGTCATATTGCATTAGCCAGAGCACGCTTTCCAAAAGGTACCTGTGGTCATCAGCTTGATGTACTTGCCCGTCAGCACCTATGGGCTAATGGCTTCGATTATGATCATGGCACTGGTCATGGAGTCGGCCACTTTTTGAGTGTCCATGAAGGGCCACAACGCATCAGCAAAGTTTTCAACAACGTCGCACTGCTTCCGGGTATGGTACTGTCGAACGAGCCCGGTTATTACCGTGCCGATGCGTTTGGCATTCGTATAGAAAACTTAGAACTGGTAGTCGAAGTTGAAACACAAGGTGATTTCTCTGTGTTGGGGTTTGAGTCTCTCACGCGTTGCCCGATTGATAAGCGCGCGATCAACATCAATATGTTAACTCGACCAGAGCTCACATGGTTAAATGACTACCATCAAAAAGTATGGGATCAAGTTAGCCCACTCGTTGAGGGTGATAACAAAGCGTGGTTGCGCCAAGCGACACTGCCTATTGAGCATGATTAAACTTCAACATGATAAAACAAATGCGCTGTAGGTAGTCTCTGTGTAGTAACTTAACCTAGAAAGATGAAAGGCGACCTCGGGTCGCCTTTACTTTAACTTATGATTCTCTTAACTCGAATTCACCTTATTAGCCAAATCACCATACTTTAATGAATGCATCCATATGTTTCACGTGAAACGTGCAAGCCATGACCTCATCCAGAATAGGCAGCATGCCAATCTCGCCACACAACTTCAAAGCCTTGCCCTTTAACAGCGGCGGCAACTTGTGCGGCTGTACGTTCATCGCTAATCACAAATTGCTCAAGCTCGGCCTCTTGCATTGCATAACCTCCAGGCTGTGTTTTTGATCCCGCCGATATGCTGGTGATCCCCAGTGGAATGAGCTTATCCCTAAAGTGCGCCGATTCGCGGGTAGAAAGCGAGAGTTCCACTTCTGAATTGAGCAAGCGAAATGCACAGATGAGCTGAACCAGTTGCTTGTCAGACATAACCGATTTAGGTTGCAGCCCACCTTCACAAGGTCGCAAGCGAGGAAACGAAATTGAATAGCGCGTCTTCCAATATCTCTTTTCAAGATAATCCAGGTGAGCGGCCACGTAAAAACAATCGGCCCGCCAATCTTCCAAGCCAATCAAAGCGCCAAGACCAATCTTATCAATCCCCGCCCGGGCAAGTCGGTCCGGTGTTTCAAGGCGAAAGTTAAAATCCATTTTGTTGCCTCGCAAATGATGTAAAGCGTAAGTCGATGGATGATAAGTCTCTTGATATACCATTACCGCATCTAAACCTAAGCTCTTTAGCTCCGCATAGTGCGCTTGCTGAAGCGGTTGAACCTCCATAGCAACATAGCTGACTTGACGCTTTATCAACGGCAGTATCTGCCGGAAATAGTTCATGCCTACTTTGGTTTCATGCTCACCGGTTACCAGCAACACATTATCAAACTGCATCTGCTTGATAACCGCTAATTCACGTTCAACTTCATGCAAACTTAATGTACGCCGCTTGATGCGATTCTCCATCGAAAATCCACAATAAGTGCACGCATTGGCACACAAATTTGAAAGATAAAGCGGGATATAAAAAGAAAGAGTATTGCCAAAGCGTTGCCTCGTCAGTGAGTAAGAAAGTTGCGCTAACTGCTCGATATAAGGCTCAGCAGCAGGAGAGATTAATGCCTTAAAATCCTCCAAATCGCGCTTCTCTTTATGCAATGCTCGCTCGACATCTGACGCTGTTTTGGAACGGATTGATAACGCAATATCGTCCCAATCGAGTTGTTTGAAACGTTCTAAAAAGCTCATCGCTATTGATCCAAAAATGCAGTTAGAGGGCTGGATGCGATAGCATGATGAACCTGAGTTGCAAGCCCAGCCTCATAAGCCATTCGACCCGACTCCACCGCCAACTTAAATGCCAACGCCATTTGTATCGGATCGCGCGCGGCCGCAATTGCGGTGTTAACTAAGACTGCATCCGCGCCCAATTCCATCGCAAAAGCCGCATGCGATGGCGCGCCAATACCGGCATCAATAATCACGGGGACACGAGCTTGGTTGATGATGATTTCTAAAAAATCTCGTGAGAGCAGCCCCTTATTCGATCCAATTGGCGCACCTAATGGCATTACGGCCGCGCACCCCACCTCCTCTAAACGCTTACACAACACGGGGTCAGCATGGCAATAAGGTAATACGATAAATCCATCTTTCACTAATTGTTCCGCTGCCTTTAACGTTTCGATAGGGTCAGGCATCAGATACTTAGGATCGGGATGAATTTCTAGCTTCAGCCAAGATGTCGATAACGCTTCACGCGCTAAATGGGCTGCAAAAATCGCATCCTTCGCATTTTTCGCACCCGATGTGTTGGGTAAAAGATGGACGCCTGACTCGATAAGTGGCGCTAAAATATCATCATTTAGTTGATTAAGATCGACTCGCTTTAATGCCATTGTCGCCATTTGTGAACCAGATATGGCAATAGCTTTTGTCATTAACTCTCGGTTGGCAAATTTCCCCGTACCAGTGAACAGGCGAGATTCAAACTGTTTATTCGCTATCGTTAACATTTAGCCTCCTGCAATGGCTTGAAACAGCGATATTTGGTCGCCTTCACTTAATAGGGTCGTTGACCACGCACTACACGGCACTACGCTCTGATTCAGGGCAAACACGCAACCGGTAATAGCGATAGAAAGCAGTTTGGTGAGATCCGCAATACTGGTTCCCGCTGAAACTTGATGAAACTGCTGATTAATCTTGATGGTTATATCTGACATGTGGCTTCTCCCTTCATCTGATCAGTCTGTGGATACCCACACACCTCGCACTGAGGATCTTTAACAACATTTAAGGTTTGGAATTGAAACAAATGAGCATCAAACAGTGTCAGTTGGTTAGCATTACGCATCGTCTGTCGAGTCAATATCATGATGGCTTGTAAAGCTTGCAGGGTTCCGATGATTCCGACGACAGGCCCCAGAATACCGAATTCATTACAACGCTGCGCGGCAGGCAGTTCGCTATCAGGCACTAAACAGTGATAACAAGGTGACAACGGCAGTTGATCAAAAGCAATGACTTGCCCCTTCCATCCAATAGCCGAACCTGAAATCAATGGCTTAATTAGTTTGCGGCACAACTGGTTAATTTGCTGACGACTGTGGATGTTATCCGTGCAGTCAAGAACGACATCAGCATTAAGCACTTCCAGTTCGAGCTGAGTACCAATAAGGCGTTTAGATATCGCTCTTACTCTGCAATCAAGGTTGATGGCTTTAATTTGCTCTGCCATCGCATCGACTTTGGTTTGACCAATTTGCCTCTCTCGGTAGATCACCTGCCGAGGTAAGTTGCTGCTTTCAACTCGGTCATCATCCACTATTACCAGTTGTCCAATACCAGCACTCGCCAAATACAAAACAGCCGCAGACCCTAAACCACCACAACCAATAACCAGCACTCGGCTATCAAGTAAAGATTGCTGTCCATTCTCACCTATTTCAGGGAGCGCAAGTTGCCTTTGATAACGGATAAATTGCGCATCAGAAAGCATAATCACATACCTCCTCAGCACTACTTGGTAATCGGTTTTGTATGATTCGATTGAAACTATCAATGACCAACTGAGGTGATTTTGCTTCTGTCACTGCACGTACAACGGCCAAGCCTGATACATCGCACTGCCAAACTTGCAATGCGTTCTCTAGGTTAATTCCGCCAATTGCAACTGTGGGTATTTTTGCACTTACAACTTCATCTGAGTTGGCGGCACAACTTAAACTCTCAATTAGCTGCTGGTAAAGTTTCAACCTAACAAGCCCCTGTGGCTTAGAGGACATAATTTTGGTGGTGGTTGGGAATATGTGACCCAAAGCGATATAGCTGAGATTTAGTGAAGCGATGTTCAGAATCTCATAATAGCCGTGAGTTGAAATACCTAAACAGATCCCAGCTTGAGCAATTTGTGCTAAATCTGCATTGGTGAGATCTTCTTGTCCAAGATGAATGCCAAAAGCACCATGCTTTATCGCAAGCTGCCAATGATCATTAATAAAAACCTGTGCTTGATAGGCTTGTCCAAGCTCAATAGCGGCGATAATTTGTGATTCGAGATCAGGATGTGTTGAATCTTTTATTCGCAGTTGGATTGTCTTTACATCAAACTTCAATAACCGCTCGACCCACTCAGCGCTATCCACAACAGGGTAAAGGCCAATATTTTTGTCTATCTTTGGAAAACAGATATGATTTTGTTTATCGTCAGCAAAGATGCCAGCTACTGAATGTTGTAGCTGAGGAAAATATCGGCTATCCGTTGGCCATGTTTCACGTGAAACACTCATTGCCGCGCGAGCAACCACTAAAGCATCCTCTAGTGGAAAGTCGAGACACAACAATGATAGAACCCAAGCAAAGTGCTCACTCTTTGCATCAGCAACATGAGCATTCGTAGAATATCTTATACGACGCAGCTCTTCTCCGTGATACCACTCATCAACATAGTCGTGTGAGTCAGCAGCTGTAAGCCCTATCTTGACCAAACCAGTTTCTCGTTTCTGGGAGTGCTCAAATGGCATTTGAGCGCAAAAATTGACTTGGTATTGCAAGAATAAATTGGGCTTATCAGTTAAAACACTTAGCGCATCTTCGCACGAGGCTAAGCAATCGCTGCCAATCAAAGATGAGTATGAAGGCGTTACTAATTGACAATATAAAGTTGGGCTGGCACCCAAAAAAATATCATCGATATCAAAACCATGATGCTTGGCCAATAGCAAAACCTGTTGTACTTGAGCAGTCAACGCAATGTCATCACGGGGGATAAGTAATTGAATCATCTAATTACTCCTCGCTAACGACTGACCGTTGAGTAACAGCAGGATGATAAAGCTCTGATCCTGAGGCTTTAAACTCTTGTGATTTCTGTCTCATGCCTTGTAACGGGTCATCTAGCAGCGTAACGGAAATGAGCGCATCAGCAGCAACTTGCTTGGTATCTAGCGCATACTCTCGAACCTCTTGAGAGATTTTCATCGAGCAGAATTTCGGCCCGCACATAGAGCAAAAATGCGCAACTTTACCAGACTCTTGCGGAAGAGTTTCATCGTGAAAAGCACGCGCCGTAACTGGGTCTAATGCAAGATTGAATTGGTCTTCCCAACGAAACTCAAAACGTGCTTTCGATAACGCATTATCGCGCACTTGTGCTCCCGGGTGCCCTTTCGCAAGGTCTGCAGCATGTGCTGCCAATTTATAAGTAATTAAACCCGTTTTAACATCTTCTTTGTTTGGTAAACCAAGGTGCTCTTTCGGTGTTACATAGCAAAGCATCGCGCAGCCATACCAGCCAATCATCGCAGCACCAATACCGGAAGTGATGTGATCATATCCCGGAGCAATATCGGTAGTTAATGGGCCCAAAGTATAGAATGGCGCTTCATGGCAATGCTTTAATTGTTCATCCATATTCTCTTTAATCAAATGCATGGGGATATGGCCAGGGCCTTCAATAATGACCTGTACATCATATTCCCACGCTATTTTGGTCAACTCACCTAAAGTGCGCAGCTCTGCAAATTGTGCTTCATCGTTAGCATCGGCAATGGATCCTGGCCGTAGTCCATCCCCTAAGGAAAGGGCGACGTCATACTTGGCGCAAATTTCACAAATTTCACGGAAATGAGTGTAAAGAAAACTCTCAGTATGATGGGCTAAACACCATTTAGCGATAATAGAGCCGCCACGCGAAACGATGCCCGTAACACGTTTCGCGGTCATTGGCACATAACGAAGCAATAAACCAGCATGAATTGTAAAGTAATCAACACCTTGCTCCGCTTGCTCGAGTAAGGTATCGCGCATTACTTCCCATGATAAATCCTCCGCAATACCATTTACTTTTTCCAATGCTTGATACATGGGCACAGTGCCAATCGGTACGGGACTATTACGCAAAATCCATTCTCGAGTTTCGTGAATATTGCGCCCAGTAGAGAGATCCATCACGGTATCCCCACCCCAGCGGGTTGCCCATACCAATTTTTCAACCTCTTCTTCAATTGATGAAGAGACGGATGAGTTACCGATATTCGCATTCACTTTGACGAGAAAATTACGACCAATGATCATCGGCTCTGATTCCGGATGGTTAATATTCGACGGGATAATGGCTCGTCCTTCGGCAACTTCACGACGCACAAACTCAGGAGTTATTCGCTTTGGTAGATTAGCCCCCAAATGAATCCCTGCATGTTGCTGGCTCAGCTGTGCATCCATACACTCTCCCCGTCGCGTATTTTCGCGAATGGCAATGTATTCCATTTCGGGTGTGATAACACCTTGCCGCGCATAATGAAGTTGAGTAACGCACTTCCCTTTCTTTGCTCGGCGTATGGCT
Organism: Vibrio sp. RM-69-4; assembly: GCF_024743775.1. NCBI lineage: Bacteria > Pseudomonadati > Pseudomonadota > Gammaproteobacteria > Vibrionales > Vibrionaceae > Vibrio > Vibrio sp. RM-69-4. The sequence continues at coordinate 177,768 of NZ_JAMQXI010000032.1, forward strand.
GGCAAGTTCCCATAACGTAGTTCGTCCAATGTATCATCAGATAAACGTTCTTTAGTGTAAGCAGAACTGACCTCATCAAGCCACTCGGTATCATCCCGCTCAGCGATCCATTTTTCCCTTAATTTAGGCAAACCTTGATATAAGTCGATAGTATGAGATGGGTCGGTATAGACACCTGAAGTGTCATAAACGCATATAGATTCATTCGGTTGATAAATCGGTGAGGACTTTGTGCCCCCGACCAAGCTGTCAGCTAGTTTAATCTCACGCATTGGCACGCGGATATCCGAACGTGAACCAGTAATATAGGTTTTAGAGGAATTTGGGTAGGGTTCGACAGACAATGTGTCAATGAATTGTTTGGCTTCCAGTCTCGCTTGTTTGCGACTCGACATAGCATCTTCCTTTTTGTACTAGGGATAAATGCTTGACGGATTAATGCACAAGAGTTGATCAAAATGGAATTTTAATCTTAAAGATATAACGCTAGATAGATCACCAGCAGGTTATATTCTCTTGTTCCCTTCGCAGGTATTAGCCTGATCAGGTTCAACGGATCCCGAAAATACGGTCTCAGCCTTATGGCACTCCGACAAGTTGAGTCACGATTATAGGGAAAGACTATCCATTAACCAAGATGAAATTGTAATTTCGTTAACTTCTCATCAACAACTGGAAACCTATCCAAGCCGCTGAGATACTTAGCACCACGTTTAATAAGACATTAACACCCATTTTCAGAAAGGCTCCTTGCTGCATCAGCAATACATTATCCATAGAGAATGTAGAAAATGTGGTTAATGCACCCAAGAAACCCAAACCAATAATCTGGCGCCATGGCTCAGTTGCAAGTAATTCACTCTCAAAAGCAGCGATCAATAATCCCATAATAAATGAGCCGACAACGTTAACGGTGAGCGTTCCATAAGGAAACCCGCGTCCTAACAAGAACACACATAGCTCGGTAACTAGATAACGTGCACATGCGCCAAATGCGCCACCTAATGCAATAAAACCTAAAATAGACAGCTGTCCCATAACGAATTCCTAAAAGTAACCGTCGTTATTTTAACCGCTAAGCATAATAAATCGAACCTAATTACTAAAATAATCAAGGAAAGTTATGCTGATAATCTAGTGCTTTTAAAAAGTTACATCCGTCACTTACTGAGTAAATGGATAAGCTAAACCGCTCTTAATGCCAATTGAAGTAACAATATGATCTAATTAAGGCTATTTCACGCTCGGGATCGCTTTCTTGGATACAGCTTGAGTACAGAGAGCTGGCCACAAAAATGTGCCGAAGGGATGAGGTAAACGGAATTAGTTAATTTTTCGGATTGCTATCTATAGAGGAAGTGAACAGATAGCAAAAAGCCTCAGCATTTCTGCGGAGGCTTGATAGATGGCAGGGGTGGAGAGATTCGAACTCCCAACACGCGGATTTGGAATCCGCTGCTCTGCCAGTTGGAGCTACACCCCTAAATAATTTATGCTTCTCATTGAAGAAAACCTCAACATAACTGCTGAGGCTCTTAATAAGTGGCGGAGCGGACGGGACTCGAACCCGCGACCCCCGGCGTGACAGGCCGGTATTCTAACCAACTGAACTACCGCTCCGCAGCGTGTCTGGTTAGACAATATTCAAAGCCTGGCGATGTCCTACTCTCACATGGGGAGACCCCACACTACCATCGGCGCTGTTGTGTTTCACTTCTGAGTTCGGCATGGAATCAGGTGGGTCCACAACGCTATGGTCGCCAAGCAAATTTCTTAATTCGGAAAGCTGCTTCGTTCTCATTCACACATTCAATGTTCTTTCATTGAG
>NZ_JAMQXI010000033.1:0-3562 GCF_024743775.1 Vibrio sp. RM-69-4
CCGAACTCAAAAAAAACACTGTAAACACTGAACTTCAATTTTGCAGTAAAACCGCCAAGCGTTGGCAATCCCTCTTGAGCCGTTTGTTAGCTGCTGCACTTTAGCCGGAGATTGACTGCCCAACGGCCTAATTTAAAACACATTATTGTTTTCAAGCGACAAAGTAAAACGGACAACTGAGAAACTAAAACCCAACCCACGAAACGTACTTGGCAAAGAAGAAATAATAGGAAAACTGACGAGCTTCTAAGACTTCAATTTACAAAGAATTCTTTCGAAGAAGCCAACAACCAAGTGCGCGAAATCCATTTAAGCGCGAAAGAGCTTCAAAACCAAAGAAGCCATACCAAAGAAATAAACAAACACACCACTTCCCGTAAACAGACTTCGGTTAGTTCAACCGCTTCACGAACAGTGCCACTGGCGAGATACGCGGAAAAGTGTTGACTTTCAGGTATAAAGCTAGAGCCTCAGACTAAGAAAAATAAGCGCTTAATTTTATGGCTTTACTTAACCTCAGCTAACGCTTTGTTAAGGGGTGAGCAACGCAATACCTAAGCCGCCGCATACCACCTTAATCACTTAAACCAACGCATAGTAAAAATGCCACGCGTTGCGAATCCCTCTTGAACAATTTGTTATAGCGCAAGTTTTGTTTTTTTATATTCTAAAATCATTTTACATAGAGAAAAGAACTTATCTATTAATCGATTGAAACAGCCCTGAATAAATATAATAACATTATCCCTCTTAACCTCTGCTATCGAATAATCGATATTGCCTTCACAAAGATATGGAAAATTACATTTATAGGTTTCAAATTCTAGACAACCATCTAAATTTTCAATTCTAATTAGATGTTTGTGTTTTATGTTATTCACGTACCCCTTGACCTTGTTAAAGTCACTATCAAGAAAAAATGATAGCAATGGATGATAAAAATCAAACTCTTTATAACGTTTGATAAAACTTTTGTTCCATCCAACCGTCTTGGAATTAACATCAAATTTAGGTATAAACAAATTCAGCACATATGGAAATGAATCGAGCATAGAATGCAAATTGTTCATAAATGCAACTATGTGAGCCTCATAAACAATCCTATTATTTGTATTTATACCCACCCTTTCAAGACGTAAAGCTTGTGGCGTTGCAACTTCTAATAACTCATAAAAATGAAATTGGCAATATAGCTCAAAGTGGGCAATCGACTGAGTTGCCATGTGCAAGTTATCGCAAAACTCACCGGTTTCCATTTTTTTAAGGCTAACAAATTGACTAATATCTAGTTTTGGTACTTCTTTCACTAAACCCTCTCTCGATACTCATTGCGCTATAACGCCCAATTAACGTGTGAGCAGCGCAAACACTGAACTTGAGCACTGCGCCGTAAACACTTAACTAAACCCGAAGTGAGAGCGCCAAGCGTTGCGAATCACTGTTAAATTGTTTGTTATGTTCGTAGTTCTTGATAGGCAAAGACTATTGAAATAACAATTCCAATAGACATTACCTAAAGATAAATGCTATTATCCCAATCAATTGATAGACAAAACCTATTAAAATGACTTGTGTAGCACGGTAAAGGGAAACATGGGATTAAGTAGCATTGTTCACATTAGCTCTATTGGGTGTGCTTGCACGGCATGCGCTCGACTTCTTTGGTTCAATGAACTGTCGCTAAAAGGAATAGAGTTGGAAACACTCATTATTCACGCTCAGTCTGCTGCGATGCTTCCGATGGCTGCAGTTTTATTAATCGCCAGTGTTAAGCCTGAGATTACACAAACCATTCATGGATTGAACGCACACTACTTAATCTCTTCAATATCATTAACTTACGTATCAATAAGTTCGCTTCAGCTTTAACATTGCCAAGAGAACATAACGCCCAATTAAGTGGTGAACAACGCACTGGCCAAGCCACTGCATTGCACCGTAAACACTTTACCTGACGCATAGTAAAACTGCCACGCGTTGAGAATCCACTTAAATTGTTTGTTATGTGAATTTTACCGTGAATTCAAAGTAAACCACCGTAGAAACGAAGGAATTTTAATAAGTTACGTGAAAAACCAATGCTTACCAAAACCTAAATTTCACAGCGATCTTAGCCAAAGAGAGCCACTTACAGAATCAACAACAAAGAAAGCGCCCTTTCAGCTACAACAAAACCTTTTGCTTCACCAGATTTTCAGAGTTGAATATCAGCAAGCAAATCAGTCAAAAAGACATTTCAATTAAAGCGATTTGAAACTGACGAAATTCAACACAAACCAGATCCAAAACTCAATTGAGGCAGCCCAAGAACCTTAAAAACGATCAATCTCAGGTTGTTCAAGAATCCATTTCGACCAAGCCAACTTGCCGAAAATACGGAACGAATTCTCAATGAAATCGTAGCTTTGACCTTAAAAACTCATCCAACACATAACGCCCAATTAAGTGGTGAACAACGCACTGACCAAGCCGCTGCATAACACCGTAAACACTTTACCTGACGCATAGTAAAACTGCCACGCGTTGAGAATCCACTTGAATTGTTTGTTATGTGAATTTTACCGTGAATTCAAAGTAAATCACCGTAGAAATGTAGACATTTGAATAAGTTACGTGCAAAAACGATGCTTACAAAACCCTAAATTTCACAGCGATCTGAGCCAAAGAGAACCACTTGCAGAATCAACAACAAAGAAAGCGTCCTTTCAGCCACAACAAAACCTTTTGCTTCACCAGACTTTCAGAGCTGAACTTCAGCAAGAGAGTCAGTCAAAAAGACATTTCAATTAAAGCGATTTGAAACCGAAGAAACGCAACACAAACCAGATCGAAAACGCAATTGAGGCAATCCAAGAACCTTGGACGTGACCAATTGAAGTTCTTTCACGGATTCATTTTGACCAAGCTAACTTGCCGAAAATACGGAACGAATTCTCAATGAAATCGTAGCTTTGACCTTAAAAACCCATCAAACACATAACGCCCGGCTAAGGGGTTGACAACGCACCGCCGAACTCAAAAAACACACCGTAAACACTGAACTTCAATTTTGAACTAAAGTCGCCACGCGTTGACAATCCCTCTTGAGCCGTTTGTTAGGCCAACCAATTGACACCGACACTTTCACAACCAAAGAACGAGATTTTTTGTGAATTTTAAACCAACTAACCGATTCATTTATAAACCAAAATGCTAAATCAGCAAAGAAACAAAAAACTCAAATTGAGCGGTTTGGAAGAAAAGTGACGAGCGTAGCATGCTCGGCGGACGTTTGGATGCTGAAGGTTATTTTACCGATGAATTCACAGCGATAAACAACCCAACGCGATCAAGAAACAACAAATGTGTGATGACGATTTATTGCTTAAGTTAAGCCACAAAACATGTAATTTACCGTTCAATTCCAACTCGTTTTAGCTGATAAAAACTCACTTTGCCTAACGCCCGGCTAAGGGGTTGACAACGCACCGCCGAACTCAAAAAACACACTGTAAACGCTGAACTTCAATTTTGCACCAAAGCCGCCACGCGTTGGCAATCCCTCTTGAGCCGTTTGTTAGGC
>NZ_JAMQXI010000034.1:0-3239 GCF_024743775.1 Vibrio sp. RM-69-4
CCGAACTCAAAAAACACACCGTAAAACCTGAACTTCAATTTTGCACTAAAGCCGCCACGCGTTGGCAATCCCTCTTGAGCCGTTTGTTAGCTACAATTTTTCGTCAAGTACTCTTTATAGTTGGAGTAAGATTTAAGCCCTTGAGATTTATGTTTTTTACCAAGAACCGTTTTATCAATTCGCTCTTGAATGTGCTCACTTAACTCGCTGAACTTACCTAAAGGGATGGAGTCCCATTTTGCACCAAACTTACGCTTAATACTTCCATAGAACACGGGATATTTCATACCGCCTTTCCCAACTTCAGACACCTTGAAGCTATGATATCTATCAATCAGATATTTAATATAATTTCTGTGCGTAAGGCTACAAGCAATAGATCCAGATGTCGGTAATTGAACTACTCTACTTGTAGAGCCCTTAACAGTAACATTATTTGCGATTACTCCTTGGTTTCTAACTGAGCCCAAAGATATAACATTAGAAACTGTTGGTTCTTTTGTTTGTGGTGCTTTTAGCGAACCTGCCATTAGTTCAAGTTTGAGCCTTAACACTTCTATTTCTGCCAACTCTCCTGCTGTGGCGTTAGCATGGCAGTTACTGCAAAGTAATATCAAGTTTTTCTCTTCATGCTTTTTTACCTCAGAAAAAGGCTGGATATGATGGATTTCAAACGTTGAAACGTCCCTTTCGCCACAATTAGGGCAAGTCATATTAGCTTCTTGATATATTTTCTTTTTCATTCTTTCAGGTATATGCCGAGATACCATATTTACTCCTTGTAGCTAACGCCCAATTAAGGTGTGAGCCACGCTACCACTGCACTCAACTGGGACACCGTAAACACTGAACTAAACCCGAACCAAAAATGCCAAGCGTGGGGAATCACTCTTAAATTGTTTGTTATATTTTGCATTAGTACCCAGCTAATTCTGGAAGGGAGAACAACTCTCTCGTCCTCGCTTTGTCTAACCAATTAAAAGCATCACTTACACCATAAATATCAATCAACTCCTCAGCTAAGTCGTCATAGTGTAAGCAAAACAGGCTCATAACTAAGTTATCAAAAAAGTTTGTCTTATCAGCCATGTGCATAATACTATCCCACACACCGCTGCCACCCTCGTTGAAGTACATTGTCGATTCTTTCAACTCATGTTCGTAGGTAGTGACATACCTTTCAGAAAATTTCTTATCTCTAGCGAAATAGAAGATCGCATTTAAACCAGCTAAGCTTTCAGGCGTCAAATAGCCATTCAAATTATCCCAAAACATTGCTTTGATCTTTGCATCACGATCTAGTGAGTCCAACATTGAGTCAAGTTCGAACTTAACCAAACCACCTGTATGATTTTTGCGAGATAATATCTCCGGATTTAATTCCATCCAAAAATCTAGGAACCAAATCAAGTCATACTCATCTATACCTTTAAGTGGCAAGCGCGAGCCTATTCTATGATTTAATTCATAGTTAGATTTTATGAGATCTATTGCTTTACTAAGGTCTCGACTTCCTAAAGAAAACCGTTCCATAAGTTTCTTTTTAGTCTCTTTAAAGGTGTCATTACGCCATGAAGTAATACTTGGCAGTTCATCTGCCAAAGAAAATAATTGCTGTCTTGATAACTTTGTCGTGAATGTACTTAGTGAGTATTCCTCTCTCAGGAATTCAGTCAGGAATAGTAAGTTATCAAGCTCTTCTTCTAATGATGTAAATTTAGCCTTTAGCACATTAAAATTGATGATGGCGACTTCTGCTAAGTGCTTTCGGCTATCTCGATCAACGGGATACCTAAACGTTTGACCTGTTGCGTCAACACCTGCGATATCTAATATGGTAGGTTCAATCTTTTCATTGATAGATTGATATCGAATATCTATAGCTTCTGATTCTCGTTTAAAAAACTCCCAAATATTCCCAATATCATGAGAACCTACTAAGTCGAATTCAATTCGACGCCCTTGCCATTTAGCAATAACCTCAAGATCTTCGATTGCACCTTTCAATCTTAGTTCGACAGAATGTCTCATGTTGAAGCATGCTGGATAAACCATGTCATCTACATGAAAATCTACATTTTCAGAGTCAAGTGCTTGATCAATAATCAAGTTAGCTGCTTTGGAGAAACCTTTTGCGTATTCAACGTAACTAGGAGAACCATTATTCCCAACACACGCATTAGCCCGAGCTGGTTCACCCCCTCTAAAGGTAGAATTTGTAATTTTCATACGCTGAACTCCAAGCAAAATATAACGCCGCATTAAGGTGTGAGCAACGCTACCACTGAACCTAACCATAACACCGTAAACACTGAACTCAACGATGGAATGAAAAATGCCAAGCGTTGAGAATCACTCTTAAATGCTTTGTTAGCCATTTGATAAGCCACTCTAATTGCTCATTGTACATTTTCAAGAAGCCATTCAGTCCATCCTTGCCCCCATCCAGCAGAACTGGGAACCTTATAAATACCAGAGTTTTTTGAAAGTGATATACCGTTTCCCATATCGCAATGATTGGTTTTAATGCTATCGTTTGTAGATACGTTTTTAGTGTTGGAGCCAAGATAGATTGTAATACCTTCGCCTATTTCAGAGTCATAATCACATCTTTCATAATCTGCGTTGTATGAAATGCTAGAGTCTGTCATCTGAATTTGCCCACATTCTAATTGTAATTCCGGGCAACTATTCAAACTCAGTTTTATGACCTTCCCTTTGTTAGCGTCAAGAAACTGATTTAACTTGAGAAAGCTAAGGCGATCTTTGACAGTTAAACTCAATTCGTTTTCGATTGTAACTTTACGTGCAACTGCCATTTTTTGATGAACAGCTTTTCCATATAGGTCACTTTCCTTGAGTCCTTGGCAGTAGCTAGATTGATACCAATCCCTAAATACATCTATTTGATATTGACCGGATGTACTACTACCGTACGGTTCGTATTCATTTCGCGCACGCTGCCCAACGTTCATGATTAGCTCTGAAGAGTTGGTAATTTTCTTTTCTTTAGCTATTTCTTCCATTTTAAAAAGTGCGTTACTTCTCATCTTTCGGTCACTAAAGATATCTGCAGACTTTGCACATTTATATGCTTCAAAAACATCATCTTCAACATCACTGCAACCTGACACAGCTAAAGTAAAAATTACTGATGCATATCCAACTGTTTTCTTTATTAACATTAAAACTACTTCCAATATGATATGAACTACATGTGAGCATTAGTTGTTGGGATG
>NZ_JAMQXI010000035.1:0-2108 GCF_024743775.1 Vibrio sp. RM-69-4
CCGAACTCAAAAAACACACTGTAAACTCTGAACTTCAATTTTGCACTAAAGCCGCCACGCGTTGGCAATCCCTCTTGAGCCGTTTGTTATGCAAATTCAATGAGATAAACAGAATTTACACGACCAAAAGCCACAATTGCAATGGTTGAGTGATTCAAGAATCAACCCAAGCAAGAACTGTGATAAATGAGCCGCCAAAACAAAGTCCACCTTTCAGCACCAAACCAAGCTTTTGTGTCAGGAAAACTCAACGAGCGAAACCTTCAGCAAGTACAAAATGCTCGATAAACTTGCCCTTTCCACACTTTGTGCCCACTGAATTTACAACGCGCCAACGCTAAAACTCATTGAGGCAAACAAAGAAATTTGCCTGTTTTACGGTTTGAGTTGACCACGAATTTTAGGGTGAAAAAGCTCATTTGCCGACAACACAAAACGAATGGCCGGAGAAATCTAAAAAGATTAACCCCCTAAATTTACCTGAGTTGCATAACGCCCGGCTAAGGGGTTGACAACGCACTGCCGAACTCAAAAAACACACCGTAAACACTGAACTTCAATTTTGCACTAAAGTCGCCACGCGTTGGCAATCCCTCTTGAGCCGTTTGTTATAAGCGTGGTTGAGTATCCCTATGAACCCAAACAACATTTTCATTCGACGCTGGTGTTTCAAACCAAGACCAGAACAATTTCAACATTTCAGGTGTAATTTCATACGATTTGCCATCCAAATCTGAATTACGTGAAAGTGCCCTTTGTTGGCATGTTTCGAAGGGAACATCAAGATAATGAACTTCACTCTCAACACCCACCTCTGATGCCCAACCAGTAAAAGTTTCTCGGTCAGCTTTGCGCCAAAAACCAAAATCGAAAATAACTGGGACACCAAGAGCAGAAAGCTGGCGAGCAGAGTCTTTGAATAAGTCTTGAAGCGTAGCCAAACGGCTATCGAAGACTTCACGCTCCATATGTTCACCATATAAAGGAATCATCCATTCATCGATGGAGAAACGAAAGGCTCCATGTTTATTTGCAAGCTCCTTAGAGTAGGTAGTTTTACCCGAACCAATAAAGCCACATACGAAATAGATTTTGGTCATAATTCCTCTTTAGCTTATAACGCCCGCTTAAGGGGCAGCCAACGCTACTACTAAGCTTCCGCATAACACCGTAATCACAAAAACCAACGCATAGTAAAAATGCCGCGCGTTGGCTGTCCCTCTTGAAGCGTTTGTTATGTTTAAGCTTCAATGACTTACGTTTTACCTAAACCAAAATTAACTCGGTTTTGACTGACAAACAAAAGCTAAAACCCAGAAAACTGAAACGACTCATAGTTTTGAAAAACAGACTTCGAATTTCGGCAATTCAAGCCCCAAAACCTGTGATCAAAATACTGATTGAGCCAGCCGAACCAACCTCGCGCTTACTCGAAAATCGACTGAGGCAATTCTCTGAATTTCCAGCGCCAAAGAATAAATGTCCAGAAAACAGCGCCAAACGAAGCCAATTTGCCGGCAAACACAAAACCAACAAGCCGAGGGAGCAAAGAAAAGATGCAACCAACTGATTTTGCGTGATTAAACATAACGCCCGGCTAAGGGGTTGACAACGCACAGCCGAACTTAAAAAACACACTGTAAACACTGAACTGCAATTTTGCACTAAAGTCGCCACGCGTTGGTAATCCCTCTTGAGCCGTTTGTTATGCAAATTCAATAAGATAAACTGACTTTACTCGATCAAAAGCCACAATTGCAATGGTTGAGTGATTCAAGAACCAACCCAAGCCAGAGCCGTGATAAATGAGCCGCCAAAACAAAGTCCACCTTTCAACAACAAACCAAGCTTTTGAATGCGACAAACTCAACAAGCAAGACTTTCAGCAAGTACAAAATGCTCGATCAACTTGCCCTTTCCACACTTTGCGCCAGCTGAATTGGCAGCAAGCCAACGCTAAAAATGATTGAGGCAAACCAAGAATGTTGTCTGTTTTACGGTTTGAGTTAACCACGAATCTGAGGGTGAAAAAGTTCATTTGCCGACAACACAAAACGAATAGCCGGAGAAATCCCAAAATATTGAGCCCCTAAATTCACCTGAGTTGC
>NZ_JAMQXI010000036.1:0-406297 GCF_024743775.1 Vibrio sp. RM-69-4
CCTCAGCAGTTATGTTGAGGTTTTCTTCAATGAGAAGCATAAATTATTTAGGGGTGTAGCTCCAACTGGCAGAGCAGCGGATTCCAAATCCGCGTGTTGGGAGTTCGAATCTCTCCACCCCTGCCATCTATCAAGCCTCCGCAGAAATGCTGAGGCTTTTTGCTATTTTTCATCTCCTTAGTATTTTTTAGAACATTCCCGTTCTTCAATAACTTCAATAACTTCAATAACTTCAATAACTTCAATAAAAGTATCGCCCCCATACTGCATTAAAACGATCTTTTCTGTGCTAATTTTAAGTTTGCATTTTTACGGCGTCAGTAGGTAATGCTTGCTAAGATAGTGGCAATATCCTCGTAGGGAAAAATATAAGATGAATCCAGTCATTGAAACTATTCTTGCACATCGTTCTATCCGATCTTTTACCGATCAGAAGATAACTCCAGATCAGCTGAGCACAATTATTTCTGCTGGTATTGCGGCATCATCATCGAGCCTATTACAGGTTAATTCAATCATTCGTGTGACGGATAAAGATAAACGCAAGCAGTTGGCTATACTGGCGGGCAATCAAGCTTATGTTGCAAGCGCTGCTGAGTTTTTAGTGTTCTGCATTGACTACCAACGTCATTACGCCATTAATCCTGAGGTAAAACCAGAGCTGATTGAACTCACTTTGATTGGCGCTGTAGACGCTGGGATCATGGCACAAAACTGTTTATTGGCGGCAGAATCGATGGGGTTGGGTGGTGTTTATATTGGCGGCTTAAGAAATTCACCTAAAGAAGTGGATGAGTTATTAGGGCTTCCTCCATATTGCGCAGTGTTATTTGGTATGTGCTTGGGGTATCCGGCTCAGAATCCACAACTAAAACCTCGTTTATCTCCTGAGGTAATTGTTCATGAGAATACCTACCATGCTTTGAGTTATGCTGAAATAGAGCAATATGATGAGACGATGAGGGCTTATTATCAGACGCGCTCTTCCAATATCAAGCAAGCGGCTTGGTCTACAGAGGTAACGGCTAAATTAGCACAAGAATCTCGACCTCATATGTTGAACTATCTCAACAGTAAAGGCTTAGCACACCGATAAAAAAGAGCCCAATCTTAACGATTGGGCTCTTTTACAATGATTAGGCTAAACCTTGAATAACGACGAATTTTTCAAGTAGTTGATGTTCAGTTTCTATGTGTTCTGGATCGGTAATGATGCAGTTTGTTATCGGACATACGGATTGACAGGTGGGCTTGTCGTAATGTCCTTTGCATTCAGTACATAGATTAGGATCAATTTCATAGATCCGGTTGCCCATAGAGATCGCGCCATTTGGACATTCCGGATCACACATATCACAGTTAATGCATTTACTGGTGATCAATAATGCCATAACTACTTGCCTACGGGGTTACGAGTATCTTGGCCAGCATTCAAGTTACGCATTAACAGAGCAAAGTTTAAATCCAACTCTTCAGGAACCGGGATATAAACAAAGTGACCGTTTCCTTTTGCGTCATCAACAGTTTCACCTTTGCGGTTTTCCATTGCTTCAAGTCTGAAGACAACATTCCCTTTTGGGGTCATCAGCTCTAAACTATCACCTAAGATAAACTTGTTTTTAACTTCAACTTCAGCCATTTCACCACGACGTTTACCCGTAAATTCGCCAACAAATTGCTGTGAATCTGAGACTGAATAGCCATAGTCGTAGTTTTGATAAGTATCGTGTGTATGGCGTCGCAAGAAACCTTCGGTATAGCCACGGTGTGCAAGGCTTTCTAAAGTGCCCATCAGGCTTTCATCAAATGGTTTACCTGAAACTGCGTCATCAATTGCTTTGCGGTACACTTGAGCTGTACGAGCGCAATAATAGAAAGATTTAGTACGGCCTTCTATTTTTAATGAATGCACGCCCATTTTCGTCAATCGTTCTACATGCTGTACGGCTCGTAGATCTTTTGAGTTCATAATGTAGGTGCCATGTTCGTCTTCAAAAGCGGCCATCTTCTCTTCTGGACGATGGCTTTCTGAAAGCAAAACCACATCATCAATCGGTTTGCCTAAACCAAGTGTATTATCAGGGCGCTCTTCTTGTACCTTGATAGTTTGAACTGCTGCTGGATCAAATTTCTCGACAATTTGACCTGTTTCATCTTCTTTGGCTGATTCAACTTTGTATTCCCAACGACATGCATTAGTGCATGTTCCTTGGTTTGGATCACGTTTATTAATGTAGCCAGACAATAGACAGCGACCTGAATAAGCCATGCATAATGCGCCATGAACAAAAATTTCGAGTTCGGTCGTTGGACATTGCTCACGAATTTCTTCAATTTCTTCCAACGAAAGTTCGCGTGATAGAATCACTCGTTCAACGCCTTGGGATGCCCAGAACTTAACTGTTGCCCAGTTAACAGCATTGGCTTGAACTGAAAGGTGAATAGGCATTTCAGGAAATGCTTCACGAACCATCATGATAAGCCCAGGGTCAGACATAATAAGCGCATCAGGTCCCATTTCAACCACAGGCTTTAGATCTCGGATGAATGTCTTAAGTTTTGAGTTGTGGGGTTGAATATTACAAACCACGTACAATTTTTTACCCAAAGCATGTGCTTCATCGATACCGATTTGCAGGTTTTCATGGTTAAATTCGTTGTTGCGTACACGAAGGCTATAACGAGGTTGGCCGGCATAAACGGCATCTGCACCGTAAGCAAACGCATAACGCATGTTTTTTAGACTGCCCGCCGGTGATAGTAGCTCGGGGACAAAAGGGGTATGTGTGCTCATTGTTTTTCTCTAATCTGATCTCAAGTCAGGCCAATACCACCTGATGGTATTGGAGGGGCGCAAATTTTACGTTAAAAATAACCTTATGCATAGTAGGGATCGTAAGCGATACAAAAAAGCCCAACACTTTTAAGGGTATTGGGCTTTTGCATGATGCTTTTGTTAAGCGTTCGGGTGAGGAAGGCCGCCGAGAACGTCAAATAAGTTAGGCAAAAATGCCGACATTTCACCACACATTAATGAGAAATCGGCATCAAAGCGAGCCGCTTGCTCTTCTCGTGGAATATCTTCATTTTGTTCTTTGAGCTCATCGCTAAATGCCAAACGCTTAATGCTACAATCTTCAGCCAGAATAAAGCTCAGGCGATCTTGCCAGTTCAATGCCAGTTTAGTGACGACTTTATTGGCTTCAATATGGCTTAAGATCTCATCGCTTGTCAGTTCTTGTTTCTTACAGCGGATCACTGCGCCATCTTCTAATAACGACTTTAATTCAGCTTCATCCAACAAGCTAAACCCTGGTGGTAGTTCGCCACTTTTAACCCACTGAGTAAGTGTTGTTTCTACCGCTTGTTCTGGGATCGCAGGTACTACGGGTAGGCTACCCATGGTTTTGCGTAGCAGCGCCAAAACGTCCTCAGCTTTTTTGTAGCTTGCGGCATCGACTAGAATGAAGCCTTGTTTGGGTAGAATAAGTACAAAGGTGAGATTGCTGCGGCTAAATGCTCTAGGTAGGAGATCGATGACAATATCTTCCTTGAGGCTTTCCTTCTCCTTTTTCTTGAGAGGTCGCCCTTCTTCCACTTCCATCGCTTCAACTTTGGCATTCAAAGAATCTTTAATGACCGAAGCAGGTAACATCTTTTCTTCTTTTTTCGCGCAGATCAGAATACGGTCTTCAGAAACGTGGGTCATCATGTCGCCGTGTTTACCCATTGCGTTAACCCAACCAAATTTTTGCTTATCTTGGCTGCCGCATGGCGTAAAACGAAATTCGGCCAGTTGTTTTTCGAGCTGATCGGCGTTGAATTCTACATCGCGATTAACACGATAAACCATACAGTTTTTAAACCACATATTCTTTCTCTTACTTAATTAGAAGACGCAACATGATAGGGGATTTGAAAGCTAAAGTCTTAAATCAATTTCAAAATATAATCATGAACTTGATAAGAAACTTATATGAAAAATTGTTTGCAAAGGTCACAAAAGTGTCATAATTGTTTCCCATAATGCATAGCGTTGATTACATAGAAAGGTTATTCAAATGTCTAGAAGGATTCTGGTTGTTGAAGACGAAGCACCCATTCGCGAAATGTTGTGTTTCGTGCTTGAGCAAAAAGGTTATCAAGCTGTTGAAGCGGAAGATTACGACACGGCGGTGAGTAAACTGGCTGAACCCTTTCCCGATCTTGTGTTATTAGATTGGATGTTGCCCGGCGGGAGTGGTATCAACTTTATTAAGCATATGAAGCGTGAAGAATTAACACGCAACATTCCTGTTGTGATGTTAACCGCCCGTGGTGAAGAAGAAGATAAAGTTCGCGGCCTTGAAGTGGGTGCGGATGATTACATAACCAAACCTTTTTCGCCTAAAGAGTTGGTTGCTCGTTTGAAAGCGGTTATCCGGCGCGTCACACCGACAGCACTGGAAGATGTGATCGACGTGCAAGGATTGAAGTTAGATCCTGTCTCTCATCGAGTAACGGCTAATGATAATGCCTTAGAGATGGGGCCGACGGAATTCAAAATGCTACACTTCTTTATGACGCACCAAGAACGCGTCTATAGCCGTGAGCAGTTATTGAACAATGTGTGGGGTACCAACGTTTATGTTGAAGACCGCACTGTCGATGTTCATATACGCCGTCTGAGAAAAGCGTTAGAAGAGGCTGGCCACGATAAATTAATTCAAACAGTACGTGGTGCCGGTTATCGCTTTTCATCCAGAACATAAAGGATTAATTAAGGTACGAAATGGTTGAACGTTTAACGTGGAAAAGGCTGGCTTGGGAGCTGGCTTTTTTTTACTCTCCTTGGATTATCGTTGGCTGGATCTTTGGCCATATGGCTTGGCTGCTTCTAGCGGCTACGGCGTTGCAACTGATTTGGCATTTGCATAACCAAATGCGTTTGTCGGCTTGGTTGTGGGATGAAAAACGTTTAACGCCGCCTTCCGGGACTGGAAACTGGGAATACCTGTTTAATGGAATTTACCGTTTACAGCAACGCCAACGTAAAAAACGCAAAGAACTGACCAATTTGATCCGCCGCTTTCGTAACGGGGCTGAGTCGCTACCCGATGCGGTGGTGGTGTTCCGTGACGAAGGGAACATTGTTTGGTGTAACCGACTTGCACAGCATCTGCTCGGTTTTCGCTGGCCAGATGATGCAGGTCAACCTATCTCAAATTTATTGCGTGCCCCTGATTTTATCAAATATCTGCAAAAAGATGATTTCACAGAACCACTTGAAATGCGCTCTCCACTTAATGTTGAGCGCATGTTAGAGCTGCGTATTGTGCCTTACACAGAAGGTGAGCATTTGATGGTTGTGCGTGATGTCACTCAGTTGAAACAGTTAGAAGGCATGCGTCGAAATTTCTTTGCTAACGTTTCTCATGAACTGAGAACGCCGATGACGGTGTTGCAAGGGTATCTTGAGATGACAGAAGACCCTGACATGCTGGTAGGGCCGATGTGGCCTAAGGCACATGGAGTGATGACTGAGCAGTTAAACCGTATGAACAGTTTAGTCAATCAACTGCTGACGTTGTCAAAAATTGAAGCGGCGCCTATGCATGAGCTGGATGAAGTGGTTGATGTTCCGGCTATGTTGGAAGTACTTGAAAAAGAAGCGATCAGTTTAAGTGGCGATCATCATCACCGACTGCATTTTGATGTCGATAAGCGACTTAAAGTATTGGCCGATGAAGATCAACTGCGCAGTGCTATATCAAACCTTGTTTATAACGCCGTCAAATATACGCCTCCGGGAGCGGAAATTAATGTGCGTTGGTATCAAAACGCGCAAGGTGCTTGTTTAGACGTGGTGGATAAAGGGGAAGGGATTGAGCCACAGCATTTACATCGTTTAACGGAACGTTTTTATCGTGTCGATAAAGCTCGTTCGCGAGATACTGGAGGAAGTGGGCTTGGGCTCGCGATTGTTAAGCATGCATTGTCACATCATGACACGCATTTGCAGATTCACAGTGAAGTGGGTGTTGGCAGCAAATTCTCTTTTATTTTGCCTAAACGTTTGGTTGTGCTGTCATGATACATCGCATATTTACAGCCTTTCTCTATTTTTACTTGCTGGTTACCACGAACGCCGTGATCGCTCAGCCGCTCGTGGATTACTCAAAAACTAACGGTGTTGCAGGTAGTTTACTTTCTGTGGGGTCAGACACTCTGGCAGGAATGACGACGCTCTGGGTTGAAGAGTTTAATACGATCTACCCAAATATCAATGCTCAAGTACAAGCCTCAGGTTCTTCCACTGCGCCTCCTGCTTTAACTGAAGGAACGGCGCAATTTGGCCCAATGAGTCGACCGATGCGTGGTCGTGAGATTGAAGCATTTGAACGCGCACACGGTTATAAGCCGACGGCATTGCGGGTTGCGATAGATGCCATTGGTATTTTTGTACATCGAGATAATTCAATCAAAGGGCTTAATTTTACTCAATTAGATAGTATTTTCTCATCCACGTTGCGCTGCGGTGCTACACAACCGACCAATACTTGGGCGCAATTGGGCGTTGATGAGGATTGGGCCAAGCGGGGAATTCAACTGTTTGGCCGAAATTCGGTGTCGGGAACTTATGGCTATTTCAAACAAAACGCACTGTGTGGTGGCGATTTCAAAAAGGGAGTAAACGAGCAGCCGGGATCGGCATCGGTTGTACAATCGGTTGCCTCATCGATCAATACTATCGGTTATTCTGGTGTTGGTTATCAGGTTTCTGGTGTGAAATTGATTCCGATAGCCAAACAAGGCGATCAGTTTATTGCCGCAAGTTATGAAAATATTCTATCAGGTGCTTATCCGTTATCTCGCTATTTGTATGTGTATGTGAATAAACATCCTAATCAGGATCTGCCACCCATGCAGCGCGAATTTATCCGTTTCATTTTTTCTAAGCAAGGACAAGCGATCGTTGGGAAAGATGGTTATGTGCCTGTCAGTGCCGAGTTTGCTCAACAAGAACTAGCCAAAGTGGGCATAAAATAACGAGCGGTTCGCTCGCTATTTTTTTAATCAAACCCAATTCAATTTAAACATTGAGCTGCCAACCGACACTTCGCCAATACTGTTGTTCGCACATCAGATCCGCATGTAATAATTTATTATTTTCTAACCAATTGGCGTCTTCACATTCTAGTTTCCACTCATCATCTTTTGCGCTGAGTGTCAGCTCAGGAAGAGGATCATCATTACGTTGGCTATTGACAACAATCGCTAAACGCAACACGCGGATGAGGCCAATAATGTGCTTTTTCTTAAACAAGGTGAAATCATTCATTTCTTGCAGCTTGAGGGATTTGCGTTGAAAGCGCGCTAAGGTCGACAGCACTTGCTGTTGCTCGCTGTTAAAACCGGGCATGTTGGTGTGACGCAAGATATAAGCAGAGTGTCGGTGAAAGCCTTGTAAGTTGATGCTCAATCCCACCTCATGCAATAACGCTCCCCATTCCAAAAGATCAAACAGTTCGCTGCCTTTTTTCAATCCTAGCTCTGGGGTCACATTCTGTAGAAACTCTTTTGCATGGCCTTTGACTTTAGCGGCATGCTCTAAGTCGACTAGATGCTTCATCGCGAGGTTTTCAGTGGTGCGTAAACGGATATCGGAATATTTGAACCGATCTTCCATCTCATAAAGCAAACCTTCTCGTAATGCACCATCAGAAAAATGCATCTCTTTCACACGCAGCGATTTTAAAACCGCGCTTAAAATGGCAACTCCCGCAGCAAAAACGGGTTTTCTATCGTCAGTCAATGCGCTGAGTTCGATCTCATCAATACTTTGCCATTCACAGAGTTTTTCAATGAGTTTATTGACTCGCTCAAGCGTGATGATGCCATCATCAAAGCCCAAACCTATCAGTACTTCGTGAATGGCTTTGATGGTTCCTGACGAGCCGAAGGCGACTTCCCACCCTTTTTTGCGATATTTCGCCGCAATAGATTCGATTTTTTGCTCGGCGGCTAATATCGCATGAGCGAAGTTTCTGCTTGAAAGCCTACCATCAGCGAAGTAACGGTCGGTATAGCTGACGCATCCCATTTGCTTGCTGTTGATTAGGTCTGGATTAAACCCTTGGCCAATCACCATCTCGGTACTGCCGCCACCGATATCCACCACCAACATAGACGCTGCTTGAGGTTGAGTATGTGCCACGCCTAAATAAATTAAGCGTGCTTCCTCAGCTCCGGGAATGATTTCAATAGGGAAAGGCAGTACCTGTTTGGCTCGTTGCAAGAATGTATGAGCATTATTGGCTTGACGCAGTGTATGCGTGGCCGCGATACGCACGTTTTCAGGTTCGAAACCTTGCAACCGCTCGGCAAACATCGCTAAGCATTCAAGTCCTCGCTCTATGGCATCGGCATCCAAATTTTTTTGTTCATCTAACCCAGCCGCCAAGCGTACACGTTGCTTATGGCGGCTCACCAGTTGCAGATCTTGATCGACGACTTTGGCCACCACCATATGAAAGCTGTTAGAGCCTAAATCGATGGCTGCAATATCGCGAATAGTATTAGTTGGGTTGATTGTCATGTAAGGGTTCTTTGCTCTTTCTGGTCTGTCTTTCTACATTCTTAAGATAGTCGTAGATGGCAAATTGTGAACGCACTTTTTTACGGTTACCACGTTCTACATAATTATTGCTCATCTCTTTGTCTATCCAGCGCGCTTTCACTGTATCGGTAAATTGTAAATTCATAATGTCAATCATACGCTGTTTCAAACGTGGGTCACGAATTGGTGTCGTTACTTCGATACGATGATCGATATTGCGCGTCATCCAGTCGGCAGAGGAGATATACACCAGCGGGTTGCCATCATTGTGCGTAATAATGACACGAGGGTGTTCCAAAAAGCGATCAACGATGCTGATGATTTTGATATTGTCACTCACGCCCTCAATTCCCGGAACCAGTGAACACATGCCCCGGACGATCATCTTAATTTGTACGCCCGCGCTACTCGCACCATACAGTTTATTGATCAACCCTTTATCCACTAAGTTATTTAACTTTAAAGTGATTGCGGCTTTTTTACCAAGTTTCACATTGGCGATTTCACTGTCGATTAATCGATAAAGCTGAATACGAGAGTTTCTTGGCGACACAATGAGATGGCTAAATTTAACTGGGCGGTAAGGGTTTTCAATATAGCCAAACACGTTTCGTACTTCGGTAGCAATTTCATTGTCGGCGGTCAGGAGTGAAAAGTCCGTATAGATACGGGCGGTTTTTTCATGGAAGTTGCCCGTGCCTATGTGTGCGTAGCGAACGATGTTGTCCTGTTCTTTGCGGCTAATGAGCAGCAATTTAGAGTGAATTTTTAATCCGGGAGCACCGAAAATTACTTGGACCCCCGCTTCGGTTAAAATACGTGACCATTCAATGTTGGCTTCTTCATCAAACCGTGCTTGTAACTCAACCACTACCACCACTCGTTTGCCATTGTGTACTGCATCGACGAGCGAGTTCATTAGGCGAGAATCTTTGGCAACACGATAAATATTAATTTTGATGCTGATCACTTTGGGATCAAACGAGGCTTGTCTTACCAACTCGGTAATGTGTTCAAATGAGTGGTAAGGGTAGTGAAGTAGAATATCCTGAGCGCGAATCGCATCAAATGCATTGGCAAAACCTTCAAAGTCAGCACATTGCATGGGTGGTAGCGGCTTGTTTTCTAAATAGTCACGCCCCACGTTTGGGAACCCAATAAAATCTTTAAAGTTATGGTAACGACCACCAGGAAGAAGGCTATCATAGTGCGATATTTTGAGTTTTTCGCACAAAAATTTAAGCATTTTTGTCGGCATTTCTCGTTCATAAACAAAGCGTACGGGCATAGCACTTAAGCGTTGATTCAACCCTTCTGACATCTGTTCTAACAAACTGTATTCGACTTCCCGTCGCAAGTCATATTCCGCATCACGTGTCATTTTCATCGCGTAACCCGTGAGCTCTTCATAGTCAAAAAATCCGCGGAAAATCTCATCGAGGCAGTGGCGAATGATGTTGTCCAATAAGATGATGGTTTTGCGGCGTTTGCCCTTTTGCTCCGGCACCATGACAAAGCGCGGTAGGTGGTCTGTCGGGATTTCAATCAGCGCATATTGGCTGCGGTCATTGTGTTTGAGATCAACGGCAATATAGGCGTATTCATCTTTCAAAAATTGCATGACATCAATGTCGTCAGTCATGAGCAGCGGTGTAATATGCGGGCGCACTTCTTTATGGAAATACTTAGTGATCCATTTTTTCTGAGTCTCATCCAACTGCGTTTCATTAACCAAGAAGATACGGCGACGTGCCATTTCTAAAATAAGCTCATTATAGAGATTGTCGAAATCTTGGTTGAGTTTGAACGCCTTACTTTGCATTCGTGTCAGCAAATGCTTGGTAGTATCGTTACCACCACGTTCTCGGTTGATCAAAATTTGCCGTTTTACATCGGAAAAGCGAACTTTATAGAACTCATCCAGATTGTTAGAAAAAATACCTAAAAACCGTATTCTCTCGATTAAAGGCACGGTTTTATCTGCGGCTTCTTGCAATACGCGTTCATTAAACGAAAGCCAGCTCAATTCCTTGTCGATATACAACTTGTCCGTACTCATTCATGTTACCTTTTAACTCAATTGACGTTTTTTACTGACTCACCCTCTGTGTGCTGATTGTGCGATTCTGCACAGCAATCAATTCGGGTATTGATGATTATGCAAACTATGCCTTTTATGTGACATTTTTATTTCAAGCAGGCAGGTTGAGTATAGTTGTTTTATTTTCAGTCGTTTATTGCGAGTTGTAATATACTTGTCACGAAAATTACATATTATACGCAGACAGGAAAAAGGGTAGAGAGAGCAATGGCACCAAGTGAATTTTCATTGAAGGAACGTGACAGAAAACGGTTGATAAAAGACCGTTTGGTTCGCCTTGCAGTGAGTTTTGGTGGCGTGAGTGTACTTGGCGCTTTAGTGCTGATTTTTGTCTATCTTGCGATGGTTGTTTTCCCTCTTTTTGGTAGCGCAAAAATTGAAAGGAACGTGGCGCAAGTGAGTATAACTACTTCCAATCCTCAATTTTTGGCCATAGATGAATACGGCGAGAATGCCTTTGTTGTTGACCTTGACGGCAGCATGAACTTTTGGCCCTTGGACGGCAAAACGGAACACGCATTGTGGTCGGATAGTCTCCCTATTCGCGTTGATCTTTTTAGCCAAGCTCCCCCGCTGGATGGGTGGTTTGCCGCTAGCAATGCGGCGGGAGAGGTCTTTATTGCTCGCCCTAAATTCAGTTATCTGCATAGCGTGGAAGGTCGCCAGTTTTCTCCTTATCTTGAGCGCGTCAGTTTACCTTCTACATTTCGGCTGACTCATAAAACGCAAACGTTACGCCAGTTTGCCTTCGCCGTTACTGATGAGGCACTTTTCTTTGCTTCTTATCTCGATAATGATGAGGTGATAGTACAAACCTTAACGAGTGATAACGTTGAGCCAATTCAGCGCTTTGTGTTTCAAGGCTCATTTCCTTCTTTGGACCAATTGCTTTTTACGCCAGATGGTAAAACGCTTTATCTTCGCTCTGGGTCCGAATTGGTTGTTGCCGCTAAGAGTCGTCAAGGTTATTTCGTGCGAGAAGTGGTTGATTTAAGCCAAGGTAATTCCGATCGAGCCGTGACACAAATCAACTTATTGTCCGGTGCTTATTCGCTACTGGTGACTCACCGTAACGGCTTAGTGTCACAATGGTTTGATGTGCTGCAAAATGAAGAACGTCAACTGACTCAGATTCGTAAGTTTAAATTAGCGCCGCAGGTGACGCTGTTACTGCCGGATACTTATCGCAAAGGTTTTTACAGTTTCTACCCTAATGGCACAATCCAAAGTCACTATACGACCAGTGAAAAACTGGTGTTGTTTGAGAGGATGTACAACAAAGCCCCTCAATTGGCCGCCATGTCCAATAATGAGCTTTATCTCGCTACGTTAAGCGAGCAGAAGATCAGCGTGGCAAAAGTGGATAATGATTATCCTGAAATATCACTCTCATCATTGTGGCAAAAAGTGTGGTACGAAAGTTATCCAGAGCCTCAATATGTGTGGCAATCGACGTCAGCGAACGATGAATTTGAGCCTAAGTTTAGCCTAGTACCGATAGCCTTTGGCACTCTTAAGGCCGCAGCATACGCAATGTTATTTGCAATACCGATTGCGGTGTTTGGCGCGATTTACACGGCTTATTTTATGTCACCGAGAATGCGCCGAGTGGTGAAGCCGTCGATTGAATTGATGGAAGCGTTACCAACCGTCATTATTGGTTTTTTAGCGGGGTTGTGGTTTGCACCATTAATTGAAAGCCATCTCGCGGCGGTCGGAGCGCTGCTGCTATTTTTACCCATTGTGATGTTACTCGTTGGGCTAGGTTGGCACCTGTTACCGAGAGCATGGGTGCGAAATTTTTCAAATGGGTGGCACGCATTGATACTAATCCCCGTATTAGTCGTTAGTGCAGTGGTTATCTTTTCGTATAGCAGCCAAATTGAAGTTTGGCTATTTGATGGCGATATTCAGATTTATCTCGCGCAAAACGGCATCGCTTTTGATCAGCGTAATGCGCTGGTGGTTGGTTTTGCGATGGGCTTTGCCGTCATTCCAACCATTTTCACTATTGCGGAAGATGCGATCTTTTCCGTACCTAAACATCTTTCTGATGGGTCATTAGCATTAGGCGCAACACCTTGGCAGACATTAACCAAAGTCGTGTTGTTAACGGCAAGTCCTGGCATATTCTCGGCGATCATGATGGGGTTGGGGCGAGCCGTCGGAGAAACAATGATCGTTCTTATGGCGACGGGTAATACACCCATTTTAGATTGGAATATTTTAGAAGGGATGCGCACCTTATCGGCAACGATTGCGGTTGAGTTACCAGAGTCGGAAGTAGGGAACTCCCATTATCGATTGCTTTTTTTAGCGGCACTATTGCTACTGATGTTCACCTTTTTTGTCAACTCGATTGCTGAATGGGTCAGACAAAGGTTGCGTGCCAAATATCGCGCTTTGTAATCAAGGTGCTTTGTAATCAATTGGGAAAAATCATCATAAATGTTTAAGTGGTTTCAATCAGGTTCACCTTGGATATGGTTAACAGGCGGTGCTGTCAGCATCAGCCTGATTTCGGTATTGGGCTTGCTCCTGTTTATTGGTTGGAAAGGATTAACCTATTTTTGGCCGACGCCACTTTATCAATGGCAAACTCAAGAGGGGCAAGCACTGGTTGGTCAGCTTTACTCTGAGGAAAATGTGCCATTAACACACTTAAGAGCGTTAGATATTACATGGCCCAAAGCCATACTGGATGCTGGGGAAGTGAAGCGGCTCAGTATTAAAGTCGCTAACCGAGAACGAAATCATGCGGACTTTGTTTCGATACTGGATGTTAAACTGTCGGATAAACAAATGCCTAGCGGGTGGGCGGTAATAGAACGTAAGAGTAACGGACAGTTTTATGGCAAGCCGATTGCTTATGTGCAAACCGATGGAAGCGAGAGTTCGGATGTTCAGACCATGCTCGCTGCAGGAATGCAGGATGTCGCGTTATTGAGAGAGCAAATTGACGATGTGATTGACCAAGAGATCCGAGTCATTGGCTTTGCCGCCGAAAAATTACGTTTAGAGAAGCGTCGTAAAGAACTCAATGGAAAGCTAGAACGAACCTATTTAGATCACTATTTTCATAAAAA
The DNA here is from genome assembly GCF_024743775.1 of Vibrio sp. RM-69-4. Lineage (NCBI taxonomy): Bacteria > Pseudomonadati > Pseudomonadota > Gammaproteobacteria > Vibrionales > Vibrionaceae > Vibrio > Vibrio sp. RM-69-4. Next base: position 13,787 of record NZ_JAMQXI010000036.1, read on the forward strand.
GCAGGATTTGGATAGCCAATTAGCTATTGCCGAACAAAAGTTAGATGCGCTGCGCCAGCAAATGAATGGGCCGTCGTTGATTGTTGAAGAGATGAGTGGACAACGAGTGGCGATTCCACTTAGCCAAATTCTCGATATTTGGTATCCCAATGATATGACTTTGGCGCAAAAATTGGTCCAGTGGGGAAAGCAGGTGTGGCTCTTCCTATCAGAAGATCCCCGCGAATCGAACTCTGAAGGTGGCGTATTTCCAGCCATCTTTGGTACCGTGCTGTTGGTGTTGTTGATGTCGGTTATTGTCATGCCACTTGGTGTTGTGGCGGCTATTTATCTGCACGAATACGCAAAAGAGAATCTGTTTACTCGTATCATTCGTGTTGCGGTTATCAACCTTGCTGGTGTGCCATCGATTGTTTATGGGGTGTTTGGTCTTGGTTTTTTTGTTTACACCATAGGTTCATCGATTGATACGCTACTCTATAGCGAAAGGTTACCTGCTCCCACTTTTGGTACGCCTGGCTTACTGTGGTCGGCGCTCACATTAGCGGTGTTAACTCTACCCGTAGTGATTGTAACGACGGAAGAAGGGTTAACACGGATTCCCAGCGCAGTACGCCATGGCTCGTTAGCATTGGGCGCGACCCATTTTGAGACGATTTGGCGCATAGTATTACCGATGGCAAGCCCTGCGATTATTACTGGGCTTATTCTCGCCATTGCGCGAGCCGCGGGTGAGGTTGCCCCTTTGATGCTGGTGGGTGTGGTCAAACTAGCGTCAAGTTTGCCTGTGGATGGCGAGTTTCCCTTTGTACATCTTGATCGAAAATTCATGCACTTAGGTTTTCATATTTACGATGTTGGTTTCCAAACGACCAACATCGAAGCGGCTAGGCCACTGGTGTACGCCACTTCATTTTTATTGGTGACAGTTATTGTGGCACTGAATTTAACGGCCATCAGTATCCGCAATAACTTGCGTGAGAAATATCGAACGTTAGGGCAAGATTAATTATGTTTTCCATCAATCAAACTTTGGGTTATCACGCCCCGTTAGATGTTAATAATCTGAGCGATCAACAAACGGCGATTGCGATTGAAGATCTGAATCTGTTCTATAAACAGACTTGTGCGCTGAGCCATATCTCAATGCGTATTCCCAAAGGACAAGTAACGGCGTTTATCGGCCCTTCCGGTTGTGGTAAATCAACCTTACTGCGCTGTATTAACCGGATGAACGATCTGGTCGAAGGGTGTCGAGTTGAAGGTGAAGTCAAACTTCATGGTAGAAACGTCTATCACCCAGATGTGGATGTTGCCACGTTGCGCCGCCGAGTGGGGATGGTATTCCAACGACCCAACCCATTTCCGAAATCCATTTATGAAAACGTGGTGTATGGGCTTCGTCTACAAGGAATTAAAAATAGCCGTACTTTAGATGACTCCGTTGAGCGAGCTTTAAGAGCCGCTGCGTTATGGGATGAAGTGAAGCATCGCCTACATGAAAATGCATTTGGCCTTTCGGGTGGGCAGCAGCAACGCTTAGTGATCGCCAGAGCGATTGCTATTGAGCCAGAGGTGCTGTTGCTTGATGAGCCAACGTCCGCGTTAGATCCTATTTCTACTTTGACCATCGAAGAGTTGATTAACGATCTCAAAACCAAATACACAGTGGTGATTGTGACGCATAACATGCAACAAGCGGCAAGAGTGAGCGATCATACGGCTTTTATCCATATGGGAAAATTGATTGAGTATGCGGATACTGACTCTATTTTCACCTCCCCATTGAAAAAACAGACGGAAGACTATATTACTGGTCGATATGGTTAATACTTTCGTCAATAGCGATATTCAAAAGGAACGATGATGCATCTAGGTCGCCACATTTCAGGACAGTTCAATGTTGAACTTGAATCGATTCGCACTCATGTATTGACGATGGGCGGGCTGGTAGAGCAACAACTCTCTTTTGCGATGCAAGCATTGCATAAAGATGATGCCGATCTGGCCAGAAAAGTCGTTCGGGATGATCACAAAGTGAATGCGATGGAAGTTTCTATTGATGAGGCTTGCACGCGTATTATCGCTAAGCGACAACCGACAGCCAAGGATCTGCGCTTGATCATGGCGATCATCAAAACCATTACCGACCTTGAACGAATTGGTGATGTTGCCACCAAAATTGCCTACGTCACTATCGAAAGCCCTTCACCTAAAGAGAGCAAATTTCGAGTTTCTCTTGAACCCTTATGCCGGCAAGCCATTGCAATGTTGCACCAAGTGTTGGACGCTTTTGCGCGGATGGATCTTGAATCGGCTGCTGAAGTGTACCGCTTGGATGATAAGCTGGATGCCGAATATGAAGCCGTGATCCGCCAACTGATGACCTATATGATGGAAGACCCTAAAAATATCCCACATATATTACAAGTCATGTGGTCTGCACGAGCCATCGAACGCGTGGGCGATCGCTGCCAGAATATCTGCGAATACATCATCTATTTTGTCAAAGGTAAGGATGTGCGCCACTTAGGTAAACAATCGATTGATGACATCCTCAAATAGCCTTTTGGGTAAAGTAAGGTGAAGGAAAGTTATTCACCTTACATCAAGGCATAACGGTCGCCGAAGTTAAGAAAGCTGGCGCAATACCTCTTGGATTTTAGCCGGATCGGTAATTGGGATGAGGGTGTCATCGACAGACTCTTGGCCCATTTTCACCGCATTGGCGATCATATCCATGCTACTTGCACGCGTGGTTTTGCCGGACAAATGCACTTCTGTGATGCCCGTTTCACGGATAATGTCAGTCACGTTTGATGCGTTTAAGCCAGCCCCAGCCATAATAGAGAATCGACCATTCGCCAGTTTCACCATGTGTGCAATTACGGCTCGTCCTGCATAGGCATCTGGCGCTAACCCTGAAGTAAGTACACGCTCACACCCTAATTTTGCAATGTCTTCAATCGCTTGTTCATAGCTGTGGCATTGATCAATCGCACGGTGGAAAGTGGTACCCAACCCTTGCGCGGCTTGCATCATCAGTAAGCTTGCTTCAAGGTTGATGGTGCGATTCGGATTCAAAATACCAAAGACGATGCCGTCTAGTCCCGCCTGTTTTGCCATCTCGATATCGATCAACATCGAATCGAGATCATCCTGATCATAAAGAAAGTCGCCTTGACGCGGACGAATCATCGCGTAAACAGGAACGCTCGATATTTGTGCGGCCTTTTTCATTAAACCAAAGCTGGGCGTCAGTCCACCCAATGCGAGCGACGAACACAATTCAATGCGAGTAGCCCCGCCTTTAATGGCGTTGTGTAGCGATTCAATATTATCAATACACACTTCAACTTGAATATTCATAGTAAAATCCTGCTGGAAAAATTTGGTTAATGTTAGCAAGTTAGAGTAGTGACGTCTGTGTGATTGAGGTGAGAAATAGGGGTAAAGTTTACCAACCAATGCTGCCTCATTTTCGCTAAATGAACGACAACGAAAAAGCCCAAAGCGTTAGCTTTGGGCTTGGATAAGGACTTTACTTCTTAACTGATTGGCGATGCGTTTTACGCTTTATTATATGTCCAACCATTGACCCGAGTTGAGCGCGGGCTAAGGAGAATTATTTCTTGCCTAGGTCGTCTGAGTGCTCAGCTAGGAATGCTGCAACACCTTTTGGAGATGCATCCATACCGGCTTTGCCTTCTTCCCACTGTGCTGGGCACACTTCACCGTTCTTTTGGTGGAAGTTAAGCGCATCAACCATACGTAGCATTTCGTCGATGTTACGGCCTAGTGGTAGGTCGTTCACAACTTGGTGACGTACAAGACCATCTTCGTCGATGAGGAAAGAACCACGGAAAGCAACGCCTGCTTCTGGGTGCTCAACATCGTACGCTTTACAGATTTCGTGCTTCACGTCAGCGATTAGCGGGTATTTTACTTGGCCAATGCCACCGTTTTCGATAGCGGTATTACGCCATGCGTTGTGAGAGAATTGAGAATCGATAGATACACCGATTACTTCAACGCCTTTCGCTTGGAAATCTTCGAAGCGTTTGTCAAAAGCGATAAGCTCTGATGGGCAAACGAAAGTGAAGTCTAGTGGGTAGAAGAAAACAACCGCTTTCTTACCTTTAGTAAATTCTGCGAAGTTGAAGCTATCAACGATTTCACCGTTACCAAGAACAGCTGCTGCAGTAAAATCAGGGGCTTTACGACCAACTAGTACCATTTTTTTGCTCCTAAGAATAAGGTTTAGTTCCAAACCAGTGATGAGCACTGGTCCAGTCCGTTTTTGAACGAGACAAACTATAGTACAGATTGTAGGATAGTAAAAAGCGAAATAAATAGATTAGTCTCATCGAAAAAAGCGATGAGCTCTAATGACGGAATCAGAAACGGCACTCAAATAAGATAGTAGTAGAACGATGAATAAATGGCCCAGTTTGAAGCAGTTGCACTATTTAGTAACACTCTACGAAACACGGCACTTTAGTGATGCCGCTGAACGTTGTTTTGTTAGTCAATCTACCCTAAGTAAAGGGATCCAAAATTTAGAGGAATTAATAGGTTGCCCGCTTTATGAAAAGGATAAGAAAGCTCCGTTAGTGTTTACTCAAGCGGGAGAGCTGGTTGTTAGCCAAGGAAGAGAGTTACTTGCCAAAGGACAAGATTTAGTGGAACTCGGCAAGGTTTGCCAAGGCGATGAGATGCAAGGTCAGCTTAAGCTGGGTTGTATTCCAACCATTGCTCCATTTTTACTGTGTGATTTAGTGCAAGAAGTGAATGTCCGCTTTCCGAAGTTGAACTTATTATTACGAGAAGATACGACGACGAACCTTTTGGCTGCACTGCGTCATGGAGAGCTTGATGTGTTGATTTTGGCTTTGCCTGTCGATATCGGCAAAATGGAGAGCCGAGTCGTGGGGATTGATCCATTCAAAATGGTGATCAGCCGTCATCAAATGGATAGCATCCGTGTGCCAATCAAGTATGCTGACCTGCCTGATGAATCGGTGTTTTTGCTCGAAAATGTGCACTGTTTAACGGATCATGCTGTGTCTGCTTGCAAGTTGACCGCCAAAGAGAAAATTAATCCATTTACCGCAACCAGTTTACATACCTTAGTGCAGATGGTCGCCAATGGTTTAGGGACGACTTTCATTCCACAAATGGCAATCAATCATGGCTTAGTTGAAAACCAAAATTTAGTGGTCATCGAGCCTCCTGGCCAGCAAGCGTATCGAGAGATTGGTTTAGTCTGGCGGCCAAGTTCATCGCGAACTCACACTTTTAAGCAGTTAGCGGATGTGGTTTCTGGTTTACTTTAGCGATTAGTCTTACTCTTTCCTTTGCCTAAAAAATCAAAAAGTCACTTTTAATGTGGCTTTTTTCAGTTTTTTATTCTGTTAGTGTTTTTAAACTTGTAAAATTTTACAAACAATTCTTGATGAAGTTTTCATAAAATCAAAAATCTTTACAGCCACAATTTTACACATCCTATTTTCTCTTGCGTTTAAAAAGAAGCCATCTGTCTCGCTCGGTTAGTCGTAAATTCAAGCCTTACTGCGTCTCACATCATTTCGAACGTCTGTTTAAAACTAAAATCTGCCTTTTTGAGTTGTGTAACAAAATAACGTAATAACTTTCATATTTAACAAGGAAATCAAACATAGGTTTGAAACGGGATAAAACTTTGTTTTTAACCTTTCATTAACTTTGTCTCTTTTGCTGAATGATGAGTTGATGTAAGGTTTAATAAGGTTTTGTAAGACTTATGTCTAGCTTGGTTAGGCTTGAAATATTGGATTGACTGAGAGAAAGTGTCGGTAGAGATAAGTCAGTGGATAGCAAAAAATGAGCATTTGAATTTGTGGTTTTTAAATTACAAATGTAGTTGGAATGGTTTTAAGGAAGAGCGTTATGTTTGCACAGACCCCAGAAACAGAGTTAGCACTCAGCAAAGAACACCACGAAGCCAAGCTTGAGGTTGTTGGTGCCGTTGGCCCACATCACCAAGCTATTTTCCCTTCAGAAGCCCAAATCTTCTTGTCCACTCTGTGTGCTAAATTTGCAAGCCGTGTTGATTCGCTGCTGGATGCACGAGAAGAGCGACAAACACGTATTGATAACGGAGAACTGCCGGATTTTCTCAAGGATACGCAAGATATTCGCGAAGGAAGCTGGAAAATTCTCGGTATCCCACACGATTTACAAGATCGTCGAGTGGAGATTACGGGGCCAACCGATCGAAAAATGGTGATCAATGCATTGAATGCTAACGTCAAAGTGTTCATGGCGGATTTTGAGGATTCGATGTCACCAGCATGGGATAAAGTGCTGGATGGGCAAGTCAATTTGCGTGATGCCATTGAAGGAACCATTAGCTATACCAATCCTGACAATGGTAAGTGCTACCAGCTTAAAGATAACCCAGCGGTGCTCATTTGTCGGGTACGCGGTCTGCACCTTAAAGAAAAGCATGTTAAATATGCAGGGCAAAGTATTCCGGGTTCGCTGTTTGATTTTGCACTCTACTTTTACAACAACTATAAATCATTGCTTAAAAAAGGCAGTGGCCCTTATTTTTATCTTCCAAAACTTCAGGCCTATCAAGAAGCAAAGTGGTGGAGTGACGTTTTCCATTTTACCGAAGAGTATTTTGGGTTAGAAACTGGCACCATTAAAGCCACCGTATTGATTGAAACCTTACCCGCCGTGTTCGAGATGGACGAAATATTGTTCTCGCTTAAAGAACACATTGTCGGCTTAAATTGTGGCCGCTGGGATTACATTTTCAGTTATATCAAGACATTGAAAAATTATCCGGATCGGGTGCTACCAGATCGCCAAGTTGTCACAATGGAAAAGCCGTTTCTTAACGCCTATTCACGCTTGCTGATCTACACCTGTCATAAGCGTGGCGCATTTGCGATGGGCGGTATGGCCGCTTTCATTCCAGCTAAAGATCCCCAAGAAAATCAGTTGGTTCTCGATAAAATTCATCACGATAAATTACTCGAAGCCAATAATGGTCATGACGGTACTTGGGTTGCCCATCCCGGTTTAGCGGATACGGCAAAAGCGGTCTTTGACCAAGTACTGGGCGAGCGTTGTAACCAATTAGATGTTACGCGTCTGTCTGATGCGCCGATTCATGCCAATGAGCTGTTGACCCCATGTGAAGGGGAACGTACCGAGCAGGGCATGCGTCATAATATTCGAGTTGCACTTCAGTACATCGAAGCATGGATCTCCGGCAATGGCTGTGTCCCCATTTATGGTTTGATGGAAGATGCGGCGACCGCAGAGATTTCTCGAGCGTCAATATGGCAATGGATCAAGCATGGAAAAGCCTTGGATAATGGTCAGATTGTTACCAAAGCGCTTTTTGAGCAGTATCTTGCGCAAGAAATTGAAGTCGTGAAACAGGAAATCGGCACGCAGCGATTTGCACAAGGACGATTTAGCGAAGCGGCACAATTGATGGCTCGCTTAACTACCAGCGATGAGCTGACTCATTTTCTCACCGTTCCGGGTTATGACTACCTAGATTGATGAGATTTAAAACCAATATCTAATAACCAATAACTAACAACCAATAACGTGAAGCTGTTTTCAAAAGCAGAATAGGTCGTACTGCTGAGAAAAGGATGACAGTGCGCTTGCGCATCAAAATAAGAGGGATAGACCATGACATTAACTCGCCGCCAACAAATCGAAGCTCTAGAAAAAGATTGGGCAACCAACCCACGCTGGAAAAATGTAAAGCGTACTTATACTGCTGCTGAAGTGGTTGACCTGCGTGGTTCAATCACTCCAGCCAACACTTTGGCCCAACGTGGCGCTGATAAATTGTGGTCACTGGTTAACGGCAGTGCCAAAAAAGGTTATGTGAACTGTTTGGGTGCATTGACAGGTGGTCAAGCGGTACAACAAGCCAAAGCGGGAATTGAGGCGATTTATCTCTCCGGCTGGCAAGTAGCGGCAGACAACAACACCGCTTCCACCATGTACCCAGACCAATCGCTCTATCCAGTCGATTCTGTTCCATCGGTGGTCAAGCGCATCAACAACTCGTTTCGTCGTGCCGATCAAATTCAGTGGGCGGCCGGAAAATCACCGGAAGATGAAGGTGGTATTGATTACTTCTTACCGATTGTTGCTGATGCTGAAGCCGGTTTTGGTGGCGTGCTAAATGCTTACGAGTTGATGAAGTCGATGATTGAAGCAGGGGCGGCCGGTGTGCACTTTGAAGATCAGTTGGCGTCAGTAAAAAAATGCGGACACATGGGCGGCAAGGTTCTGGTTCCGACTCAAGAAGCGGTTCAAAAATTGATTGCGGCACGTTTGGCCGCTGACGTATCAGGGACAACCACTTTGGTCATTGCTCGTACTGATGCAAACGCGGCGGATCTACTGACCTCGGATTGCGACGCATACGATCGTGATTTTATCCAAGGTGAGCGTACTCAAGAGGGTTTCTATCGCGTGAATGCTGGGATTGAGCAAGCGATTTCACGCGGCCTCGCTTACGCGCCGTATGCTGATCTCGTGTGGTGTGAAACCGCTAAGCCTGATTTGGATGAAGCCCGCCAATTTGCCGAAGCAATTCTAGCGCAATACCCAGATCAACTGCTGGCTTATAACTGTTCTCCCTCTTTCAACTGGGAGAAAAACTTGGATGCAGACACCATTGCTCGTTTCCAGCAAGAGTTGTCGGACATGGGGTACAAATATCAATTCATCACCTTAGCGGGCATTCATAACATGTGGTACAACATGTTTGAGTTAGCACATGCTTACGCGCAAGGCGAAGGTATGCGTCATTACGTTGAGAAAGTTCAGCGTCCAGAGTTTGAAGCAGCATCAAGAGGTTATACCTTTGTTGCACACCAACAAGAGGTGGGAACGGGTTACTTTGACCGGATGACCAATACCATCCAAGGTGGCAGTTCTTCCGTAACCGCGTTAACGGGCTCTACTGAAGAAGACCAATTTTAATTAGCGGTACTTCCCAATCATTATCTGTGTAACACCTTTGAGCGGCGTAAGCCGCTCTTTTTTATGTGAGGCACTTATATTAGGGAGTGAGCGTTATTCAATATCGACTTCGTCCGGTTCACTCTCTTCTTGTAGCTCAAGTAAGGTAACGGCTACCCCAATAAAGTCCGTGTCAGTAATAATGCCCACTAGTTGGCCTTTATCTACAACGGGTAAGCAGCCTACTTTATGTTTTTGCATGTAGATAGCACTCTCTTTTAACCCCGCTCGCGGGTCAACCGTCATAATTTCAGTATGCATCACCTCATATAACGGTGTTGTCAGTGTATATGATTGATCTTCAGGGATGTTTTTTAAGCTCGACTCTTGCGCGGCAAGAATATCTCGATGAGTAATGATACCGAGTAGTTTTTTGTGTGGATCGACGATAGGGATATGGCGAATATCCAACGCTTCCATAGTGTGCTTAGCATCGGCTAACGTGTGTGTACGCAACAGGGTATGGGGGTTGCGAGTCATCATGTCTTCAATTTTGATCATAACGAGCTCCTTTTTATTATTGAACTGATTCAACTATAGTTTTTTCTGCGCAAAATATCTGAGAGCTCCCGCTATTTTTACTTTGATTGATGCGTAAAGATTGGGTGCCATTTTCATGTTTAATTACATTAAATTTAGATCTGGGTCTGACGAGCGAAGGTGTTTACGTATATACTACGGCGCTTAAAAAAATTACGTCATCCACTCAAAACGAACAAGATAAGAACTATGCAAGTTTCAGACTTTCACTTTGAACTTCCCGATGAGCTGATTGCTCGTTACCCAACGGCTGAACGTACGGCGAGTCGCTTACTGCAATTAGACGGTAACAGCGGTGAACTGGCGGATGGCTCATTTAAAGACGTTCTTGACCGAGTTCAGCCCGGCGATTTATTGGTTTTTAACAATACACGTGTCATCCCGGCTCGCATGTTTGGGCGCAAAGCTTCAGGCGGCAAACTGGAAGTATTGGTCGAACGAATGTTGGATGAACAGACGATTTTAGCTCATGTTCGCTCATCTAAGCCGCCAAAACCGGGCAGTGAGTTGTATTTAGGAGAGCATGACGAATATCATGCACACATGGTGGCTCGCCATGACGCGCTGTTCGAGATTCGTTTTACAGCGTCAAAGACGGTACTGGAGATCTTAAACGAGATTGGCCATATGCCGTTGCCGCCTTACATTGACCGCCCTGATGAAGATGCTGATAAAGAGCGTTATCAAACCGTATACAACCAAAAACCGGGAGCTGTCGCTGCACCGACCGCCGGTTTGCATTTCGATGAGGCTCTGCTTGAGCAAATCAAAGCGAAAGGTGTCGAATTTGCTTATGTAACCTTGCATGTTGGCGCTGGAACCTTCCAGCCAGTACGAGTCGACAATATTCACGATCACCATATGCATGCAGAATATGTTGAAGTGCCACAAGAGGTAGTCGATGCCGTCAACGCGACGAAAGCGCGTGGTGGTCGAGTGATCGCTGTTGGAACTACGTCGGTGCGCTCACTGGAAAGTGCCGCGCAAGATGCGCTTAAAAAGGGCACTGAGCTGGTTCCTTTTTTCGGTGACACTGAAATTTTCATCTTCCCTGGTTATGAGTATCAGTTGGTGGATTGCTTAATCACTAACTTCCACTTGCCAGAGTCGACACTGATTATGCTCGTCAGCGCTTTTGCAGGTTATGAGCATACTATGGCCGCGTACGCGCATGCCGTGAAACATCAATATCGTTTCTTTAGTTATGGTGATGCGATGTTTATCACCAAGAACACCAATTAACGAGTGCTAGCATTACGCTAGGAGAAGAAGCTCCGCTTCGTTTTTCGCTAGGAATTGGCGACCGCTCTAGAGGGGTGCTTGCACCTAATCATGATACGTCAGACTGTTTCTCTGACATTGGAGGCTTCGTGAAGTTAACATACGAACTTAAAAAGAAAAACGGAAATGCTCGCCGTGGGCAATTAACCTTTGAACGTGGCACTGTGCAAACACCGGCATTCATGCCTGTAGGTACTTACGGCACAGTAAAAGGCATGACACCGGAAGAAGTAAAAGAGACGGGCGCAGAAATTTTGCTCGGTAATACTTTTCACCTGTGGCTGCGCCCTGGCCAAGAAGTGATGAAAATGCACGGCGACTTGCATGATTTTATGAACTGGCAAGGCCCGATCCTCACTGATTCAGGTGGTTTCCAAGTGTTTAGCTTGGGTGATATTCGCAAAATCACAGAAGAAGGGGTGCATTTTCGTAACCCAGTCAATGGTGACAAGATTTTCATGGACGCAGAAAAGTCGATGGAAATTCAAAAAGATCTGGGCTCTGACATTGTGATGATTTTCGATGAGTGTACGCCGTACCCTGCGACGCACGACGAAGCGAAAAAATCAATGGAGATGTCTTTACGTTGGGCGCAGCGTTCACGTGACCATTTCGACAAATTAGAGAACACCAACTCGCTATTTGGTATCGTGCAAGGCAGTGTTTACGAAGATTTGCGTGATGTTTCCGTGAAAGGCTTAACCGAGATCGGATTTGATGGCTACGCGGTTGGTGGCTTAGCGGTGGGTGAACCTAAAGAAGACATGCACCGTGTACTTGAGCACACCTGTCCACAATTGCCAGAAGACAAACCACGCTACCTGATGGGTGTCGGTAAACCTGAAGACTTAGTAGAAGGGGTACGTCGCGGTATCGATATGTTTGACTGTGTGATGCCAACGCGAAATGCACGTAATGGCCATCTATTTGTGACGGGTGGTGTGATCAAGATCCGTAATGCAGTACATAAAACCGATACAACTGCGCTGGATCCGCATTGTGACTGTTACACTTGCAAAAATTATTCGAAGTCGTATTTACACCATCTGGATCGTTGTAACGAAATTCTGGGTGCGCGTTTAAATACTATTCATAACTTACGTTATTACCAACGCCTGATGGCAAGCATTCGTTTAGCGATTGAAGAAGATCGCTTCGACGCGTTTGTTGAGGAGTTTTATGCTCGTCGCAATCGTGAAGTTCCACCAATGGGCCAATAACGGTTTTGCTGCGTTTTGCTTGATTTGTGAAGTGATAAACTTGAAATTAAGCCAACGCAGCCCAATTAGAATTACATTACACAACAATATTTTAGAGGACGTTTTCAATGAGTTTAATTTCTGTAGCACACGCAGCAGGTGAAGGTGCATCACAAGGTGGCGGTTATGAAATGCTGATCATGCTTGGTATGTTTGCGGTTATTTTCTACTTCATGATTTACCGCCCACAAGCCAAACGTGTTAAAGAGCATAAAAGTTTGATGGCCGCCATGACTAAAGGTGATGAAGTGTTAACCAGTGGCGGTTTAGTGGGTAAAATCACTAAAATCGCAGAAGACAGCGATTACATCTCTATCGAACTGAATGTGAACAATGAAATTGTGATCAAAAAAGATTTCATTACAGCGGTGCTACCAAAAGGTACGCTTAAGTCTTTATAACAGCTAAAGGATCCTTGCTGTGCTAAACCGTTATCCGTTATGGAAGTATTTGTTAGTGGTGTTCGCCATCACTCTCTCTGCTTTATATGCACTTCCAAATATTTACGGTGAAGATCCGGCAATTCAAATTACAGGGGCGCGTGGCGCCTCTGTTGATATGTCAACGCTGGATGCTGTCACCAAAGCTCTTGATAAAGAGAGCCTTTCTCATAAATCCATTGCTCTAGAGAATGGATCAATTCTTGTTCGATTTAACGATACCGATACTCAAATCAGTGCGCGTGATGTGGTGAGTGAAGCGTTAGGCAAAGATACAATTGTTGCACTTAACCTTGCTCCTTCAACGCCTTCTTGGTTGGAATCGATTGGCGCGGCACCGATGAAGCTTGGCCTTGATCTGCGTGGTGGTGTTCACTTCTTAATGGAAGTGGATATGGATGCCGCAATGGAAAAATTGATTGGCCAGCAAGAAGAAGCGTTTCGCAGCGAACTGCGTGATGAAAAAATTCGCTACCGCGCCATTCGCTCAGTGGGCAACGACCGAGTGGAAGTCACTTTGCGTGACGATGAGCAATTAGAGCAAGCACAGCAAGCATTAACGTCGAAACATCCTGATATGACTTTTACTACGTCTAAGGCTGACGGTCGCTTTGCGCTGATTGCTCAATTTACTGAGCAGCGTTTGCAGGAAGTTCGAAATTATGCCGTTGAGCAGAACATCACGATTTTGCGTAACCGTGTTAACGAATTAGGGGTCGCTGAACCCTTAGTGCAGCGTCAAGGTGCCAGCCGCATTGTGGTTGAGTTACCGGGGGTTCAAGATACTGCTCGTGCTAAAGAGATTCTTGGCGCAACCGCGACTCTTGAGTTTCGTGAAGTTGATGACAAGGCTGATTTAGCCGCCGCGGCTTCTGGTCGTGCTCCTGCTGGGAGTGAAATCAAATCTGATCGTAATGGTCGCCCGGTTGTCTTGAAAAAACGCGTGATTCTAGGTGGTCAAAGTATCACGGATGCCAGCTCTAGCATGGATGAATATGGTCGCCCGCAAGTGAACATTTCGTTAGATAGCGAAGGCGGAAATAAGATGTCGGCGTTCTCTAAAAAGAACATTGGCAAGCTTATGGCAACGGTATTTGCAGAGTACAAAGACAGCGGCCGTCGGACACCTGATGGCAAAGTGATTCTGGATAAGCATGAAGAAGTGATCAACCAAGCAACGATTCAGTCGGCTCTTGGGCGTAACTTCCGCATCACGGGAATTGATTCTGCTGCAGAAGCTCAAAACCTTGCACTTTTACTGCGTGCAGGTGCGTTAATTGCGCCAATCTCTATTGTTGAAGAGCGTACCATTGGTCCATCAATGGGGCAGCAAAATATCGATATGGGCATTCAAGCCTGCATCTGGGGTATGGTTGCGGTGATGCTCTTTACGCTGCTTTACTACCGTGGTTTTGGCTTGATTGCCAATATTGCATTGATGGCGAACCTTGTGCTCATTATTGGTGTGATGTCGATGATCCCAGGGGCGACAATGACCTTGCCGGGTATTGCGGGTATCGTATTGACGGTTGGTATGGCCGTGGATGCTAACGTTCTGATCTTCGAGCGTATTCGTGAAGAGCTCCGTGATGGACGAAACCCACAACAAGCTATCCACCAAGGCTATGCTAACGCGTTCAGTACCATTGCTGATGCCAACATCACTACGTTGATCACGGCAATCATTCTATTTGCTGTGGGTACTGGAGCCATCAAAGGGTTTGCCGTCACACTTTCTATCGGTATTTTAACCTCAATGTTTACCGCTATTATCGGGACTCGCTGTATTGTGAACCTGTTATATGGTGGTAAACGCATTAAAAAATTGTCGATCTAAGGCTAGGAATTACTATGTTTCAGATTCTAAAAGCAGATAAAACGATCGACTTTATGCGTTGGTCTAAATTTGCGTTTTTATTCTCTCTTTTAATGATTGGTGCGTCTATTTTCACTTTATCAACCAAGTGGTTGAACTGGGGACTGGACTTCACCGGCGGTACTTTGATTGAAGTTGGGTTTGAACACCCAGCTAATCTTGAAGATATCCGCAGTGCTTTGGAAGCGAAAGGGTTTGGCGATGCGACGGTGCAGAATTTCGGTTCCGCGCGCGAAGTGATGGTCCGTCTTCGTCCACGATCTGACATGGTTGGCGAGACGTTAGGCAACCAAATTCTTTCTGCTATTAAAGAGGGGACAGGAAAAAGTGTCGAGATGCGCCGCATTGAGTTCGTTGGCCCGAATGTGGGCGATGAATTAGCTGAAGCCGGAGGCTTAGCTATTTTGGCTTCGCTCATCTGTATTTTGCTTTATGTCTCCGTTCGTTTTGAATGGCGGCTCGCTGCGGGCGCGGTGATGTCACTGGCACACGATGTGATCATCACGCTTGGCATCTTCTCTATCATGCAAATTGAGGTTGATTTAACGATTGTTGCCGCTTTGCTGACCGTTGTCGGTTACTCGCTCAACGATACGATTGTGGTATTTGACCGCATCCGTGAAAACTTCCGTAAATTGCGTAAAGGTGATTCAGCCGAGATCATGAACAGCTCAATTACCCAAACCTTGAGCCGGACTTTGATTACATCGGGAACCACCTTGCTGGTGGTGATCGCACTCTTTGTGCAAGGTGGGGCGAACATACATGGTTTTGCCACCGCTTTACTGCTCGGTATCACCGTGGGTACTTATTCATCTATCTACGTTGCGTCAGCGTTGGCACTGAAATTAGGAATTACCCGTGAGCACCTACTTCCACCTCAAGTGGAAAAAGAGGGTGCGGAGTTCGACGAACTTCCTTAGCAGCCTGAAAGTTTCTTAAATAGCCAAAGCCGCAGAATATTCTGCGGCTTTTTTCTACCCCATCCCACACCGCGGTCACTCTAAGTAGCAAAGTATAAAGCGAAACTAAAAAAGCCTCGTATATTGCTATACGAGGCTTGAATCAATTTTGACGGTGTTGATGGTATTTAGTGCAACCTATTTAAGAATAGCGCTGTTACCGTTATCACGAATGTGTTTCAGAATCGCTTTAACACCACGGGCACTTGAACCTACAATATTGCCCGATTTCATGTATTCAGTACCGCCAGAGAAATCGGTAAGAATAACGCCTGCTTCACGAGCGATCAGCTCGCCAGCGGCTAAATTCCAAGGTCTTAAACCCAGTTCAAAGTAACCATCGACACGGTTTGAAGCTAGGTAACATAAATCAAGCGCAGGAGAACCAGTACGACGGAAATCAGCACATTCAACAAACAGTGCAGACATGATTTTCATGAAAGATTCGGCATGTTGCTTTTGTTTGTATGGGAAACCAGTAGCGAGAATAGTGCCTTGAAGATCTTTTAACTGTTTAACACGAAGGCGTGAGTTGTTTAATTGCGCACCAGCACCACGTTGAGCGGTAAACAGCTCATTGCGCATTGGGTCATAAACACAAGCAACTTCTGTTTTGCCTTTAATGCGAACCGCGATGGAAACGGCGAAGTGGGGTAAACCTTTGACGAAGTTTGTTGTGCCATCCAGTGGGTCGATGATCCATTGAACGTCCTTATCTTTACCGTCGATAAGCCCGTTTTCTTCAGCAACGATACTGTGTTCTGGGTAAGAACTTTTGATTGTATCGATGATCATAGTTTCTGCTTCTTTGTCTACGTTAGTAACAAAGTCATTAGTCCCTTTCTGAGTTGTTTCGATTTTCTCAGTATTTTCTAGTGATTTAGCAATATGGTTACCAGCTTTTCGCGCAGCGCGAATAGCAATGTTTAGCATTGGATGCATACAGTTTTCCCAACGGATGTTAAAGAACGAAAAAGCGGGCAGCAGTATAACAAAGTTTTATTAAAAAGGAAGTGGCTATTTTTTGCTCGGTTGTTCATGTGTAGCTAAAGGACCTGACCATTTTAGTCAGGTTTATGTTAGTATTCTGTCGTTTAAAATAGAGTGGCGTACAACGTAATGCTAGACAATGTAAAAATCATTTTAGTAGGGACATCTCATTCAGGAAATATTGGTTCTGCTGCCCGAGCGATGAAGGTCATGGGCCTAAGTAAAATGATTTTGGTTTCGCCTCAATGCGAGGTAGACGCCCAAGCGATCGCTCTAGCTGCTGGAGCAAGCGACATTGCTTTAAATGCGGAGGTCGTGGATACGCTAGAGCAGGCTGTCGCAGATTGTGGCCTGGTGGTTGGGTCAAGTGCACGCTCACGAACTTTAGAATGGCCAATGCTTGAACCGCGTGAATGTGGGGAAAAATTGGCGCAAGAGGGGCAGCAATACCCGGTTGCTTTAGTGTTTGGCCGAGAAAAAACCGGGCTGACCAACGATGAACTGCAAAAATGCCATTTTCATGTATGCATTCCGGCTAATCCTGAATACAGTTCGTTAAACCTTGCTATGGCCGTACAAACATTGAGTTATGAGGTGCGTGTTGCCTATCTAAATAATGAAAAAAAAGGTTATCAAGCCCAGCCAGAAGAAGCGTATCCTCTGCATCACGAATTAGAAATGTTCTATCAGCATCTTGAAAAGGTCATGATACAGACACAGTTTATTTCAAAGGAACAGCCGGGACAGATCATGAATAAACTCCGTCGGCTATTTTCTCGTTCGCGTCCAGAGTTTCAAGAAATCAATATATTACGTGGTGTGTTGACCTCAATTGAGAAGCATCGCAGCAATCAATAATTATCCAGATTAATAATAGGGTTAAATACCTGACTAAATTAGTCAAATAAATACTTGACCTATTTAGTCAGGTATGGAAAAATTCCAACCACATAATCAATGTGGATACGGTGATATGAGACTTACATCTAAAGGAAGATATGCGGTTACAGCCATGTTAGATGTGGCTCTGCATTCGCAACAAACCCCAGTGCCACTGGCGGATATTTCCGAACGGCAAGGCATTTCGCTCTCTTACCTTGAGCAGCTGTTTTCTAAACTGCGTAAAGCGGGGCTAGTTGCTAGTGTACGTGGTCCAGGTGGTGGATACCGCTTAGGTGCAGATGCCTGCTCAATTTCGATTGGTACTGTGATTGCCGCTGTTGATGAATCAGTTGATGCAACAAAATGTAATGGAAGAGCCGACTGCCAAGGTGGCACTCGCTGCTTAACACATACGTTATGGCGAGATCTTAGCTCTCGCATTAGTGACTTTCTGAACAACATTACTCTTGGCGAGTTAATGATTGATAATGAAGTACTAGAAATTTCTGACCGCCAAGGCTTGGGCCTGACGGTGAACCACGGGTTAACCAATAAAAATACCAATACCGTGATTATCGGCTCGGTGCCCGTAGGTCTTAATGCCCGCTCATAGCGGCAATGTTTACATTGGAGTAGAAAATGAAACTGCCTATTTATTTTGACTATTCAGCTACCTGTCCAGTTGACCCTCGCGTGGCTGAAAAGATGGTTCAGTACATGACGATGGATGGTGTTTTTGGTAATCCAGCATCGCGATCGCACCGTTATGGCTGGCAGGCAGAAGAAGCCGTAGACACTGCGCGTGAGCAAATTGCTGAACTGCTTAATGCTGATCCTCGCGAAATCGTATTCACATCCGGTGCGACAGAGTCAGACAACCTCGCGATCAAAGGTGTGGCGCATTTCTATGCCAAGCAAGGTAAGCATATCATTACCTGTAAAACCGAGCATAAAGCGGTGCTTGATCCATGTCGTCAGCTTGAGCGTGAAGGTTATGAAGTGACCTATCTTGAGCCAGAATCGAATGGCTTGATTGATCTAAAAAAATTAGAAGCGGCAATGCGTGATGACACAATTTTGGTGTCGATCATGCACGTGAATAACGAAATTGGCGTAATTCAGGACATCATGGCGATCGGTGAGCTTTGCCGTGAACGCAAGATAATTTTTCACGTAGATGCAGCGCAATCTGCCGGTAAAATTCCCCTTGATGTGCAAGAAATGAAAGTGGATCTTATCTCCCTTTCTGCGCATAAAGCGTATGGACCTAAAGGGATTGGCGCATTATATGTTCGCCGTAAACCTCGTATCCGTCTTGAAGCACAAATGCACGGTGGCGGCCATGAACGTGGTTTCCGTTCAGGCACATTACCAACGCACCAAATCGTAGGTATGGGTGAAGCATTCCGCATTGCTAAGCAAGACATGCAAAAAGATTTTGACCACGCAAAAGCATTGCGTGATCGTCTACTCGCTGGTGTACAAGACATGGAAGCCGTGAGTGTGAATGGCGATTTAGATCAGCGTGTTCCGCACAACCTGAATATTAGTTTTGCCTTTGTTGAAGGCGAATCGCTGCTGATGTCTTTGAAAGACTTAGCAGTATCATCAGGTAGTGCTTGTACGTCGGCCAGCTTAGAGCCGTCATATGTACTGCGTGCGCTTGGTTTGAACGATGAAATGGCGCACAGCTCGATTCGTTTCTCATTTGGCCGTTTTACGACCGAAGAAGAAGTGGACTACGCCGTTGAACAAATCCGCGTAGCCGTAAGCAAATTACGTGACATGTCTCCTCTATGGGATATGTATCAAGAGGGTGTGGATTTAAACACCGTTGAATGGGCACATCACTAGTCCTTTAAAAGGCACTGGTTTATTCCCAAGGAAATAGAGGATTAGAGGTAACTATCATGGCATACAGCGAAAAAGTAATTGATCACTATGAAAACCCACGTAATGTTGGCTCTTTTGATAAAGAAGATCCAACCATTGGTAGTGGTATGGTTGGCGCTCCAGCTTGTGGCGACGTAATGAAGCTACAAATTAAAGTGACGCCAGAAGGCATCATTGAAGATGCAAAATTTAAAACCTACGGTTGTGGTAGCGCGATTGCTTCGAGCTCACTGGTTACTGAATGGGTCAAAGGCAAGAGCATTGACGAAGCGGCAGCTATTAAGAACTCTGAAATCGCGGAAGAGCTAGAGCTTCCACCAGTGAAAGTTCACTGTTCGATTTTGGCGGAAGATGCGATCAAAGCTGCCGTTGCCGATTATAAAAAGAAACACCAACAATAATATTAAGGGAGTGAATGATGGTTCACTCCCATAAGTTCAAACTAAGAATCTAAGGTTGTAGTATGGCCATTACCTTAACTGAAACAGCAGCGCATCGCGTTCGAGCATTCCTAGATAACCGAGGCAAAGGCGTAGGTTTACGTCTTGGAGTGAAAACAACAGGCTGCTCGGGTATGGCTTACGTGCTTGAATTCGTTGATGACGTTAACGAAGAAGACGAAGTGTTTGAAGATCATGGTGTCAAAGTGATTATCGATTCGAAAAGCCTCGTCTACCTTGATGGCACACAGCTTGACTATGTCAAAGAAGGGCTAAACGAAGGTTTTGAGTTCAACAACCCGAATGCAAAAAGCGAATGTGGTTGTGGTGAAAGCTTCAACGTGTAAGGGATTGGCTTTCGGCGTGACTAGGCTCACTTGAGCCTAGTGTCGAGCACTAGGAGCAATGTGTTAATGAACTATTTTGAATTATTTGGGCTACCAAGTCAGTTTGCACTGGATGGTAGCCTTCTTTCTTCTCAGTTTCGTGCGCTGCAAAAACGGTTTCATCCCGACAACTTTGCCACTGCGTCTGAGCGAGATCGCCTGCTTGCTGTGCAAAACGCCTCACAAATCAATGATGCTTATCAAACATTAAAATCGCCGATCAGTCGCGCAGAATACTTGTTGCTTGAACAAGGCATAGAGTTACGCGCAGAACACCAAACCATGCAAGATCCGCTGTTTTTAATGGAGCAAATGGAGCTGCGAGAAGAGCTTGAAGCCATCGCCTCACAGTCTGATGTTGAAAGTGCGTTATTCGATTTTGAAAACAGAGTTAGCAAGATGTATAAACAGCATCTTATCTTGGTTGAGCAACAACTTAACCATGCTCAATGGAGCCTTGCGGCTGATACGGTTCGCAAGCTTAAATTTATTGCCAAGCTCAAAAATGAAATAGAAAGAGTCGAAGAACAGTTACTCGGCTAGTTCGATAATAAGGACCAACCCATGGCATTACTTCAAATTGCAGAACCCGGTCAAAGCTCTGCGCCGCATCAGCATAAACTCGCAGCGGGTATCGACTTGGGGACAACCAACTCATTAGTCGCATCGGTTCGAAGCGGTAATGCGACGACGCTTGCTGATGAACAAGGACGCTCGATCCTCCCTTCGGTGGTCCACTATTCGGCTCAAGAGCGTTGCGTAGGCTTTGATGCCAGAGCACACGCGCAAGTTGATCCTGCCAATACCATCATTTCTGTGAAGCGTTTGATCGGCCGTTCACTGGCTGACATTCAGGCGCGTTATCCCACATTGCCTTATCGCTTCAAAGCCAGTGACAACGGTTTGCCTATTTTGCAAACGGCGCAAGGTGATAAGAACCCGATTCAAGTTTCCGCCGATATTCTTCAATCTCTTGCTCAGCGTGCCGAAGCGTCGTTAGGTGGTGAATTAGCGGGCGTGGTGATTACCGTACCTGCTTATTTTGATGATGCGCAACGCGTGGGCACCAAAGATGCCGCTCAACTTGCCGGCTTGCACGTACTGCGTTTACTCAATGAACCTACCGCTGCAGCGATTGCCTATGGCTTAGACTCAGCGCAAGAAGGTGTGATTGCGGTTTATGATTTAGGTGGCGGTACGTTTGATATCTCTATCTTACGTCTGTCGAAAGGCGTGTTTGAGGTACTCGCGACCGGTGGCGATTCCGCGCTCGGTGGTGATGATTTTGACCATTTGATTGCTGACCATTTTTTGAGCCAAATCAGCTTGGCTGAACCGCTCAGTGCTGAGCAGCAACGAGCATTGCTTGATGCGGCCACCGAAGCGAAAATCGCCTTATCTGATACTGATAGTGTCGAGGTTTCTGTACTGGGTTGGCAAGGGCGTTTAACTCGCGATGAGTTTAACCAACTCATCACGCCACTAGTAAAAAGAACCTTACTATCGTGTCGTCGAGCACTCAAAGATGCCGAGATTACTGCAGATGAAGTGTTGGAAGTGGTGATGGTCGGCGGTTCAACTCGTACGCCACTGGTTCGAGATTTAGTTGGTGAATTTTTTGGTCGCACACCACTAACTAGCATCAACCCTGATGAAGTTGTCGCGATTGGTGCAGCAATTCAAGCCGACATTTTGGTGGGTAATAAACCCGATTCAGAAATGTTACTGCTGGATGTAATTCCCCTGTCGCTGGGTATTGAAACCATGGGTGGCTTAGTGGAAAAAATCATCCCACGTAACACCACCATTCCTGTTGCGAAAGCTCAAGAATTCACCACCTTCAAAGATGGTCAAACAGCCATGAGCATCCATACGGTGCAGGGCGAACGTGAGATGGTAGACGATTGCCGCTCATTGGCTCGTTTTTCACTAAAAGGTATTCCACCAATGACAGCGGGTGCCGCGCATATCCGCGTAACTTATCAAGTTGATGCAGATGGCTTACTCTCTGTGACAGCGATGGAAAAAAGTACGGGAGTTCAGGCGGAAATTCAAGTTAAGCCCTCGTATGGACTGAGTGATAATGAAGTAGCAAATATGCTGCGAGATTCGATGACGTTTGCCAAACAAGATATGCAGACTCGCGCTCTGGCAGAGCAACGTGTAGAAGCCGATCGTGTAATCGAAGGTTTGATCTCTGCCTTACAGGCCGATGGTGATGAATTGTTATCTGAGTCAGAAAAGCAGATCCTTCTGAATGCAATAGAAGATTTAATTGTGCTGCGTAATGGTGATAGCGCCGATGCCATCGAGCAAGGAATTAAAGAGACAGACAAAGCCAGCCAAGATTTTGCTTCACGCCGTATGGATAAATCCATTCGCAGTGCACTTGCTGGTCAATCGGTAGATGATATTTAAAGAGAAAAATTATGCCTAAGATTATTGTGTTACCTCACCAAGAGCTTTGTCCTGAAGGTGCCGTTCTGGAAGCGCAAGCAGGAGAAACCGTACTGGATGTGGCGCTGAAAAATGGTATCGCTATTGAACATGCGTGTGAAAAATCCTGCGCATGCACGACTTGCCATATTATCGTTCGCGAAGGGTTTGACTCACTTGATGAGAGTGATGAGTTGGAAGATGACATGCTTGATAAAGCATGGGGTCTTGAACCTGAATCTCGCCTTGGCTGCCAAGCTAGAGTCGCTAACGAAGATTTAGTGGTTGAAATTCCAAAGTACACACTCAATCTGGCTTCTGAAGATCATTAATTCTATTGAGCGTATTAACGCCCGTTCACTGTTTGTAAAAGGAAAGCAAAATGAAATGGACCGATTCTCGTGATATTGCGATCGAGCTTTGTGAGCAATACCCAGACGTAGATCCTAAAAATGTACGTTTTACAGATCTACACCAGTGGGTGATGGAACTGGAAGAGTTTGATGATGAGCCAAACTGTTCCAACGAAAAAATTCTCGAAGCGATTATTCTATGTTGGATGGAAGAGATCGACTAAGACTATTGCTAACATGATGGTTATTCAGTAAAACATCACAGAGTTAACAATTTTAACTAAAAAGAGCGGACCGAATGGTCCGTTTTTTTATCAAGTTGACATTTTGACCCTACAAAATGCTAACATCCCTTGGTTATTTAATCGTAATGGCACAGGTGAGGCCATATTCAGGCAAGGAGAAACCATGTCTACAAAGATGTCCGTATTTATCAGCCAACAAGCTGCCCAGCCTCAGTGGGGAGAAAAGGCGATTGTTTCGTTTTCAGAAAATGGTGCCACAATTCATGCTATTGAGAGTGAGCATGAACTCAGCGCGGTTCAGCGCGCGGCACGTAAGCTTGATGGGCAAGCTATCAGAGCTATCAGCCTACAAGGTGACGGTTGGCACTTAGAAAATATTTGGGCTTTCTACCAAGGTTATCGTGAAGCGAAAAAACTCAACACACTAGAATGGCAACCACTGAGTGAGTCAGATCAAGCCGAGTTAGAATATCGTATTAAAGCGACGGAATGGACGCGTGATATCATCAATAAAAGCGCTGAAGAAGTCGCGCCGCGTCAGTTAGCGACCATGGCGGCTGAGTTCATCAAATCGCTAGCCCCTGAGCATGTCAGCTACCGCATTGTCAAAGATAAAGATCTACTCACCGAAGGTTGGGAAGGTATTTATGCGGTTGGTCGCGGCTCCGAGCGCACATCAGCTATGCTGCAACTCGATTACAATCCGACAGGAAAAGAGAGTGCTCCTGTTTTTGCTTGCTTAATTGGCAAAGGCATTACTTTTGATTCTGGTGGTTACAGTTTAAAAACGTCCAACTTTATGTCGGCGATGAAAGCGGATATGGGGGGCGCTGCAACGATCACCGGTGGCCTTGGTTTGGCTATCATGCGTGGTTTTAATAAACGTGTGAAACTCATTTTGTGTTGTGCAGAAAATATGGTTTCCGGACGCGCCTTGAAACTGGGTGATATCATCACTTATAAAAATGGCACCACAGTTGAAATAATGAATACCGATGCAGAAGGCCGCCTAGTGTTGGCCGATGGCTTGATTTATGCCAACGAGCAAAAACCGCAGCTTATTATTGATTGCGCGACATTAACGGGTGCCGCCAAAAATGCACTCGGCAATGATTACCATGCACTACTCAGCTTTGATGAGAGCTTATCCCAGCAGGCATTGGTGGCAGCTCACCAAGAGAAAGAAGGCTTATGGCCTCTGCCTTTGGCTGAGTTTCATCGCTCTATGTTACCTTCAAGCTTTGCGGATCTCTCTAACATCAGCTCAGGTGACTATTCTCCGGGAGCAAGTACCGCAGCGGCCTTCCTCTCTTACTTTGTTGAAGATTACAAAAAAGGGTGGCTGCACTTTGATTGCGCTGGTACTTACCGCAAATCAGCAAGCGATAAATGGGCCGCAGGTGCAACGGCGATGGGGGTGCGTACATTAGCACGCATTTTGACCGACCAAGCTCAATAATGAAAAACCGCTCAACTCTCTGTTTTGGGCGGTTCACTATAACTAAAAAAACAAAAGAAAAAGGATAACCTTATGGCTCTAGAAAGAACATTTTCTATCATTAAACCCGATGCGGTAGAACGTAACTTGATTGGTGAAATCTATCACCGTATCGAAAAATCAGGTTTGCGTATTATCGCTGCGAAAATGGTACATTTGAACGAAGAGCAAGCGAGCGGCTTTTATGCTGAGCATGAAGGCAAAGCGTTTTTTCCAGCACTAAAAGAATTTATGACCTCAGGGCCTATCATGGCTCAAGTGCTTGAAGGTGAAGATGCTATTGCTCGTTACCGCGAATTAATGGGTAAAACTAACCCAGAAGAAGCGGCATGTGGAACCATTCGTGCTGATTACGCATTAAGCATGCGCCATAACTCAGTTCATGGCAGTGATAGTCCTGAATCGGCGGCACGTGAAATCGCTTTTTTCTTCCCAGAATCAGAGATTTTCTCTCGTTAATCTTGGCGTTTTTTATCCCAAATTATTTCGATTAAGGCCTCACGTTGTGAGGCTTTTTTATACTCGTATGGTTGGGAGCTGTAGAGTAAAAACAATCCGCCAAGCATTGAATGACTTAGTAATTGAAGGGTTGTACAACCCTTGTTGTTACTGCATAAAGGCTGTACAATTCGCGCCCTTATTTATTGTTTCCGTCGTTGAGAGGCCACATGACTATTGAAAAAGTCAATCTGCTTGATTTTGATCGCCAAGGTCTGCGTAAATTTTTTGCTGAAGAGCTCAGTGAAAAAGCGTTCCGCGCTGATCAGGTCATGAAGTGGATCTACCATTTTGGTTGTGATGACTTCGAACAAATGACCAATATCAACAAGAAACTGCGTGAGCAACTGCAACAACGCTGTGAAATTCGCGCGCCGATCGTTTCACAAGCACAACATTCATCTGATGGTACGATTAAGTGGGCGATGCGTGTAGGAGATCAAGATGTTGAGACGGTTTACATCCCAGAGGAAGACCGAGCGACTTTGTGCGTCTCTTCCCAAGTTGGCTGTGCTCTGGAATGCAAATTCTGTTCAACGGCTCAGCAAGGTTTTAACCGTAACCTCAAAGTGTCTGAAATTATCGGGCAAGTTTGGCGCGCAGCGAGAGAAATTGGCCTTGAGAAAGAGACGGGTCGTCGTCCGATTACTAACGTAGTAATGATGGGGATGGGCGAGCCTTTGCTCAACATGAAAAACTTGATCCCAGCGTTAGAGATCATGCTGGATGATTTAGGTTTTGGCTTGTCAAAACGTCGTGTCACCGTGTCCACTTCGGGCGTGGTTTCTGGTCTTGATCAAATGACAGGGCAAATCGATGTTGCATTAGCGATTTCATTGCATGCACCCAATGACAAATTACGCAGCGAAATTATGCCGATCAATGATCGCTGGGATATTCAAGATTTCTTAGCCTCAGTGCGTCGTTATATCGCCACTTCAAATGCAAACCGTGGCAAGGTTACGGTGGAATATGTGTTGCTGGATCATGTCAATGACGATATGGACCACGCGCACGAATTGGCTAAGTTGATGAAAGGCACGCCGTGCAAAATTAACCTGATCCCATTTAACCCTTATCCCGGTTCACCTTATAAAAAACCGAGTAATTCACGTATTGACCGTTTTCAAAAAACACTGATGCAGTATGAACACACAGTGACGGTGCGTAAAACTCGTGGTGATGATATTGATGCCGCTTGTGGGCAGCTAGTGGGTGATGTGATTGATAGAACCAAACGGACCAAAATGAAACAAATGGGTGGCGATGTCATTCCTGTCAAATCGGTCTAAATCGGATGATAAAGCAAAGCCAGAGATTCCTCTGGCTTTGTGCATTTTTACCATTTGAAATAATTTTCCGCGATTTTGACGTCAATTTTATGAAAAATATTGACCTAGCTGTAATTTCTTTCCTAAAGCCATGTTGTTTAACGTCAAATATCCATTAGAATTGCTAACTGACGTAATGTTAAATTTGAACTGTCGCCTGCATCAATGAATGCAAATTTTTCACCGTGTTGGAATGCACCATTTTTTATTACTACGAACTAATAACAATAAAAGTGATGACGGTGCCATTCGAGCCATAACATAATGAGATGTACAAAACGGATGACTACTGAACAAGAACAGATTATTGCAGATGTAAAAACAGACACGGTGCAACCCGGCACTTTATTAAAGGCAAAGCGTGAAGCGTTGGGATTAACGCAAAAGCAAGTTGCCGATAGGTTGCGGTTACGTCTCTCTATCATTCAGAGTTTAGAAGAGAATAACTTCGCCTCGGACCAAGTGGCGACGTTTACTCGCGGTTATTTACGTTCCTATGCGAAGGCCGTCGGGATCAAAGAGTCAGTTATTTTAGCTTCCTTTGATGATTGCTATCCTACGGTTGTCGCTGAACAACCGATGCAAAGTTTTTCGAAGAAAACCAAGCGAGAGAAACACGATAGCCGTATTATGACGCTGACATGGGGTATTTTTGCCATCATTATTGGTATTTCCTCATTATGGTGGTGGCAAAACCAAGAACAAGAGAATGTTGTGGTTGAGAGTTCACCATCAATCACGTCGACATCGGTTGAGCGTTTGCGAGATGAGGATTTCACGACCGTTCCTGAATTAGTACCTACGGTTGACGAATCTCAAGTAGAAGCAGAAGCGGTGGATATCCCTGTAGAAATCAACACTCAGGCTGCAGAACTTATCCCTTCACCTGAAGATGATACAGCCGAAGCCGACCTGAGTGCGAGCGATGATCCTGTATTGGATAAGACGCCACCGCAGGATGCAACGAATCCATACGCTCCTCTAACGCTCACATTCAGCGCAGATTGTTGGATTCAGGTGAAAGATGCAGCAGGCAAAACCCTTTCCACTGGGATTAAAAAATCAGGGCAAACCGTAACCTTGCAAGGTGAAGCTCCGTTTCAAATCATTCTTGGCGCGCCTGAAAGCGTTTCAATGACATTTGCAAGTGAACCTGTAGACCTTTCTGGGTATACTTCCGGTAAAGTCGCTCGATTCACCTTACCTTAGAAAATACTATGCAACACGAATCTCCAATTAAGCGTCGTTCATCGACGCGTATTTATGTCGGTAATGTGCCCATCGGTGATGGTGCTCCTATTGCTGTTCAATCTATGACCAACACGCGCACTACCGATGTTGCGGCAACGGTCGCTCAAATTAAAGCGTTAGAAAAAGTCGGGGCTGATATTGTACGGGTTTCTGTACCGACAATGGACGCGGCAGAAGCGTTCAAGTTGATCAAGCAGCAAGTATCCATCCCGCTGGTGGCTGACATCCATTTTGATTACCGCATTGCGTTGAAAGTCGCCGAATATGGCGTTGATTGCTTGCGTATCAACCCTGGTAACATTGGCAACGAAGAACGTATTCGCGCCGTGGTCGATTGCGCACGTGACAAGAACATACCCATTCGGATTGGCGTGAATGGTGGGTCGCTCGAAAAAGAGATCCAAATGAAATATGGTGAGCCAACACCGGCCGCTTTAGTCGAGTCAGCGATGCGTCATGTCGATATTCTTGAAAGACTCAACTTTGATCAATTCAAAGTCAGCGTTAAAGCATCGGATGTTTTTCTCGCCGTTGATTCCTACCGTTTACTGGCTAAACAGATTGCCCAACCTCTGCATCTTGGTATTACGGAAGCAGGAGGCGCAAGAGCCGGTGCAGTTAAATCGGCAGTTGGCTTAGGTATGCTGCTTGCCGAAGGCATTGGCGACACGCTGCGTATTTCACTGGCTGCGGATCCGATCGAAGAGATCAAAGTCGGCTTTGATATTCTTAAATCGCTGCGTATTCGCTCGCGAGGCATTAACTTCATCGCTTGTCCCAGCTGTTCACGTCAAGAGTTTGATGTGATCGCCACAGTCAATGCGTTAGAGCAACGTTTGGAAGATATTTTGACACCTATGGATGTCTCGATCATCGGTTGCGTGGTTAATGGCCCAGGTGAAGCTGAAGCTTCTCATCTTGGTTTGGCTGGCAGCAACAAGAAAAGTGCATTCTACGAAGACGGCGTCCGCCAGAAAGAGCGTTTTGATAACGATGATCTGGTCAGCCAACTCGAAGCGAAAATTCGCGCGAAGGCCTCTATTCTCGATGAGAAGAACCGAATCAACGTGACTCAAATCGAACAAAATTAATCTCAACGACCTTACGGTAAGTATTGTGGCAAAAACAATTCAAGCAATTCGAGGCATGAACGACTGCCTCCCAACTCAGTCTCCACTTTGGCAAAAAGTGGAAGGCACAGTGAAAAACGTGATTAGTGCATATGGCTACAATGAAGTACGTATGCCTATCGTTGAGATGACACATCTATTTAGCCGTGCGATCGGTGAAGTGACCGATGTGGTTGAAAAAGAGATGTATTCTTTTGAAGATCGCAATGGTGACAGTTTATCGCTTCGCCCAGAGGGTACTGCAGGTTGTGTCCGTTCTGGTATCGAAAATGGTTTGCTCTACAACCAAGAGCAACGTTTGTGGTACATGGGGCCGATGTTCCGTCATGAACGTCCGCAAAAAGGGCGCTACCGTCAATTCCACCAATGTGGGGTTGAAGTGTTTGGCCTGGATGGTCCTGATGTTGATGCCGAGCTGATTATGATGACCGCGCGTTTGTGGCGTGAATTGGGTATCGACAAACATGTTCGTTTGGAACTGAACTCAATTGGTTCTCTTGAAGCGCGAGCCAATTACCGCACCGCCTTGATTGACTATTTAGAGCAGCATCAAGAGGTGTTGGATGAAGATGCCAAACGTCGCATGTACACCAACCCACTGCGTGTACTCGATACTAAAAATCCAGATATTCAAGCGATTTTAGGTGACGCACCCAAATTGTCTGAGTATCTAGATGAGGAATCCAAGCAACATTTTGCCGGCTTATGTGAACTTCTTACCGCTGCGGGTATCGAATACCAAGTTAACGAGCGCTTGGTGCGCGGCCTAGACTACTACAACCGCACCGTATTTGAGTGGATCACTGAAAGCTTAGGTGCTCAGGGTACGGTTTGTGGCGGTGGACGTTATGATGGCTTGGTAGAACAACTGGGTGGCAAAGCGACACCAGCAGTGGGTTTTGCCATGGGGTTAGAGCGCTTAGTGCTGATGATGGAAACACTGGAACTGACCGACGTGCGTCGCAGTGTCGATGTGTACATGGTCAGTGCGGGTGAAGGCACTATGATGGCAGCAATGAAACTTGCTGAGCAGTTGCGTGAACAGGTTCCGGGGCTGCGTGTTATGAACCATTTTGGTGGTGGTAACTTCAAAAAACAATTTAAACGTGCTGATAAAGTGGGCGCTGCGGTGGCTTTGGTATTAGGCGAAGATGAAGTCGCAGAAAGTACAGTAGTTCTCAAAGATCTTATCGGTGGTGAACAAATTACGATTTCTCAAACTGAAGTCGCGAGCAAACTGACGCATCTTGTGTAAGCAAGCGCATTTGAGACATCTATTAAAGAGGACAGGAAGTGGAACTCTACGATACTGAAGAACAACAAGTTGAAGCGATAAAAGATTGGTGGAAAGAGAACGGTAAAGCCGTGATCTTTGGTGCTGTAATTGGCCTTGGTGGCTTGTTTGGTTGGCGTTACTACCAAGATAGCGTTATTGCTGCGCAAGAAGCCGCTTCTGAAAGTTATAGCAAAGCGGTAACTCAGTTAGCTGCAAAAGGCGCAGAAGCAGAGATGGTTGTTGAGAGCTTTATTGATAGTAATAAAGGTACAGAATATGCCGTCTTAGCCGCACTACAACTTGCAAAAGTTCAAGTAGAAGCGGGTCAAATTGATGAAGCTTTAGCGCAGCTTGAATGG
Organism: Vibrio sp. RM-69-4; assembly: GCF_024743775.1. Taxonomy (NCBI): domain Bacteria; kingdom Pseudomonadati; phylum Pseudomonadota; class Gammaproteobacteria; order Vibrionales; family Vibrionaceae; genus Vibrio; species Vibrio sp. RM-69-4. The sequence goes on from NZ_JAMQXI010000036.1 coordinate 44,161, forward strand.
GCAAAAGCAAACACCAAAGATGATGCTATTCTACCGTTAGCGACCTATCGCGTGGCCCGTATTAAAGCGGAACAAGGCCAGTTTGATGCCGCCTTAGCTGATCTTACGACCATCACAGAGAAAGGGTGGGCGGGACGCATTGCGGAACTGCGTGGTGATATCTCACTGCGTAAAGGCGACACGGACGCGGCTTATGCGGCATACACGGAAGCACAACAAGCTGACGATGCAAGCCAAACGCTACAGATGAAACTGGACGATCTTGCCAAATAAGGGCACAAGTTGATGAAAAAGTTGTTCAACAAAGTGCTCGTTTCTGCCGTTGTGCTTGGAGCACTTGCAGGGTGTGCTAGTGAAGAAGACACCATTATCATGGCTCCTGTGCCAATGGTAACCAGTGAATTTACGCCTACAACTCAGTGGAGCACATCGATTGGTGATGGCGTAGGGCATTACTTCTCAAAGTTATCTCCAGAATACGCTTACGACAAAGTATTTATTGCTAGCCGTGATGGTTTGGTAAAAGCCTTGAACCCTAAAACGGGTAAAGAGCTGTGGAAAACCGATCTTGAACAAGATGGCACCATGCGTTTATCCGGCGGTATAGCGGCGGCCTATAGCCAAATTTACATTGGTAGTGAAAACGGTTTAGTCACTGCGCTTGATGAAGCTACGGGTGAGCTTGTATGGCAAGTTAAAGTCGATGGTGAAGTGCTAGCAGCTCCGGCTGCAGATGCGAACATGATCATTGTTAATACCAGTCGTGGTACTTTGGTGAGTTTAGACCAAGCGACGGGTGAGCAAAAATGGACCATCAGTACTGAAGTTCCTAATTTAACGTTGAGAGGCGACAGCAAACCTGTTGCGGTATCGGGCGGTGTTTTTTGGGGAACCTCAGGTGGCCGTCTTGCTGCCGCTATCGTTGAGCGTGGTCAGTTGATTTGGCAACAACCGATTGGCATGCCTAAAGGTGCTACTGAAATTGACCGTCTAGTCGATGTTGATGCCTCACCTATCGTGATTGGCGGTATGCTGTATGCGGTTGGTTTTAATGGCCAGTTGATCGCCATTGATCTGCGTTCGGGCAAACCAGCTTGGAAGCGGAATTACTCTTCAGCAACAGACATGGCTAGCGATGGTGGCCGATTATTTGTGGTGACAGACAAAGATCATGTGGTGGCTGTGGATACAAGAAGCGGTACCGAACTTTGGAGCAACAAACAGCTTGAACACCGTTTGCTAACTGCGCCAGCGATTATCAATGGCTACCTTGTGCTAGGTGACAGTGAAGGGTATCTACATTGGATTGATCGCAGCAGTGGTGAATTCGTTGCCCAACAGTTGGTTGATAAGAGCGGTTTTGCGGTGAGTCCTCTCGCTGTCGATGATGGTTATGTCAGCATGACCCGTAATGGCAATGTAAAGAAACTGACGATTAAAAAATAAATCGTGATATAATTCACATTCGGCTCCTGGCTGGTAACAGTTAGGGGCCGTTTTATTGAATAAATAGATGTGGTTATAGGTAAAAATTTAATGCTTGCTAGCAAGTGTTTACCTATAACTACATAAGAGAAAATATTGTAGAGGTTAGTATGGTTCCTGTTGTTGCTCTTGTTGGGCGTCCCAATGTCGGTAAATCTACGTTGTTTAACCGATTAACTCGCACTCGCGATGCGTTGGTGGCGGATTTCCCCGGTTTAACGCGTGACCGTAAATATGGCCAAGCTAAATTGGGTGAGCACGACTTCATTGTTATCGATACCGGCGGTATTGATGGTAGTGAAGAGGGTGTAGAAACGAAAATGGCTCAACAGTCATTGGCCGCGATTGATGAAGCTGATGTTGTGCTATTTATGGTTGATGGTCGCGCTGGTTTAACGGCGGCTGATGAAGTGATCGCCCAACATCTGCGTAAGATTGAAAAGCGCGCTATTTTAGTCGTGAATAAAGTGGATGGCATTGACGCTGATGCTGCAAGTGCTGAGTTTTGGCAATTGGGCGTCGATCAAATGTACCAAATTGCTGCCGCTCATGGCCGTGGTGTTGGGATCCTTATCGACCGAGCTTTGAATCCACTTGCTGAAGAAATGCTCGAGCAGGCTGAAGGCGAAATCGAAGATCTAACCGACTTTGAAGATGCTGAAGAAGAAAAGTTAGATTACACCGAAGAAGAAGCCGAAGCTGAATACAAACGTCTGCAAGATCAGCCGATAAAACTGGCGATCATTGGCCGTCCGAATGTCGGTAAATCGACACTCACCAACCGCATTCTCGGTGAAGAGCGTGTTGTGGTTTACGACATGCCCGGAACGACGCGAGACTCCATCTACATCCCGATGATGCGTGATGAGCGCGAGTATGTATTGATTGATACTGCTGGCGTGCGTCGTCGTACTCGCATTAACGAAACGGTTGAAAAATTCTCGGTCGTCAAAACCTTAAAAGCGGTTGAAGATGCAAACGTTGTTCTGTTAGTCATTGACGCTCGTGAGAATATCTCAGATCAAGATCTTAGCCTGTTAGGTTTTGCACTAAACTCCGGACGTTCGATAGTGCTTGCAGTCAATAAGTGGGATGGGCTCGATAACGACGTCAAAGAACGTGTCAAGAAAGAGCTCGATCGCCGCTTAGGTTTTGTCGATTTTGCTCGTATCCACTTTATCTCTGCACTGCATGGTACAGGTGTTGGTCATCTATTTGAATCGGTTCAAGAAGCGTATAAATCGGCGACAACACGTGTTGGTACATCGGTATTGACTCGTATTCTTAAAATGGCAACCGATGATCACCAACCGCCTATGGTTCGTAGCCGCCGCGTAAAACTTAAATACGCTCACGCAGGTGGTTATAACCCGCCGATTATCGTTGTACACGGTAACTTGGTGAATGAGCTGCCAGATTCTTACAAACGTTATTTGATGAACTATTACCGTAAGTCTTTAGAAATCATGGGTACGCCTATTCGTATCCAGTTCCAAAGCAGTGATAACCCATTTGAAGGAAAAGTGAATAAGCTGACCTTATCTCAAGAGCGTAAACGTAAACGCTTAATGACGATGATGAAAGGACGCAGCAAGTAGCCTTCCTCATAACTGAAATACCCAAGCTTAGACTTGGGTATTTTTTTGCCTAAAATTTATCATTGGCGATAGAGCCTCACTAACGTGGCGGTCTGGAAATGAAGTGCAGTGCCAAAATGATTGAGTGAAAAACAGAGCATGGCAACGTTGCTGCTTTGTATAAGTATCAAACAAAATGAGTAGAACATTTCGCCAAAAGATCATTTTTACATGTCCTGATTTATTTGATTTTTTAGTTATTAAATGGAACTTTATATCGTTATAAATCCATATGCAGAATATGTAACTTATGCTTTCGGTGTGTGGTTATATAAATGTTCTTTTGAGAGTAGATCGCTGAACGGAGCAGATAAAGCAAATGATCAGGCAGAGATCTTTTATCGATCATAGCCTAATGTGTATGAGGTGGTTGGTGAGCCTAAAGGTATTGTGATAGAGATCAAAGCTGAACTCTCGATAATCCGAGACCATACGTGCCGTTTGATGAAGTGTCGGCTATCACATGCACGATCTATCTACGCAAACGAGCTATCTATTAAAACGAACGATATAAAACATCTACCAAAATCACACTATGTGAAAGACACAAAGAGAGATGGGATCAATATGCAGGAAAATCTTTGCCCTTGTTGCCAAAATCCACTGGCGTGGGATGGGCGTTACCATTGTGCTCAGTGCAAACATCACTTTAACAAAATTGGTTTTTGCCCTGAGTGTGATTCGGAGCTGGAGAAATTGCAGGCGTGTGGCGCGGCAAATTTTTTCTGTAATTCATGCAATGAGCTCAAATCAAAATCTAAGATTCGATTTGAGTTTCAAGCACAAGATTAAGTGATTAATTAACGGTAGAGAAAACTTCGCCATCCGCCACTCGCGTGATCAATTGATCGCCGGTTTTTAGATCACGAGCGCGGTGAATCACTTTGCCTGAGTTATCTCGCGTGATCGAATAGCCTCGTTTTAGTGTCGCTAATGGGCTTACTGCGTCAAGCTTCTCTGCGGCTAGCGTTAAACGGTGTGCCGTGCGCAGGAGTTTTTTCTCCATTACGTCCAGTAATCGTTGCTCGCTTTTGGCTAGTCGATGCTGCTGCTTCGCTAAGGTTTGTACGGGAGAATGCAACTGCAGTTGATGGTATTGCTGGCTAATGTGCTCGCGCTGAGTCGAAATATAGCGCTGTATCGCCCGCTGTAGGCGCATTTCTGTGTCATCAAGTTGCTGGCTTTGACGCTGCAAGCGATAAGTGGGGTGCTGTTTCTCTAGCGCGTGAACCAAAGCGCGTAAATGATGCGCTTGTTGACTGGTGTAATAGCGCATCGCACTTTGTAGCTTGTGCTGGTATGAGGCGAAAGCTTGTCGCTTATTACTGTTGTCTCGGCTGACTAATTCTGCAGCAGCGGAGGGGGTTGGGGCACGTACGTCAGCCACAAAATCAGCAATCGTCACATCGATTTCATGCCCGACGGCACTGATAATTGGGATCTGACTAGCGGCAATTGTGCGCGCTACGATCTCGTGGTTAAAACACCATAAGTCCTCTAAAGAACCGCCACCGCGACCCACAATCAATACGTCACACTCTTGCCTCGCATTTGCTCTACCAATTGCTTGAGCAATTTGAATGGCCGCTTGTTCGCCTTGAACCAGTGTAGGATAAATGATGACGGGCAAGTTTGGATCGCGCCGCTTGAGCACATCAAGAATATCAAACAGGGCTGCGCCAGTTTTTGAAGTAATAACTCCGACGCATTGAGGATTTTCCGGCAAGGGGCGCTTATTGGATTGTGCAAACAGCCCTTCCGCGGCCAACTGCATCTTCAGCTTTTCAAACTCTTGCTGGAGACGACCATCCCCTTCGGGTTGCATACTCTCGATAATGACTTGGTAGTCACCTCTAGGTTCATAAAGAGAAAGACGCGCTTTAACAAGTACCTGCTGGCCATTTTTAGGTTTGAAGGTCACAAAGCGATTATTGCCTTTGAACATCGCACATTTTACCTGCGCGCGAGAATCTTTGAGTGAGAGATACCAATGGCCAGAAACCGGAGCGGAGAAGTTCGATATTTCACCAACGAGCCACACAATGCCCATTTCATTTTCAAGTAACAGGCGTACTTCAGCATTGAGACGGGAGACAGTGTAGATGTTTTCGTTGGTCAAAGAAGGCAAGGCTAATCCCCTAGACGAGGGTATGGAAATTAGCGGCAATATAATACATATCAAGGGTTGGAATGCAAATTAAAAATGAAAAAATGAGTGGTCAAGCGATTACCTCGGGCGTATAATCCGACCGCAATATCAAATCCAAATCGATTTATCCTGTTCATTGTGTATTAGGGCAAATTGAGACAACTTGGATTTACCTTTTATTCACTCCTCTTAATTGTGAGATATTGCAAATGCTAAGAATTGCCAAAGAAGCGCTGACATTCGATGATGTTCTTCTCGTACCAGCACACTCCACCGTTCTCCCAAACACAGCCGATCTCCATACTCAGCTGACCAAAAATATCGCACTGAACATTCCGATGATCTCAGCTTCTATGGATACAGTGACAGAGGCTCGCCTTGCGATCGCTCTTGCCCAAGAGGGTGGTATTGGTTTTATCCACAAAAATATGCCCATTGAAGAGCAGGCTGAACAAGTCCGTCTTGTCAAAATTTTTGAAGCGGGTGTAGTCACAGCGCCAGTAACAGTTCGCCCTGACGCAACCATTCAAGATGTGATTGCTTTGACAGAGAAACATGGTTTTGCCGGTTTCCCTGTGGTGAGCGATCACAATGAGCTTGTCGGTATCATCACCGGCCGCGATATTCGCTTTGTTACTGATTTAACAAAAAAAGTTGAAGCAGTCATGACACCAAAAGATCGCTTAGCCACAGTTAAAGAGGGCGCATCTCGTCAGGATGTACAAGAGCGCATGCACAAAGCGCGTGTTGAAAAAGTCTTGGTAGTGAATGATGAATTCAAACTGACTGGTATGATCACCGCGAAAGATTTCCATAAAGCAGAACGCAAACCGAATGCTTGTAAAGATGAACAAGGGCGTTTACGTGTTGGTGCGGCTGTTGGTGCCGGTGCTGGCAATGAAGAGCGCGTAAAAGCATTAGTGGAAGCAGGAGTGGATGTTCTACTGATTGACTCTTCTCATGGCCATTCAGAAGGTGTACTTAACCGTATTCGTGAAACGCGCGCCGCTTATCCTGATCTCGATATTATCGGCGGCAATGTTGCAACGGGTGCCGGTGCGAAAGCTCTAATTGACGCGGGCGTAAGCGCGGTCAAAGTCGGTATTGGCCCGGGTTCAATCTGTACAACGCGTATTGTAACGGGTGTTGGTGTTCCTCAAATTACGGCGATTTCTGATGCAGCTGAAGTGGCTGATCAATACGGTATTCCTGTGATTGCTGATGGCGGTATTCGTTTTTCTGGCGATATTTGTAAAGCGATTGCTGCTGGTGCATCTTGCGTGATGGTCGGCTCCATGTTTGCTGGTACTGAAGAAGCTCCGGGTGAAGTTATTTTGTTCCAAGGTCGTTCATATAAAGCTTATCGCGGTATGGGTTCTCTGGGTGCAATGTCTCAAGGTTCTTCTGATCGTTATTTCCAATCTGACAATGCGGCTGACAAGCTTGTACCTGAAGGGATCGAAGGTCGTATCGCTTATCGAGGCCGTCTAAAAGAGATCGTTCATCAACAAATGGGTGGTTTACGCTCAAGCATGGGCTTAACTGGCTCGGCCACTATCGAAGATCTGCGCACTAAAGCCGAGTTTGTTCGTATCTCTGGTGCAGGTATGAAAGAGTCACACGTGCATGATGTTCAAATTACCAAAGAAGCGCCAAACTACCGCTTGGGTTAATGACTAACCACGAATAGCTTGAAGCTTATGGGGAGCGCGATGTTCCCCATCCACTACATTAATGATTGAGATTGACCTTAAATGACTAAAGATATCCATGACCAACGTATTCTGATCTTAGATTTCGGCTCTCAGTACACACAACTGGTTGCCCGCCGTGTTCGCGAAATCGGTGTTTATTGTGAGCTGTGGAGCTGGGATGTTGAAGAAGCAGACATCCGTGAATTCAACCCAGATGGCATTATTCTTTCTGGTGGCCCTGAAAGCGTGACTGAAGCCAACTCTCCGCGTGCGCCACAATATGTGTTTGATTCTGGCGTACCTGTATTTGGTGTTTGTTATGGCATGCAAACCATGGCTGAACAGTTGGGCGGAAAAGTGGCCAGTTCTGAGGAACGTGAATTTGGTTATGCAGCTGTACAGCTAATGGGTGAATCGGCCCTGTTTAGCGACCTTGAGCTAACGCAAGACGTTTGGATGAGCCACGGTGATAAAGTGGTGCAAATTCCGACTGATTTTGTCAAAACAGCGCAAACGGAAACTTGTCCTTATGCGGCAATGGCGAATGAAGAGAAAAAATATTATGGCGTGCAATTTCACCCAGAAGTCACGCACACCAAAAACGGTCTAAAAATGCTTGAGAATTTCGTTCTCAACGTTTGTGGTTGTGAGCGTCTATGGACGGCTGAGTCTATCATCGAAGATGCGGTTGCTCGTATTAAAGAGCAAGTCGGCGACGATGAGGTGATCCTTGGCCTATCGGGTGGTGTAGATTCGTCAGTTGTGGCGATGCTGGCTCACCGAGCGATTGGCGATAAATTAACCTGCGTATTCGTTGATAACGGCCTATTGCGTCTGAATGAAGCTCAGCAAGTAATGGATATGTTTGGCAACAAGTTTGGTTTAAACATCATTCATGTTAATGCAGAAGAGCGTTTCCTCAACGCACTGCAAGGTGAGTCTGATCCGGAAGCGAAACGCAAAATCATCGGCCATGTGTTTGTTGATATCTTCGATGAAGAATCAAAGAAATTGAAAAATGCGAAATGGCTTGCGCAAGGCACGATTTACCCAGATGTGATTGAATCGGCTGCCTCTAAAACAGGTAAAGCGCACGTTATTAAATCTCACCATAACGTTGGCGGTTTGCCTGATGATATGGAAATGGGATTGGTTGAACCACTGCGTGAGCTTTTCAAAGATGAAGTACGCAAGATTGGCCTAGAGCTTGGTCTGCCTTACAACATGCTTTACCGCCATCCGTTCCCTGGTCCAGGCCTTGGCGTACGCGTGTTGGGCGAAGTGAAGAAAGAGTACTGTGATTTGCTGCGCCGCGCCGATGCTATTTTCATTGAAGAGCTGCATGCCGCTGATCTGTATAACAAAGTGTCACAAGCTTTCACGGTTTTCTTACCTGTTCGTTCGGTAGGCGTTATGGGTGATGGGCGTAAATACGATTGGGTTGTATCGCTACGCGCAGTGGAAACCATTGACTTTATGACAGCACATTGGGCGCACCTGCCTTATGAGTTCTTGGGTAAGGTTTCTAACCGTATCATCAATGAAGTGAATGGTATTTCTCGTGTGGTTTACGATATTTCAGGTAAGCCACCAGCCACCATTGAGTGGGAATAATTCCTCTAAAAAAGCGTACTCCTTCGGTGAGTGCCCTGTTATGATTGCTGCGAAATAGTCGGGGAGCCGATGCAGATTCTGCATCGGCTGAGATCGAAATTCGAGACCCGTCGAACCTGATTCAGTTAATACTGACGTAGGGAACTATGAGCACTTTGTCACGAGCCGAATAACAACGGCTAACCTTTGTAAATTCGATTACCGAACTTTCCAAACCACGGTCAAAGTCAGTTCCTGTATGTCTTGTCATAGGAGCGACCATGGCACAACCAATACAGAAACACACACAAGAAACGACGCTATTAAACATACCTGTTGTACTCACCATCGCAGGGTCTGATAGCGGTGGAGGGGCTGGCATTCAAGCCGACATCAAAGCGATATCGGCAACTGGCAGTTTCGCGTGTTCCGTTATTACCGCCATTACTTCACAAAATACTCAAGGCGTCTCCGCCATTTTCCCCATTCCACTTGATCATATCGAAAGCCAGTTAGATGCCGTCTTTAGCGACTTGAAGATCGTGGCCGTTAAAATTGGCATGCTAGCCGATGCCAGTATCATCAAGATCGTTGCCAAAAAAATGCAGCAATACCAACCCAAGAGCCTTGTGATAGACCCCGTGATGGTGGCGACCAGTGGTGATTTATTACTTGAGCAATCGGCAATCACTACATTAAAAGAAATGTTGATCCCTTTGGCTGACATTATTACCCCCAATTTATTTGAGGGAGCAGTACTTACTGGCAAGCCAGTTCCTCAATCTGAAGCAGAAATGAACGACATGGTGGCTGATTTACGAGCGTTGGGTGCAAAGGCGGTGTTGCTAAAAGGTGGGCATTTAGAACAAGATGAAAACAGCAACGATCTTTTGATCATGCAATCTTCGTCAGAATTACTCAGTGCGAAGCGTTTTCCAACCCAAAATACCCATGGGACGGGTTGCACTCTCTCTTCTGCGATCGCTTCTTATCTTGCTCAAGGAAATAACCTGCACAAATCCGTGTATTTGGCTAAGCAGTACATATCGCAAGCCATTGGCTATGCCGATGAACTGGATGTTGGCCAAGGTCGCGGCCCAGTTCATCACTTTTTTACTGGCCACGCTCATGTGCGCTAAGCCATTGCCGGTGCGATGATGCTTGAGAAATTTGAGGCATTGGTTGTTCACTTAACCTGATGAAAAATAGATTGAACTCTAAAAGCCTCAAGCTTTTTTGAGGCTTTTTCATATTTATCGACTTGCCTTCAAAGGGCGATGTCGCCGTACGATAATTGGTTTACATCATGATGAAACCACTCGCATTTTGACATTTAATTAATAAGTTTCACTGTCAACAATGGCTCGGCTATCCATACTATTTTCACCGTACCCACTAAGCAAAAAATAAGGGATTGATATGTTGAAAACAAAGCATTTAGCCGTGCTGATTAGCAGTGTCTTAGCCGCAAACAGTTACGCGTTAAATATCTTACCTGACCCTGAAAATTCCGCGGGTTATATTGTCTCTAAAGTAGAGCTACAAGCGGCAGAAAAAGCCAAAACAGCGGATCCTATGTATGCCATCTGGTCGAAAGCACTAGAAACGCGTTCGAATGCAATTGTTGAAGCAATAGTACCGGGTTTAAGTTCTAACCCTGAAAACGTTAAGCGTGTTGAACGAGTCTTTCCACAGTACGAGTGGGATTTCTTAACTCAAATGGCGGCTCCCGAATACACCTACACACGCTTCTTACGGGCAATTGGCAAATTCCCCGCATTTTGTGGTGAATATACGGATGGTCGAGATTCAGACGCAATTTGTAAAAAATCCATTGTGACGGCTTTTGCCCATTTCTCACAAGAAACGGGTGGCCACATTGCGAAAGACAACGTATCTGATAACCCGAATAGGCTTGAAGAGTGGCAGCAAGCATTAGTTCATGTGCGTGAAATGGGTTGGTCTGAAGGGCAAAGTGGCTACACAACCGGTTGTGGCCAAAATGATTGGCAAAATGCTCGTTGGCCGTGCGCCGCTGGGCAAGGTTATTTTGGTCGAGGCGCGAAGCAGCTCTCTTACCATTTCAACTATGGCGCTTTTTCTGAAGTGATGTTTGATGGTGATGCCAAAGTACTGCTCAATAACCCCGGATTAGTAGCGGATTCTTGGTTGAATTTAGCCTCAGCGATTTGGTTCTTCTTAACTCCTCAAGCACCGAAGCCGGCAATGTTGCACGTAATTGACCGTACATGGACACCTTCGCAACGTGAAAGCGATGCTGGTATTGGTTATGGTTTTGGCACCACAATTAACGTTATTAATGGCGGCATTGAGTGCGGTGGACAGAACAAAGATAAAGGCCAACCAGTTAATCGCATTCGCTACTGGGAAGGGCTAGCCGATCATTATCAAATACCGATTGAGTCTGATGAAAAGAATACCTGTTGGCAGCAAACGCCTTACGGTAGCTTAAATTTGAACGGTGCGACGGATGTGCTGTATACCAACTGGGATGGTAATTGGAAATATTACTCTGATCGTCCAGGTGGCTACTCGTTTGAATGTGAACTGGTTGGTTTCCAAACCGCGTATTCAGCCCTTGTTGCTGGTGATTACGAAAAATGTGTGACTAACTTTTATGGTTCACATTCTAGCTGGCCCCAAGTGCGTGTTGTGGATGCGATTGATCCCGGTACGCCACCAGAGCCGCCAGTGGATGGCATCGTCGGCTGGGAAGCGACAAAGGTATATAACACGGGCGATAAGGTGAGCTATAAAGGCGCTACTTATGAAGCTAAGTGGTGGTCACAAGGTAATGAACCCACTCAAGGTGATCCTTGGAAGCTTATTACAGGTGAACCAACCGCGCCCACAACACCTGACCCTGTTGAGCCACCGCCAGTCGTCACCGAGCCTGAACCGCCCGTCACGCCAGAGCCTACGCCACCAAGCAGTGATTTTTCAAGCTGGGTTGCAGGGGTTACTGTTGCAAAAAATGGCGATAAAATTACGCATAATGGAAAGTGTTTTATGGCTAAAAATAACCCCGGAGTATGGGAATCACCCACGCAAAGTAACTGGTTTTGGGATGAAATAAACTGTCAATAGAGAGTGATGTTCGGTAGAAAAATATCAGCACGATCGATTTAGGTCGTGCTGTTCTATTTTTGAACAATCAAGTGGCTAAATTTACAATCTTAGTTTCCGTTAACGTTCTTTCCATTTTGTGTGCTACTCCACTAAAATCCGCGCGTAATTTTTATCAACATTTTTTAAGGTACTCGCGAATGTCTACTAAATTGGCCAATCCAGCGCCGCTAGGCCTAATGGGTTTTGGCATGACGACTATCCTGCTTAATATCCATAACGCAGGCTTTTTCCCTATCGACTCTATGATTTTGGCGATGGGTATTTTCTACGGTGGTTTAAGTCAAGTCATCGTGGGTATCATGTGTTTCAAACGTGGTGACACTTTTGGCACCACAGCGTTTACCTCTTACGGTCTATTTTGGCTCACATTGGTTGGTCTGATTGTCATGCCATATATGGGACTACCAGCAAGCCCTGCTCACTTTATGGGTTGGTACTTAGCGTTGTGGGGCATTTTCACTGGTTTCATGTTTATCGGTTCATTGTGCTACCCACGTGCTAAACAAGTGGTATTCGGCTCACTGACCATTCTATTTGCTTTACTAGCTGCGCGTGATTTCACTGGTAGCGAACTTATCGGCACGATTGCTGGCTTTGAAGGCATCTTCTGTGGCGCAAGTGCGATTTATTTTGCAATGGCTCAAGTTTTGAATAATGAATATGGCCGTGTTATTTTACCGATTGGTGAAAAGAAAGCGCAAAACGCTGTTGTCGAAAAGTTGACGACACAAGAAATCGCAGCCTAATACGGGTTGATGAAAAAGAAAAAGGGTTAGCGTTTGCTAACCCTTTTTGCGTTTACCTTGAATGCTTTTTGCTGATGAGTTTAGCTAATCCGTTAGGATGATGGTTGTTCAACACCCACGGAGCTTTCTTCTACGGTTGGTTCTTGTCCCGTTTTGCGTTTATATTTTCCTTCCCAATATGTCGCATTCTTAATGCCGAGTTTTACTGGGTTGAAAAGATACTCATCGACACCTTGTTTTTGTTGCTCTTCATAATCTTTGAGTGCTGCAATAGCTGGTTTAGCCATAAAGAAGATGATCAAAATCCCGACTATGTTTAGCCACGCCATCAAACCCACGCCCACATCACCCATTGCCCAAGCAAGGTTCGCGGTTCTCACTGTGCCGTAGAATACCGTTGCGATGATCACTACTTTAAGAAGGAACATCAGGCCATCGACTTTAAAGGTGCGGCGAATGTAAGCAATATTCGTTTCAGCAATATAGTAGTATGCCAAAATCGTGGTAAAGGCGAAGAAGAACAGAGCAAACGCAACAAAAGGTTTACCCACGCCCGGTAGTGCGCTCTCAATCGCCATTTGGGTAAATACTGGGCCATTGGCACTAATATCCGCCGCGATGTTCTGTACTAAAAATGCACCTTCTGCGCCGCCGTGTACGTTATAAGCACCAGTGATCAGAATCATGAACGCGGTTGCGGAACAGACCAGCAGAGTATCAATGTAGATAGAAAATGCTTGCACTAAACCTTGCTGCGCTGGGTGATCAACACTCGCGGCAGCCGCAGCGTGCGGTCCAGTACCTTGGCCTGCTTCGTTTGAGTAAACACCTCGTTTTACCCCCCAACCAATCGCAGCACCAATACCTGCCATTGGTGTGAACGCATCACCAATGATCATGGCAAAAATACGTGGTACTTCACTGATGTTAAGCAGGATGATAACAAACGCAGTAATGACATAGGCTAAAGCCATAAATGGCACCACGACCTGTGTGAAGTTAGCGATACGCTTAACACCACCAAAGATGATGAAAGCTAAAATAATTGACACTACGGTACCAGTAAAAATCTTAGCAAAAGTGAAGCTACCGATAGTGGTTTCAATGATTGGGCCAGCCCCAAAAGCCGCTTCTACGGCATTACCAATGCTGTTGGATTGCACGCCAGGTAAAAGCACACCACAGGCAAAGATGGTGGAAATGGCGAAGATCCATGCATACCATTTTTGTCCCATCGCTTTTTCGATGTAATAAGCGGGGCCACCACGGAATTCACCTTCATCTTCTTCTTTATAAATCTGTGCCAGAGTTGATTCAGCATAAGCAGTCGCGGCACCAAAAAAGGCCACTACCCACATCCAGAAAATAGCACCAGGGCCACCAAAACCAATTGCTGCGGCTACGCCTGCAATATTACCCGTACCGACGCGTCCCGAAAGTGAAACGGCCAAAGCTTGGAAAGAGGATATCCCTTTGGTTGAGCTTTTTCCGGAAAGAAGAAGTCGCCACATTTCAAAAAAGTGACGGACCTGAACGAATCGGGTCACAATTGAGTAGAATAAACCCGCACCAAGGCATAAATAAATTAGCGCCGGGCTCCAGATTATTCCATTCAGAAAATCAACAAATGACTGCATATGCATTTCCCTGTTTTAGTAGTTTTGGTGAGTGTTGTGTTTGCTTTGTGGGCAACATATTAATCTTTTTGTAACTTAGATGTTAATTTATTTGTCTGTGAATAATCGTTAGCGTGATGAGGAACACAAAATGCTAATGAAATGTTAAATAATAGGTGGGTTAATTAGAATTGGCTAAAATTTCAGCGCATATGGGTTGGTCACCCGAAAGGTTGGAAATTAAATCCTCTCGGATGAATCATTATGCATAATAACTTTCCACTAAGGTTTAGATAATAATAAGCATTTTCTATTGTGACTAGTTGATGAGGTAGCGAGAGAGATTCAACTCATGAATTGGTAAAGCACAAGTTTGCTCACTGACAATGTCGGCAAGAAGCTGTCCAGATCCGCAAGCCATCGTCCACCCTAAGGTTCCATGTCCGGTATTGGTGTAGAGGTTTTCAAATGGAGTAGAGCCTATAATCGGGGTCCCGTCAGGCGTCATTGGTCTAAAGCCTGTCCAGAATTCAGCTTGTGCTAAATCACCGCCTTGAGGAAAGAGATCGGTCACGACTTTTGCAATGGTTGCTTTGCGCGCATCAGGCAAGGCAGGATCAAACCCGGCTAACTCTGCCGTGCCCGCGACACGAATTCGATCCTCAAAACGAGTGATGGCGACTTTATATGTTTCGTCCATTACCGTTGAACGTGGGGACAATTCGGCGTCGACAATCGGCAGCGTTAGTGAGTACCCTTTCACTGGATAAACAGGAATGGAGATACCCAATGTCGCCAGTAAAGCGGTAGAGTAACTGCCGAGTGCGACGACATATTTGTCTGCTTTCAGCTCACCTTTATCGGTTTGGATAGCGGTGATCTTTTTGCCTTCAGTGGTTAATGTTTTGATTTGTGTATCAAACAGAAATTGCACCCCACGGCTTTTCGCGAGCTCTGTTAATTGTTGGCAAAACAGATAGCAGTCCCCGGTTTCATCGTCGGGGAGGTACAAACCACCTCGCAATTTATCGCGTACAAGAGCAAGCCCCGGCTCTTGCTTAATGCACCCATCGACATCAAGAAGCTGATAACGAATCCCACTTTGCTCGAGTAGTTTGATGTCCTTTTGTATCGCTTGTAGCTGTTTTTCGCTGCGAAATACTTGCAACGTTCCAAGCCGACGGCCTTGATATTGCAGGTTATGTTGCTGATTCAGGTCAGCCAAACAAACGCGGCTGTAATTGGCAATCGCCAGCATTCGGGCTTTATTGATGTTGTAACGATCCTGTTGGCAGTTCAATAACATTTTACCCATCCACGCCAACAGCTGTGGGTCGATAGACGGTTTTATTTTCAACGGTGCATGCTCTTCAAACAGCCACTTTAATGCTTTTTGTGGGATGCCGGGTGCAGCCCAAGGGGAAGAGTAGCCGTAAGATATTTGCCCTGCGTTAGCAAAACTGGTCTCTTTTGCACCTTGTGATTGGCGATCCACCACCGTTACTCGGTGGCCCGCTTGTGATAAATACCATGCGCTGGTTAGCCCGATGACGCCGCTGCCTAAGACGATCACGTCCATGTTGTCTCCTTAAATCACCCTAGTGTGTTCTCTGAGCACATTCAGAGTTGGTGTAAATGTTCACATAATGGCAACATCAAACCTCAAATTGAGTGGAAACACAATCACTAGCCCCTACACTTATTTTTATGTGGTGATGACAGAAGGGGTGGTAAATGAAGTCAGAGACAGGTCGCTATCAGCGCTGAGTGTGTCTATGTTTCAATACTGCATAAATCATAACGATAAAAGTGATAGCGGCCATTGCCCAGATCCAATAGCGGTAAGCAGAATAAAAGTGGCTGATTTGGTGAAGATGTACAAACGCAAAATGGGTGAGTAAACCAAAGACCGCGACCCAAACTGTGGTGGCAAGCACGTTACCCAGTAAAAATACTCTGATGGGCATTTTCGCCACTCCGCAGGCTAATGGCATGAATTGTTTCATCCCCTCAACAAAGCGACTGATGATTAAGCAAATCGGGCCGTATTTTTGAATAGCGCTTTGCAGTTTTTGAAATTTAGCCCCTGAAATATAGCCTTTTTTATCCAACCAACCCTCAAAATAATAGCCGAGCAGATAGCCGCAACTATTACCAATAAAGCAGCTTAGCCACGATACAATCATAACAAGAGAGAAATTCATTACGCCATTGGATGACAAAATGGACGCGGCAATCATGAGCGATTGGCCGGGCATCGGAATGCCAATCCCTTCGAAAAAGATGCTGATGATCAGTGCTAGGTAGCCGTACTGTTCCAATAACGGCTGCATTGAGAGGAGCAGTTGATTGATAGGTTGCAAAGCGGGTATCCACCATCGAAAGTTTGAGGTTATTTAATACGCTGGTTCTTCGTTTGAATCAACGTCATCGTGTGATAATGCCCATTTCTTGGCTCTTAAAATAGAATACGTTGTGGTTAGTACCTTCAAATTAGCTGAAAATCATCAGCAAATTTGTTGTGGTTTCTATGCTCTTTTGGCGTAGTACACTGCTTAAAAATCAAGAGGAGTTATTTTATGTTTCATGCCCATGTTTATTTTGATCTCGCAGAGCAAGCGAAAGCACAACGCGTACAACAAAAAATTGCCCAACAACGACATGATGTACAAGCCATGTTTGGCTTAGTACCAAGGCTTGTTGGCCCGCACTTAAAGCCGATGTTTGAAGTACACCTTGCTGACAATAGCCACGGATTTATTGAGTGGCTAGATGAACATCGGGAAGGTCTTAGCGTGTTGATCCATCCGGTTTCTGGAGACGATAGGTATGACCATTCTCAGGGGCAAGTTCTGTGGTTAGGAGAGACTTTAGGGGTGAACTTAGCCGTATTGCGTTAGAGGATGCCTATCAAATTAATAGCCACAGTGAATTAGTGTTTAATGCTCATCTTGTCTAGTCTGTACAGAACGCAGCAGAAACAATAATCGTGGCAAGGTTTTGAAGAAAAAGGTTTTTCGAACAAGTCGTGACCGCAGGCTCATCACCTCTCGTTGTTATTGTATATACATGATGTTGTTCTAAGTTTTGTTGCATTTGAATTTAATACAGTGAATGTTCAGCCAATATCGACCGTGCTGAGTGTTTTTAGAATAAATCAAGCACACTTAAATAGCCGCAGTTAATGCGAAGCAAGGAGAACGCAATGGAGAATAAAGGTATGAATTCGGGCGGTAAATGCCCTGTCATGCACGGCGGAGTAACTTCTGCTGAACTATCCAATATGGATTGGTGGCCAAAAGCACTGAATCTTGACATTCTTCACCAGCACGACGTGAAAACCAACCCAATGGGTGCGGATTTTAATTACCGCGATGCGCTAAAAACATTGGATGTTGATGCCTTGAAAAAAGATCTCAAAGCACTAATGACCGATAGCCAAGAGTGGTGGCCTGCCGACTGGGGGCATTACGGCGGTTTGATGATCCGCATGGCATGGCACTCCGCTGGGACTTACCGAATTGCAGATGGTCGCGGTGGCGCGGGCTCTGGCAACCAGCGTTTTGCTCCGCTTAACTCGTGGCCTGATAACGCCAATTTAGATAAAGCTCGTCGCTTATTGTGGCCAATCAAACAAAAATACGGCAACAAAATCAGTTGGGCGGATCTGATGATCTTGGCGGGTAATATGGCTTATGAATCCATGGGGCTTAAAACCTTTGGTTTCGCTTTTGGTCGTGAAGATATTTGGCACCCAGAAAAAGACACTTATTGGGGCTCAGAAAAAGAGTGGCTAGCGCCAAGTGGCGGAGAAAATAGCCGCTATTCCGGTCAGCGCGATCTAGAAAACCCGCTTGCTGCCGTGATGATGGGCCTGATTTATGTAAACCCTGAAGGCGTTGACGGTAATCCAGACCCGCTTAAAACCGCACATGACATGCGCGTCACTTTTGAGCGCATGGCAATGAATGATGAAGAAACCGTTGCGCTGACAGCGGGTGGGCATACGGTGGGTAAAGCGCATGGTAATGGTAGCGCTGCGAACTTAGGGCCAGATCCTGAAGGGGCGGACTTGCATGAACAAGGCTTGGGTTGGAATAACCATGCCAGTCGCGGCATTGGCCGTAATACCGTCACCAGTGGTATTGAAGGTGCATGGACTACGCACCCAACCCAGTGGGATAACGGCTTCTTCCACCTGTTGTTTACCTACGAATGGCAACTGACGAAGAGCCCTGCTGGCGCGTGGCAGTGGGAGCCAATCAACATCAAAGAGGAAGATAAACCGGTTGATGTGGAAGACCCAAGCATTCGTTATAACCCCATGATGACCGATGCCGATATGGCGCTGAAGATGGATCCTGAATATCGCAAGATCTCAGAGCGTTTCTACAAAGACCCAGCGTATTTCTCTGAAGTGTTTGCTCGTGCTTGGTTTAAGCTTACTCACCGTGATATGGGGCCTAAAGCGCGTTACTTTGGCCCTGATGTTCCGGCAGAAGATCTCATTTGGCAAGATCCCATCCCCGCAGGTCGTAAAGATTATGATGTGGATGCAGTAAAAGCAAAAATAGCGGCCAGCGGCTTAAGCATCAGTGAGATGGTCAGCACCGCATGGGATAGTGCTCGTACTTTCCGTGGTTCCGATAAACGTGGTGGCGCTAACGGTGCGCGCATTCGCTTGGCTCCTCAAAAAGATTGGCAAGGTAATGAGCCAGAAAGACTCAGCAAAGTGTTGGCTGTTCTGGATAAAATTGCTGCTGATGCGGGTATTAGCATCGCCGATACCATTGTTTTGGCGGGTAACGTCGGTGTTGAACAAGCGGCCAAAGCGGCAGGCGTTAATATTACTGTGCCTTTTACTACCGGACGTG
This sequence comes from Vibrio sp. RM-69-4, assembly GCF_024743775.1. Classification (NCBI taxonomy): domain Bacteria; kingdom Pseudomonadati; phylum Pseudomonadota; class Gammaproteobacteria; order Vibrionales; family Vibrionaceae; genus Vibrio; species Vibrio sp. RM-69-4. The sequence continues at coordinate 63,105 of NZ_JAMQXI010000036.1, forward strand.
GTGATGCAACGCTTGAACAAACGGATGTGGAATCGTTTGATGTGCTTGAGCCACTGGCGGATGGTTTCCGTAACTGGCAAAAGAAACATTACGTGGTTAACCCAGAAGAGATGCTGTTAGATAAAGCGCAACTATTGCGCCTGACCGCCCCAGAAATGACCGTATTGATTGGTGGATTGCGAGTGCTCGGTACAAACTATGGCGGCAGTCAACATGGTGTATTGACAGACCGTGTTGGGGCGTTGACTAACGATTTCTTCGTTAACCTCACCGACATGAATTACACTTGGAAGCCAACAGGCCGTAACTCTTACGATATGGTTGAGCGTAAGAGCGGTAAAACAAAATGGACAGCGACTCGTGTTGATTTGGTGTTTGGCTCAAACTCCATTTTGCGCTCATACGCTGAAATTTACGCGCAGGACGATAACAAAGAGAAGTTCGTCAAAGACTTTGTCGCTGCTTGGACCAAAGTCATGAACGCCGATCGCTTCGACGTGTTGTAAACCCTCTTCACTCCGTAATCTTGATATTAAGGCCCTCTTAGCGAGGGCCTTGTCGTGCCTCGGTTTTCTCTAAATGGCTTTTTCTAAAAGACTTGTCTCTAAAAACAGACGGAACCTAAAAATAGATGGTATCTAAAAAATAGAGGGCATCTAGGAAGGATCACACAGCGATATATTTTATTGTAATTCCAAGTGCGCCAGTGTTTTGAAGTGCTTGAAGGTTTCGCATTGCGACAGACTTTTGCCTAATTTTTTATTAATCAGCACTTGGAAAAGATCATACAGCCCCATCGCCTCTTCATAGTCACATTTACTTAAGGCGAGGAAAAAGATCAGATAGGCTTTTTCACCATTGCCCCACTCAATTCCACGCGGTGCAGCGACGGTGTAAACCATCGAACGTTTAGCAAAGAGTTCAATCGAGTGAGGTAGAGCAATGTATTCACCCATCATGGTTGAAACCAAACTCTCTCGCTCTTGCAGTGAAGCTCGGTATCCTTCCTCTACCAACTCAGTTGATTCAAGATGCGAGCAAACCTGCTCAAAGAGGAGTGATTGCTCAATGACGTCATCAAGGTAGAGAAATTGAGCCTTGGAAAAATACTTATCCAAAAGATAAGAGTGCGTGCGATCAACCAACACTTGTTTGCCCAGTTCTTCCAATTGATGTTGGGTAGGGAAGGGGTCAACCACAAAGCTCTGAATCTCTCTATTGGCTAAGGGCATGGTGGTAATAATGAGGTCGGCTTGCGTGGCATCAGCGGTGATCAACTGTTCAGGGGAATAAACCGTTTTCATATCCAATTGCGGATACTGGCGGCGGATGATCGCTTCTAGCCCAAGTGTCGCGGCATTACCGGCGTCGCAATACAGGAGCGCTTTGGGTGTACGGTGACCTAAATGGTAATTACGTTCAAGCCCCACACCAATGTGAATTACAAGATAGCCTATTTCGTGCTGCGTCATGCAGTAACCCGTCTCTCTGATCCAGTCTGCGATGGCCGATAAGGTAATGCTGTAAGCGAGTGGGTAGTGCTGTTTGATATGTTCGGCCAATGGGTTAATTGTGGCGACATGATGTTTGACACGAATGATCATATGGCAGACGTGGTTGTGGAGATCGCGGCGTAATAGCGCATCGTCACGCACATCGTAAGGGTAATTTTGATAGATATAATCAAAGATATGAGTGACTAGAGCATCGGCTTTATGCTGTACACCTTGGCTAAGGAGTGCTTGATTCGTCGCAATTCTCGCTTGAATGTGAATCGCCAAGGCGGTAATTTCATGGTTATTGGCGGGTAACAGCATCGGTAGCGCAGAAAATAACGCTTTGGCAATCGGTAGCGTCGTTTCATGAACATCGTTTTTAGAAAATTCGGTAAGCTCTTTGCCACACGCGAGCCTGTGCAGTGTGACGGCGGCATAAAGGGTTAACCAACGCAACCCAATATCATTGATATAGAGTGTATGGTTGGTCAACACTTCACGAAAGCGCGCTGCAAAAATTTGCTGAGATTTTTCAGGGAAAATCGTACTAATAAAGCCCAGAGCTTGTTTTGTCTCTTTTTGTTCGATGTAGATAAGTTGGGTTAAACGGGAGCGAATCGCCATTTCTGGGCCTTGGATCAGCATGCCCAAACGAGGTTTACTTTCAATCGATAAACCAAACGTGGCGAGTTGGCTGCGCACATCGGCCATATCATTTTGAATAACGGTGCGGCTTAGATTCCATGTCTCGGCCAATTCGTCAATTTTTACGCCTTGTTCTGCCGTCAATAGCAGCACTTGAATCTGAATGATGCGCTCTTTACTGGTCCTTGGAATCGTTTCTGCATTTTGCACCCTCGACAAAAAATGCTCGAAAGTTGACGGGTTGTAAATATTGAGTTGGTAACCGGAACCGCGCTGGTGGAGAAGATGCGCGCCATGGTTGACCATCACATTATTGAGCAGCGCGACATCGGTGCGTATGGTGCGTGTCGAAACATTAAGCCGTTGCGCAAGTTCGTCCTGAGTCAAAGGCGAGGCGGATACAGCATCCAACAAATGAATTAGGCGAGGGTGCGGTAGCTTGTACATCATCGATTCCCATTCCAGCATGAACAGCGCTATCTAAAAGGTAAAATGCACTAAAAGGCAATAGATAGCCAACGCTTTGTTATGCCGGAGCACATGCTCCGGCGTCGGTGTTATGAATGTGCCAGTTGTTTTTGAGTCATGGCCAGCAGGGTTTTCACATCCTCGGGGCGAGTCTGTCCGGTTTTCTCATCGATGATTGAGCTATAAATGTGTGGAATGACTTTTTCGACACCCGCATCGAGAGCGATGCGTAAAATCTCTTCAAAGTTGTCCAAATCAATACCACCAGTAGGCTCTAACCAAAAGTGGTGACGAGCACAGGCGTTGGCAACTTCTTGGTACTCAGCTTTGCATTTTAGCCCCTGCATTGGGAAGAATTTGACCGAGCTGCAGCCCATATCTTGCAACATGGCAATCGCCGTATCAACGGGAACAACCGCTTCTTCCATGCCGGAACTTTTCGGGCCAGTTGAGATTTTAACCAAGCCAACAGTGCCTGATGGTGAAATCAAACCATTCACGATAGTGTGATGTTGACCTAGCGCTTGACGCGTAGCCCCGACACCAGTAAAGACTTGATTGACATGCTGAGGCTGCAGTATTCCGGCTAAAGCCGTCACCATATCCGATTGTTTCGGATCCCCTGCGCCAAGGCCAATCGATAAAGCATTCTCGATTTTTTCAGCGCACGCCTTCATATCAGCTGCAGCGCTTGCGGTATCTGGGTAATCTTTCGAGAGCATACCAACCAACACATGGCCTTGTGCGGCTTGGTAGACTTCAATCGCATTATGATGAGAGCCCGCCAGCACATTGAGACATACGCGGTCAGCGTAAAAATTAGGGCTTAAAGACATTCTAATGACTCCTGATTAAGTTGGTTCATGGCGCTAAGAATAAGTTTAAGTTGATGAGATGAAACACTGCGGACATCAAATTCCACCGAACCCTCATTGGATTTGTAAGCGCGGCAGTAAATCGCTGGGTTACCATTTTGGAGGCGTGTAACGGCTTCATTAGCGCTGATACCAAATTGTTTGGCATCAAAACTCACTTCTGCACGTGCGATATCTCGGCCTGCACTGTCCCAAACCACGCGTGCGCTTATCCCTTCAATACGGTTTAACGCCTCGATAAATGGCGTCATTTTATCCACCATTTGTTGGCCGGTTTCTTGTTGGCGGCTTAAGTACAACTCAATGGCATGCGTTAGGCCTAAAATGCCTTCTTTACCGACTTTCATAGCACGGCCAATCCCTGCAGATTGCTGCTTAACCCATTCCACATATTGATGTTTCCCAATCACTAAACCGCTGGTTGGGCCTTCAATCGCTTTCGCACCACTGTAGATCACCAGATCAGCCCCTTGCTGATAATAGAGTTGTAGATCCTCTTCTGCTGCTGCATCAACAATCAGCGGAAGCTGGTGGTCTTGAGCCACTTTGGCCGCTTGTGGCACGGTTAACATGCTTTTTTGCACACAATGGTGCGATTTAATGTAGAGAATGGCGGCGGTATTGGGGGTGATTGCCGCGGCTAATTGTTCTGCGCTGCATTCATTAGCCCAACCGGCCTCAATCAGGTTACCGCCGCCAAGATTTACCATGCTGCCAACCGGGGCACCATAATTGACGTTATGCCCTTTGGGGATCACAATATCCGTTGCGATCGAGTGCGTTTTTGCATGCAGATGCTCAAGCAGATAAGGGTTACCACGCACAATGACTGCCGCGACACTCTGTGCAATTCCCGCTGAAGCGCATGAGACCACGACTGCATTTTCAACTTGCAGCAAACGAGCAATATATTGGCCAGTTTTGTTCACCAAATCGCTCATTTCAAAGTAGTTGTTCATCCCAAAACAGACAGTCTGTTCCACTTCGGGTTGCGGAGTAGAAACACCAAGAGCTGTCATACGGCCAGATGCGTTGATCACTTGTTTCAAGTGATATTTTTCAAGAATGGAAGACATAATGCTGTTGTCCTTGTTCAGTCAATACAAGCTTGCCGTCAATAATGGCAGCAAGAGGCGTAAATCTCTGTTGTCCAGTTCGATGTTGGTGATGAGTATCGGTGTAGTTAACCGATGCTTTATTGATGGTGTAGAGCGTTAAATCGGCATCATAGCCTGCAATTAAGTGCCCCTTTTTCGCTAGGCGAAGTGCTTGCGCTGCTTGACTCGTCACGCGCTCAATGATCTGCTCATGGGATAATCCGAGCGTAAAAAACATCGACATCAGGTGGGCAAGACCGTAAACCGGGCCATTGAGCCGGTTCTTACAGTAAATGTCAGAACTGATCGTATCGGGCAAAATCCCTTGTGCGATGGCCTGCTCAGCCACCTCAAAACTGAAACTGGCACTGCCGTGGCCGATATCAAGTTTCATGCCTCGAGCTCTGGCCTGCTGAACGCTGCTTTTTATTTCCCCATGACAATCAAGAATGCGGTTAGGCTTGCCATTAAAGCAGTGAGTGAGAATATCGCCTTTGCCCAGCAGAGCGACAATCTCATCCAAATCTGGCGGCGCATTACCGACGTGCACCATCAATGGAACGCAGCCGCATTGCTGTTGTAATGCTTTGGCTGCATGAAGTGGCATTAAGCCATTGTGGCCGACAACAGTACCGCTCATGCGTGCTTTTAAGCCGACAATAAATTCGGGATGACGAAGCAGTGCTTGCTTTGCGCTATCCAGATCAATGTCATTAGCATCGGCCAGTTCATTTTGGCGCAACAAGCCAATTTTCGAGATGTTAAGTAGTGCGCGCACATGGGTTGTGCATTGCGCTGCAAGCTGCGCAAAATCATCCACATCGTTTGTGCCTGTGCTGCCCGCATCAATGACAGTCGTCACGCCACCGGACACCCCAACGTTATCGGGGTGGTCGTTATAAATAGGCGAGTTCGGATAGCAGTGAGTGTGGCCGTCAATCCAACCAGCACTCACAAAAACGTCATGATCTAAATCGACGGTCTGTTTTGCCAATGAACCAGTAAGATCGCCCACCGCCGCTATTTTGTTGCCCTGAAGGGCGATATCGATACTACACCCACCCGCTTGTTGGGCATTTTTGATCAGGATGTCATACATAATTTGCATCTCACGCTCTTCGCTCATCGGCGCGAAGAGCGATTCTCAGTAGAATTTAAACCCCAGCTTGTTTTACAGTGCGATAGGAAAAAGAGCTCCTAACGCCATCGCTCCGAGAATGGCACCACCCGTAATCGGTTTACCCCACACATAGAAAATCAATGCGCCACCTAGAGAGCCGATTCCAATTGGAATAGAAGCGGCCATCGCAGATAAAATGATCAATGGTCCAAGAAAACGGCCGGAGCTATTGCCTGCTCCCATCATCACATCAGCCCCGTAGGTTGAATCGCTTTGGTTAATGGTGAATTTACGTGCCAGCACAATTAAGCCACCAATCGCCAAGCCAGCGAGCATGCCTGTGATTAACGAAGCGGTAAAATTTTCAAGAGGATAAACAATGCCAGCACCCAGTAATAAAGCTGGAATCCCTAAACCCACACCGGTTTGCACTGCGCCACCGATATCCAAAATGCCCACGAGCGAACCTTCAATGATGCGTGCAAACAGAAAGCTTGCACCAAAAGCGGCCACCGCACCGTACGCGCCTGTATCCATCCCTGCTCGCAGCATGGAAACAAACGCCACTTCGTTAAAAGCACCGACACCGTATAAGTAGTACATGTGCGTTCCGGCAAAAACCCCGGCTGAAAGCAAGCCCACGAAAATCGGGAAAGACCAGTCGGCATACCAAAAGTTGTGTTTCATTTTTTCGTCCATGGTCAACTCCTTATTTGCCACTGATCATGAGATGGATGTTTTCAAGCCACAAAGGAACTTGCATATGGAAAGCTTCGATAAATTTCATGTCGAACCCGCGGAAGAAAGCACTTAACGCAAACAGTGCAATAATTGCCGCCATCATGATCTGGGTTACTTTGTTCCAACCACTCTCTTCAACACCTTTACCAATCAAAATACCCAGCACCAAACCAGGAACGGCGTTGCCCATGATCATTTGCGCTAAACCACCAAAGATAGTGGCCCAAAAGCCCGATTTCTTACCCGCTTCAATTGCCGCTAGCCAGAAAATAACCGGCATGACGGTATTCACCAGTAAGTTTGCCGCTGGTACTAATACCTTTACCGCCGTGACTTGCAGCGCCGCAGGAACGGCCGCCGCCGTTGAGTTAAGAAACGCAACCACAATCGCACCGATAATGGCGCAAGCAATGCCCATTCGTTTTGGATCATGCAAGGTAGTGGCAAGGTCGCGGTTTTTTATCATCAGCGCCGCCGCGCCCCAGTTCGGGATGATGCGGTGGTCAACATCTTGAGTGAATGCCCCTGCCGCAACCGTTGAGGCCCAAGCATTAAAGAAGAATCCAAGCCCAAAAGAGAAGTGAGAGGCAGGGTCGCCTTCACATGAGTTCAACTCTCCCAGAGTACGAAATGCACCCATACCTTGGATAGTTGGAGCATGGAACATCCTTGCCGCGCCTACTCCAACGCCGATACCGACTAAGCCACCAATGATGATGGACTTAAAGAGAATGATAAGAAACATGTCAGGGATCCTTATAGTGACCTGTTAACGTTTGAAATCGACCTGTTCCACATCGATGTGGGTCAGGCTGACCGTAACCTCTAGCTTGACGCTGTATTGGCGTCGATCTCTTGCAAGAAAGAAGAAAAGGAATTTCTCTCGCGTTACTTTCTCTTCTGCTTGCAAAACGTTGACGTCTAACGGCTCAATCCGGAGGAGCACTTTTGCGTTATTCTTAAGTAACGTGGGTTGTACTTGGCTTAAAGCCGCGGCAAAAGCCTGCTGCTTTGTTTCGCCCTTGCCACTCACGGTTACCTTAGTGGTTAACTGCTCTTTCATGCTTTGACGCCATGCTTAGCCACAAACGCCTTCACCAGTTTTTCGCCCAGCTCTTCTTTATCCATAAAGCCGAAACCCAAAACCACACAGCCTTCATTGATCGCGGTTATCCCTTCCTCAACAGAGCGCATTCCATAACGGCATTGATAGCCATATTTTGTTTGCGCTGTGATAGCACCTGCGCCGCCGCTGCCGCAAAAAGAGATCCCTAAATCGGCTTGCTGCTGATGCATGACATCACCTAACTTCATGTCTGCGGCCATGCCGGGAATAACGGTCACTTCAGCGCCTGCCGCTTGAGCACCAGCTCCTACTTTTTGACCTTTGCCCATGCGATCACCAATAACGACTTTGATTACTGACATGTTGTTTCTCCTGCTGTTGGGTTTAATTCGTTTTCTTTAGCTACTTCAAAATGGACCGAAAGCAGATGCGCTTCTTCATAAGCGAGGTTCTCCATCCAACGACACACTTGCTCGGCCAAGGTGAAACAAATGGGAGAGATTTCATCAAACATCTCCATATCGAGCTCAGGCAACGATTCGCCACTAAACGAGCGCCAAACCATCGCTTTGATGTGTGTTTCGAGCATTTTTTTCTGTAGCGAATCGGGGTAGATAGCGTGTGAATTAAGCAAGGCAATGGCTCGTTCGGTGAGCGACAAACCAAGCTCTATAATCTGTGCATCATCCATGCTAATGGGTTGAGAGTTTTGCACCGTGGGATTCTCCAAATGTTTAGCTTGGAGAAGAAAATAGCGTAAAAGGGATCAAGGGTGGATAAGCCCTATTTCCACTTCCAAATGGAAATAAACCGTGGCTAGTAACATTCGCGCGGTTTTATGTGATGTGTGAAGAAGATTTATGGGAGTAAATGCGCTGAAAAGGTGATTTGAATCGCTATTTTAAGCGCAAATTTATCGTCTCTTTATTTGCTGCCTGTCACAAAATAACTGGTGGTTATTTTGGTTTTATGTTTATTTTCCCAATCGAGCGTCAGGAAGCACGCAATATTAACGGAGGATAGCTTTGAGCCGAGCAAAAGTACGCATGCTGTCGGTTGCGAGCATGGGAGCGTAGTCAGCGTTTTGTGCCTCAAGCTGATAATGGTTTGGTCCTATTTTGCGTACTACGCGTAGCAAGTAGTGGTTATCACCCGTTTCATCTTGAGTTTCAATCGCCATGACCAGATTAGAAATTGAACCTGCGCTCTTTGGTGTGACCCATTCAAGTAGTAGTAAATCACCATCTTGAATCGGGTTTTTACCTCCATTCATTGAGTTACCTGAAGCGGGGGCAATGAAATGTCTTGTTGGATCAAGCTTACCGTAACCAGCGGCGACTAAATATTGCTCTTGCGTATCATGAGTACCTTGCTTGAAATGACCGCAAGCAATTTTTAGATCGGGGTAGAGGGGCAAATAGGTACCTTTTTCGCTTGCTTGGTTTGGCAACGGAAGGATCTTGGCCGAAGTTTGGATTGGCTTCGAGTTTGAGTGTACTTCTTGCTTACTGACTCGCTGTATGTATTCGGCAAAGCGCAAATCGACAAGTTCTTGAATAAAATCATGAAGCTGTGGCAAATCGGCATTGTCTACAGCAAAAGTGGGTACAAAGCGATGATTATCCACCTTAAACCATGCATGGCCAGAAGAGTCTGGGCTTGTAAACGCTTTGACTGGGTTTCGATTCCAGTAATTTAGCCATTCGGATCCTGTTGCGCTAAATTGCTTGGCTTGTTCGGTGAGATCTCGTCGCATTAAATCAGGTCTACGTGATAGCACTTTATGACTTTGAATCGCTAGCTCATTCAATGTTGGGGGCTTTCTCAAACCATCAAGCTCTAATAGTGCTTCAAGTAAAACGGCTTTAAAGCATTTGCTCATCGCTGTGATTTCGACTGCTTTGAGCAAAAAATCGTCATATTTCGTCAGTCGTTGAGTCAGTGCTAAGTCACTTTCTTGGTCTGCCACGAACCTAAACCAACTTTTCACCGAGCGGCGTACTTTACTGAGATCATAGCCATGGTGGAAAAATTCGACGGCACTTGGTCGGTGTGCGAGTTGATGCTTGAGATCTTGGTAATCTTCAGCCGCCGTTGAACGTATCTGTTTTGCTAAGGTTTGCCAAAATTGCAGCAGTTGTGGATCAAAGTTGACATAGCAACCGGCCGCTAACGAAGTGGTTTGGTTGGTCGTTTTTACTATTTCTTTCAGTGAACCCACATTGAGTAGGGTTGCGGGCCGATTTAAAAATGAAGAGTGATTACCGATAAAATCTAACACCATTAATTGCTGTTTACCTGTACTCGGAGATTGGCGCAAACCGCGGCCTAATTGCTGTAAAAAGAGTATTTTTGATTCGGTGGGACGAATCATCAAAATGGTATCAATCGCTGGTAGATCGGTTCCTTCATTGAACAGGTCGACAGAAAAAAGAATGTCGATACTTCCTTCATTCAACTGTTTTAGGGCGTCGTTTCGACGTATTCGAGAGTCACTATAGACGGCGATAGCGCGAATGCCTTGTTTGGAAAAGTATTTCGCCATGTAATCGGCATGACGTTTAGAAATACAGAAAGCTAATGTGCGCTGTTGTTTTCTGCCAAACCAATGTTGATAAATATGTTCGGCACGCTGCTTGGTTGCAAATGCACTGTCCAAAGCTGTGGGGTCAAATTTACCATTGCGCCAAGGGATTTCTTGATAATCGACGAATTGATCGTAAATACCGTAGTAATGAAATGGCACTAAAATTTTCTCATCAATGCCATGCACCAAGTTACGCTCAAACACTAAATTGTTGTCGCAAAGCGATAATATATCGGCTTGATCAGAGCGCTCGGGTGTTGCGGTTAAGCCTAAAAGAAACGCTGGTTGGAAATAAGCGAGTAAATCTCGGTAACTACGTGCACTCGCGTGATGAAATTCATCGACAACAATATAGTCAAAATCATCGGCTTTGAAGCGCGCTAACTGCGCTTTTTTACCTAAGGTGGCGACTGAAGCAAAAAGATAATCAGCTTTCTCTGTTTTTTCAGCTCCGTTGTATAAGCCAGTTTTAGCGTTAGGTATTAATTTACTAAATGTGCTTTCAGCTTGAGTCAGAATCTCTTCTCGATGGGCAACAAACAAGACGCGTTTTGCTTGCATCTGTTGAGCATCAAAAGCGGCTAACCATGTTTTTCCCATTCCAGTCGCTAAGACAACCAAGCCACGTACATAGCCTTGCTCACGGCTCTGGTCTAGCGCTGATAAAGCCAACACTTGCATTGAGTTTGGGGTAGGTATCTCCGGTGCTTCATCGGCTCCATCCAACAGTGTTAATGAACGTTGCGTTGACAGTTTTTTGTAGCGCAGTAAGTAGTCGTCTATCCAGTGATGGGAGAGATTCATACTCTGTTCATGAGAAAAAATAGCTGAAAACTGCTCACGAATATATTCAAATTCTTGCGCTGCGGGTGAAGTGGCTGGTTGCTCAAAATCGTGGCGTAAAGCCCACTCATAGCTCTGTAGTAATGCTGTTTTACTGATGTTATTTGAACCGACCCAAGCACACCCTTCACTGATGGCCCCTTGTTCTGTTTTAACAAAAATGTAGGATTTCATATGAAAGCTATGTTGACTTTCACAAGTAAAAATACGGCATTGCGCTCCACGCTCCGCCAATATCATAAGGCGTCGTAATGCGACTGGGTGGGTTATTGCTAGATAGTCCGAAGTCAGTAATTTGAGTGAGGCTCCACTTTTTAGAGCGTCAAGAATAGGGTCAAATAGTAAATCTAATCCGGAAGGTTGAACGAAAGAAACCGAGATCTCTATTTCACTAGCGTGGTTAATGGCTTGGATTAACTTAGGAAGTAGCGGGTCTTGTTTCCCTCCCGCACTCAGTTTTGGGCCGCTATATAAAGTGGTCAGACCCTTGTTTCTATGAGCGCTCATCGCTCTTCACTTTTTATTAAAATAGCATTCAACCACTGTTCGTTTTGGCGATCCGTTCTTAAATCATTGGTTATCCAGATTTTTGCCACATTCAATGGGGCATGAGCGATCCACTGTGCTAAACGTTGTTCATCACCGTTGGTAAATCGACGGCCATCACGTTCCACTTCCCCTGTTCCATATTTAAAAGAACAATATAAAGGGGCTAATGGTTTTAGCTGAGAAGCTAAATGAGTAAAGGTATCTGGAAGATCCAATTCACCAACATGCAGTAACGATGCGCAAGCCCAAATACCATCAAAAGATTGATCACTTTGAAAATCAGCAAAGGTTGAAACGGTGACCGGAATTTGAAGCAGTTGAGATGCTAAGCTTGCTAATTCTTCACTGGCGTCAAATGCCACCACTTTATAACCCTGCTCAATGAAACTTTTTGCATCTCTGCCAGAACCACAACCAGCATCAAGGATGATGCCCCCTTTTGGAATATGGGGCGTAAAGTGTTCCATCAGCGAATGGGTATCTACTTCTTTGGTTGATGCAAAAAACAGTTGGGCATTTTGGTTGTAGAACTCGATAGACATAATCGCTCCTCAAAGTGAACGCTATTCTAACTATCTAATACCAAAGGCTCAATTGATTGCAGTACAAGTGTGATCAACTGAGTTGTTTTAAGTTTTCCGTGCGCAGACAGTTAGCCTAAAGTCGCCATAGAACTCAAGTGATGTTCTATTCAATAAGAATGACTAATTAACCATTAATATTATTAATTTCACTTATTCCACAGAGGGCTTTACTCTGCACTTCGGCTTCAATTTGAATGAGAAAGAAAAATATGACAGCGATTACTGATTTAGAGGTTTTACTGCAATCCATGTCACCCGAGTTGGTGGGCGGAAGTTATGTGTTTTGTACTGTGCAAGGGGCATTAGCCGATTATTTGCATTTAGAACCCGTGGCGACATTTCAAGAGCGTGAAGGGCTGACCTTGGTCGTTGAGCAGCAAAAAGCCGTTGCGGCGCAGCTCGATTTTGAATCGGTATTCAGCTTAATTACGCTGACGGTTCATTCAAGTTTAGAGGCGGTGGGTTTAACGGCCGCTTTTGCAACTAAGCTAGCTTCGTATGGCATCAGCGCTAATGTGATTGCGGGCTATTATCATGACCATATTTTTGTGCAAAAAGAGAAGGCAGAAAAGGCGATGGCAGCACTCAAAGAGTTCGCACAATAACGATTTCCTTGCTACCTGCAACTCCAAGTTGTTTGGTTATAAATATTCAAAATAGCATAGTTTGATGCAACCAATCGGTTAAGTGTAGAGGATAAGTGTATGAGTAATATGGTAATGAAAGTGAAGACGGCATCTGGTCGGCAAGTGACCTATCACCGGAATTTAACGGCGCTGCGCCAGTCGTTTGACCAAGCAGGGATTCGCTACCAGTTGATTGAGACGAAAGTGGTTGCGGTTCGTTCTCCTCGCTGAATGAGTTAGCGTACGTCAGTTAATTTTCATTCAGGGATGATTGAATGTGTCAAAAGGGGAGTGGTGATGCGTTTGTTGAGTTTGCATTTTTGTTTCCAAAATTGAGAAACATATTTTCGAGAATAAGCGTGTATTGATAAGAGTCTTTTCTAGGATTTATACCGAATGCCGTGATATTATCCTGCGCCCAACGGCTAGGTGGTGGGTTTATAAACCACTACTGGCCTTATTAGTAGCAGATAGTTTCATTGTTGTGGATGATGATTCTATGTAAAAAGAGACCGTATTTTGCTTGATATATTACGCGAAGTATTAGGATGGACATCTGTCGCATTCTATATATCACTTACCGTTTTTAATTCGATGAAGTTTACACGCTATGCTGCTTTTGCTTCGGCTGCGAATGACATTGCTTGGGCAATTTTGATGGGTTGGTGGCCTAAAGTGATCCTTAACCTGTCGGTTGGTGCCATTAACGCCTATCGATATGTGAAAGATTTTACTAACACCAGCAAAATGGTGATCAATTCTGCTGCGGCTTTGATGGCGAGCGGCATTCTTTATATTGCTTATGTGGCCGTAAGCAGCTTTATCAATAACCCCACACTTGCCGAAGCCTTGCAGTTTGGCGATCTCGCGTTAATTTTGTTGGCGCTGTATATGACTGACCTGAAAAGGTTCCGTTTGCTCATGTTCTTATCGGGGTTTGTTGGTATGGCCGCCTATTTCGGTAACCCACAAATGATGATCATCAAAGCGTTGGTTATTGGCATTATGGCTTACAAGCTTTTCCGCGCCGATAAACTCACGGCAGTCGCTGCCCATCAGCAACAAACGAATGCATAACTGCGGGTGTGTAAACTGACCTCCGCATTTGTACAAGAGAAACATCAGGGTGGCGTCCTAAGTTGAGATTGGCGCGCTTTCTATTTATTGAGCGATAGTCATTGAGTTGCGATTGTTTAGAGCCACCTGGCAAAATCATCAATTTCCTACTTCAAAAGGAACTGAACCCGCGTCCATGTATTCCTAAATCATTAAAAAATACTAGCTTGTTATAGCAATTCAATCTAAAGGAATAGCGCTGATACTGAGAATTTTACCCATCCTCACCATCTATCAATAGCGATTTTAACGCATCGGGAGAAGAGGGGAGCAGTCCGACTTTTAAGCCAAATGGTTTGAATACCTTGTTGAGAATCTCTGTATTGTAGCTGCCCCGATCATTATCTATATCTGAGAGTGTTTTTCTTGAAACATCGACAAGTCTTGCGAACACATCCTGTTTGAGTCCCAGTATATTAATGCGTAAATTTTTCAACGCTTGACCTTGTGTAAGCTCACCAAGTAATAGTTGCTTGATGATTTTGTTCGCTTCGGTTTTGCGTTCCGCTGCACTGACTGCTTTGGCGTTTTTTGAGGCTTTCGATCTCGTTGGCGTATCGAGTTGTGTTCGCTCTTTGATCGAATGAGTGGCATTCTTCCCAGTCTTGGTCTGCTGTTGATTTCGGCTTGCTCTTAGGCGAGCCACCGTATCTTGTACTGACTCCTTATTGCTTGGCTTATTCATAGCAGCCCCCATTTAGTGAGCTTTTCTGATATATGATTAAAGCCAACGGCTGGCATCTCCAAGATTTGTTCTGGTACTCCTCGTAAAGCGATTCTCTGCTTTAGGCTTACGCATTTACTTGCAGTTACCTTTAGCTCTTGTAATAACACTTCCTTTGGCACGAGATCAGATAAGGTGTCCGCTATTCCGACGAAGTCGTAAGTTCCTCCAACCTCTAGTGGGGCTTTCTGTAGTGGTTGCCCCTCTTTGCTGTGCATAGTCGAGGAAATCACCTGCTCTATTTTTAACATCATCAACAGAGAAGTAGAGGTTGTCTGCGACTTCGTAGCGTTCTGGAAGAGAGTCTTTTATTCTTAAGTTGCCAATAGGCGACATCGTGCCAAACTTGAGCAAAACATAGTCTTGTTCATCTGAACTAAGGTCTTCAATATCTAGGTATTTAACCCAGTACCGTCTACTGCTTGCACCAAAGGACGTAATACTTGTGACGAAATGTTGCGTGTTACTGGGCGAACCATAGTGGAATGTTCAAAGCCCATATCGAGCTCATTAAAAGTGACCGTCATATCCTCACTACGCGAAAGAATATGCAAGTATTCATCGGCATGGCCGGAGGTGAGTTTAGGGCTAAAGCTATCACTGGGTTTATAGCCTTTGAGGTACTTATCGTAAACTAAGTTGCCAGGTGCAATCTCCGCAAGATAAGTATTGATGTCTTTGGAAGCTTGTTGACGCCCGATACCAAAGCTCTGGATCAGATGATTGGTGGTTAAGCGACCTTCCCATAACGCAATAATCTCAATCATTCGGTATCGAAACAGCAGATCCCATCGAATTGGCCATGCACTCATTGTTAGATTCCTGTCTAGTTATTCGATATGTTTATGTATTCAGTATTTACCTGTCGCCATTAAGTAGACATTATGAGTTTAGTTTCAATCTATGCATAGTCTTGGTGAATCAAAGTCTAGAACTTTGTGGATAAGGTAGAGAGATGGTTTCCCCTAAAAGTCTTGTTTTTCAATTACACCGTCACTGGGAAGTGGTTGAGCAGTTAACCCGGCTTTCACGAGAGTTCCCCGCGTTTGAACTTCGCATCCTCGAACAAGTGATAAACCAGTATAAAAACAAAGATGCAGATACTAACACCGTGCTGACTAGTCTTATCAACGCGGACATCTTGCAGCCTATCAGCAGAAGTAGTGATTATCAGATCAACACGTTGGTGGTGGATTTTGTACGTGGCTTGACCCAGGAGCACGAGCTTGGTTTGTCTGCGGTACTTAAAGCCCGTGTTGAAGCAATCAAAAACGCCACTGGTCAAGTATTAAAGGGACTTGAAGACACCGATAATGATTTACTGCGTTCAGGCGCTAACCAATTGTCAGAGTTGACGAGAAAGATTGCCCAACAATTAACACAAGACAAGCAAGCCATTTTTGACATTGCTGAAGCGGCTAAGTCAGCAGACACCAGTGTGCCAATTGAACGCCGCTATCGTGAAGTATTAGAAGTGTATGACCAATACGTTGAACCCATGAATGAAATGATGGATAGCGGTCTTGGGGGCAGTTTCTATCCATTGTTGGAAAAAGCAGAAGAAGCACTAGACAAAGCCGTTGATACTCTGGCTATTCGTGGTTCTTTGTATCAACAAAGGTTAGCAATGCGTCAGATTGCTTATCAAGTCAAAGATCTTCGATACCAAGGGCGGATCATCGCTCAGCAATGTGCAGATACCTTGTTACCGCTGAGAGAGGAAGCGAGGCTACATAACCAGCTTTCTGCTGTGATTAGCAAGCAAATAAGCCAAGTTCGTAAGAAGGGGCTAGTGCGAGGGCTAAATGCAGTCGGCTTACCATTATGGAAAACCAGTCGTACCAGTAAAATTCAGATTGGGAACGAAGTGCGTGAACTGATGGCTGAATTTTTGAGTTTTGAACCTAATTCTATTCCTTTTCCGGACGAAGAAGAGCTCTCTGATAGCCTCTTAGTGAATTGGATCGATGAACAGCGATTGCGTGAACAACTTGCAGAAGCATTGCCGGTCGAGAATCTCATGACTTGGTTAAGTACACACTATCGCTATTTACCTGATACAGAATTACTCCGTCTCTATCATGAACTGGTGCGAGAACCACAATGGCAAAGCCTTTTGGGTACAAATCCTTGTACTACAGCGCTCAGCACCGTCTCTGTCACTTATCATCCTCATCAACTAACGACCTTGACTCGCTCAACAAGTGCAAAGGATATGGATAATGCAAAATAGTAAACTCGACTTAACCGAGCTGACACATCTCACAGAACTGTTCAACTTATTCAATTCAGGTCGACACCTGAACCGTTCGACAGATGCAGCTCTGTGGTATGAACTCGAACAGCAATCGGAACAGTATCGACATCTATTTTCTAACCTAGGGTTTGAGCTACGTATCGATGGGCGTGGTTTTGCTTGGTTTCATGACGATGAGGGGACTCAAAACATCAATAAGCAATCGCGACAGCTGGCGCTTTTGCTGATGGTGATTTTTGACTACCAAGCGGATACTGGTCGTTCTTTGAGCCAGTTTTACCAGTGGGCCATTGACAATAAAGTGCTAAATGAGGTCTATGAAAAGCATCAAGGATTGTTGGATGCAGAAGAGTTAGATCAAGGTGCATTAGTAAAAATCCTCGAAAATGCGGTGCGAAAAGGCTTTGCGATTCAAGAAAACAACCACTGGCGCTTATTACCTTCGGTATATCGTTACTTAGACCACTTTGAGGCGATTACCGATCAAGCCTCTGTCAGCGATGGAGTCACGAATGAGGAGGGTGAATCATGCTAAATTACGGCTTTCAACGTCTCGCGTTAATTGGCAGTGCTGGATATCAGCGAGCAGAACTCCCACTGGATGATTCTGTGTCGTTAATCGCACCAAATAATCACGGTAAAACCAGTTTAATCAACGCCCTCCAGTTTCTACTGATCATTGACCAAAGAAGAATGGACTTTGGCTCTCATAGCGTCGAAAAAGCACGTCGTTTCTATTTCCCAAACAACAGCGCATATATCTTGCTTGAAGTCATACTTCCTCAAACCGGAACGGTTGTTTTCGGTTGTGTTGGCAAAGGCGTAGGCCACGATTATGAATACTTTGCCTACAAAGGCGAATTAAACCTAGGTGATTACCGTTTGGCGGATGGCCATATTGTTACCCAACCCAAACTGGTCAACCATCTAGCCAGCCACCAGCACAGAGTCTATCAATACAATGAAAGAGATTTTCGTCATTTGATTTACGGTGGTGCAAAGAGTAAGAAGACCGATGACATCGACTTTACGGTATTCAAACTTGAACACGTAAGCGATGCACGTTCTTTCCAGCAAGTGCTCACCAAAACGCTCAGATTGGATAAGCTCAATTCCAGTGATGTAAAAGAGTACCTGCTCAAGATTTTTAGCCGCGAGCTGCCCAACGCGAGTATCGATTTTAAGCAAGAATGGGAGAAGGCATTTCAGGATATCAACTTAGAGCGGGAGCAGTATCTAGCGGCGGTGAATAATCTTGCGACCATCGAAGGGCTGGAGCATAAGTTTCAACGTACATTGTCGTTAAGAGGCAAAATTGCGTCGGCACAACCCAAAGTGAACCAATTATTGCAAGATTGGCACGGACACGTTCAAACAACGAGAGAAAAATTATCAGCACAGAAGCATCAGCTTGAAGAAGAACAAAATGAGTTACATAACCAAGATATTGCTCGTGCTGAAACACGCAGTGGGTTAAACACCAAGCTCACTGATCTAAAACGTACCGAAGAGCAGCACCAAGAGCTTCAAGCTCGCTTTGCGTTGATTCCGAATCAAGCTTACTTAGAGATCCAGCTCAACCGAGCAAAACAAAGTTATGAAGAACAGGCAGCGCTATGTATTCAATCGCAACGCTCTTCTTCATCAGATTTAGCCAAACAGTTAAAAGAACGGACAGAAAAGCGTCAAAGGTTGGAAACTCAACGGCAAACCCTAGACGATAACTTGTATCTTCATCTCTCCAAATTGCTCAAAGCGCATGAGCTAGAAAAACTGAACAAAGTACTGAGTCAGCAAGTGATGCAGCGTTCACCTTTGCATTATTCATTCGATATCAATCAGCTTCGAGAAGTGCTGAGTGGTGAAATGGTCCCGACGCTCACTCTTTCTGGTTTAACCTTATCCCTTGATGAGCTCATTCCTCAACATGTTCAAAAGACCGAACAAGAGCTGGTGGAAGAGCTAGATAGTATCAACCTGCAGATAAATAGCCTCACAGAACTGCTAGAGGCCAGTCAGCAAAGGGATTTGGCGGAAAAGAAAAAGAACGAGTTACACCGAGCCGTGCAAGAGTGTGAAAAGGCGCTCATCGATTATCAGCAACTTGATCAACTCACTGCTAGTCAGTCTCAACGTAGAGAAGAAAAAGCCAAGATCGAGCAAGAGATCACAGCGATTAATAATGCTTTAGCAAGTGCTAAAGACCGCTATCAAGCGCTGACAGAACAAATCAACAAGACTTCGGAAAAGCTCAGTAAGTTAACTTCAGATAATAACCGTGTTGAGGCGCTCAAAGAGCAAAGAATGGATGATCAATCCCTGTTTACGGCGCTATCGGAACAGCCTCATACCCCATGGATAGCAACCGAAGACTGGAGTTTGGAGTATCTCCCCATTCGTCTTGAACAGTTCATCAATGATTGCCGGGAACTGGATAACCTTTCTAAAGAGCTACGCCAAATGAAAAATGAGTTGGCTCAGAAAGGGCTCACAAAGTTTCAAATGGCACCCACTCAAGACGAAGAGTTAAAAGGCATTATTCAGTTTAGCCATTGTTTAGACGACGAAAAGCAAGCGTTAGAGAGAAAAGCGCGTTCTGCGGTGGTTAACGTGACGGCGAGTCTAAGGGAGTTGCGCGGTGGGCTTCTCGCTTTACAAAGTAAAATGAAAGAGTTCAATCGGCTAATCAGTCACAGACAGCTTTCTGATTTGAAAACCTTCAAAATCGAACCCGTCGAGGAAAGCTTGCTTGTGAATGCGATGAATGTGTTGATACAGCAAGCAGAGCAGACAGATTTGGGGCAAAGTTTCGATTTGTTCGATCAAGCGAGCATTTTAGATGATGCAGATCTAGAACGGGCGAAAAATACGTTAATTGAAGAGGGCAATGCTCGCCAAGGACTAAGAGTCGCAGACTTATTTAGGCTTGAGTTTGTCGTGGCAAAGCAGGGCCAGCAGCAAGAGTCTTTTGAAGATATTGATAGCGCAGCGTCTAACGGCACGGTATTGATGGCGAAGTTAGTCACCGGCCTTGCCATGCTGCACCTAATGCAAGACAAACGCCACCAAATGAAAGCGGTCTGTTATTTGGACGAGGCGTTAGCATTGGATACCAAGAACCAAGCCAACTTAATCGAGATAGCCGAGCAATTTGGCTTCGCGTTAATTTTTGCCTCGCCGGCACCGTTAACCACCGCTCGTTACTGTGTGCCGATTCACCAAGTGAATGGTAAAAACGTCATTAGCCGTAATAGCTGGCAGCTATTGTCGCCCATCGAAAGTCGTATTGTGACTCAGCCAATAGCGGAGACATCACAATGAGTCAGCCATTGATTGCCGCCTTAAAACGGCTCATGAACGCACATCCAGACTCGATTGCAGCGAGCACAATGACGACTGCGCAGAAGCGACAACTCGACGAATTTTGCCGAAAGACTCACAGCGTGCGAATGATGCCTAGCGGCAGAGGCGTTGCTTACCGCATTGAAGATCTAGCCGTCGTTACCGTGACTTTACAGCAATTGTCGCCACATCAAGACTTACCAATATCGATTCCGCCAAGAGCCGCGAATATCGCCAGCACTCGAAGCAGTAAACAGGGAAGAATCACCCACGATGTCACTCATGTATTCATTAAGACCCGAGGTCAGCCGAATTGGCATGACAGAGATAGACCAACAGAACAGTTACAACGTGCGAGCGAAGAATTTGGCGTTGCTGCGCTAGAAATCGGCGGCGACAAAAATCATGAACTGTACAGCGAACATACTATCTGGCTCGTGGAGAACCAAGAGCTGTTTGATAGGCTCGACTGGCTGCCCACTTCGGAGCCCACCAGCGTGATTTGGTATCGCGGCCAACTGCACAATAAGTTGATCGATTGGCTGGCAGCTCCGAAGCGGTCTCCATTAATCTATTTATTTGCTGATTATGATGGAGTAGGGTTGAACAATTACCGTCGCTTAAAAGAGCGGCTCGGAGAAAGAGCCACTTTTTGGCTGATGCAAAATTGGCGCACCTTATTAACTCGCTATGGCCAAAATAAACTCTGGATTGATACTGCACGAGAGTTTGAGTCCTTTGAGCGTAATGCTGGCCAATGGCTCGAACAGGAAAATGAGTTAAAAGCACTTATACAAGCAATGAAGAGGCAGGGGTTGGCCTTAGAACAAGAGGCAGTTTGGCTGAATGATGAGCCTTAACTCTGTCAGTAATACCAACAAGTTCAGCACTTTTGACCAGAGATTAAGCGCATAATCTCATAACTCTATCTAGAACATTGCCCGTTCCTCAATTTTCCCATATTCTCCCATAATTCAATTTATGTATTAAAGCTTAGAGAAAACGCTCAGCAATGGATGACCAAATATTAACGCTTAAGGAAGTGGCTGCTTACTTGAAGCTTGCAGAGAAAACGGCGTATCGACTTGCGAGTGAAGGCAAGTTGCCAGGCTTTAAAGTCGGTGGTTCTTGGCGCTTCAAAAAAGACGACTTAGAAAAATGGATAGAGAGCCAAAAGCATGCTTAACAATATCACGCCATATCACGCGAAATACTTCGCTCATGAGCTTTCCATTCTTCATGCTAACAACGGTGTTGATAGATTGTCGCAGTCGCTATTTGACGCCAGCGTTGACCTGAACCCACACCAGATTGAAGCCGCACTTTTTGTCATTGAAAATCCGCTCAGCAAAGGTGTTGTACTTGCTGATGAAGTAGGTTTGGGTAAAACAATTGAAGCTGGATTAGTCCTTTGTCAATACTGGGCTGAACGTAAACGGAAATTGTTAATCATCTGCCCTGCGTCATTGAGACGCCAGTGGGCCTGTGAATTGTTAGAAAAATTCAATCTGCCATCTCAAGTTATTGATGCAAAAACATTTAACCAGCTGCAAAGGGAAGGTATCTATAACCCGCTCAATAACAAGCAAATCGTCATCATGTCTTACCATTATGCGGCTAGATTAGAAGATAAACTTGTTGCTGAAATGTGGGATTTGGTCGTGATTGATGAAGCCCACAAGCTAAGGAATGCACATCGTGAAAGTAATAAAATGGGTCAAGCTCTTAAACGTGCTTTAGATGGCCGTAAGAAACTGTTACTGACTGCCACGCCATTACAAAATTCTTTAATGGAACTTTATGGCATGTCTACATTAATTGACGAGCATGCTTTTGGCGATCAAAAAGCATTCCGAAAACAATTTATGCAGGCGGATAGCGACCCTTTGGAGTTGAAAGAACGTTTGTCTGGGTTTGTAAAGCGAACGCTGCGTAAAAACGTGCTTGAATACATTAAGTACACTGAGCGAAAGGCTATAACGATACCTTTTTACCCTAGTGAACAAGAGCAAGATTTGTACGAACGCGTGCAATTATTGCTTGAACGAGAAGACAGTTATGCACTACCGAAGAGACATCGACATCTGACAGGATTGATCCTGAGAAAACTTTTGTCTTCAAGTACAAAGGCAGTGCTTAACAACTTGCAGATCCTTAAGTATCGATTGGAAAAGTTAGCGAGTGACGGGGAAGATGACAGTGCAATCGACATCGTCCAACAAATCATTACAGACGACGATTTGGAGGATGATTTTGTTGATGAACTTGATAGTACATCTGAAGCGCAAGAGAAAAAACCAATAGATTTTTCTGCTCTTCATGCTGAAATCTCAGAACTGGAAATCTTGATCAAAAAAGCAGAGCAAATCGGGGTTGATACCAAATCAAAAGAGCTACTTGTTGGTTTAGAAAAAGGATTTGTACAACTCGCTGAAATGGGCGCTGCCAAAAAAGTCATCATCTTCACCGAGTCAATGCGTACCCAGCAGTACTTAGCTGAATTTCTCGAAAACAATGGTTATGCCGATAAAGTCGTTACTTTTAGTGGCACCAACAACACGCCGCAAGCGAACAAAATTTACCAACAGTGGAAAGAGCAGTATCAAGGGTCATCACGTGTTACAGGATCTGCGCAAATTGATAAACGTTCTGCGCTAATAGACCATTTTAAAGAACATGCAGAAATTATGATTGCGACAGAGGCGGCGGCTGAAGGTGTTAACCTTCAGTTTTGCTCTCTGTTAATCAATTACGATTTGCCTTGGAACCCGCAGCGTGTAGAACAGCGGATTGGCCGTTGTCACCGATATGGTCAAAAGTTTGATGTCGTTGTCGTTAACTTCCTCAATCAACGAAACCAGGCAGATCAGCGAGTACTCGAACTGCTAACAGAAAAGTTTAATCTATTTGATGGTGTGTTTGGTGCATCAGATAGCGTATTAGGCAGTATCGAGAGCGGTGTAGACTTTGAAAAAAGAATTCAATCTATCTATGACTCATGTCGCTCGTCTGATGAAATTGAGGCTGCATTCTCGTTGCTACAAAAAGAGCTTGAAGAGGAAATTAGCGTCAAAATGCAAAGGACCCAAGAAAAGTTACTTGAGCACTTTGATGAAGATATCCACGATATTCTAAAGATCAAACTTGACGAAGCGAGAGAGCGCCTAGACAAAGTGGGACGGTGGTTTTGGGCTGTAACGCATCAACAATTAAAAGATTGCGCCAGTTTTGACCACGAAAATTATCGATTTACGCTACAGAAATCAGTCAAGCAGCTGCCAGTAGGTCACTATCAATTACTGAGAAAAGCAGGTAGTGAGAACAGCGAGTTGCAAGTTCAAGATCAACATCGCCATGCTTACCGCATTAATCATCCACTTGGTGAATATGTAATTGATAATGCTAAATCGATAGAAACTAAACGAGCACTGCTGTCGTTCGACTACACCAATCATGCAACAAAGATATCCGTTGCTAAAAAGTTAAAGGGTCAGTCAGGGTGGTTAACGTTGAGTGTTCTTGGAGTTGATGCATTCAACAGGCAAGAGTTTTTGCTTTTTACAGCTAAAACAGACAGTGGTCAACTTATTGATAATGATGCTTGTAAAAGGCTGTTTAATTTAGGGGCGATTGTAGGCCGAAGTGAGAACGGCAACGAGAAAAATACCCTACCTTCTGAGCTTATTGAACTGAAAAAACGGCAAATTGACGCCAAGCTGGCTGAAGTTATGGACGAAAATAATGCATTGTTTGAAGTTGAAAGAGACAAATTAGAGAAGTGGGCTGAAGACAAAGTGTTCGCAGCAGAGGAAGCGCTGCGAGATACGAAGGCACAAATTAAGTCAGTAAAGAGAGAGTCTAGGCACGCTCTAACAGTTGAAGAGCAAAAGCAAAATCAAGAGAAGCTCAAGCAACTGGAACGACTACAAAAACGCCAGCGAATGGAGATATTTGATATTGAAGACGAAATTGCTGATAAGCGTGATGAACTAATCGCTGCTTTAGAAGAGCGCATGAAGCAAAGAACTGAAGTGACAGAGTTGTTCACAATTCGTTGGCAAGTAATTTAATTTTATAAGAGAAGACTATGAGCAAGTACAACGAGCTAGTTAAAAAGCTAAAAGAGATTTTTCAGATTGACCGTCCAGAGTTGGACTTTGGCATTTAGCGTATCCTCAATTCGCGTGCTGACGAGATAAATGACTACCTAGACAATAAGCTTAAATCAAAAATACAAACTGCATTGGCTGATGCAGGAAATGCGAATAAAGCTGATCTTGAGCAGCAACTTCAAGCTGTAATAAAAGCGACAACGGAAGCGGGGTTTGAGCCAGATCAAAGCCCAAAAGTTCAGGCGTTGAAAAAGCAAATAGCTGAAACTGCAACAGGTGCTAGCGAGCATGAAAATGCCGTTTTCTCACATCTGCTGACCTTTTTTTCTCGTTATTACGATAACGGTGACTTTATCAGTAAGCGCCGCTACAAAGGTGATACTTATGCTATCCCCTATGCTGGTGAAGAAGTCATGCTGCATTGGGCCAATAAGGACCAGTATTACATTAAAAGCGGCGAGAACTTTGCCAACTATGCTTTCAAACTCGTTGATGGTCGTAAGGTAAGCTTCAAACTGCTGTCGGCAGATACCGCCAAGGATAATCGCAAAGATAACGATGCTGACCGTCGCTTTGTTCTCATTGAACCCCATACTCGCACCAAATTGGACGAGGATGGAGAAGAGTTTGAACTGTCTTATCAACCTGTTGAAGTTGTAAAATCGACAGAAATTATTAACGGTGAATCAGTTGAAACTGAAGAATTAGTGATTCATTTCGAATATAAAGCGATGAAAAAAGGCACCAAGCAAGATGCCTTAGTACAAACCGCGATCGCTACTATTTTATCAGATAGCCAAGTACAACAGTATTGGGCGGATCTTGCCAAACGAGCGCCAACCGAGAGTAACCCAAACCGCACAGAGCTTGAACGCCACCTTACTACCTACACTCAGCGTAATACGGCAGATTACTTTATTCATAAAGATCTCGGCGGATTCTTAACCAATGAGCTGGATTTTTACATCAAGAATGAAGTAATGAATCTGGATAATGTTCAAAATGCGGAAGTGTTTGCGAATATCGAAAAGCAATTGCGAATGATTCAATGTTTGCGAGCGGTTGCCCAAGAGTTAGTTACCTTCTTGGCCCAAATAGAGAATTTCCAGAAAAAACTGTGGAATAAGAGGAAGTTCATTGTTGAATCAAATTATTGCCTTACTTTAGACCTTATCCCAGAGTCATTTTACGATGCAATTATAAAAAATCAAAAACAAGTCTATGAATGGCAAAAGCTTTATGCCATTCAGGATTTTGAAGGTTATAGCCAAAACCTAACGATAGATTTTTTGCGCAAATACAAGTTTCTGGTTATTGATACCGCTAATTTTGACTCTTCATTCAAAGATGAAATATTGCGGTCTTTTGATGATATTGATGAAAAATGCAACGGAGTTCTATTGCATACTGATAATTATCATGGGTTGAGATTGATTCAGAGTAAATTTGCTGACAAAGTTAAATGCGTCTATCTTGATCCACCATATAACACTGACGTCAGCGCAATTCCGTATAAAAATAACTATCGCCATTCATCATGGGCGACGATGATGAATGATCGATTGGCGCTTGTTCAGCGAACAATGGCTCCTGCTTCTGCTTGCTATGTGAGTATTGATAAAAATGAAAGAGATTCTCTCATTGGAGCAATGAATGAAGCTTTTGGTAAAGAAAATAAAGTCGAAGAGCTAATTTGGATCCAAAACACTAATGATGGTCGAGCCAAAACATTCTCTACCAACCATGAATATATTGAAGTTTTTACCAAGGATCTTAGGGCCGCTGAAGAAGATTACTCATTGTTTCGCGAGCCGAAGCCTGGATTTGAACAAGTTATGCTTTTAGTTGCTGAGTTAAACCCTGATTATCCATCTGTCAACGACATAGAAGTAAAGCTACGAGCACTTTACAAAGATAATAAACAGTCATTTAAAAAAAGAATCGAGGCTGAAGGTTTAAACTATTCCGAAGAAAAAAGAAACGATCCATGGAACGGCGTTTATCAGTATAAATTCGCGGAATATCGTGATCAAGAAGGCCGCTTTGTTGAAGAAGGGCAAGCTAAAGTTGTTGGTGCTAAAATTTGGGTTTTTCGTGAAAGTGATTGGACTATCATGGAGGCAGATCAAAAGCAGTCTGGTACAACAAAAGACCCTGAGCATCCTAACTATCGTTATTATCGACCTAATCATCCAACCACGGGCAAGCCAGTTGCAATGCCTTCCCGTGGTTGGAAGGGGACTCAGCACATCGATCCAAAATATCCCAAGCGCAATTCCTGGGAATCATTAATGAATGATCATCGTATAGCTTGTGGTGCTAATGAAAATAAAGTACCACAGCAAAAGCGCTTTTTGCATGAAGTGGAAACAAATGTAGCAAAGAGTATTATTGTTGATTATTCCGACGGTGAGAAGGAAACCACCAATCTTTTCGGTAAAAAAGGTGTGTTTCTAGCGCCAAAACACACTAACTTTGTTGGTAAGTTTGTGCGTCAAGCAACCAGTGAAAAAAGCTGGGTGCTCGATATTTTTGGCGGTTCAGGAAGTACAGCTGGCGCAGTTATTGAGTGTAATCGGACTGATGAGCTTGGTCGTAAATTTGTTTTGATGGAAACCAATACTTATATTGATTCCACAATTTTGCCTCGTATTAAGAAAACCGTATTTGCTTCTAAGTGGCGTAATGGCAAGCCTGAGACTTATGATGGTCTTTCACTTTGCCTTAAATTCCAACGGCTAGAAAGCTATGAGGATATATTAAATAATCTGGAGCTGAAAAAGCCAAAGCTTGACCTATTTGCTAGTAATTCTGCGTTGAATGATGATTACTTGCTGAATTATATGCTTAATGTAGAGACAAAAGACTCTCTTCTTTCAACCGATCATTTTGTAAAGCCATTTGAATACAGAATGAAAATTGCTGTTGATTCGGCAGGGGCTTATGAAGAGAGGAATGTCGATCTAGTCGAAACCTTTAACTATTTAATTGGCTTACATATTAAGTCGATTGAATCGAATATCGAGCGTGGGTTTGTTCGTGTTGAAGGGACTTTACCAAGTGGTGAACGTACCCTTATTTTGTGGCGAGATTGCGACAAAATTGGTTATGAAAAACTCAATGATTACGCTAACCGCTTTGATCTGTATGCGAAAGAGCAGACCTTTGATGTGATTTACATTAACGGCGACCACAATTTGCCAACGGCATATACTGTTGACGGCGATGGCGGTGAAGTGCTGCGTAGCTTGAAACTCCGTCAAATTGAGCCGGAATTCCTGAGCCTGATGTTTGCTGAGGAGATTTAAGCATGGCCCGTTCTCCACAAAAAGCTGCGTCTACTGGCAAAGCAGTAAAAAAGCAAAGCAGCAGTAAATTAAGCTTCCATAAACAACTGGTGCTTAACCGTTTTATGTTTCGCTTTTTCAAAGATGGGACTTTGCAAGGTTTAAAACTACGTTTAGGCGAAGACCGTTTTGAAGGCATTCATGAGGATGGACAAAGCTTGTTCTTCCATGAGTTGAGTAACTATCTCTTTGAGGTCGATTTAATCGACCTTGATGAGCTGCGTCGCTACGACTTGAACATTGTTAAGCATTGGCAACAGATCACGCAGCACCGTAACCGTAAAGAAGATACGGTACTGAATATGAAGTATTTCCAGTACTTGTCTCTCTTGTTTACAGAGATTTATCTCGACTGGCACTTCAACCGAAAACAAGAGCTACTGAATGGGCTGAATCGTGAGCTTGAAGCTTACAATGTAGAAAACGGTACAACAGCAAAAGACAGGGTTAATCAGTTTAGACAGTATATTTTGGATGATTTGAACAAGCTGGCATTTTGGAATGCGACGGGTTCAGGTAAGACGTTGTTATTACACGTCAATATTTTGCAGTATTTGCACTATTTTCAAAATGGTAATACCAGCCATTACCCTGACAAGATCATTCTGTTGACACCGGATGAGCGCTTGTCACAGCAGCATATGAATGAACTGTATGATTCAGGTTTTTCTCATATTCAGTTGTTTGATAAATCTAAACCAACACCGTTCAGAGGCACGATTGAAGTTATTGATATCAATAAACTTGCAGATGACATGGGCGACAAAACGGTAGCGGTTGAAGCTTTTGAAGGTAAAAACCTTGTGCTAATTGACGAAGGCCATAAAGGTACAGGTACTGCTGCTGGTGCTTGGATGCGCCGCCGTGACAAGTTGACCCGCGATGGCTTTGCGTTCGAGTACTCAGCTACGTTTGGTCAATCTGTCTCATCTGGAAATACTGTAGAAGCAGTTGAAAACGATATTAAAAAGAAAAAAGCCAAAATGCTGTTTGAAACGACAGCTTTGGGTAAGTTGACTGAAGAGCAGTTGGCACAATTGGAATTAGATACTGAGGAACAGCGTGACGCTCGCATTCAAGCAACACGCGAAGTGTATGGCAAATCAGTGCTATTTGATTACTCGTACAAATTTTTCTACGAGGATGGTTATGGGAAAGAGTCGTTAATCTTAAACTTTAACCCAGAGCAGGATAAGCAAGATAAGCGGCGTTATGAGTACTTCACCGCGTGTTTGCTTAGTTTTTACCAGCAGCAATATTTGTTCAATAAGCACAAAGATAAGCTTGCTGAGTTTAGTATAGAAAAGCCATTGTGGGTGTTTGTGGGTAACACTGTTGGCGGTGAAGATTCTGATATTCATGCCGTGTTGCGCTTTCTAGCTTGGTTTTTGAACAATGAAGCACAAGCTAAAGCTTGGATAAAAGATCTGGTGGATAACAAAGCGAGGATTCTCGATACCAAAGACAGAAATATTTTTGAGAAGCGTTTTATAGCTTTGATGAATGGCCCTGAAGATATCTACGCTGATATTCTTGCCAAGTTATTCAACACAACTCATTCAGGTCAGCGCCTCAGGGTTTTGAATCTAATTGGTAGCAAAGGCGAGCTTGCTCTTCAAGTTGGCGAAGCTGCGCCATTTGGTTTGATTAACATTGGTGATTCACCATCGCTCTATGCCATGTGTGAAGCGGATGAGAGCTTCGATTATCAACGTGATGATTTTGCTAAAACCTTGTTTCACACTCTGAATGACAAAGACTCGAAACTGCATATCTTGATTGGTTCTCGTAAGTTTACCGAAGGCTGGAGTAGTTGGCGTGTATCAACTATGGGCTTATTGAATATGGGTCGGGGAGAAGGTTCGCAGATCATTCAGCTGTTTGGCCGTGGTGTACGCTTAAAAGGTCGTGACTACTCGCTAAAACGCAGCACGCCGGGGCAACGGCCAAAAGGGATTCATTTAGAAAAGCTAGAAACCTTAAATATTTTTGGTGTCCGTGCCGATTACATGGCGACGTTCAAGCAGTATCTCGAAGACGAGGGGATTACTCCTAGTGATGAAATATTAGAGCTGAATTTTGAAACGCGTCCTAACTTACCGGCAACCAAGTTGAAAACGCTAAAATTGAAAGATGGGTATAAAGATAATCAGAAGCACGGCTTTAAGCGTGTTCATTTTCCTGAGTTATATCAAGTTCCTGCTGAGTTCGAAGGGAAAATTAAACTTCCTCATGTGAAGTTAGACCTGTATCCAAAGCTTGAATCCATTGATACAAATAGAAAAGGCGACAACACGCCCGTCAATGTTCGATTTGAAGGTAAACTCGATTATAAAGTAATTTCTGCATTCGACTTTGAGCGCTTATACCTTGCAGTTCAGGATTATAAATTGCAGCGAGGCTGGTCGAATCTTCGTCTTGATAAGCAACGGTTAATGGATTTTTGTTTAGGGAATAGTGGTTTTTCAAACAAGTGGTACACACTGCTTATTCCGAAATCAGAGCTAGACATCAAGCAATTTTCTGATGTTAAGAAGCAAGAAGATATTATGTTGCGCCTGTTGCTTGACTATACAGAGCGATTTTATAACGCGTTGAAAAATGCTTACGAAGGTCAGTTCTATCAGGTAACGCAAGTGCAGGAAGACGACCCAGGCATGATCAAAATGTATCATTTTGAAATTGAAGAATCGGATGACGGCTTAGATTATGCCCAGCGACTAGAGCAATTGCAGGAAATCGTTGCTAAAGGGGATATTGGCAAAGCTAAAGAATGGAATGCTCCAGGAATGGTAGCTGTGACTTTTGACAAGCATTTGTACTATCCACTTCTCTCGATTGAAAAAAATGCTGACTTGCCCTTAAAAATGCGACCTATGGCATTTGATGCGCCAAGTGAAATTACTTTCATTCAAGATTTAGAGGCGTTTATTGAAACACCAAGAGGCCAGGAAATCATCGGTGATAAGAGCTTATATCTTCTACGTAACGCTGATACAAAATCAAAAGGATTAGGTTTTGCGACTGCGGGGAATTTTTATCCTGATTTTCTATTATGGCTAGTGGATGATAAAACGGGTAAGCAATGGCTTAGCCTTATTGATCCCAAAGGTATTCGAAACCTGAATTTAGATGACGCTAAGTTTGGTCTCTATAAAGAGATCAAAACGTTGGAACGCAAACTTAACGATGAAAGTCTGTCTCTCAGCGCGTTCGTTGTATCTTCTACGGAACATCGTGACCTCTTAAACGTGAGTGAGCAGCAAGATCTTTTGGAAGAGAGAAACATCCTGTTCATGGATGACAACACGTATCTTGAAAAAATGTTTTTGAGGATGCTTGCATTCAGTCATATATCTGTTGATGACATGTCAGAAGAACAGTTAGCGAACTTGCTGCTAGCCAAGGTCAAATGGGCTGAGAGGTCGACATCAACTCGTTCTAAGTCGCTTCACGTTATGCATGACTCGGTGCAGTTTATACAGTGTTTGACGGTAAATGGTTCTGATGGAAGTGGTGGGGCAAGCTATCAAAAACTACCAGGATTTATGAAGATACTGAAGAATGTAGTATCAGTTGACGGTGATTTCTCTATTGGTATTCTTTCGGAGGTCCTCTGTCTAGGCGCAATTGTTAGAGCATTAGAAACGGTTTTAACCAAGGAAATCAAACTTTCATCTGATGATGCTCTGGTTCTGCTAGGCTTTCCAAAACAAATGAAGCGTAATGCACGCGAGTTATTAGATGAGATTGAGAAGCTGTGCAGAACATACGGTCGCACTAGATTGGATGAAGAAAGCGTCCAATCGATCCTATGTAATTTACAACAACATGATGTTGTAAAGAAAGTCTCGAACGAAGAAGGTACTTGGGAGCTAAACGAACGATTCTCAATAAGTCCTTTCTAGTGACTATGTTCCTTCCTGTAACGATACAAAGGTCTCTGTTAATAGATTCCTTTGTATCGAACTTGCAGGCAGTTATAGCCAATGCTTAGGGACTTCTAAATCAAAGCTCTTCGCTGCATACTCAAGCATCGTGAGAATCTCACGGTGCTTTTTTTCATCATAGGGCTGGCCGTTTTGCTTTTGCTGAACAATGACTTTGAGCTCTACGAGGTTAAACATGCCCAGCTTGTAGAAGTTTCCCCAACTTGGTATGCCAAATAAGTTGTATATTGTCTCTGTACTGTCACGCTCACTGGCAAGGCGTTTGGGCTCATCGATTTTGGCAAGTGCTGCTTCGCCTTCATCTTTGGTGTCGTAAGTGTTGAGTAACTTCATGATTATTGACCTATTATTTTTAGTTGCTTATTTCCTGTTACAGAGAGGCTGCCTTTGGCAGCCTCTTCTATATGCCCGCTCCACCAGCACATCATTGGCTTTCTGCGCTCAAAGTAGTCAGTGCGGTTATAGGCACTGCGGACCTGGTTATCGTCCACGTGAGCCAATGCCGCTTCAACTAAGTCAGGATCAAAGCCTTGCTCGTTGAGTGTAGTACTTGCCAGTGAGCGCAAACCGTGGCTAACTAGCCTTCCAGCAAAACCCATACGTTTTAATGCCATGTTAGCCGTTTGGCTGTTGCAGGGCTTTTTCGGGTCTCTATCCGACGGAAAAACAAAATTGCGATGACCACTTATCGGCTTCATCACTTCCAATAGCGCTAGCATCTGCTCTGTGAGCGGTATGCGGTGCTCTCTTCTTTTTTTCATTCTCTCGGCTGGAATGGTCCAGACTTTCTCTTCCCATTCAATTTCATCCCATCTAGCGCCAGCGGCTTCAGAAGGGCGCGTCATGGTGTGTAATTGCCATTCTAATAAGCAACGAGTTGTGCGTTTAATACTTGCATTAGCTATTGCCCCCATTAGCTCTGGCAATTCATGTGGTGCTAATGCGGCCATATTCTCTTTTTTAGGCTTTTTGAAAGCGGCACGAATACCAGTAAGTGGGTTTGCTAGGATAAGGCCGCAGTTAGTGGCAAAGTTCATCACATCATTCAAACGCTGAGATAGGCGTTTGACGGTTTCTAAGCTACCTTTGGCTTCAATCGGTTTGAGTAGCTCGATGATTTCCGGAGCCGTGATCGCTTTTATCGGTTTATTGGCGATGTGCGGGAAGATATGCAGTTCCAATGAACGCCAGATATCGATCGCGTAATCGGGAGTGACATCATGCTGTTTGATGGCAAACCAATCTTTCGTGACGTTCTCAAAGGTGTGCTCATGGATCTCTTTATGAACTTGTTGTTGGCGTTTTCGATCGTCTTGTGGATCGATGCCTTGTGCGATCAGCTCTTTGGCAGAAAGTAAGCTTTTTCTTGCTTGTAAAAGGGAGATGTCTGGGTACATCCCAAAGCTTAAGTTAGCTCGTTTACCGTTTGTGGGGCGATAGTAGTTGAAGATCCACTGCTTTGAACCGTTAGGTTTGATTCTAAGTCGCAAGCCATCACCATCGAAAAG
The DNA here is from genome assembly GCF_024743775.1 of Vibrio sp. RM-69-4. Taxonomy (NCBI): domain Bacteria; kingdom Pseudomonadati; phylum Pseudomonadota; class Gammaproteobacteria; order Vibrionales; family Vibrionaceae; genus Vibrio; species Vibrio sp. RM-69-4. The sequence continues at coordinate 96,158 of NZ_JAMQXI010000036.1, forward strand.
ATTATATTCTTTCTCTCTAGGTTTGGAGGCTTTGATCTCTTTATCTGTCAGCTTTACTGTGTTTTTTGCCATGATGGGTACACCAGATTAACACGATAAAATCAGTGTACCTTGTAGTGTACCTAAAAATCAAAGCTACTATGAAATCGCATTGGACGTCGTTGGATGCTAAGTTGTTGATTTTGCTTTATTGCGCGCAAGAAAAAAGACGCCCTAGGACGTCTTTAAACTATGATTTGGTGGAGCTGGCGGGATTTGAACCCGCGTCCGAAAATCATTCATCATTGGTACTACATGCTTATTCGATCTTTAATTTCACCATCAAACTGCGAACCGACACGCTATCTAATGGCTATCCTGAATTAGTTTTAATGCTTTGTCTCTCAGGCTGGAGACGCGGCACGAGCTTGTTTGGTTTTGACTCTCTGTTGTTCCCCGTCTTACGAGCGGAAGCTAGGGCAGAAAGGCTCTTGGCAGGTTATTAAGCTGCTAGTGCGTAGTTTTCGTCGTTTGCGACTATTTTTTTGCGGCTTTTAACGTGGCAAACCGCCCCACGGCATGCACCTCAGACTGCAAAATTCCCGTCGAATCCAGAATCAGCCCCAAGTGTGTTGACGCATACTACCAGAAAACCTTTGTCTGTCTAGCTTTCTGCGTCTAAGTGGTCAAGATTAACGCAATGAGCTCTTCATTACGCGTGCTTTCTCTCTTGCCCAATCTTTTTCTTTTAAATCATCACGTTTGTCATGCAGTTTTTTACCTTTCGCTACACCAATTTTGATTTTCACCCAAGAGCGAGACCAATACAGTGATAGTGCGATAAGTGTCATGCCTTCACGGTTGATGCGTCCATAAAGGTTGTCCAGTTCACGGCGGCTGATTAACAGCTTGCGCACGCGAGTTGGGTTGGCAACCACGTGAGTGGATGCTTGCTGCAGTGGCGTTATTGTCATTCCGGAAACAAAGGCTTCTCCGTCTCGCATGAAAACGTAGCTTTCTGCGATATTCGCTTTGCCTTGACGAAGAGATTTGACTTCCCAGCCTTGGAGCTCCATGCCAGCTTCTACTTCATCTTCGATAAAGTATTCGTGGCGAGCTTTTTTATTTACAGCAATGGTATTGCTACCTGCTTTTGAGTTTGATTTTTTCTTTACCATAGTGGCGGCATTATACGGTTTGGTTTGAGCTTAGGAAATCCTTTTATTTGCGTAGGATAAGAATAAAAGTAAAATTGTTACACACCAGACTCTTTCGGTGGTGATGAGGAGAGAATATGAAGCAAGTCAGTCGTTCTGCTTTAGTGTCTTTTAGTGCAGAACAAATGTTTAATCTCGTGAATGACGTTGCTCGTTATCCTGAATTTTTGCCAGGTTGTTCTGGTTCTCGCGTTATTGAATCTTCCGATTTGTCGATGGTGGCTTCGGTGGATGTTTCAAAGGCAGGGATAAGTAAGACGTTCACAACGTCGAATGTGTTGGTGGCCAGTGAAGCTATTTTGATGAATTTGGTCGATGGTCCTTTTAAGGCTTTAAAAGGCGGTTGGTATTTTACTGCACTTGATGAACAGGCCTGCAAGGTTGAACTTAAACTGGAGTTTGAATTTTCGAGCAAAATGGTGGAATTGGCTTTTGGCAAGATATTCAATGAATTGACTAGTAATATGGTTAACGCATTTACCAAACGAGCGAAACAGGTGTATCAGTAATGAGTATTGAATCTGAGATGATCCATGTTGAGGTAGTATATGCATTGCCTCATGAGCAAAGAGTACTGAATTTGGTGGTAGACAAAAACTCAACCGTCGAAACGATAATTCAACAGTCCGGTGTGCTTGAGCTCTACCCAGAGATTGATTTATCAAAAAATAAGGTCGGGATTTTTAGTCGTAACGTTAAGCTAGATTCGACGGTCAGAGACCGTGATCGCATTGAAATTTATCGTCCGTTATTGGCCGATCCTAAAGAGATCCGTCGCAAGAGAGCCGAGCAGGCAAAAGCGCAACAGTAAACGTTGCTGCGGTATTGGGTGCAAGATAAAGGGCTCGTTATGAGCCCTGTCCGTTAGTGTCACTCATTGTGAGGTGCACTTTGGGTATCATTTGTTTGAACGTGTTTTCGTTCAGTTTACGCCTTCAAAAAACCGTTCGCTAGGAGGGTAGTCGCCACTGATTTCCATCAAAGCACCTGCGGTATTAAATGTCGCAATCAGGTTTTTCTGTATCGATTCTTTGTGGCCTTCCGTGTGGTGATAAATGTAATACCAAGTATCGGGATAACCGTTTTCAATAAGCATCGGCGACCCCATGACAAACCTAACCTGTTCTTTGCTCATACCGAACTTGAGTTGATCGACGGCTTGCTGTTCAACGTAGTTGCCTTGGTTAATATCAATACGATAAACGAGTTTTTCTAATAAAGAGCATCCAGTCAGCATTGTCATTGCTAAAGGGACTGCGATTAACCACTTTTTTAACTGCATATTCAAAATTCTTTGCCAATAGGTCGTAAAACTGGACTGATAATAAACAAGCTCGCAGCAGAAGTAAAAAATAGACTGAGCTACGAGCTAGTTGAGACTGCAAATTTTGAGTTTGGTTGCAAACCTAAAAAGAAAAATGTCAGCTTAGGCGGCGATCAGCAGTTCTTTCGCATTAGCAAGGGTAGATTCGGTGATTTGGCTACCCCCTAAAAGGCGAGCAAGTTCAGCGACGCGTTGTTCATTGTCTAACCGTTTCATTTGTGTTTCTGTCTTTCCTGCTTTGGCTTGCTTGCTGACAAACAGTTGTTGGTGCCCGCAACCTGCCACTTGTGGTAAGTGAGTCACACACAGTACTTGAGTTGATTCGCCTAATGTCCTTAACATTTTTCCGACCACCGCAGCAGTTGGCCCACTGATACCGACATCGACCTCATCAAAAATAAGGCTAGGAGTGTCTACTTTTTGAGCGGTGATCACTTGGATTGCTAGAGATATCCGTGACAGTTCTCCGCCTGACGCGACTTTAGCGATAGGCTGCAGCGGTTGACCTGGGTTGGTCGAGACTAAGAAGGTTACGGTGTCAAAACCCAGTGGTGATGGATGCGTTGTTTCATGATTAACTTCGATGCAGAACTTGGCTTTTTCCATGCTCAGTTCGTGCATGCTATTGGTGATTAATTTATCCAGCTCTTTCGCGTAACGGCTACGAGACTTATGCAGTTTGTCGGCACAGGTTGCAAACTGCTGATACTGTTTGGCAACGTTACTTTCCAGTTCTTGTAATTTATCTTCAGAGCAGTCAAGTTGCGCTATTTGTTTGAGCAGATCTTGGTGGTGGTGGTAAAGCGTTTCAGGAGCGATGTAGTGCTTGCGCGATATGGACATCACTTTAGAGTAACGTTCTTCTACATAAGCCATACGTTCAGGATCGACATCGATACTGTCCAGATAGTTTCGCAATTCACTGTTGGCTTCTTCGAGTTGGATGATGGCTTCAGCCACCATGTTGGGTAAGGTGGCAAGTTTTTCATCTAACTCGGCCAGTTCAAGCAAGGCGTGGTTGGCTGACTGCAGCAAACTTAGCGCATTGACTTCTTGCCCCTCATAAATAAGTTCAATGGCTTGCTGGCAAGTGGTAGCAAGCTCGCCACTGTTGGCTAAACGTCTGTGCTCTTGTTCGAGTTCGGTGAACTCTTCTTCACCAATCGCCAATTCATTGAGTTCTTTGATTTGATATTCCAGCAGTTGAACTTGAGCTTGGTTTTGTTGACTATTTTCTTTGAGTTGATTGAGCTGGTTATCTGCTTGACGCCACATTTGGTAGGCTAAGCGTGTCTCTTTGACAAGATTCACGTGACCTGCGTATTGGTCCAGCATGCTCATTTGATACTCACTTTTCATCAGTTGATGATGGGCGTGTTGACCGTGGATGTTGATCAGTAATTGACCTAGAGCTTTGAGTTGTGAAAGAGGCACAGGGCTGCCATTGATGAAGGCACGAGAGCGGCCATCTTTGGTGATGATTCGGCGTAAAATACACTCTTTTTGGTCGAGCAAGTCATTGTCTTCCAACCAGCGCGTGGCGTTGAGGTTATTGTCCAAAATAAAGGCGGCGCTGACTTCGGTTTTTTCTTCACCCTGCCTGACCATTCCTGCTTCCGCACGGCCACCAAGACATAAACTGAGCGCGTCAATTGCAATGGATTTACCCGCACCGGTTTCGCCAGTAATGGTAGTCATTCCTTTGGAAAGCTCTAACTGCAATGATTTAACAATAGCAAAATTATTCACACTTAAATGAGCCAGCATTTCTGTACCTATATAATCAAATAACACTGTATAAGTGAACAGTATAAACTGTTTTTTTATACAGTAAAGATGCCTGTCAGAAAACTATGAGTATTGTAAACTGCGCTGAGTTTAGTGCATGCGACAGGAAGTGATTTATGTTGCTTGATAGCTCTGGCTTTCTAGTGAATTTTACTTCATTCGATGGGGTTAATTAGTTTTGAATTGATTATTAAATGCTCATTAAATAGTTTGACGAGGTTCACAAAAAATCCCGCTAAATTTATAGATTTTGTTTTGCTCGATTTAGAAGGAAATAGCGCGCCAATTAGGCGCGCTTTAGTTAGCGATTATTCAACTTCCTTTAGACGGGCTGTGAAGTGGCGTAGCACCTGTGGCTCGTAGGTGAAATCGAGTCCCTTCACGTTGTGGGCATTCTCTTTTACTTTCCCAAATGCTTCGATAACGAAGTCCATATGCGTTTGAGTGTAAGTAGCACGAGGAATGGTTAGGCGTAACAACTCAGCAGGACAAGGGTGTTGTTTACCCGTTGCAGGATCACGGCCTAATAGTAACGAACCGATTTCCACCGCGCGGATACCTGCGACTTTGTAGAGTTCACAGGCCAAAGCATGAGCTGGGAATTGATGCGAAGGGATATGAGGTAATAGTTTGCCTGCATCAACGAATGCTGCGTGGCCGCCAGCCTGCTGACACACAACCCCAATGGCTTCTAGGCCATCAACAAGGTACTGAACCTGGCCGATACGGTACTCTAGCCAGTCTTGACGCATGCCATCGTATAGACCGACAGCAAGACGCTCCATTGCACCACCTTCAAGACCACCATAAGTAGGGAAACCTTCTTGAATCACACAAAGCGTGCGGCATTCCGTGTAAGTGTCCATCATCGATTCATCTTTGAAACACAGCAGACCACCCATTTGAACCATTGCATCTTTTTTAGCAGACATGGCTAAACCATCTGCGTATTTATAGGTTTCACGAGTGATTTCTTCGATAGTCCAATTTTGATAACCCGGTTCGCGTTGCTGAATAAAGTAAGCATTCTCAGCAAAACGCGCAGAGTCCATGATGACAGGAATATCGTAGCGTTGAGCAATCTCGTATACCGCTTTTAAGTTAGCGATAGAGACAGGCTGACCACCGGCAGAGTTACAAGTAATCGTGCTGACAATGTAAGGTACGTTCGCAGGCCCTGCTTCTTCAATCGCCATTTCCAGTTTCGCGATATCAAAGTTACCTTTGAAATCTGCATTGACAGATGTATCGAACGCATCTTCGGTATAGACGTTTTTCGCCACACAGCAGTTAACCTGAGTGTGACCTTGAGTGGTGTCGAAGAAGTAGTTAGACAGCGCCACCATTTTTGAACGATCGAGGCCTTTTTCTTGCTCACGCTTTTTAATTAGAACAGGAATATAGATTTGCTCTGCACCACGGCCTTGGTGAGTTGGGATAGTTAACTCATAACCGAAGATATCTTTCACCGCATTCGCCAGCGCATAGTAGCTGCGGCTGCCACTGTAAGCTTCGTCACCCATGAGCATTGCTGCTTGCATTCTTTGAGTAATAGAGCCTGTGCCGCTGTCAGTGAGAAGGTCAATAAATACATCGTCACTATCGATAAGGAATGGGTTCATACCCGCTTTAAGGATGGCCTCTTCGCGATATTCACGTGTTGTACGTTTTACTGGTTCAACAACACGAATGCGGAAGGGTTCTGGTAAGTGTTTAAAGTTTTCCATGATAATACCTTTGAATAATTTAATTTTCGTCAGGCGATATTAGTCAACACCCTTTATATATTTAGAGTGAAAAATATCGCGCCAAATAATTAGCGATAAAATTCGAGTGAAATAAATCTATTTGAGAATAACCAAGCAACAACTTTAAATTAATAAAGATGAATGCAAGTATCGAAAAGCGATATAAATAGATTTAGTGTTGATGCTGATTGTTTAATGGATTCGAAAGAATGCAGAAACAACCAAGCAGGCTAGGCGTGTGCAAAAGATGGTAAAATTGAGATTTGATAGTCGTGCGTGTACCAAGCTAGGGAGCTTGACCATAACTTATCTTGAATTTTTAGATTTTTACTCATATCTAAATCCGTGGTGAGTTATAGCTGGTTGACTGATGGAACGATTCTTAACCAAGTTGATTAGTAAGTAAATTGATAGAAATAATAATTGTGATCGAAGTCCTTAACTTGAATATGGAATAAATCATGGCTCACAAATAATCAGCTATAGGATAAGTAAATTTATGATGGAAAATAAATAGAAATTTTAAAACCCATTAAATATTAATGATTCCCTGTAAAAAAGACCTCGATATTATTAATCGAGGTCGACAGTCAATAGAAGGTGAAGAGGTTGGTTTAAAACAATTTACTCGACCAACCCAGTTTCTTTCTTAGCACGTGATAGTAGCTGTAATCTTTAGGATGAATGAGCTTTAGAATATTTGGGCTTTGGTAAATATGCACTTCATCACCGGGGGAAACCGGTAGGGATACTTGTCCATCGCAGCTAACTTCCTGTGTTCCGCGATTATCAGGCGAAACCAGCAGTTTTATCTGGCGGTTGCCATCCACAACTAAGGGGCGGCTTGAAAGGGTATGCGGGAACATGGGAACCAGTGTAATGGCGTTTAAACTGGGGGATAAAATCGGCCCGCCGCCAGAAAGTGAATAAGCGGTAGAGCCCGTTGGGGTAGAAACGATAAGGCCATCAGAGCGTTGAGAAAAAGCGAAGCTATTATCTATATAGACTTCAAATTCAATCATATGTGCAATTTTGCCGGGGTGTAATACGGCTTCATTAAGCGCTGCATTATGGCTTTTGACTTGCCCGTGACGATGAATTTCTGTTTCCAGTAAGAAGCGTTGTTCTTCTAAATATTCGCCATTGAGTACAGCAAGTAGCCTTGGTTGAAAATCTTCTGGGTTGAGATCGGTCAAAAATCCTAAATTGCCACGATTCACCCCAATCACGGAAATGTCGAAGCGTGATAATACGCGTGCGGCACCGAGCATATTGCCATCGCCCCCAACCACAACCGCAAGGTCTGCTTTTTTGCCGATTTCAAGCAGGCTAGCGAAATGTTCCGCAGGTACACCTTCCAATATTTCGCTGAGACGATCATCAATAAAGACCGGATATCCCATTGAAGTTAGCCATTGATAAAGCTCTTTATGTGTTTGAATGGCTTGTTGATCTCTTGGTTTTCCAATGATAGCGATCACTTCAAATGGTTTTTTCATAAATTTTCCAAACTAATTAGGCTTGAATCAGGATTGTTCATCCCCATAATAAGGGCAAGTTATGCCTTTGTGCGAATTTTTGTGTGCTTAACTTTTTGAACTGTGGAGGTTAAGCGCAAAATAGTTGGATTCTGGAGATATCATGAACAACGAAGAAAACAAAATCAAAGAAGAAAACAAAATCAAAGAAGAAGAACTACAGCAAGAAGTAGTGGGTCAAGAAGCTGAAGTCGTTGGTACTGACGCGGATATCGATTGGAACGAACAAGTTGAAGTCGATGAGAAAGAGTCCCAAATTGCGCAATTAGAAGCGGCGCTACTGTCGAGCGAAGCAAAAATTCAAGAGCAAAAAGACTCGGTGCTAAGAGCGAAAGCGGAAGTTGAAAATATGCGCCGCCGTTCAGAGCAAGAGATCGATAAAGCGCGTAAATATGCGTTGAGCCGTTTTGCTGAAGAGTTGTTGCCAGTGTTAGACAACCTAGAGCGCACGATTCAAGCTGCTGACGCTGAGAACGAAGTAGTGAAACCGCTGGTGGAAGGTGTGGAACTGACGCACAAAACTTTCATTGGCGTAGTTGAAAAGTTTGGCCTGAAAGAGATTAATCCTGAAGGCGAAACATTCAACCCAGAATTGCACCAAGCAATGTCAATTCAAGAGAGCCCAGATCATGAACCTAACACTGTGATGTTTGTGATGCAAAAGGGCTATGAGTTGAATGGCCGAGTGATTCGCCCTGCGATGGTCATGGTATCAAAGTAAAGAGTTGCGAAATAAGCCAAATGCTTTATTGGCGTTAATTTATTCAGTGCCAAAGAGAGGTGTACGTCGCCTCTCTTTTTTATGTCGAAATCGATTAATGCTGAGATAGAAACCTTCATTAAGTGGTTTCGGGATTGAAAAAGTCGTTATTTACGCTGTTTAGTCGAAATATCATAACTTTTTTCAATTTTGCCCTTGAAAAGGTGCTGAGTGACCTTATTTATTGGGCATACGAGAAACGAACATCCTTGTTTAGTTTGTGAGTAAGGGTTGAAACCCTGTTCTCCCTCCCCCACATAGGGGGTAGCATAAAACAAAAATAGAATTTATTTGGAGATAGCCTGATGGGTAAAATCATTGGTATTGACTTAGGTACTACTAACTCTTGTGTTGCTGTTTTAGATGGCGACAAACCTCGCGTTATTGAAAACGCTGAAGGTGAACGTACAACTGCATCGGTAATTGCATATACAGATGGTGAGACGCTAGTAGGTCAGCCTGCAAAACGTCAAGCGGTAACAAACCCAACCAATACGCTATTTGCAATTAAGCGTTTGATCGGTCGTCGTTTTGAAGACGAAGAAGTTCAACGTGATATTGAAATCATGCCTTACAAAATCGTGAAGGCTGATAATGGCGATGCTTGGGTTGAAGCAAGAGGCCAAAAAATGGCCGCTCCTCAAGTTTCAGCTGAAGTTCTGAAGAAAATGAAGAAAACAGCTGAAGATTTTCTTGGTGAGCCAGTTACTGGTGCCGTTATTACGGTTCCTGCATACTTTAACGATGCACAACGTCAAGCAACGAAAGATGCAGGTCGTATTGCAGGCCTTGAAGTAAAACGTATCATCAACGAACCAACAGCGGCTGCACTTGCTTATGGTTTGGACAAACAAGGTGGCGATCGCGTTATCGCGGTATACGACCTTGGTGGTGGTACATTTGATATTTCAATCATCGAGATCGATGAAGTTGAAGGCGAGAAAACATTCGAAGTTCTAGCAACTAACGGTGACACACACCTTGGTGGTGAAGACTTTGATAACCGCATGATCAACTATCTCGTTGATGAGTTTAAAAAAGAGCAAGGCATCAACCTAAAAACTGATCCACTTGCGATGCAGCGTCTAAAAGAAGCCGCAGAAAAAGCGAAGATTGAGTTGTCATCAGCGCAACAAACAGATGTGAACTTGCCTTACATCACCGCTGATGCTGCTGGTCCTAAGCACATGAACGTGAAAGTGACACGTGCGAAACTAGAATCTCTAGTGGAAGACCTTGTTCAGCGTTCGCTTGAGCCACTAAAAGTGGCGCTGGCTGATGCAGACTTGTCTGTCGGCGACATCACTGACGTTATCCTAGTGGGTGGTCAGACTCGTATGCCTATGGTTCAGAAGAAAGTGGCTGAATTCTTTGGCAAAGAAGCGCGTAAAGATGTTAACCCAGATGAAGCGGTTGCTGTTGGTGCGGCCATTCAAGGTGGTGTGCTTGCGGGTGAAGTAAAAGACGTACTGCTACTTGACGTAACGCCTCTGTCTCTCGGTATCGAGACAATGGGTGGCGTGATGACTAAGTTGGTTGAGAAAAACACAACGATTCCAACTAAAGCGAATCAAGTATTCTCTACCGCTGAAGACAACCAAAACGCAGTAACGATCCATGTTCTACAAGGTGAGCGTAAGCAAGCCATGTACAACAAATCGCTAGGTCAATTTAACCTAGAAGGTATTCAAGCTGCACCACGTGGCATGCCACAAATTGAAGTTGTGTTTGACTTGGATGCGGATGGTATCTTGCACGTGTCTGCGAAAGATAAACAAACAGGCAAAGAACAGAAGATCACTATCCAAGCGTCTGGCGGTTTGAGCGATGCTGAAATCGAGAAAATGGTCCAAGAAGCTGAAGCAAACAAAGAAGCGGACAAAAAGTTCGAAGAGTTAGCGACAGCACGTAACCAAGCGGACCAAATGATTCACGGTACTCGTAAGCAAATTGAAGAAGCGGGTGATGCTCTTCCTGCTGACGATAAAGTGAAGATTGAAGCGGCCATTACTGAGCTTGAAGAAGCGAAGAAAGGTGAAGACAAAGAAGCGATCGACGCTAAAGTTCAAGCGCTTATGGCTGCTGCTCAAAAACTGATGGAGATCGCTCAGCAAAAAGCTCAAGCACAACAAGCGGGTGAAGGCCAACAACAGTCTGCAGAAGACGATGTCGTTGACGCTGAGTTTGAAGAAGTCAAAGAAGACAAAAAGTAATTGATTGAGTTCCCTCCTTTTAAGCGGGGAGGGCTAGGGTTGGGTGGCTCGCGAGTTTAACCCACCCTAACTTCTCTAAGAGAAGAATGAAATCAACGGTATGATGCGGGCGTTTGGGGTAACTCTTACGCCCGTATGTCTGTAATTAATGAAAACTCATTGGTGTCCATCTAACTAACAGTGTCTTTTTAGTTTGAATTCACTAGAATCTAGAGCCATTAGTTAGGTCGATATAAACACCAAGCGGCAGCGTGTCGTTTGCGGTAACAAATTGGTGACGAAGAAGATGTCAAAACGTGATTTTTACGAAGTATTAGGCGTAGGCCGAGATGCCTCTGAGCGCGATATTAAAAAGGCGTACAAGCGCCTAGCAATGAAGTTTCACCCTGATAGAAACCAAGGGGATGACAGCGCTTCGGACAAGTTTAAAGAAGTAAAAGAAGCGTATGAAATTTTAACCGATTCGCAAAAGAAAGCGGCTTATGATCAGTACGGTCATGCTGCTTTTGAACAAGGCGGAATGGGCGGTGGCGGCTTTGGTGGCGGCAGTGCTGATTTTGGCGATATCTTCGGTGATGTCTTTGGTGACATTTTCGGTGGTGGTCGTCGGGGCGGTGGTCAAGCGCGTGCACAACGTGGTGCTGACTTGCGTTACAACATGGAACTGTCTTTAGAAGAGGCCGTTCGTGGTTGTTCAAAAGAGATTGAAGTGCCAACACTGGTCCATTGTGATTCTTGTGAAGGTACTGGCGCGAAGAAAGGCTCGTCTGCGCAAACGTGTGGAACCTGTCATGGTCACGGCCAAGTACAGATGCGCCAAGGATTTTTTGCTGTACAGCAAACCTGTCCGACTTGCCATGGTAAAGGTAAGATCATTAAAGACCCATGTAACGTGTGTCATGGACAGGGGCGTAAGCAAAAAACCAAAACGCTTAATGTTAAAATTCCAGCCGGTGTGGATACGGGCGATCGCATTCGTTTATCTGGCGAAGGTGAAGCGGGAGAAATGGGCGCTCCAGCGGGGGATTTGTACGTACAAGTTCACGTCAAAGAGCACCACATTTTTGAACGCGATGGTAACAACTTATACTGTGAAGTCCCTGTAAGTTTTGCTATGGCTGCACTTGGCGGTGAAGTTGAAGTTCCAACACTCGATGGTCGTGTAAACTTGAAAGTGCCAGAAGAGACGCAAACAGGGCGCATGTTCCGTATGCGTGGTAAAGGTGTGAAAGGCGTACGCGGTGGAGCGATCGGTGATTTGGTTGTCAAACTCGTGGTTGAAACACCAGTGAAACTGAGCGCGCGTCAAAAAGAACTATTACGTGAATTTGAAGAAACTTGCGGTGGTGAAGCGGCAAATAAGCATAAGCCTAAATCTGAAGGTTTCTTTAATGGCGTGAAAAAGTTCTTCGATGATTTAACCAGCTAATTCACTGTTGAATTATTATCTATCCAATAAGGCCTGCAATGCAGGCCTTATTCGTTCCAGATACAGGATGACTTTGTCCTCCCCTCACAAACTGAACATTTGTGGTGTTCTATTTCCAACATGCGCTTGGGGCTGATTCGTTGGTTGATTTCAATGTCATGGCCTTATCGCTGGTTAGACATTCATCCTGGTCTTGGCCTCTGGTGCTCTGCGCCGTCGCGGTGATGGTGTAGCTACTGGTTGCGGAGCTGGCGACTGAAAACTGATAGCGTTCAGCATCGCTTTCACAGATGACGCAATTTCCCCCTGAAATGATCCCACTCCAGTCATAACCCTTATCGTAGTGATGCTCCAGTTCCAGTTGAATTCTCCCCATATCGGCGAGAGCGGTGGTTCGGTGTCCTTTTAAAACGTGCTTGGTATAACTTGGATAAGCGATTGCAGACAGTACGCCAATAATCACAACCGCAATCAATAATTCGATCAATGTCATCCCGAACGACCGCCGGTTGTGGTTGTTGCATTTAGAATTTCGAATCATCACGTGGAGTTCCTTGTTGATTTACCCGCTATTTTTATTAGGTGATAGCATTCGCGCAAGGTGAATTTTGTTTCATATTTTAATTACATAGGAATTTGGGAAATGGCTCGCGGGTTTACTTTACTTGAGCTGCTTATCACGGTTTCCGTTTTGTCTATTTTACTTACGATAGCGGCTCCCAATTTCAAACAAGTCAGTGATACGCAAAAGATGCAACGTTTAGCGGGTGAGATTAATGGCTTGATGATGAGCGCCCGTTCGGAAGCAGTAATGAGAAAGCAGCCGCTATGGGCGCATATTGTCATGTCGGGTTCGGTTAATAGCCAAGGTGAATGGCAAATCGTGCTGACTAATTCAGGAACCTATCCCGGGGGGCAAGTGATTTCATCGCTATCGGGGCAACCTTATCGCAATATTGAATTGGGGGTGAATTACCCGTCAAATCAGATCCATTTTGAAGCCATTAATGGCCGAGCTGTAAATGGGAGCCTTGATTTTTCAACACACCAAGGTGCACTCAAATTCACGACCTATAGACCTTCAGGACGAATGCGCCTATGTGGTAATGGAGGAGACTATTTTGGTTTTAAGCAGTGCAGCTAACATACCGAGAGCAAAAAAGCATACCTATAAAGCTCATATCGCTGAAACCAAGCAGATGGGGGCAACGTTAATTGAGTTCATGGTGGCATCCATGCTTGGCTTGATTGCGATAGCCATTATCGGCTCTGTATTCATCACTGGGCAGAAGGTAGCGACCGAAAGAGGCAAGGAGCTACTGCTACTGCAACAAGTGACGGGCGCGCTGCAATACCTCAAACAAGATATTCAACGTGCAGGTTATGATGGCGGTCATGGTAACTCACTCACGTTATTGGATAACGATGATATCGTTTTTGTTTCGGCCGACCAATCAACGCTCGCGTATGCCTACCTTGATGATACGGGGGCAACGAAACAGATCAGAAATGTTGGGTTTGTCATGACTTCTGGCGCGTTGGGTGTCTGTGACAGGCCGACGTCTGTGATTTCTGGGGCCAAAACCGTTTCCCAAGCGACGGCTGGTTGCTCTGCTATTTTTGATACTAACCAGATTAATGTGACTCATTTTCAAGTCCAGCGAGCATCATTAGCGGCGAATGGTGTGAGCTCAGCCTACATGACGATCTCTATGGCAGCAGAGTTGGTGGGGGATAGCCGTGTATCAACATCATTTGGAGTGGCAATAAAACAAAGGAATTGGCAGTAATGAAGCAAGCTCAGCAAGGCGCTGTAACGTTATTGATCACCACGCTTTTGTTGGTGCTCGCTTTAGTGGTGGCATTAGGCTCCTACCGTTCGCTCTTTTTTCAGATCAAACGAGCACAAAATGAGGTGCAAGCGAGGCAACAGCATTGGCGAGCAGAAGGGGGGCTTGAGTGTGGTTATAGCCATATTGTGAACAATAAAAATAGTTCAATTCCAAATAACCTCAATACCTTGTGTGTCGATTTAGAGTTAACGTACCTCTCTGCAGACCCTACTAACGCCAGTACACTTATGTCCCAGTATCAAATGACGACGTTGAAAAAGAACATTCTGTTTCAACGTGGGAGAAGTCCAGGAGCCATTCGTTCTACTTCAGACTTAATAGTGTTTGGCTCTACACTTATTTCTCCACCAGATCCCGGACCTAAAAATAGTGATGGGAAATATGAATGCGCGGCTATCGCCGTTGCTAAATATGTTATTGCTACGGCGGGAGTGACAAATAATGGTGTTGGGAGTGCTATTCAAAAACCAAGCGCTGTTTTTGACAATAGTGCCGATTGCGCGCCGACGCATAAAACGAACAGTAGTTCACAAAGCGGTATTTGGAAAAATAGTAGCGGTCTTTATGAAGCAGTCGATGTCAAAAATGATATTTACCGAGATGAAACGCTAAACCCATTTAAAGATCTCTTTGGTTACGAACGGGGAGAATGGGAAAAAGCACGCGACGATACTGAATTTAAGTTCTTGAGTTACACAATGACTAGTGGTGATGTTGATTGTGTTTCGAAATTTAAAGGTGCTTTGGTTCTTGGTCAGCCGAATCAAGTATGGATTGATGGCAGTTGTCAACTGAACCAAGCATCGATTGATACAATGTCAACCATACAAAATGCTCATCCTGGGACTTACCTTTTTTTGCTGGTGCATAATGGCGTGTTAGGGATTCGAGGGAGTGGCAGCATTCAAGGGGTGCTCTTTCATTTTAACAGTGGATTTGCCGCTGATACGGCAAATTGGAATGGATTTGATACTGAACTCATCGCGGATCTCAATGCTAATTTTGATGCACCGATAAAAACATTGTACGGCAGCGCTACCACCTTGACGCCAAAGCACGCTACCTACTTACAGTCGGGATCTTTTCAATTTACCGGAGGAATGGCCTTTGATACCCAAGGTCAGATAGCACTATTTTATAACTCGCTACGTTTGCAATATAACAGTGATATTGAAAACAGCTTTTCCTTTTCGGTTCCACCTAGATGGCAAAAAGGTTCATGGAATGATCTCTAAACAGCAAGGATTTAGCCTAATAGAAGTAATGATATCGTTTGTTCTAATTGGTGTTGGGGCACTGGGTTTGGTCAAATTACAAGTGTTGGTTGAGCAAAAGGCGGATTTTGCCGTTCATAGTATCGAAGCACTACATTTGGCCGAACAAAAGTTGGAATGGTTTCGTAGCCGTGGCGCTTCTGCCGCGATTTCTACTCTCACGCCAGCGAATTTTGATAGTGATATTGTCAACGGACAAGATCACTCACATCCCTTTTATACACTCAGTTGGTCAGTACCAACGGTCTCTTTATCGGGCTCACTGAAAACCATTTATATCGAGTCCTATTGGCATGATCGTCAGGGAAATAAGCAGTCAGTTGAGCTGAAAACCATGATTTCGCAGTTCAGTGAGTTTGATTAGCGTCTCGATGCTTATATAAAAATGAAATATTTGATTTTGCAAATTGGTTACTGATTTGTAGGAAAAAAGAGCATAAGAATGTGTTTGGATTGTTGTGGCGGAATGCTGTTTTTGCAAAATATGTCCCCGTTTTTGTAAAAAACTGTAGAAGCTTGTGCTTTGGTTGAGGCTTTTTTATAGAATAACCGACGATTAATAGGTCGGCTAAATAAATTGATATAGGCCTACAGCAGCAACATCACATATGGAGTTACGAATGAGTAATCAAGTCGTAAAACAAGCACCATTTCCGAAGCCGAGCGGTATGGATCGCTTTTTAAATTTTATTGAACGTGCAGGAAATAAAATTCCTGACCCTGCGATTTTGTTCTTCTGGGCACTGATTATTGTTTGGGTTTCATCGGCACTGTTATCTAATGTGACATTTGATTTGACCAACCCTCGAACGGGTGAAGCATTGCAAGTGAATAACCTACTGACAGGTAAAGCGCTCGCGAGTTTTCTAGCCAATATGGTGACCACATTCACCAGCTTTGCGCCGCTAGGTATCGTGCTGGTTGCCATGCTCGGTGTGGGAGTGGCTGATTCTTCAGGGTTTATCACTACAGGCCTTAAGAAAATGCTAAATTTCACGCCAGCGAAACTACTAACACCGATGCTGATTTTGGTGGCGATAGTGTCGCATACGGCTGCTGATGCTGGTTATGTATTGGTTATTCCTCTGGGTGGGATTATTTTCCATGCGGCAGGGCGTCATCCACTGGCCGGTATTGCAGCCGCATTTGCTGGTGTTTCTGGTGGCTTTTCAGCGAACTTTATCCCTTCTGGTATTGATCCTTTGCTCGCTGGTTTTACACAAACCGCCGCACAAATTTTGGATCCTCAATACATAGTGAATCCGCTGGCGAACATTTTCTTCACGGGTTTATCTTCGGTGATCATCGTCGCGATTGGTTGGTATGTGACTGAGAAAATTATTGAACCTCGTCTAGCGAATATGCCTGTCGATGAAGATGCGGAAATAGCGCCTGATCTAGGAACATTCAGCGCAACTGAATCGAGAGCATTTCGTTTTGCTGGCTGGGCAATGGTGGTAGGTATTGCATTACTAGTAGCGGCTTTGATCCCAGAAAACTCAGCACTGCGTTCGCCTGATGGTGAGCTAACGGCCTTTTCTGCGCCAGTGATGAAGTCGATCGTTCCTTTGATTTTTATCTTGTTTATTATTCCGGGAATTGTGTATGGCCGAGTGGCTGGCACCTTTAAAAACAGTAATGACGTGATAAAAGCGATGTCTGGCACCATGGCTACGATGGGCGCATACATAGTGATGTCGTTCTTCTGTGCTCAGTTCTTATCAGCGTTTGGTCAGTCTAATATTGGTACTATGTTGGCATTGTATGGCGCCGAAGGCCTAAAAGCGATGGACTTACCCGGCCAAGCAACGATTGTGGGGATGATTTTACTCACGGCTAGCGTTAATTTGCTGGTGGGTTCGGCCTCGGCAAAATGGGCATTGATTGGTCCAATTCTGGTACCTATGCTGATGGCGGTAGGGATTTCTCCCGAGCTATCGCAAGCGGCTTACCGCGTGGGCGATTCGGTTTCTAACATTATCTCTCCACTGATGGTCTTCTTCCCATTAGTCGTGGTGTATTGCCAACGTTATGTAAAATCGACGGGCATTGGCACCTTGGCTTCAATGATGATGCCTTTCTCCATTGCGATGCTGATTGGTTGGACGCTGTTCCTGCTTGCTTACTGGGCTTTTGGTATTCCGCTAGGGGTGCAAGCGCCTTACACATACAGCTTGTAGCGTTAACGTTATTTATCGAGTCTGAATTAAAAGCCCGCGAGTCTATCGCGGGCTTTTTCAATCTTATTTGTACAGATGTTGCGCGTGAAATGTTAAGTGATCATCAATGAAACTTTGAATGAAAAAATAACTGTGATCATAACCTTTATGCATTCTTAACGAGAGTGGGCTATTGCTCGCTTGTGCAGCGGCGAGTAAGCGTTCAGGTTTAAGCTGTTCGTGTAAAAATGGGTCTTCCTCTCCTTGGTCAACCAAAATGGGTAAGGATGATGAGTGAATGGTGAGCAATTCAACCGCATCGTATTGTTTCCAATCTTGCAGGTTATTACCAAGGTAGTGGCGAAATGCTTTTTGCCCCCAAGGGCAGTGTATTGGGTTGCTTATCGGGCTAAAGGCTGAAATCGAGCGATAGCGTTGAGGGTTTTTCAATCCGATGGTTAACGCACCATGGCCACCCATACTGTGTCCTGCAATCGCTCGCTGTTGGTTTACGGGAAAATGTTGCTCTATTAAGGCTGGAAGTTCTTGCACAATGTAGCTGTACATTTGGTAGTGCTTATCCCAAGGCGCTTGAGTTGCGTTGAGGTAAAATCCTGCGCCAAGGCCAAAATCATACGCTCCTTGCGGGTCGTCAGGAACACCTTCACCTCTTGGGCTGGTATCGGCGGCAACAATCGCGATACCGAGCTTAGCCGCGCTTTGAAATGCGCCAGCTTTTTGCATGAAGTTTTCATCGCTGCATGTTAAGCCGGATAACCAATACAACACCGGAACCGATTGGTAGGCCGCTTGAGGTGGAAGATAAATAGCAAAACGCATACTGCACCCTAGTACTTGTGATGAGTGCGTGTACTGTTTATGCCAGCCTTCAAATACTTTGGCTTGGCTAATGTTTTCAATGTGCATAGCAAGTTTCCCCACCCTGCCCTTTAAGAAAAAAGGGCTGACTATTAAGGCTTATTGGTCAAAATGAATCACAGAACGAATACTTTCGCCTTTATGCATTAAATCAAAGGCTTGGTTTATATCCTCTAAACCCATGGTATGGGTAATAAACTCTTGCAAACCAAATTCGCCCGCCAGATAGCGCTCGACAATGTGTGGCAGTTCCGAGCGGCCTTTTACGCCGCCAAATGCACTACCACGCCATACTCGGCCCGTCACTAATTGGAAAGGGCGAGTTGATATTTCTTGGCCCGCGCCAGCCACACCAATAATGACCGATTCTCCCCAGCCTTTATGGCAGCATTCTAACGCTTGGCGCATTACATTGACGTTACCGATGCACTCAAAAGAAAAATCAACACCGCCATCAGTCATCTCAATAATCACTTCTTGGATTGGCTTAGTCAGAGTTTTCGGGTTCAGGCAGTCCGTTGCACCAAGCTGAGTAGCAAGCTCAAACTTATTCTCATTGATATCAATGCCAATAATACGGCTGGCACCGGCCATTCTTGCGCCAATAATGGCGGAAAGCCCGATGCCGCCTAGGCCAAAGATGGCCACAGTATCACCTTGTTTAACTTTGGCCGTATTGAGCACCGCGCCCATGCCCGTTGTGACACCACAACCGAGCAAGCAGACCTCTTCTAATGGCGCCGCTTTATTGACCTTAGCCAAGGAAATTTCTGGCAATACGGTATACTCAGAAAAGGTGGAGCAACCCATATAATGGAAAATGGGTTGGCCGTCTTTATAGAAACGTGTAGTGCCATCCGGCATTAATCCTTTTCCTTGCGTTTCACGTACTGCTTGGCACAGGTTGGTTTTACCTGATTTACAGAATTTGCATTCACCACACTCTGCGGTGTACAAGGGAATGACATGATCTCCTACCTCGACGCTGGTTACCCCTTCACCAATCCTCTCAACGATACCGCCGCCTTCGTGGCCGAGGATAACCGGAAAAATCCCTTCAGGGTCTTCACCAGATAGCGTAAAGGCATCGGTATGACAAACGCCGCTCGCAATAATACGCACCAACACTTCGCCTTTTTGGGGCAACATAACGTCAACCTCCTCGACTTTTAGTGGTTGATTTGGCCCCCACGCAATCGCCGCGCGAGATTTAATGAATTGATGTGATGACATAAGATTTTCCTTTGCACATTACTTGAAGTTTCAAGTGAGTTGGGGAGAGTGACAGTATATTCCCTTCTTGAAATTTGATAATCGATCTAAAATAAGAATCACTTTTACTTATCAGTAATAATTAAGATGGCGAGTTGGGAAGGCATTCATGAATTTGTTGCGGTGGCTGAAACTGGAAGTTTTACCGCAGCAGCACATAAACTATCGACATCAGTAGCGAATGTCAGCCGACGTATTGCGCTATTAGAAGAGCGCTTGGCGGTAAAGTTGTTGCAACGTACCACGCGGCGAGTCTCCCTGACCGAAGCGGGTCAACTCTATTATCATCAGTGTCGGCAATTGGTTGAAGGCTTAGCGCAGGCTGATCTTGCTGTCACGCAGATGCAGCAAACGCCGTCAGGTTTACTGAAAGTGACCGCTCCGGTGACTTATGGTGAGCAGAAAGTCGCGCCTTTGCTGCATGAGTTTTTACAGTTACATCCTCAATTGGAGTTGGAACTGATACTCACTAACCAAAAATTGGATCTGATTGCGGAAGGAATTGATGTCGCCGTACGATTAGGGCAGTTAGATGATTCGAGTTTTATTGGCAAAAAGTTATCCAACCGACAACTGTTTGTCTGCGCTAGCCCTGACTATTTGGTGAAATATGGCACCCCCTATTCATTGTCAGAGTTGGTTCATCACCAATGTTTACAAGGTACTATGAACTATTGGCGATTTAAGGATCAACAACGCTCTCGTGAAATCGGTGTTAAAGGAAAAATTAAATGCAACAGCGGTGTGGCGTTATTGAATGCCGCGTTGCAAGGGATTGGAATCGTACAATTGCCCGACTATTATGTAGAGCCGTATTTGCTCTCGGGTGAGTTGCAAGAAGTGCTACATCAGTACCGAGATGATCGTGAAGGTGTATGGGCCTTATACCCACAAAATCGCCATTTGTCCTCAAAAGTTAGGCTGCTGGTGGATTTTCTGGCAGAACGGCTATCGTCCGCTAACGGCAAAGGCTAGTGAAAGAGAATATAGGATATATGAATACACAGTTTACCGTTCAAGATCAAAAGTTTATGCGCCGAGCCATCGCGCTTGCCAATCTTGCAGAACAAGCAGGTGAAGTGCCTGTGGGCGCTGTGCTTGTTAAAGATGGCGAAATCATTGCTGAAGGTTGGAATGCCTCTATTGGTCAACATGATGCGACAGCGCACGCTGAAATTCAGGCTCTGCGTCAAGCAGGTCAACGGTTACAAAATTATCGTTTGCTTGATACTACCTTATACGTCACTTTGGAGCCTTGTCCAATGTGCGCAGGCGCACTGCTGCATAGCCGAGTCAAAAGGATTGTCTTTGGCGCTCCAGATCTCAAAGCTGGGGCGGCCGGTACGGTGCTGAATTTATTTGAAAGCCAAGCCTCCTATCATTACGCGACGGTCGATAAAGGATTGTTAGAAGAAGAGTGTCGGGAGCAACTGCAATCTTTTTTTAGACGAAGACGCGCAGAGATACAGGCGGAAAAACAGCGGAATAAACAACAGAGTGATGGGCTTTAGCAAACATCCACTTTGAGTAGATGTTTGCCGCTGAAGGTTAAGCAGAGATTAATTGCATAAATGCACGGTTACGCCAGATAATTTTCTTTTTATTATTGGATAACATACGCTTACGACGGTTCGCTGCCACCGTTTTATTAAGGTGTTTTGATAGCTTTTTACGTTTAAGCATAAACAACCTCCTACTGCTGAGTTTTGACAATGATCCCTAATGGTTTAGGGTGCCTTATGACAATCTTAATCTGCCTTTATAGTGCAGGATTGTTACCATAATATGAAACTTAGGAAACGATCTTTTTCACGTTTTGATGTATGGGCTGCACACTTGGAAATCAAGTGTGCAATTTTTGTTCAACGTGGAAGATTTAGCTATCCTTATGCTTATCGAGCTGCGGGGTCGAGATACTGATTATCCTGCGCCTCATCGGCAGACTCCATAGCTTCCAACGCGGCTTCCTCCTCCTCAATACTGATCACAACCAAATCATCAATACCTGAACTATTGTCTATCTGCTTTTGTTGATCAACATGGCCAATAATACTTTGATAATAGCGACGAATATTTTCAACGTAGGCCTTGGCTTCGTCACCTCGCGCGTAGCCATATCGAGTCTGGCTGAAGTATTTCTTTTGTCTCAGTTGAGGGAGGCGTTCTTTGACTTCAGTCCATGAATCAGGGTTCGCACCTTGTTGCTTGGTTAAGCGTCTTGCATCCATCATATGCCCATAGCCGACGTTATAGGAAGCGAGAGCAAACCAAATTTTCTCATGTTCTGGGATGGAGTCTGGTATACGCTGTACCATCCGACGCAGGTATTCGACACCACCACGAATCGATTGTTCCGGATCAAGTCGATTGGCGACACCAACACTTCTTGCCGTAGGGAGAGTCAACATCATCATACCGCGGACCCCGGTGGGGGATTTAGCTAATGGATTCCAGTGAGACTCTTGATAAGCTAAGGCGGCAATCAATCGCCAATCAAACTCGTCAGAATATTGTTGGAAAAGAGGGGCCCATTTTGGTAGGCGGACATCGAGTGCTCTAATAAAGGCGCGCGTATCGACATAATCAAACGTGCCCACGTGACCAATATATTTCTCTTCCAAGGCCGCTAATTGACCAGATTGTTTAAGGTTGCCAAAAAACTCAATCATCAAGGCGTATAAGCTTTCATCTTCAGAACGACGCATATACCAAGCGATAGGCTGATCTTCAGTTAATTCAAAGGCGACGGCTAAGTCAGGGTAGATTCGCTGCGACAGCGAGACTTCGACCGAATCAGCCATGGTAAATAGCAGTTCGCCATTCGAAACCTGTTTTAAAAGGTCGTTAACGTCGGCGTTATTATTCACATTGTACTGAAACTCTGGGTAGGTCTGTTTAATGTCGCTGAGCGTATTTTCAAAGTGGGATTCATTCACGATAGAAAAAACGCTGTCACCTTCATGACCAGCAATCAGTTCCGGTTGTTTTTCCAGTAATTGTTTTAAATTTCTTGGACGCCAGTTGCCTTTCTTATAGACGACTTGTTGGCTGACATAGTAATAAGCGGGCCCTGTTCTGTACTCATTCAAGCGTTGATTCGATTGACTTAACCCTGCTGCAACAACGTCGATTTCCCCATTTTTCAGTGCAGGAAAGAGACTAGACAACCGATAAGCGGGTTTCATCTCTAGTTTAACCCCAAGCTGATTGGCAAATTCGCGCGCTAGTTCGTAGTCCAGCCCTGCAGGGCCATCTGGGCCAATGTAGTAGGAGAGTTGATTGTTCAACGTACCCACTCGCAATACGCCACGTTCACGAATATGGTCAAGCTCGCTTTTAGGATCTGAATCGATTTGGCAACCGACGACAAAAAGAGTGAGTAGGAAAATGGACAATGAGCGATGAAGCTGAATCAGATAATACTTTGGCATTTATGAGCGATCTCTTACATCAATTACTGCCTTTATATCAAAGGCGGCCATATTGGCAAAGTTTCAGATCAAAAACGGATGAAAAAGTGTCGGCGACCACGCTAATGTGGCTGTATTTCAAATTTGACAAAAAAAATGACGCAAACGGTTGCTTTTGGTGTTACGTCACAAAAAGAATTCCTTTATAATGCGTTCGAAATTACGAGGTGAAATTGGTATGTATTCAGTTTTCTTTTATTAACTTATTGTATTTTAATGATTTTGAATTCATTCCAATTACACCTCAACCCACTGTATAAGAGACCTAAGCACATGAGAATTTTGCGTGGCTCCCCAGCGCTTTCTGAGTTTCGTGTTAACAAACTCGTTGAACTTTGTCGTGAACAGCAACTGCCTGTATCGGGTATTTACGCGGAGTTCATGCATTT
Organism: Vibrio sp. RM-69-4; assembly: GCF_024743775.1. Taxonomy (NCBI): domain Bacteria; kingdom Pseudomonadati; phylum Pseudomonadota; class Gammaproteobacteria; order Vibrionales; family Vibrionaceae; genus Vibrio; species Vibrio sp. RM-69-4. Next base: position 119,450 of record NZ_JAMQXI010000036.1, read on the forward strand.
TGCTGATCTCTCTGCGGATTTAGACGCTCAATCCCTTGAAAAATTAGAGAAACTACTCACTTATGGCCCAACGATTCAAGAACATGAGCCACAAGGTCTTCTTTTACTGGTCACTCCTCGCCCTGGAACCATCTCGCCTTGGTCTTCCAAAGCGACGGATATTGCGCATAACTGTGGTTTGAATGAGGTGAAGCGCTTAGAGCGAGGCACGGCTTACTACATCGAATTAGATCGCGAACTTTCTCAACCGCAACTTGTTACGCTTTATTCCCTGCTGTACGACCGAATGATGGAAGTCGTGTTTACCGATTTCGAATCAGCAACTTCACTGTTTAAAGTCGCTGAACCTGCTCCCGTAGCGTACGTCGACTTGCTGAATGGCGGCCGCTCAGCGCTTGAAAAAGCAAACGTTACCCTTGGGCTTGCATTGGCTGACGATGAAATTGATTATTTGTTCGAAAGCTTCGTCACTAAGCTTGAGCGTAATCCAACCGATATCGAATTAATGATGTTTGCTCAAGCAAACTCTGAGCATTGTCGCCATAAAATCTTCAATGCCGATTGGACTATTGATGGCGTTAAGCAAGATAAATCGCTGTTTAAGATGATCAAAAACACTTATGAAGTGACTCCTGATCACGTGCTGTCTGCCTATAAAGATAATGCCGCCGTCATGGTGGGTTCAGACGTTGGGCGTTTTTTCCCTGATCCAGAGACACGCCAATATGGTTATCACCATGAAAAAGCGCATATTTTAATGAAGGTGGAAACACACAACCACCCGACGGCGATTGCTCCTTGGCCGGGCGCTTCAACGGGTTCCGGTGGTGAAATTCGTGACGAAGGTGCAACGGGGATTGGTGGAAAACCTAAAGCCGGGTTAGTCGGTTTTACTACTTCAAACTTGCGTATTCCTAATTTTGTGCAGCCTTGGGAAACGGATTTTGGTAAACCGGGGCGCATTGTCACGGCACTTGATATTATGCTGGAAGGCCCGCTCGGTGGCGCGGCTTTTAACAACGAATTTGGTCGTCCCAACTTGTTAGGTTACTTCCGTACTTACGAAGAGAAAGTCAATTCTCACGCTGGTGAAGAAGTGCGTGGTTATCACAAACCAATCATGATTGCTGGTGGGATGGGGAATATCCGCGACGAGCATGTGCAGAAAAAAGAGATCCCTGTTGGTGCGAGCTTAATTGTGCTCGGTGGTCCGGCAATGAACATTGGCCTTGGTGGGGGCGCCGCTTCTTCGATGGCATCTGGCCAATCTGCGGAAGATCTTGATTTTGCGTCGGTACAGCGTGAAAACCCAGAGATGGAACGCCGCTGCCAAGAGGTGATTGATCGCTGCTGGCAACTCGGTGAGGCGAATCCGATCGCCTTTATCCATGATGTGGGCGCTGGTGGTATCTCAAACGCATTGCCTGAGCTTGTTGATGATGGCGAACGTGGCGGTATTTTCCAACTGCGTGATGTGCCTAACGATGAGCCGGGAATGAGCCCGCTTGAAATTTGGTGTAATGAATCACAAGAGCGTTACGTGCTGGCTGTAGCGCCAGAAAACATGGCGCGCTTTGATGCCATTTGCCAACGTGAGCGCGCGCCTTATGCTGTTGTGGGCATTGCCACTGAAGAGCGTGAACTGAAATTGGAAGATTCACATTTCGACAATACGCCAATTGATATGCCGATGGACGTATTGCTTGGCAAAACACCTAAAATGTATCGTGATGTGAAGACGCTGAAAGTTAATAATCCAGCACTTGATCGCCGTGATATCGAATTGAACGAAGCGATTGATCGAATACTGCGTCTCCCTGCGGTTGCAGAAAAAACCTTCCTCATCACCATTGGTGACCGAACCGTCACTGGCTTGGTTGCTCGTGACCAAATGGTTGGTCCATGGCAAGTGCCAGTAGCAAACTGCGCGGTTACCGCGGCAAGTTATGATACTTACCATGGCGAAGCGATGTCGATGGGGGAGCGCACGCCAGTTGCCTTGCTGGATTTTGGGGCATCGGCACGCTTAGCCGTGGGCGAAGCGATCACCAACATTGCCGCTACCCATATCGGTGATATCAAACACATTAAGTTGTCGGCGAACTGGATGTCACCAGCGGGTCACCCTGGTGAAGATGCTGGTTTGTATGAGGCAGTAAAAGCGGTCGGTGAAGAGCTTTGTCCTGCGCTCGGCCTGACTATCCCTGTGGGTAAAGATTCGATGTCGATGAAGACCAAATGGGATGAGAATGGCGAACAAAAAGAAGTGACCTCTCCGCTATCATTGGTGATCACGGCATTTGCTCGTGTTGAAGATGTACGTAACACCATCACCCCTCAGTTAAGAACCGATAAGGGCGAAACCTCACTGGTTTTGATTGATTTAGGTAATGGTAAGAATCGCTTGGGCGCAACGGCGTTAGCACAAGTCTACAAACAGTTGGGTGATAAACCCGCAGACGTAGATAATGCGGCGCAGCTTAAAGCCTTCTATGAAGCGATCCAAACCTTGGTCGCGAATCAGCAGATTATTGCCTATCACGATAAAGGTGACGGTGGTTTATTCGTTACTCTAGCTGAAATGGCCTTTGCTGGTCATTGTGGCGTGAAAGCCGATATCGCCGCGCTAGGTGATGATGCATTGGCCGCGTTATTTAATGAAGAGCTGGGCGCAGTCATTCAAGTTCGTCACCACGATTTAGATACGGTGATCTCGACGCTAACGGCGCATGGTTTACAAGCGTGTTCACACGTTATCGGTCGTGTTGACGCTTCTGATGAGCTAGCCATTACCGCTGGTGAACAACCTATTGTTGTGCGTAACCGCACCGAACTTCGCACCATTTGGGCTGAAACCACGCATAAGATGCAAGCGCTGCGCGATAACCCGCAGTGCGCGGACCAAGAGTTTGCAGCAAAACAAGATAACAGTGATAAAGGCCTTAACGTCAGTTTGAGCTTTGACGTGCAACAAGATGTTGCAGCACCGTATATTGCTAAAGGCGTGAAGCCAAAAATGGCTATTTTGCGCGAGCAAGGGGTTAACTCACACGTTGAAATGGCGGCAGCGTTTGATCGCGCAGGCTTTGAAACAACCGATATACACATGAGCGACATCTTAACGGGTCAAACAGTGCTTGAAGAGTACCAAGGCCTCGTCGCATGTGGTGGGTTCTCTTATGGTGACGTATTGGGCGCGGGCGAAGGTTGGGCGAAATCAGTGCTGTTTAATGTACAAGCTCGTGAACAGTTCCAACGTTTCTTCCAACGTGAAGATACTTTCTCGCTAGGAGTGTGTAACGGCTGTCAAATGCTGTCGAATTTGAAAGAGTTAATCCCCGGGGCTGATTTATGGCCGCGTTTTGTGCGCAATGAATCAGAGCGTTTTGAAGCGCGCTTTAGCTTAGTGGAAGTGCAGCAATCTGATTCACTGTTTTTTAATGAGATGGCTGGCTCGCGCATGCCGATTGCGGTTTCGCACGGCGAAGGGCGCGTTGAAGTTCGTGATACGGCACATTTAACGGCGATTGAACAATCAGGCACCGTTGCGCTGCGTTTTGTGGATAACAACGGCCATGCCACGCAGCAATATCCGAACAACCCAAATGGTTCACCAAATGCCATTACAGGCTTAACGACTCAAGATGGCCGTGTGACGATCATGATGCCGCACCCAGAGCGCGTGTTCCGCACGGTAGCGAACTCTTGGCATCCTGATTCTTGGGGTGAAAACAGTCCATGGATGCGTATGTTCCAAAATGCACGTAAGAACTTAGGGTAACTCACCTTGTCGCCAGTGAGAGAAACGACTTAGTCTTGTTATTCCAGCCGCTGCAACTCAGCGGCTTTTTTGTTTACTTTGAGGATGAATTTTTTGTAAAAAATGCAGAAAAAAATTGTGATTTGTGCTCTAATGCCGCGCTTACCAAGGGATGGTGTTCAACATCCGCCGCCATATAATATAATGGCGCGCGACAAACGTTGATGAGTAATCCCTTATTATTCCCTTAGGAAAACGAAAATGTCAGAAAGTAAAAAATTTACCATCAAAGTGACTGAAAAGCGCAATGGTTGGGCGGCGGAAATCGTACGTCAAGTGACCTCTCGCAGAAGTGTTGTTTCAAAGCGCGAAATGGGTTTTGAAAGCGAAGCACAAGCACAAGCTTGGGCGGAAAAAGAGCTCAGTGGCTTTATTGAGAACCAAGCGAAACGCAATGAGCGTAAGGCTCTGGCAAGAAAAGAGAAAAAAGCTTAGTACAAAAAATTTGAGTGCTGTGCTTTAAGAACTGTTATTTGAACGAAAACCCGCTTTAAATTAGCGGGTTTTTTATGCCTTAACGAAATTGACCGATTTGCGGTAAAAACTCAAAGCCTGCACTGGCTAAGCGAGCTTCTAATGCCGCCCGATCGATATCAACGTCATCCGCCAGCTTATCAAGATCGCCATTAAAATCATCACGTAGCTTCATATTGATGATGCTCATCAGCATGATTGGATCCATTGTGGCAAAATTGGCTAAATTCATCACTTATCCTCGAAATCAGAAATCAGCAAGTTAGCTGCCGCAAAGGCTGCTTGCTCTCGAACCGCTTTTGGCAGCGATTCGTCTGCTGCGACATCATTCAAGGTTTTGATGGCGCAGGAGATTGCTTGAGGAATATAAGCTTGATCACCACTGCCTATCTGCGCATAAAGCTCGCGCACTAATTCACAACAACCGTAAACTTGCATAGATTAAATCCTAACTAATGATAATGGCTCTCAATATACACATTACGTTTGGCAAAGACAAAATCAGAACTTGCGTTTGCGCAAGCTCTGATTGCATGTGATGAAACTTTAAGCGTTCACTTGCTGCTCTAGCGCCATGACCAGATCGTCGGCTAGCTGTAGTTGCTTAGCGAGCTCGTTCAGATACGCTTTTTCCATGAAATTTTGTTCATCGGCGATAAGTAAAGAGGCCAGATAAAGCTCACTCGCTTGTGCGGGCGTTGTGGCTAACTGTGCAATAGCCGCGGGATCGAGCGGTTTATGCAGCTCATTTTTTACCAGCTGCTGCAATTGGTTATCTGCGCCCATTTCAGAGATGGCTTGCTCAATTTTCGCCATTTCTTGTTCATCCACATGGCCATCAGCTTTTGCGGCGGCAATCATCGCTTTTAGGATCAGCGTGCTGTGGCTAGCATCATTAGGGTCAAAGCTAGACTGCGGTTGAGTGGTCGTTTGTTTTGCTTGCCAGTCATTATACGCTTTATAGGCTAGTGCGCCGAGCGCCGCTGCTCCACCAATCCCTATCACTTTAGTGCCTATTTTTTTTGCTTTCTTCGAGCCCATCAACAAACCGATTAGGCCACCACCGAGTGCACCAGCTCCTAAGGTTTTGAGTTTACTTGAATCTTGTGTGATAGCGCCGAGTTGGCTTGAACCTTGTTTTACGATGTCTGAATTCAATGCTTGGTTAAGCAAACTTTTTAGATCCATAGGTCACCTCCATTAATAATGGATTAAAGAATAGATCACCGTAGATGAATCGAAGATTAATATGCTTAAAAAAGTTTGTGTGGCTGGTGACAAAATAAAAAAGGTTGCCATTTAGGCAACCTTTTCAATAGCACACTTTATTAGGCTATTTGAGCATTAATAAAGGAGACTATTTCATTCATAGCGACGGTCGACTTCTCACCACTGCGGCGATGTTTATATTCGAAGTTGCCCTCATCCATACTGCGATCGCCAATAATGATGGTATGTGGCACACCGATCAGTTCCATATCTGAGAACATTACGCCCGGGCGCTCTTTACGATCATCAAATAGCACTTCAATACCAGCTGAGGTCAGTTCCGCATACAGTTTTTCAGCAGCTTGTTGGACACGCTCTGATTTGTGCATGTTCATGGGAACGATCGCCACTTGGAAAGGTGCGATCGCGTCAGGCCAGATGATGCCGTATTTATCGTTGTTTTGTTCGATGGCTGATGCTACAACGCGTGATACACCAATGCCGTAACAACCCATCTCTAAAATGGTGTTTTTACCATTGGAATCAAGAACGCCACAGTTCATTTTCTCAGAATAGTTGGTACCCAATTGGAAAATATGACCCACTTCGATACCGCGTTTGAGCATTAGTGTCCCTTTGCCACATGGGCTTGGGTCGCCTTCAACGACGTTACGGAGGTCTTCCACTTTCGCTAGCTCAACGTCACGGCCCCAGTTGATGCCAAAGTAGTGTTTGCCATCGATGTTGGCTCCTGCGCCAAAATCGCTCATGACGGCTACGCTGTGATCAACGATAAATGGCAATTCAAGACCAACAGGGCCAAGAGAGCCTGGGCCTGCACCAATCAGCGCGCGAATCTCTTCTTCGCTAGCCATTTCTAGCGGAGCGGCAACTTCAGCGAGTTTCTCGGCTTTGATTTCATTGAGTTCATGATCACCACGGATGATCAGTGCCACGATAGAGGCATCGATCTCATCAGATGCTTTTACAAACAGTGTTTTAACTGTTTTTTCAATCGGTAGGCCATGCTGCTCAACCAATTCAGCGATGGTTTTGGCGTTTGGCGTATCAACCTGCGTCATCTCTTGAGTTGGCGCGGCGCGCTCAACGGCTGGCGCAATGGCTTCCGCTTTTTCGATGTTGGCGGCGTAATCCGATTCAGTTGAGAAGGCGATGATGTCTTCACCACTTTCAGCCAATACATGGAACTCATGCGAGCCGTTACCACCGATAGCGCCGGTGTCGGCTAATACTGGGCGGTAATCAAGCCCCATGCGATCGAAGGCTTTACAGTAAGCTTCGTGCATCGCTTGGTAAGATTTCTCTAAGCCTGCTTTATCAATATCAAAGCTATAGGCATCCATCATGCAGAATTCACGAGCACGCATCACACCAAAACGAGGACGTCTCTCATCACGGAATTTGGTTTGAATCTGGTACAGGTTCAGCGGCAATTGCTTGTAAGAGCTGACTTCGTTGCGTACCAAGCTGGTGATCACTTCTTCTGCTGTTGGACTAAGCACAAACGGACGAGTATGGCGGTCAGTAAAGCGAAGTAGCTCAGGGCCCATTTTCTCAGAGCGGCCTGTCTCTTCCCACAGTTCAAACGGTTGCACAACGGGCATCAAGGTTTCGATTGCACCGGCATTGTCGATCTCTTGACGAACGATGTTTTCGACTTTACGCAGCACACGTAGACCAGTAGGCAGCCAGGTATAAAGACCTGAAGCCAGCTTACGGATCATACCTGCACGTAACATGAGCTGATGGCTCACGACTTCTGCGTCGTTTGGAGTCTCCTTCAAAGTAGAAAGAAGATATTTACTGGTACGCATTCTATGGTATCCGTTTCATGATGGTTAAAAGCGCTCTCCAATGAGAGGCTAGAATTAAGCCGCTAATAATATCAGCCAATCGGCTTTGTCAAAAGCGTTCTATTGCGGTTACTGAGACTAAGTTGTTTGCGATAGTGAATTTTACGTTCAGATCGAACAGATTTACCGCATATTCTTTATGATCGATTTTGTGTTTCTTATAGGCTGGGCGAGGGTCTTGAGCCAGCACTTGCTCTATGACGGCTTTAACCATGTCGTGATCTGCACGCGCATTCAGTGCTGTTAACGCCGCTTGGCTAAAGGTCACTGCGATCTTGTCGGGCTCGCTCTCGGCATAGCCACCGCTGGCTGTGGCTATCGAATCGGAATAGGGAATATAGGGTTTGATGTCAATGATCGGTGTGTTATCGACTAAATCTACGCTGCCTAGTTCCAAATAAACCTGATCACCTTGTTGAGTGACGCCTTTCAATTCAACGGCAGACATACCGATACCGTTAGGTCGAAACGTGGCCCGTGAAGCAAATACGCCGATCCGCTCATTTCCGCCTAAGCGCGGTGGGCGCACCGTCGGTTTCCAACCGGCATCGAGGTTTTGGTCAAACAGAAAAAGTAACCAGACATGGCTAAATTGTTCGATGCCTCGCACCGACTCTAAGCAATTAGCGTGACCGATGAGCTTGACTCTCGCGCTTGCGCTCGCCACTAAGCGAGGTTGGCGAGGAACGGCAAATTTTTCTTTATAAGGCGTTTCAATAGTACCAATCGGAGCAATGGTGTGCATATCCGTATCCGTCTTTTTTCACGTTGGTTGAGAAAAATATCATATTTAAGCTTGCTTTTCTTCTTGGTAATGATTATTAATTGGCATGTTATAACATAACAATTTAAGTGAGGGGAAATTGATGAAAGACGGAATTCATCCGCCATACCAAAAAGTGGTTTTCCACGACACCAGTGTGGATAAGTATTTTATTGTGGGTTCAACGCTAAAAACTGATCGGACGATCGAGTGGGAAGATGGCAACACCTATCCTTATTTCACCTTAGATGTGTCGTCTGAATCGCATCCGTATTACACCGGTAAGCAGCGAGTTGTTCAAAAAGAAGGACGAGTGGCGAATTTCAATCGTCGCTTTGCTCAGTTTGGTAAGGAGTAAACTATGAAAGTATTAAGTTCATTAAAAAGCGCAAAATCACGTCATCCAGATTGTCAAATCGTCAAAAGACGCGGTCGTTTATATGTAATTTGTAAAACCAATCCAAGATTTAAGGCGGTTCAGCGCTAATGAAGAGAAACGGTTGGACAGGCTAGTGATTGTCCAACCGTCAAAACGTGGTTATTTGTTCGCTTTAGCCAAAATGCGATCCAAATGGTTGGCAAATTCGCGTCGTTCTGTTTGAGAAAGCGCACTTGGTCCGCCAGTTTGGATACCGCTTGATCGCATTGTGTCCATAAAATCTCGAATATTGAGGCGAGCCTTGATGGTCTCTTTGGTATACAGCTCACCACGAGAATTGAGTGCCAAGCCACCTTTGGTTATCACTTCATCGGCCAGCGGAATATCGGAAGTAATTACCAAATCGCCCACTTCTACCCGTTTGACGATTTCGTTATCGGCAACATCAAAACCACTGGGGACTTGCAGTGAACGAATGTTGGATCGTTGCGGAATCGGAACGACATGATTGGCCACAAAAGTACATTCAACGCCCGTCCTTTCGGCTGCGCGGACAATGGTTTCACGAATTACTTTCGGACATGCATCGGCGTCCACCCAAATTTTCATCATTCAATTACTTCTCGGTTAGTTGTGCCTCTAGGGCTGCTACTCGGGCTGACAAAGCGGCTAGTTGCGTTTCAAGTTCGGCTACCTTGTTCGCGCTATTTTCCGTACTAACGCTCACTTCTACTTTGGGAACTCGGTGTGCATTTTTCCAACTTTTGATGGTTGCAATCAAGGCTGGCATTGGCACTGAGGTGCTAAGACGTGACTTTACTAAGGCCACACTCGGTTCCTTTCCTTGTTGTTGTAAGAGAGTCAAGATGCTTTCTAGTTCTTGAGTGACATCTTTTGTGAGCATAGGTTGTCCTTTTTGTGAGTTGCTGTGATCTTACCTTTTATTTACCAAGAGCAAAAGTGGCGAAGTGATGTAAGAGATCTCGCACATTGTTTGTAAGAAATCACAGTGTTTAACGCAGTGTTTGGTGGTGATTTTTTTATAACTATTTGTTTTTAATTAATATATCTATTTCTTTAGGTTGTTTTTTTTAAAATGATATTTTTAGGTGATTGTTTCTTAAAGCCAAACGAGTAAATTGAACCCTGTCGGAAGGATTCTGACAAGGAATTACAAAGCACCAAGGTTTGGTCTCTTCAGGAAGAAGACAAGGTTGTTCACGAAGAATAACCACGCAGGATGCTAGGACAGCGTAAGGATACAACAGTTGGCAGGATGCGAGCTGCATGGATTGGCGATGGACACCTTGTGGATAAGGCAGGACAACATCAGGATGATGTTATGGACACCGCTCAAGGAACAAGTGATGAGTATTGACCGGAGTGTTAGTACCATGGAAAGTTTGGACACCGCTAGGATGGCGATGCAGGATGAGCCGAAGAATTGGCCACTATTATGGATGATGCATGGAGCACACAATTTAGTAGCTGGACTGCTGCGAGTAAGACTTTAAGCCTCGACACATGCGTGTTGAGGCTTTTCTTATTACTTGCATTCTGGCTTTAGCGTGTTGTTGCTTCAAAAAAAGTTCATATGATAAGTGCAGCAAAATAATAACAACAAAAAAACAATCTAGATCAATTACCTCATCGTTCGGTTGGTTTAATTTTCGGCTTCTTTGCAAAAATAGAGTACCAGATTTTATCTGGGCTAAGGCGTATTGCCCTGAGCCTAGTTGAGTCTTTCGGTATTATTTTGCGGCTAACAAGGATTGTACGTGACAACCGTAACAAGAAGAACGCTTCTTCTCCCTTACACCGATTCGTTAGAGTCTGATTTTTTGATGCTCAATTGTTGCGCCAAAAATCGGGCACAGATGAATGGCCCTAAAACGGTCGCTTCAGCAAAACAGCTTTTTCAACGAGTGCTTCATGATCCTCATTTGTACGCAATGGCGGTGTTAGATAATTACAACCGCGAATACATGGGGCATTTGTTCATTGAACTTGACGAAGAGCGAGCAGAACTCGGTTTTCTGTTTGATAAATTGTATTGGGGCAAAGGCATTGCAACTGAGGCATTGAAGGCTTTTTTACCTAAAGCAGCCTATCAATTGCAACGACAAAAAATCACAGCCACTGCTAATATTGGCCACCATGCCTCTATTGCGGTACTCAAAAAACTCGGCTTTGAGCTGTTGGGTGAGAAAGAAGATGTTTTTGGCCCTTATTGGGAATTTGAGTTTACATACGATGAGGCGGCAAATGAAAAGCAGATGGCCTAAAGCCTATCATTTGTAATTCACCTTGGTAGCAGTCGTCACCTAGTGCAGAAAACTCAAACCAATAAACGGTATGCCAACGCCAGAGTCCTTCTGGCGTTTTGAATTTGTGGCGTCCAAAAGCAACGCTGATCAGCTGTAAGTCGAGTTGTTCGCATTTTCGACTGATCGCCGCTTTTGCCAATTCGGCTTGGCGACGCTGTTGCCAGAAAAGAAAGCAGCCCAAGCTGAGTAATAAAATAGCCAATAGATCGCCTAGCATAAACATTCCAGTTATTGAGTTTTGGTCGCTTGCTGTAAGCGAATTAAGGCATCGGCTAATTCGAACGAAGGGCTAGAATGCAGCAGTGGCAGCAGTACCATTCGCAGTTCTGGCAGCATCACTAAATCCGCAAAGAGCTGGTTAAAGAGGGCTTGATTGCCTGTTTGCGCCAAGCGTAATAAAAACGTTTCGGCAAGCAATGGGTTAGACAATACATGCCACGAGCGCCCTGCAATGGCAATTAATATCTCTTGATGGCTCAAGCGTGGGCTTTGCAGAATACGTTCAACCAAGGTCGCGGTGAGTGCATTATTCGCACCTGATAAGGCTCGTATTAAGGCAGAGAGTAAGAACAGATCAGGTTCGTGGCTTTCGATGTGCAGCATTGCCATCTCTTGCAAACGCAGCGCCAACTTATCATTCAACGGTGCACTATGTTCGAGCGCCCCCAGCAGGGCATACAAAGGCTGAGCGGGGAGGTGGTTTAATGCTTTCCTTAATAACACGCCATTTTGTTCTTTGCTTAAACGAGCACAAATATCAGTAATGCCTTGTAAGCCGACCGTCTGCCAGTTTTCCCAGCCTAAATCCCCACTAAAATAGTGTTGCGCATGCTCATAATATTGGCTTGATGGTAGGTTCAACTGGGCGCGTATTTGGCTGTGGAATACCGCCATTTTGTCGTCGCTCGGTTTAAAGGTATAAGGGTTATTGGCAAGCTTTTGCTGCTGCTCATCGCTGAGGTCTTGATGCAAACGTGACCCCATCGCTTCAAGTACAAACTTGATGAAGTTACCTATCTCAGCTTGTTTGAGTAGGCCGCGTTCATCCAAAGAGAATTTAAGAAACCAGATCCAAGGTTGTTGGGCTTGGTTCCAATACGCGATGGCAAGATGAGCATGACGCTGCAATGGATAGGGATACGGTTGTTGACCTTTTTCTACTTGAGAAAAGTGTGTATTTTCAATCGGGCAGATGCGTCTTCCTAAATCAAAGATCCGATATTGGCTACCACTATTGGTGAGCAATTGGCTAAGCGTATGAATGGTATCCATGGATAAAGTGGCCTTAACTTGTGTTCTTGAATAACTATTTTTGATCAATAACTCTCTTTGAACAATAAATGGTACTCTATAGCCCATTTTCAAGGTCACTTAGCAAATTAACTTGGTGAATAATGACAGTAAGCACAGAACTTACCCACCTGTTGAAGCAACTAGAAACTCAGTTACGCAATTCTCAGTGCTGGCAATCTCAGCCGCCAAGCGAAAGCGCATTGATGAGCACAGAGCCTTTCTCCATCGATACCCTCACTCCGGAGCAGTGGCTACAGTGGATTTTCATCCCCAAAATGTTATTGGCAATTGAGCAGCAAGCAGAGCTTCCTCAAGGGTTTTCGCTCACTCCCTATTTTGAAGAGGCATGGCAACATCAAGCGGAATTGGCTGAGGTGATTGCGCTACTGCGCCTGATTGATGAGGTAAGCCAACCATGTTAGAGATTCTGTATCAGGACGATGATTTGGTCGCCGTGAATAAACCCGCAGGAATGCTGGTGCATCGATCATGGCTAGATAAACACGAAACGCAATTTGTGATGCAAACGCTGCGCGATCAAATTGGCCAGCATGTGTTTCCCCTACATCGATTAGATAGGCCAACTTCTGGCGTGCTTGTGTTTGCGCTCTCCAGTGAAGTGGCGGCACAAATGATGCCGATGTTTGCCAACCATCAAATGGAAAAAACGTACCATGCGATTGTGCGTGGTTGGATTGAACAAGGGGATGTGCTTGATTACCCACTCAAAATCGAGCTAGATAAAATTGCCGATAAGTTTGCCAAACAAGATAAAGAAGCCCAAGAAGCGATCACCGCTTATCAACCATTAGCGACAGTAGAAGTGCCGTATTCAACCGGGCGTTTCCCAACCAGCCGCTACTGTTTGGTGGAAATGAAACCGCAAACGGGCCGTAAACATCAGTTGCGTCGTCATATGCACCATTTGAGTCACCCGATTATTGGTGATACCACTCATGGTGATGGAAAGCACAACCGCCTATTTCGCGATCATTATGACGCGCAGCGTCTGATGCTCCATGCCTCTGAATTACGTTTTACTCATCCGTTTACTGGCCAAACATTAGTGCTTAAAGCTGGTTTTGATGAGGTATGGCAACGGCTGTTTACTCAGTTTGAATGGAGCCAGCCGATATAAAAACAAAACCCTCGCGATGCGAGGGTTTTGAGTATTGGGATGTAACTGAAAGTGGTGTAGCTTATTGAGCTATTCGGTTCATAAAAACCTTCAGTTCATAAAACCGACAGCTTATAAAACGCTCGCTACTTTGCTAAATACTCTTGAATGGAACGCTCGATGCCTTTGGCATCTAAACCTAATTCTGCATGCAGCTCTTCTTGTGTGCCTTGAGCGATGAATTGATCAGGCAAACCTAAATTGAGTACCGGTTTTAGGATTTTCTCTTTCATCATCAATTCAATGACACCCGCACCCGCACCACCTGCAATCGCATTCTCTTCCAAGGTCACTAGCACATCATGTTGCGCAGCCAGTTGGCGAATGAGTGTTTCATCAAGGGGCTTAACAAATCGCATGTCAGCCACTGTTGCATTTAGCTTATCGGCTGCTTCAAGCGCGTTTGGTAGGAAAGAGCCAAAGTTGAGGATCGCGATTTTTTCATTCGCGATAGCCGTGTCACATTGGCGCATAATGCGTCCTTTGCCAATCTCTAACGCACTAAATTGGGTTTGGATTTCGACCCCCATGCCATTGCCACGAGGATAACGCACTGCGCTTGGCCCGGTGTGTTTATGGCCGGTATAGAGCATTTGTCGACACTCATTTTCATCGGCGGGTGCCATGATCACCATGTTGGGAATGCAGCGCATGAAGCTTAAATCAAACGCACCTTGGTGAGTTTGGCCATCAGCTCCGACTAATCCCGCACGGTCAATGGCAAACATAACCGGTAAATTCATGATGGCAACATCGTGGATCAGTTGATCATAACCCCGTTGTAAAAAGGTTGAGTAGATCGCCACTATCGGATGATCTCCCGCAATCGCCATACCTGTCGCAAGGGTGACGGCATGTTGCTCAGCAATCGCCACATCAAAATATTGTTGTGGGAACTCTTTTGAAAAGCGAACCATGCCAGAGCCTTCGCGCATCGCGGGTGTAATCGCCATTAATTTTGGATCTTGCGCGGCCATGTCGCATAAAAAATCGCCAAAGATTTTAGAAAAAGTAGGTTTAGCATTGCTGCTTTTTGGCAGGCTAGTGTGGCTCGGGTCAAATTTAGGAACGCCATGGTAACCAATCGGATCTTTTTCTGCGGGCTCATAGCCTTTGCCTTTTTTGGTCATGATGTGCAAAAACTGCGGGCCTTTGAGCTCGCGCATGTTGCGTAATGTCTTGATAAGTTCAATCACATCATGGCCATCGACTGGGCCGATATAGTTAAATCCAAGCTCTTCAAACAAGGTGCCGGGTACGACCATGCCTTTCAAGTGCTCTTCTGTGCGGCGTACCAGCTCTTTGATAGGCGGTATGCCAGAGAGCACTTTTTTGCCCCCTTCACGGATCGAGGTATAAAGGCTACCGGAAAGCAGTTGCGCTAAATGGTTATTCAGTGCGCCGACGTTTTCAGAGATCGACATTTCGTTGTCGTTGAGCACGACTAACATATCCGGATGAACGTCGCCAGCATGGTTCATTGCTTCAAAGGCCATGCCTGCGGTGATAGCACCATCACCAATTACGCCCACTACTTTGCGATTTTTCCCTTCTTTACCTGCACTGATCGCCATCCCTAAGGCGGCACTGATTGAGGTGGACGAGTGGCCGACAGAGAGCGTGTCATATTCACTTTCTTCACGCCAAGGAAAAGGGTGAAGACCGTCTTTTTGACGAATGGTCGACATTTTCTCGCGGCGACCAGTTAATATTTTGTGCGGGTAAGCTTGGTGGCCTACATCCCAAATCAGCTGATCAAAAGGGGTGTTATAGACGTAGTGTAGGGCAACCGTTAATTCAACCGTGCCTAAGCCTGACGCAAGGTGGCCACTCGACTGACTGACGGAATTAAGAAGGTAGTTTCTTAATTCATCACACAACGTTGGCAGAACCTCTTTCGGCAGACTGCGCAGTTCATCGGGTGTATTTGCTAAAGCCAGTGTTGGGTATTTTGAAATATCAAGAGTCATAATTTTGCGCGCTTATAGTTTAGTTCTTGCGCTCGACGACGTATCGGGCGAACTCTTCGAGTGATTCTGTATTGTAGGGTATTGCTTCCAAGGCTTGAAGAGCTTCCTGTAACAGACTTTGTGCTTTATCAATAGCACCTTGTAACCCTAGCAGCGCTGGGTAGGTACTTTTATTGAGTTGTTGATCCGAGCCTTGAGGTTTACCTAATGTCTCGGTATCGCTAACGATATCCAAAATATCATCTTGAACTTGGAATGCGAGACCAACGGCATCGGCATAGCGATCCAATTGTGGTAGTACCGCAAGCCCTTTTTCACCAGCCGCAAGCGCACCTAAACGGATTGCACAACGCATCAAGGCTCCCGTTTTATTGCGATGGATCTCTTCTAATTCCTGCACTGAGACCAGACGATTTTCTGCTTGCAGATCCAACGCTTGCCCTATACACATACCTTGAGCACCGGAAGCTTGAGCCAACATTTGGACCATTTTAATGCGGTTGACTTGCGCATGTTCGGCGAGTTGACCTTCTGCCAAAATAGTAAAGGCCAGTGTTTGCAGGGCATCGCCCGCTAAAATCGCGATGGCTTCGTCAAATTCGATGTGACAAGTGGCTTTACCGCGACGCAATTCATCGTCGTCCATCGCGGGAAGGTCATCGTGGATCAATGAGTAAGCATGAATACATTCTATTGCGCAGGCTGGGGTATCGAGTTCATCTGGCGTACAACCAAGCATTTGCCCTGTGATATACACCAAATAAGGTCGAGCTCTTTTGCCGCCAAGTAACAAACCGTAGCGCATCGCGTCAATCAACGGTTGTTTTTGGTGCGGTAAACGGCCTAACCAAAGGTTTAATTGGTCAATATTTCTTTGCTGATAGGAGCTCAGAGCCTCAATCATAGGGCACTCTTTCTACTAAGTTGTGGTATCTACTAGGTTACGATCAACCGTTTCCCTGTGACTTAATTGACAGGTTCATGTCACATAGCGAGCGATGAGATCGATAAATATGAGTCAGTAATAAGTATGTATCAGTAATACGTGCCTATTACTCAGGTAGTTCAGTAAAGTCAGAGAGTGGCGCGTCATCGCTCGCACTGAGCAAAATACTGACTCGCTGTTCCGCTTCACTTAACTTACTTTGTCCAGCACGAGCAAGGGATATTCCGCGCTCGAATTTTTTTAGCGCATCATCTAAGGCTAAATCGCCATTTTCTAGCTGTTCCACTAAGCTATCAAGTTCTTCGATTGTCGCTTCGAAGGACATATTTTCAGGTTTCTTGCTCGCCATAATCTTTTTATCTTGGTAAATATGCACGAAAGTTACCTTAGGGCGTAGTGATGGTCAAATTTAACCAACGATTTTTGTCTGAAAAGTCCCTCTTTTGGAACTGTCACTATCACAAATAATAAAAATAATAATACGATACTTAGCAACCAGACCGATATTTACTGAAATAGTGACGGTGACTCAGAATCTTGGCCATATCAGTGTGCTGGCAACAGTGCATCTTTGCTCAGTTTAGGTATAAACTGAATAGAGAGAATTTCGGTATGATCCAATAATTTACTTAAAGATTTGAATCTATTGCCGATAACGAGTTTAAACTCATTATCGCGGGTAAGCAGCATGAGGAGTGCTTTGTGGATTTAGCAACGCTGATAGGCCTGATCGGAGGCCTCGCTTTCGTTATCATGGCGATGATTTTAGGCGGAAGCCTGATGATGTTCTTCGACGTCACATCTATCTTGATCGTAGTGGGGGGCTCAACCTTTGTTGTTTTGATGAAATTCACGATGGGACAATTTTTTGGTGCAGCCAAAGTCGCAGGTAAGGCTTTTATGTTTAAAGCTGATGAGCCTGAAGATTTGATCGCAAAAATCGTGGAAATGGCGGATGCGGCACGTAAAGGCGGCTTTCTTGCGTTAGAAGAGATGGAAATTACTAATAGCTTCATGCAAAAAGGGATCGATTTGCTGGTGGATGGCCATGATGCTGACGTGGTGCGTTCTGCGTTGCAAAAAGACATTGTATTAACCGATGAGCGCCATTCTCAAGGGTCTGGTGTATTTCGTGCCTTTGGTGACGTAGCGCCAGCAATGGGCATGATTGGTACTTTGGTGGGCTTGGTTGCCATGTTGTCTAACATGGATGACCCTAAATCAATTGGCCCTGCCATGGCCGTTGCCTTATTAACTACCTTGTACGGCGCTGTTCTCTCGAACATGATTTTTTTCCCGATTGCAGACAAACTCGCTTTGCGCCGAGATCAAGAAAAGCTTAACCGCCGTTTAATCATGGATGGCGTTCTGGCTATTCAGGATGGACAAAACCCACGGGTCATTGATAGTTATCTGAAAAACTACCTCAATGAAGGCAAGCGTGTTTTAGATGTTGATAGCGAATAACGGAGCCTGTAATGGATGATGAAGAAGGCTGTAAATGCCCACCTCCCGGCTTGCCGTTGTGGATGGGAACCTTTGCCGATTTAATGTCGCTGTTGATGTGTTTCTTCGTACTACTGCTCTCTTTTTCCGAGATGGACGTACTGAAGTTTAAACAGATAGCGGGCTCGATGAAGTTTGCTTTTGGTGTGCAAAATCGTTTGGAAGTGAAAGACATTCCTAAAGGGACAAGCATCATTGCACAAGAGTTTCGCCCAGGCCGCCCCGAACCGACACCGATTGATGTCATCATGCAACAAACCATTGATATCACGCAGCAGACACTTGAGTTTCAAGAAGGGGATTCAGATCGAGCGGGTGGTGTTCAGCGTGAAGAAGGTCAATTGACGGGGGGGCAATCCCCTGAAACTTCAACGCAGAATAATCAAAATACTCAATCGGAAATGCAACAACAGCAAGCAGAATCTATGTCGCAAGAGATGGAAATTGTTGAACAGGACATCAAAAAAGCGTTAGCAAGAGAAATCGAACAAGGCGCTATTGAAGTTGAAAACTTAGGTCAGCAATTGGTGATCCGTATTCGTGAAAAAGGTGCGTTTCCCGAAGGTTCTGCATTTCTACAACCTAAGTTTCGTCCATTGGTTCGTCAAATTGCCGATCTGGTTAAAGATGTGCCGGGCATTGTGCGTATTTCTGGCCATACCGACAATCAAAGTGTCGATTCTGAATTGTATCGCTCAAACTGGGATCTTTCGGCTCAACGAGCGGTTTCTGTGGCGCAAGAGATGGAAAAGGTTCGTGGGTTTTCTCATCAACGACTCAGGGTGCGTGGTATGGCCGATACCGACCCAGTCGGCTCTAACGATACGGAAAGTGAACGTTCACGCAACCGCCGAGTAGAAATCAGTATCATGCAAGGTGAACCGCTGTACAGTGATGAAGTTCCATCCGTTCAGTAAGTTACGTTGGATTATGCAAAAACACATAGACGAGCGCTAAGGCTCGTCTTTTTTATGGTTATGACCTCGTGTATAATCCTGCGCCCTTAGCGGTGTATCAGTAGCAAGTAGAATGCGACCCATTGATTCACCACGTTGCCCAATCAGATTGCGAATAGAACTATGAAATTTATTGTTAAGCCCCATCCGGAAATTTTTGTTAAAAGTGACTCAGTACGCAAGCGCTTTACAAAAATTTTAGAGTCCAATATTCGTAATATCATCAAACGAAGAACAGAGTCGGTCGCGGTATTTAACCGTCGCGATCACATTGAAGTGGCTGCGCAAAGTGACCAATACTATCAAGAAGTCCTTGAAATTCTGACTCATACTCCTGGCATCCAGCAAGTGCTCGAAGTGCAGCAATCTGAGTTTAAGGATATGCATGACATTTACGAGCAAGTGTTAGCGCTCAGCCGTAATAACATCGAAGGAAAAACTTTTGTTGTGCGTGCTAAGCGTCGAGGAAAGCATGATTTTACCTCAATCGATGTTGAGCGTTATGTTGGTGGTGGTTTAAACCAAGCAGTTGAGAGTGCAAAAGTTCAACTTAAAAACCCAGACGTTACCATCAACATTGAAATAGCCGATGAATTGCTCAATCAAGTGATTGCCCGTTATAAAGGTTTAGGTGGTTTCCCTCTTGGCACTCAAGAAGATTTATTGAGTTTGATTTCTGGTGGTTTTGACTCGGGTGTATCAAGCTATTTACACATCAAACGTGGCTCAAAAGTGCATTATTGCTTCTTCAATTTAGGCGGCCCTGCGCATGAAATTGGTGTAAAGCAAGTGGCCCATTATTTGTGGAATAAATACGGTTCTTCAGCCAAAGTGCGTTTTATCTCGATCGATTTTGAGCCTGTGGTGGCTGAAATCTTAGAAAAAGTAGACGATGGCCAAATGGGTGTGGTGCTAAAACGTATGTTTATGCGCGCCGCAGGCATGATAGCTCATAAGTTAAATATTGAAGCTTTAGTGACCGGAGAAGCGTTGGGTCAAGTTTCGAGCCAAACTCTAACTAATCTTCGTCATATTGATGGTGTGACAGATACTTTAATTTTACGTCCTCTCATCAACTGGGACAAAGAAGAGATTATTAAAGTGGCGCGCGAGATTGGAACAGAAGATTTCGCCAAAACGATGCCAGAATACTGTGGGGTTATTTCAAAAAGCCCAACAGTTAAAGCGGTGAAAGCGAAATTAGAAGCCGAAGAAGCGAAGTTTGATTTCTCAATCCTGGAGCACGTAGTTTACAACGCTCGTCAAATGGATATTCGTGATATTGAGAAAGAGAGCCAAGAGCAAGCGCCTGAAGTTGAACAAGTTGCCGCAATCGAAAAAGATGCGGTGGTGCTCGATATTCGTAGCCCAGATGAAGAAGATGATAAGCCACTGCTGATTGAAGGAGTGGAAGTAAAACATTTACCTTTCTACAAGCTATCGACTCAGTTTGGCGATTTGGATCAATCGAAAACATATCTCTTATATTGTGCGCGCGGTGTGATGAGCCGGCTTCAAGCTCTGTATTTGAAAGAGCAAGGCTTTAACAACATCAAGGTATATCGACCTTAATCGTTATCTCGATACAGAATCGACCGCTCACGTTTTCGTGAGCGGTTTTTTTATGGCTCCGACTTAATCACAGACATAAAAAAACACCGCCCAAGGGCGGTGCTAAAGAATTTGACAGACAGGTCAAACAATAAATACAGGAAGTATATGTTTTGGTGCAGGGGATAACTGCACAAAACAGGATGGTAGAATTCTACCTCACTCGAAATACGAGTTTGCAAACACAACATCGCAACAAAAGCCAATTGATTCATAACTGAATCAAGCCGTTCAGGCCTTGTTGCGGGGTGAAATATAGAATTTCTCTAGCCGCTCGGCAATGGACAATTTATAATGTTTCAGATTAAAAAAACTAATCTAATTTTTGAGTGTACCTATGTCCAGAAGATTGCCACCATTAAACTCGCTGAAAGTGTTTGAAGCGGCAGCTCGCCAGCTGAGTTTTACTCGCGCTGCGGAAGAGCTATTTGTGACACAAGCCGCAGTCAGTCATCAAATCAAAGCGTTAGAGGAATTTTTAGGGTTAAAGCTATTTCGCCGTCGTAATCGTTCTCTGCTATTGACAGAAGAAGGGCAAAGTTACTTTCTCGACATTAAAGATATCTTCACCGCACTCTCTGAAGCCACCGATAAGGTACTAGAGCGAAGTGAGAAAGGGGCATTAACCATTAGTTTACCGCCGAGTTTTGCAATTCAGTGGCTCGTGCCGCGTCTGGCCGATTTTAACCAGCAAGAGCCGGATATTGATGTGCGTATCAAAGCGGTTGATATGGATGAAGGTTCGTTAACCGATGATGTGGATGTGGCGATTTATTATGGACGAGGTAACTGGCCTGGTTTACGCGCGGATAAGTTGTATCAAGAGTTTTTGATCCCGCTTTGTTCTCCTTCACTGCTGCTAGGCCCTAAACCTTTAGAAACACTGGACGATCTAACACGCCATACTCTGCTACACGATACTTCACGTAAAGACTGGAAACAGTTTGCCAAAGAGAACGATCTTGAAGGGGTGAATGTCAACCACGGCCCCATCTTTAGCCATTCGACCATGGTGCTGCAAGCGGCGGCGCATGGGCAAGGTATCGCACTGGGGAATAACGTGCTAGCTCAGCCTGAATTGGAAGCGGGTCGCTTGATTGCGCCTTTTGACGAAGTGTTGATGACTAAAAATGCTTTCTATGTGGTCTGTCACGAGAAGCAGGCCGATATGGGGCGTATCGCCACTTTCCGTGATTGGATGCTCAAAAAAGCCAGAAGGGAACAAGAGGTATTGCTAGATGAAGAGTAAGTTATTGCTCACTATCGCGGCTTTTATGGCGGGCGTTGGTGTCGCTCTAGGAGCTTTTGCGGCGCACGGCCTAAAAGCGTATTTAACTCCTTACTTGCTTTCGGTGTTTGAAACGGGAGTGCAGTACCAATCGATTCACGCTTTAGCCATATTAGCGTGTGGTATTTTGCTGCGTTGTCGTTTGGGATCGAAAGCACAAAAATATTTTTTCATTGCGGCAATTTGCTTTATCATCGGCGTCTTTTGTTTTAGCGGCAGTCTTTACGCTTTAGCACTTACGGGCATCAAGTGGTTTGGCCCGATCACGCCATTTGGTGGCGTGTTCTTTATGCTAGGGTGGGGAGTGTTTGGCTATGCAGCACTTAATATTCAAGAGGTGGACCAGTGAAACACGTAATGCTCTATTGTCGTGCAGGCTTTGAAAAAGAGTGTGCCGGAGAGATCCAAGATAAAGCGACTAAGCTAGAGGTTTTTGGTTTTCCTCGTTTGAAAAACAATGCGGGTTACGTTTTGTTTGAGTGCTATCAGGCCGGTGATGCTGATAAGTTGGTTAAAGAGATCGATTTCCAATCGCTTATTTTTGCTCGTCAGATGTTTGCGGTAGCGGCGGAATTTAGCGATTTACCTAAAGATGATCGTATTTCGCCTATCTTATCTGAACTCGCCGAACTTGAGGGTTTTCCGCGTTGTGGTGACATTCGCATTGAAACGCCAGATACCAATGAAGCGAAAGAGTTGCTCAAATTTTGTCGTAAGTTTACTGTACCATTGCGTCAAGCGTTACGTGGCAAGGGGATTCTGTCTAACAAAGAGTCGGCGAAGAGACCTGTGCTACATGTCTGCTTTATTCAACCCGGACACTGCTTCGTTGGGTATTCGTACACCAACAATAACTCGCCTTTTTTCATGGGTATTCCTCGTTTGAAATTCCCAGCCGATGCGCCAAGTCGTTCCACTCTGAAGTTGGAAGAGGCTTTCCATGTGTTTATTCCTCGTGAAGAGTGGGACGAACGTTTGGCTCCGGGAATGTGGGCGGTAGACTTGGGTGCATGCCCGGGGGGCTGGACTTACCAACTGGTGAAACGTTCGATGTTTGTTCATGCTATCGACAACGGTCTAATGGCTGAAAGTTTGATGGACACAGGACAAGTGAAACATCACGCCGAGGATGGTTTTAAATTTGAGCCGCCACGCAAAAACGTGACTTGGATTGTGTGTGACATGATTGAAAAGCCAGCTCGTGTTGCGCATTTAATGGGGCAATGGATCCTCAAAGGTTGGGCTAAAGAAGCTATTTTTAACCTAAAGCTGCCGATGAAAGGGCGCTATGACGAAGTTTTACAAGATATTGAAAATCTGAAAGTTTTTCTGATTAAAAATGAGGTAAAGTTCCGCATGCAGGCAAAGCATTTGTATCATGATCGTGAAGAGATCACAGTGCATGTCCAATGCTTGTCGAACATCTCTCCGCATTAACGGTTCGATAATTTAATTTAACGCTCCTATCTAGGAGCGTTTTGCTATTCTGGACGCGGTACTTGCGCTGAGAAGCGAATGTCTTGCAAATTAAAACCGAGCTCTATATCGGTCTTTAGTGTGGCAATGTGTTTGCAGACACGCGCCATATCGATCTGCTCATCAAATTTTTTGCGATATTTTTTCACCAAATCAGCACTGGCATAGGCCGCTTCGATGTCGGGAAATTGCGTTAATATCTCTTTTGCCGCTTTGGGACCAATGCCGGCAATGCCGGGAACTTGGCTTGAACTGATGCCCGTTAATCCCCAAAAATCGGTTAATTGGCTCGGCTTTACGCCAAATTCCTGTTCAATAAAGGGTTGATCTAACCAACGATGTTGAAAGTAGTCACGAATTTGTAAAGTGGGAGAGAGCAGTTGGCAGTAGCCTTTATCGGTTGAAATGATCGTTACTTTTTCACCGTGGCTTGCCACTTTCGTGGCTAAGGTGGCCACCAAATCATCGGCTTCATCACCTTCCGAGAGCAGTGAATCAATCCCTAATTCCCACCATGCTTGCTGAATGGCGTCTAAGCCAAGTTGCAGTGCTTCTGGCATCGGCTTCCGGTTCTGCTTATAAGTCGGTAGAAGTTGTGCTCTCCAGCCCCGGTCTTGTAAGTGATGATCAAACACGGCGATGATGTGGGTCGGTTGAGCTTCATTGATGATACGGTGCAAGGTGCGCGAGGTTGTCTCTATGGTTCTTGCCATATCGTTAGGATCGGGTTGTGCGGAGTGCACCCGACGGATCAAATTCAAAGCATCAATGATGACAAGGTGTAAAGACATAACGACCAAAAAATAAGGGCTTAATAAGCCCTTATTGTAATGATCTCACTTAATATTGCCACTCATCCCCGGCATAAGTTATTTTTGCCTTTAATGGTTAATGGTTAATGGTTAATGGTTAATGGTTAATGGTTAATGGTTATTGGTTGCAATTTTATAGCAAGGTTCATAAGCACTGCCGCCGGGCAGCTTCATTCGGTGTTGTGCAACGAAGTCTTTTAGCAATAGATCCATTTTTTTCATCAATTGGGCATCGCCATCAATGATGAATGGGCCGTGACGTTCAATTTCTCGAATGCCTTCCGCTTTCACATTACCAGCGACAATGCCAGAGAAGGCGCGACGCAAGTTAGCAGCGAGTACTTCTGGTTTTTGGTTTAGGTGTAAATCCAAGTTGGCCATACTGTCGTGAGTCGGTTCAAAAGGCAGTTGGAACTCAGGCTCGATTTTGAGGGACCAGTTGAAACTATAAGCATCACCACTATCTTTACGATGCTGACGAACCAGCGGCATCGCTTGGCTCATGATACGCGCCGCTTTTTCTGGATCATCAATGACGATTTGATAATGTTGGCGTGCTTTTTCACCTAATGTTTCGGCAATGAATGTGTCGATTGAACGGAAGTAGGCTTCGCTCTCTTTTGGACCAGTCAGTACAATTGGCATTGGTTGGCTTGCGTTATCTGGGTGCATCATGATACCCAAAATGTACAGCAGTTCTTCCGCTGTTCCTGCTCCACCGGGGAAAATAATGATGCCGTGCGCCATTCGCACAAAAGCTTCTAGGCGTTTTTCAATATCCGGCATAATCACCAATTCGTTCACAATCGGATTTGGTGGCTCGGCGGCAATGATCGATGGTTCGGTTAAGCCAAGATAGCGTTGTGCGGTATAGCGCTGTTTAGCGTGTCCAATAGCGGCTCCTTTCATTGGCCCTTCCATAGCGCCTGGTCCGCAGCCTGTACAAATGTTCAGTTCACGCAAGCCCAGCTCATGGCCCACTTCCCGCGTATATTGGTACTCAGTAGGGTTGATCGAGTGTCCACCCCAACAAACTACTAAGTTAGGTTCAAGACCGGGAACCAAGGCACTGGCATTACGCAAAATACCAAATACTAAGTTGGTGATGTGAATGGCATTGGTGAGATTTAGGCGCTGATTATCCGCCAGATGCATGTTGACATAAACGATATCGCGCAGGACCGAAAACAGATGTTCTTGAATTCCTTTAATGATCTGCCCATCAACAAAGGCATGTTCTGGTGGATTCGTCAGCTCTAGCTTGATACCGCGTTCACGGCGCATGACAGTGACATCAAAAGATTTATATTTT
Source organism: Vibrio sp. RM-69-4 (assembly GCF_024743775.1). Classification (NCBI taxonomy): domain Bacteria; kingdom Pseudomonadati; phylum Pseudomonadota; class Gammaproteobacteria; order Vibrionales; family Vibrionaceae; genus Vibrio; species Vibrio sp. RM-69-4. The sequence continues at coordinate 144,643 of NZ_JAMQXI010000036.1, forward strand.
TCAAGAAGTTCTTTTGAGTTATCCGTATGGCTACCCGAGTTAAGTACCGCCAAAGTGCAGTTGCGATACAGTTGATATAGATCGCTCGACGCGGTCTTTTTTAGACGCTCAACTTCAAGTTGAGAAAGCAGATCCATGCTGCCTGTAGGGCTGATATGAGTAATCATACTGGCCTCCTTAGTTGAGAAGTAAGGAAAATGTCCACGCTACGACTAAAGTTGGTTTTTATATATACCCGCTTAGTATGGAGTATAGGTCATGGTTCGTTTAGTGGCGGATGTGCGATAGGACGACATAACTGATTGAAATTACAGTATCAATCTAGTTCTTTTCTCGATTGTTAGGAAATGTTTATGCAAGCAGAGTGTGATGTTAAGCACGCTTTAGTTTGGTTTTGTTCAAATAGCGACCAGTTAAGGCCGCGATTTGAATGGGTTTCTTTTGTCTACATCCGATCTGGACTTGTGTTTATTTCCAAACCACTTGGTTAGGGCCGAAACTTTTGGCTTCTAGTAACGAGCGGCGTAAACGTTCAAGTACTTCCTCTGGTGTATCGGAGTCTTTAAAACAGGTACTCGCGGCTGAAAGTGTAATCGTAATACTCTTGTCTCTGAACTTGAAAGGCAGTTTAGACACATTACGTTGAATATTTTGTACTAGCTTGAAACAGTGATTATCTTCTTGATCGGGAAGTAAAATAATAAATTCTTCACCAGAGAAACGTGCCACGGTATCCGTATCGGATGCTTCTTTGGATATGGTGCGGGCAATAATTTTAAGGGCTTTATCACCTGCCGTATAGCCAAAGCTATCGTTGATAGTTTTGAACTTATCAATATCAAAGATTACGATTCGGAAAGTGTGTTGAGCTCTTATCCAGCGCCGATATTCCAGCTCAAGGTGGTCATTAAAGGCGGTGCGATTATAGACTTTTGTTAGTGGATCAAGCAGCAAGCGCTGAGACTGATCTTCCAATCTACGGCGATAATCTTGGGTGAGCTCAAACAGAGCTTCCATTTGATTTTTGCCATAATTTAAGCGTTCAATCAGTGCCTGCTCGCGTTGCTCTGCATGACTTAAGCGTTCAGAAAGTGACGCCATTTCGCATAATATAGGTGAAACGGAGAGCTTAAGATCGTCAATCGCCACAGAATCTTTGATTAGAGTTTGGCTTTGGGTAATCAAAGCGGCGAGTTCAGCATTCATCTCTTGGCGATGTTCAAAGTAACTCTGGCTTTGGTCTGCGTTGTGAGTGCTACTTTTAATGTGTTTTGTGAGTGATGAGTTGACCTGTTCTAAAAACTTCTCAGATGTTTTGCGCTCACTGTTGGTGCCATCAATCACCAGTTTTAGAATCTCTAACGTCAACTCTAAGAGCGTTGATGTCGATACGCCAATCAACAGCTTGGCACGAATATCTACCAGTAGTTCCCCTGATTCGCCTTCAAAATCCAATTCAGTGATCAGGTGTTGCAGTTCATCGGATAGCTTGGTCAATAGCTCTCTATCCGCGACATGCAGCTCGCTGATGGCCGTGTTTGGGTTCGCTGTTATTATTTTGATTGCACGTTCATAAATCCCAAGCAGTTGAATCGCTTGGTCGGCTTTAGGCTTAGCTTCTGAAAAACTGAGCAGATCACGCAAATCACGCTTAAGTTTGGCGGGTAGGCCAGCAACGCGAAGTAATGTTTCTCCACAATGTTTGATTTGAGAGTCCAAATGAGAGTTTTCTTTTTCCATAACCAAAGTTTGTTGCTTCAACATGCGCTCCAATACGGCTAAGCGAGGTATGAGCGTGCTTACGTCTTTCTGTTGCTCTAGAGCTTCACGAAGATCCGATAAATTAATATTTAGCTGATGATCATTGCCCTGACACGCCAAGCTTAATGATGCGACGATCCGTTTTAGGACAGTATGTTCTCGTTTAAATTTGAACGAAGTGTCCCTGTGTGTCAAACGAACCTGTTCCAACTGAGTTTTCAGCTGCTGTAACTGTGTTTGAATATCCTGTTCGAGAGCGCCCATGTACAACTAAACTAAACTGCGAGGATCGTTAGGATCCTATTAATTGATTTATCGATAATAACAAATTAATTGCCCACGTCACTGCTTTAACACATTGAATGCCGAGTAATTACCCATCTTTTAGGAGTTTTTTGATGCTCTCCTCATTCTTATAAGAAGAATGCACTTTTATCAACCCTTGATTGATGGCGTGCTTGCATGATTTGCGAATATTGTTGGAGGCAAAACTAGCGGCTGGAGCGTTATCGATCGCTTTTAAGTAGACCCAATGGCTTGCTCCTTCTCTCATACTTAGCTCACGAGCCGTGTTGGTTGCCATCAGCAGAATATCGAGCAGCTCTTTATCATTAATCGCCATATAAGCTCTTGGCAAAAATGGGTAGTCGGCGATGCCCATCCGTATTGTACGGTTTAAGCGACGTTCAGGTTGAAATTCATCTATCCATTGCTGAATTTGATCGAATGCGATTTCAGGCGGTGTATTGCGATCGGCATTCGGTTCGATATAGAGCAGATTGGAATCTGAAAAGTGATAAATCCGATTCGGTTCTTTGATTTTCGATTTTAAAAACTGACCAAATTGATGCTCCAATTCTAAGCCAGCTGAATAGCCATGTTCTAAGTACATGTTGCGCAGAAAGGGAATATCAATCATCACAAAGCGGAGGCGATCACTCAGTGGCTCGTGGATGAGTTCACCAATATACCACGGCTCAAAATGACGGCTGCTTTTTTGCATCGCTGAAGGAAGCTTAGCATTGAGCATGCGCAAGTTACGCAAGCGAGAGCGAGAATGGGTAAAGAGCGTGCTGTTGAGTTCATCGATTTCTTCATTTTGCAACTGGATAAGGTAGCCTCTACGCAGTAGCAGTAAAAATAAAATAATGGAGATAATAAACAGAATAAAGGCGATCTTTTTGAACTTATTATACTCTTCTTGAGTTTTGAGCAGCGCTTTTTCTTGCCCGACCAGATGTAAGGTTTGTTCTACAAACTCTTTTTGTTGACGAAAAGCATCTTCACTGATCTGATTGAGTTTTTCTTGGCGTATTTGCGATAGTGCATTGCTGCGTTTTATGTTCTCTAAGGCCTGTGCGTACTGACCGTTTTGCTCATAACCCAAGGCCAGTAACCGATAGGCATGCTCTTCAATCTCTTCATCTTGCATCGTTTTAGCAACGCTTAAGGCGTGTTGAGCGTTGCTGATGACCACATCGGCTTGCTTTTGGTGAAAGGCTAATCCTGAATGCAGTAAGTAAGCCTGTGCCTTTAAACGAGGATAATCTTTCAGCTCAAGCAAGTCTTCAGCGCGAGTGAGATATTGGTCAGTTAATGGGTAGTTATAGAGATTAAGATAGGTCGCCGCCAAACTAATACGCACTTCAATGACTTTTTCCAGATCATTGCGGCTCGTTTCGTGATCGATCACGTTGAAGTAGTGAACGAGCGCTAGATTGTATTTACCTTGCTGGTAATAGACATCGCCCATACGTTGCAATACATCAGCCAAGGCTGGCGACTTGTTATAGCCGTCATAAAAATCGGCGGCTTGAGACAAATGCTCTAAAGCCTTATCGAGCACTTTTCTTTCAAAAAAAAGCTGAGCCAGTAAGGTATTGGTTTTAGCGAGTAGGGCGCTTGAGTTGTTTTCAATCGCGCCCCAATAGGCAACTAGCAACTCAGATAAAGCACGATTGTAAAAGCCATGAGTGAGAAAATGTTGACCAATAACAATCTGATATTCAATCACGGTTTTCGGTGAGGAGATCGAATCAATGTAAGGCTTTAGGTCAGCAAAAAGCTTATTGGCCAGTTCGATATCATTGGCTTTTGAGGCAATTTCTGCTTTGAGCAGGGTAATTTTATAATCGAGACCTTTTGCCACTTGATCCGCATTTTTGATGGCATCATATTGAATGCTGATCGCGCGTAGCGCCTGCCGAGCGGCGCTTGCATCATTATTATTGAGCCAAATTAGACGAGTTTTGAGTATTTGTACATCCGTGGCTAAATAAGGCAATTGATAGTGTTGCGTGAGCTCTTCAGCAAGTTTTAACGCGGCCAGTGCGGCATCCATATTGTGCAACTGGAACTCTGCTTTGGCTAAAATCTTTAACGCATCAACGCTGCTGCCCGGTGTTCGAATCCGACTGTCGCTTTCATCGCGCGCCATCACTGATGATGATTTTTCTGATTTTTCGGCCAACTTGCGCTGAGTCAGATACTCAGTGGCTAGGGTTTTGGCTTGATTCGGTGAGATATCAATCAACCCATTGGCTTCATTTAACATTGGCGACGAGTAGATAGTGGCTTGTGAAGCCAATGAAAACAGAGCCAGAGTTAAACTGAGCAAAAGTGTCCAGCGCACGTTGATCATCCTAATGCTAATCCTTATTGACGGGCCATACGTTGGTTATGTGTTGGCCGTTCTTGTTCGGTTGAGCGAAATGGGTTGATATCCAAACCGCCGCGGCGAGTGTATCGAGCGTATACTGTTAACTGTGTCGGTTGGCAGTATTGCATAATGTCGGTGAAGATGCGCTCTACACACTGTTCGTGGAACTCATTATGTTCACGAAATGAGACGAGATAACGTAACAGTGCTTCTCGATCAATTTGTTGACCTTGATAATGAATTTCGACGCTGCCCCAGTCGGGTTGATTGGTGATTAAACAGTTCGATTTCAGTAAATGGCTGTGCAGTGTTTCATTGACTTGCTCACCACGCGCGGCACTTTTCAGTAAGCTGGCATCAAATTGGTAACTTTCAATCTCAATATCTTGTCCATCAATGCATTCACCCTGCATAGTTACAATCGCTTGGCCAGTGTAATCGGTCACCGGGTTGAGAGTGACACTAACTGGCGCGCCGGCACAGGCCGATAAATCGTTGGTTAAGCGCTGCGTTACTTCATCCCAACTGGCTATTTTGCTTTGGTTATAGCTATTGAGGTAGAGCTTAAAGGATTTAGATTCAATCAAACTAGCACTTGTCGCAGGGATAGAAACCTCGCCAATTGCCACTTGTGGTAACCCTTTTTCATTGAGCCAAGAGAGCTCGTACAAAGTCCAAATGTCACAGCCTTTAAACGGTAAGCTATCCCCCAAATGCAGATCATCACGGTTTAAGCTACGAGGGACAGGTTGCAGTAAGCTTGGATCGTACTGTTTGGCGTAGTCGGTTTTTTTGCCAAGGGTTAACCCTGCCAGCGCTTTGGCATCGGAATATTTGCTCATACTTTCACGTCAATTCGATTAGAATAAGCAGAATTTTACGCAATCCTAGGGTTGCTGTCATCACACAAGGCAGCGACTCATCAATTTTGGAGCACTTCATGGCACAAACTGCCGAGCAAGCCTTACTTTCATTTACTCAACGTTATCTTGACGCTTACCAAACAAAGCATGGCGAGTCTCCTCGTAATGATGAGTTGGCTGAGTTGGATTCCCCTTGCGCAGTGATGAACGACCAAGACCGTGTGCTGTGGAAACCCGTCGTCAGATCGGTTGCAGCTGATTTTTCTAACGTAGAAGCAGCGATTGAATTGACTCTACATTCTGATATTAAAGCCTTTTATGGCGTACAGTTTTGTGCGGACATGCCAGCTAAATGGCAAGGCAACGAGCTCGCTCTATTGCAAGTGTGGAGTGAGGATGATTTTATTCGTTTGCAGGAAAATATCCTCGGTCATTTGGTGACTCAGCGCCGACTAAAACTCAAACCAACCGTGTTTATTGGTGCAACCGATGCGGAGATGGATGTGATTTCGATCTGTAACCTTTCTGGACATGTGATTTTAGAACGTTTAGGTACCGATAAACGCGACGTGCTGGCCGAAAGTGTGGCCGAGTTTTTCGCTAATTTAGAACCTGTGGTGTAACGATGTACGTGGTTGAATTGCAGTTTGAGTGTTTTGATAACACGACTATCTCGGCGGTAGATAAAGCGATTAATGGCCTAATGGATGCTTTACGCTATAACGGTCAAGTGCTTGGGCGTGAATTCCCCATCGTGATGGGAGAGGGCGAGTTCTTTGTGCGGGTGGTTTGCCCAGAGCAAGAAAGCTTACACCCTAAGTATCATTCTGATTTTGTTAGGGTGTGCCTGAGTCGCTTGACGGAGGCTAGTTTGCTGGCTCCGAAAGCCCGTTTGTTGGGGCGCGATCTTAATTCCGAGCAAGCCGCTGATGATGTTTTGCCTAGCTGGCAGATACTTTACACCACTTATGTACACACTTGTTCTCCGCTGCGCAGTGGTGACACATTGCTGCCGATCCCTTTATATCGTAATTCTGCGACCTTAAATGGCGATCATAAAGCAGTGATCAAATGGCAAACAGAGTGGCAGGCGTGTGATGAACTTCAGATGGCGGGTGGTTGCCGAGCAGAACACGCTGCACTGCACGAGATTTGCGATGTGGACAGTGTGCTGTTTATTAGAGGATGGGATTTACGAGGACGAATTGAGTTTTTGACCCACGTCCCTACTTATTACTATCAGTATCGAGTTGGCGGCCAGAGCCTAGCGGACGAACAAGCCAGAAAATGCCCGAAATGTGGGGGAGAGTGGCTACTCGATGAACCGCTGCACGACATTTTCCATTTTAAATGCGACCCATGCCGTATTGTGTCCAATATGTCTTGGGATCATATTAAGTAAACAGGTGCGTGTTGTTGATACGAAAAAGCCGATACATCGCGTATCGGCTTTTCTATTTTTATAGGCTTTTTGCACAGGTAATAGCTTTATTAATTACCAGCCTTTTACTGCGCCACCGTCAAAAATTTTCGAAGCGGCTTGGTACACTTCTTCTGTTTGGTAGGCTTTAACAAAGTTAGTCACGTTTTCAGCATTCAGATTTTCTGCACGAGAAACAATGATATTGACATAAGGTGACTCTTTATCTTCAACGAACACACCATCTTTTTCAGGCGTTAGATTGATTGAGCTGGCGTAGGTCGTGTTGATGATAGAGAGCGTGACGTCGTCAAGTGAACGAGGCAGTTGCGCGGCATCTAACTCAACAATAGTGATGTTTTTTGGGTTGGCGACCACATCACGTACCGTTGCCAGCAGGCCTGCACCGTCACGTAGAGTAATAAGGCCTTGCTGTTCTAGCAGCAGTAAAGAGCGACCAAGGTTGGTTGGATCGTTAGGTACCGCAATACGAGAGCCATCTTGAATCTCATCAACCGATTTCACTTGTTTTGAATAGCCAGCAATCGGGTAAACAAAGGTGTTACCGGCAATCGCTAATTTGTAACCGCGGTCAGCGATCTGTTGATCAAGGTATGGCTTGTGTTGGAATGCATTGATATCAATCGAACCATCATCCAGTGCCGCATTAGGGGTAACATAGTCGGTAAACGTTACGAGTTCTACATCTAGGTTGTATTTTTCTTTTGCAATTTTTGCTGCAACTTCAGCAACTTGTGCTTCAGCACCGGCAATGACACCCACTTTGATTTTATTGTTGTCGACCGCTTTTTCACCACAGCCTGCCAGCACGAGTGCTGAAGCGCTAACGGCGAGGGTAAGTAGAGCTTTAAGGCTAAATTTCATGATTAACTCCTTGTTATAAAACGAATCTGTGTTTTAACTTTATTGTGATTTAACGGTGGTCGACACGGCGGACAAACTTATCGCCAATCGATTGAATAATTTGTACTAAGACAATCAACATCACCACGGTGACCGTCATGATGCCTAAGTCGTAGCGATGAAAGCCGTAACGAATAGCGACATCGCCCAATCCACCGCCGCCAACGGTTCCGGCCATGGCAGAGTAACTTACTAGAGTGACCATAGTGATGGTGACTGAGTTGACAATCGTTGGTAGCGCTTCAGGAAGTAACACTTTACGAATAATTTGGATCGGCGTAGCCCCCATTGACTGCGCAGCTTCGACCAAACCAGTGGGCACTTCCAGCAATGCACTTTCAATTAAACGAGCGACAAATGGAATTGCGCCAATCGTCAGCGGCACAATGGCCGCAGTGGTGCCAATAAACGTACCGACAAGCAGTTTTGTCACCGGAATAATGGCCACCATGAGCACCAAAAATGGCACAGAGCGACCAATGTTGACGATGGCACCAAGAATGCGGTTCAGCTGAGTGTTTTCGAGAAGGCCGCCTTTTTTGGTGGTATGTAAAATAACCCCTAGTGGAATACCAACCACGAAACCGACGATGCCCGCGACAGCGACCATGTAGAGTGTTTGCCAGGTTGCCATCAGTAGAAGATCGCCATTCAGGTTTAACCAAGCGGTGATGGTGTTAAAGGACATAACCAAGTACCTCTACTTTTACGTTGTTTTCGCGAAGAAATTCAAGAGCGGCCGTATCGTCCGACTCATTACCAAACAGTTCAGCGACCATCATGCCGAATTTAACGCCACCAGCGTAATCAAGGTCAGAACTTAATATACTGACATCAATATTAAATTTACGGGCAATTTGTGTCATCAAGGGAGCATCAACCGTTGCGCCTGTAAACTCTAATCGCACCAGCGGGTAGCTACCTTTTACGCGAGTGGCTTGCAGGCGAGCTTGGTAATCTTCCGGAATTGATAAATCGAGTGTTGAGCGAATAAATTGATGAGCCAAGGCGGTTTTAGGGTGAGCAAAAATCTCGCCAACTGTGCCTTTTTCAACCAGTTCACCGTCGCCAATAATGGCCACTTCGTGGCAAATACTTTTCACCACATCCATTTCGTGAGTAATTAGCAAAATGGTGATATTGAGTGTGCGGTTGATCTCTTTCAATAGCTCTAAAATTGATTGAGTCGTCGCAGGATCAAGCGCACTGGTGGCTTCGTCACACAGCAATACTTTGGGATCAGAGGCGAGTGCTCGCGCTATTGCAACACGTTGCTTTTGACCACCACTCAGATTTGCAGGATAAGTTTCGCGCTTATCCGTCAGGCCGACCAGTTGCAACAGCTCCGACACTTTCTTTTCAATGCTATTTTTTTCGACACCAGCCAGTTCAAGTGGCAGAGCAACGTTGTCAAATACCGTACGTGATGAAAGCAAATTGAAGTGTTGAAAGATCATGCCAATGTTGCGACGAGCTTGGCTGAGTTCTGATTTGCTCAGTTGAGTTAAATCAACGCCATCAACCACAACCGAACCTGTTGTTGGAGCTTCTAGCATGTTGACACAGCGAATCAGCGTACTTTTCCCTGCACCTGACGAGCCAATTACACCAAAAATAGTGCCTTGCTTAATGTGAAGATTAATCTCTTTCAAAGCATGAATTTCCTTATTGCCTTGATAGAAAACTTTATTTACTTGATTAATTTGAATCATCGGAAAACCTGTGCAGGGATAACAGAATAAAATGTTGAACTCTCTCTCACTTGTTGGACGATGCTATGGCTTAACTTGATTTAAGTCAATAGATATTTTTACGTCTAGACGTCTAAACGCTTTGGTGAATTAGGTAGTGATGAAAAAAATAAAGCGTGTAATAATCATCATATCTGGCGTGATATGAGAGAGTTATTTTGGCTAAACCTGCAGTGTTTTTAGATCGCGATGGCGTGATCAACGTTGACCATGGCTATGTTCATGATGAGCATGATTTTGAGTTTATTGATGGTGTATTTGAAGCCACTAAGAAGTTTCAAGACATGGGGTATTTGCTGGTTTTGGTGACCAACCAATCAGGTATCGCTCGTGGGAAATTTAGTGAAGAGCGCTTTTTATCTTTAACGCAATGGATGGACTGGAATTTTGCCGATCACGGTGTCGAGTTTGATGGTATTTATTACTGCCCGCACCATGCAGAGCACGGTGAAGGTAAGTATAAAGAAGAGTGTGATTGCCGCAAACCCAAGCCTGGTATGTTTATCTCCGCACGGGATTTTCTTGATATCGATATGGAAAAATCCGTGATGATAGGCGATAAAGCTGAAGATATGATGGCTGCACAAGCCGCAGGTGTTGGTACTCGTGTGTTGGTGCGTACCGGTAAACCTGTTACTGAGCAAGGTGAATTACTCGCCACCGTGGTACTTGATAGTATTCGCGATGTCCCTGCTTTTCTTGCACCGTAAAAATTCCCCCCTTTGTGGAAGGCAATATGAATAAATCATTTCTTTTTGTTGGATTCAGTGTTGGTTTTTTAGCAGCATGCTCACCACATTACGCGAACGATTCGCGCGTTGAAAGTGAGAACCTGTTCCAGCATTATCAATGCCGTTCTGGTGAGCATTTTGATGTTGCGTATATTGAGCAACAGTCAGCCGTTCTCCGTATTGCCGATCGCGAATATACATTGATACAAATTCCAGCCGCCTCTGGCGCAAAGTATGTGATCGACGATAGCGAGCAAACTCAGCCTCAAACCGTGCTTTTACATACGAAAGGCGATGAGGCTTTGCTCGAAGTGGGATCAACGACTTATCAAGGCTGTATCACTCAATAATTCATTTAAGATAAGCGCATGCTATCTTCCATTTTTATTTACGCTATAGGTTCGCATGAGCAGAAAACTGACTATCTTGGATATTGCAAAACTGTCTGGTGTTGGTAAATCGACGGTTTCTCGTGTATTGACGAACGACCCAAAAGTGAAGCCTGAAACACGAGCAAAAGTGGAACGCGTTATCCAAGATTCTGGGTATGTGCCACTGAAATCGGCTCAGTTAATGCGTGGTGGCAGTGAAAAAGTGATTGGCGTGATTATCTCACGCCTTGAGTCACCGTCTGAAAACCGTGCCGTGGGGCGAATGCTACAGGTGCTGTATCAAAATGGGTACGATGTGGTGATTATGGAAAGCCAGTTTGATCGCACTAAAACGAACGAGCACCTTGAGGTTTTACATAAGCGTAATGTGGATGGTGTAATTGTATTTGGTTTTACCGATCTCGATATCACACAACTCAACCTATGGGCATCGCGAGCGGTTGTGATTGCGATGGATGCCGATAAAGTCTCATCGATTAACTATGACAATTATGGTGTTATTCAAGGCGCGCTTGCTCATTTGACTTCGAAAAATCGAGTTCATATTTCCTACATTGGGGTCGATCCTAGCGATAAAACGACAGGTAAATTACGTTTAGATTCGTACTTAGATTGGTGCAAACAAAGTGGATGCACTCCCAATTATCGCACTGGACGTTTGCATCATGAAAGTGCCTACCAACTGGTTGATGAAGTGCTGAATGATCAGACTCAAGCTATCGTGTGCGCCAGTGACACTCTGGCACTTGGCGTGATTAAACGTCTCCAAGAATTGGGCCGAGATGATATCGCCGTCACTGGTGTGGGTGGTAATGAGCTGCTCTCTTTTCTTTTCCCTAATATTTATAGTATTGATCCTGGCTATGCTCAAGCGGGAGAAAAAGCAGCTAATTTATTGATTTTACAGCTTAATAATGAAATGAACCCTGCACACATCACTCAACAACCGCTAACAAGCTAACTCCTTATTTCTTAAAGTGAATTACAATTAGTCTGTGATCTTATTCAATTAATGGGATTGTTCCCATTTTTACCTTTTATTATTTATGTCAATATTGCACTTGTAGGTGGGAATGTTCCCATTAAAAAGAAAAACAGACAGTATTCCAATATAGGGTGGGCAAAAGTATGGCCAAGATAGCGAAGCAAGACGTGATACGTCTTATCGAGCTGGTAGGTGGTAAAGAGAACATCGCCAGTGTGAGTCACTGTTTGACTCGTTTACGCTTTGTTTTAAATGATACCGACAAGGCGGATAAAAAAGGACTAGAACAGCTGAGCATGGTTAAAGGGTGTTTTACCAATGCTGGGCAGTTTCAAGTTGTGATTGGTACTGAGGTGGACGAAGTTTACGCCATCTTAATCGGGCTTTCAGGCAAAGAAGCCGTTTCTAAAGATGAAGCGAAGAAAGCCGCTCGCCAAAACATGAACTTTTTAGAACGTGGCATTTCGCATCTTGCGGAAATCTTTGTTCCTTTGCTGCCAGCGATCATCACCGGCGGTTTAATCCTCGGTTTTCGTAATGTCATTGGCGACATTCGCATGTTCGATGGAAAAACTTTGGTTGAAATTAGCCAATTTTGGGCCACGGTTCATTCTTTCTTATGGTTAATTGGCGAGGCTATTTTCTTCTTCCTACCGGTTGGTGTTTGTTGGTCAACGGTGAAAAAGTTAGGTGGAACACCGATACTGGGTATTACTTTGGGTGTGACTCTGGTTTCGCCTCAATTAATGAATGCTTATCTGATCGGTAAGCAGATGCCCGAAGTGTGGGATTTTGGCTTGTTTGTGATAGAGAAAGTCGGCTATCAAGCTCAGGTGATTCCTGCAATGTTGGCGGGTGTTGCTCTAGCGTTTATTGAGACAAACTTAAAGCGCATCATCCCTTCTTATCTTTACCTCGTTGTTGTGCCGTTTATCTCTATCATATTGTCCGTTATTTTGGCCCACGCTTTAATTGGTCCATTTGGTCGCGTATTGGGCGATGGCGTCGCGTTTGCGGCTAAAGCTGCAATGACTGGCGATTTTGCGGTTATCGGTTCAATGGTGTTCGGTTTCTTGTATGCGCCACTGGTCATTACCGGGATTCACCACACCACTAACGCGGTGGATCTGCAATTGATGCAAGAAATGGGTGGTACGCCAATTTGGCCACTGATTGCACTGTCAAATATTGCTCAAGCGTCTGCGGTCGTCGGTATCATCTTTATCAGTAAAAAACACGGTGAGCGAGACATCTCTGTTCCTGCGGCTATTTCGGCTTATTTGGGTGTGACAGAGCCAGCGATGTATGGTGTCAACTTAAAGTACAAGTTCCCAATGCTAAGCGCCATGATTGGTAGTGCTATTGCAGCCGCAATTTGTGGTAGTGCAGGGGTGATGGCGAATGGCATCGGTGTGGGTGGTTTACCAGGTATTCTTTCGATTCAACCACAATACTGGGGTATTTACGGCATCGCGATGCTGGTGGCGATGGCCGTCCCAATTCTGCTTACTCTGTTTTTATACAAACGAGCTCAAGCTAAAGGCGAGCTAGAGCCAGCAAGTGCATAACCTTTCATTCGAGTGGTGAGTTTTCACCACTCATTTTCATTTTGGTAAGTGAGTTGTCAATATGGTTATAACCAAGAGTGATAGTCAGTGGTGGAAAACTGCGACCATCTATCAGATTTATCCCAAAAGTTTTTGTGATAGCGGCAATAAAGGAACGGGAGATATCAAAGGGATCATCTCTAAACTGGATTACTTGCACCGCTTGGGAATTGATGCCATTTGGCTGACACCCATTTATTCATCTCCGATGGTTGATAACGGTTATGACATTTCGGATTATTACAGTGTCAATCCTCAATTCGGTAGCATGCAAGATTTTGATGAACTGCTGACTCAAGCTCATCAAAGAGGTATCCGTATTATTATGGATATTGTGGTTAACCATACCTCAACCGAGCACGCTTGGTTTCAGTCGGCGTTGGGTGATAAATCAAGCCCGTATCGTGACTATTATATTTGGCAAGACCCGATTAATGGTCAGGCTCCAAATAATTGGCAGTCAAAGTTTGGTGGTAGTGCATGGGCGTTAGATGACGCAACAGGGCAATATTATCTGCACCTATTTGCCAAAGAGCAGGCAGATCTAAATTGGGAAAATCCTCAAGTTCGTGAAGAAGTGAAGCAAGTGATTCGTTTTTGGGCCGAAAAAGGGGTGGATGGTTTTCGTCTCGATGTGATCAATTTAATCTCAAAAGCGCAGGATTTCAGTGATGATCACCAAGGTGATGGACGCCGTTTTTATACCGATGGCCCGCGCGTGCATGAATTTTTACAAGAGATCAGCCAAGCGGTTTTCCAACAGTACGGCAGTGTCACCGTGGGGGAAATGTCCTCAACAACGCTTGAACATTGCCAACAATATTCACGCTTGGACGGCAAAGAGTTGTCGATGGTGTTTAACTTCCACCATTTAAAAGTGGATTATCCGAACGGTGAAAAATGGACGAAAGCGCCATTTGATTTCTTGCAATTGAAGCAGATTTTCAACCATTGGCAAACGGGCTTAAATGGTAAAGGGTGGGGAGCGCTTTTTTGGTGTAACCACGACCAACCACGTATTGTGAGTCGTTTAGGGGATGATCAACGTTATCGTGTTGAGTCGGCAAAAATGTTGGCCGCATCGATTCATATGATGCAAGGCACGCCTTATGTTTATCAAGGTGAAGAAATTGGCATGACCAATCCCGGCTACACCGCTATTGAACAGTACCGAGATGTGGAAAGTACTAACATTTACGACATCATGGTGAACCAGCAAGGGGTAAGTCATGAAGCGATGATGGCCATTCTTGCACAAAAATCCCGTGACAATTCTCGCACGCCAATGCAGTGGAATGCAGAGCGCTTTGCTGGTTTTAGCCAAGGTCAGCCTTGGCTAGACATTGCAGAAAACTATCAAGAATTGAATGCGCAATGTGCGTTAGCTGATGAGCAATCGGTGTTCTATTTCTACCAAGAGTTGATAGCGCTGCGCAAAAAAATCGGTGTAATTACCGATGGTGATTACACCGATTTGCTACCCGATCATAAAGAGATTTTTGCCTACCAGCGACGCAACGCGAAACAGGTGCTGATCTGTATCAATAACTATTATGGCGTTGACACCGAATGCGTGCTGCCAAAAGAGTTACCGATTGAGAAAGCAAAATACCTGTTAGGCAACTATACAGATATAAAACCACTCAAAGTTTTGGAACATCAAGTGCTTCGTCCGTATGAAACACGCGTAATTTTGTTCGATTTAGTATCCTGATTGAGTCCTACCCCTATAGATTCAGTCATTTTTCAGCCCCGAATTTTCGGGGTTTTTTTATCGACTCTGTTTATGAGTCACGGCTCAATGGTACTTTCTTCGTGCTCTTATTGATTCAACGCGGTAGGTTCGGCTGTTGATGGTTTGTTTAATGTTTTAACAACACCACAACTTTGTTGCTTGGTCACAATTAGTCACACAAAGATGAAACACAATCCGCTATAGTTTGCGTTCTTAGCAAACGGATGTGAAACACAATGAACAGTACTCTCTCCCCCTCTTATCGAGTGGTTCTCGTTGAAGACGATTTAGAACTCTCGGAACTGATCAAAGATTTTCTCAACCACTATGAATTTTGTGTCTCAACGGTTGCGGATGGGATTCAAGCCGTTGATCGGATTTTGGATGAGCAACCTGATTTAGTCATTCTGGATATTATGCTACCAGGGCAAAGTGGTATGGATGTCTGCCGCGCTGTCCGAGATCAATACCACGGTATGATTTTAATGCAAACGGCGTTGGACGATGATATTGATCAGGTGATGGGGTTGGAACTGGGTGCCGATGACTATGTTGTTAAGCAGGTTAAGCCCCGTTTGCTACTGTCACGTATTCGAGCTTTACTTCGGAGGCAAGCAAGAGGAAGTCAAAGTGACAAATACGAATTGTGCATAGGTAACTTGTGGATGAATTTACAGCATCGAGCGGTATTACTTGAGCAGCAGCCCATAAAACTCACGACCAGCGAGTTTGAGCTTTTGTATCTACTCGCCCAACATGTCGGCACCATTGTCACGAGAGATGATATCGCTCAGCATGTGCGTGGTTTTGAATATGATGGTTTAGATCGCTCAATTGATCGTCGTATATCACGCTTGCGGCGTGCGCTCGGAGATGATCCTAATGAACCTAAGTTGATAAAAACGGTTCGAGGTAAAGGATATCAGCTCTGCGCTGTATCGGAAGGGAAGTGGTCATGATTCGATCTTTTTGGGTACTCTGGGTAGCTGTGTTTCTGCCAATCTTATTACTCAGTATTCCCACGCAATTTAATCCGATCCCATATCTTAGCCGCAGTATCTCTGAAGAGTTTTATAAGCCTGTCTATCAGAGTAACTTTACGTTTCTATCTGAAAAATTGCGTCAAGCGCCTCAAGCTGAGTGGACAACGATTATTGACGGCTATGCTAAGCATTTCAGTTACCCACTTCGATTAGAGGCATTAGACAGTTACCACTCCTCCCCAGAAGTTTATCAAGCGTTGCAAAAAGGCGAGATCATTTTTCAAGATGGTGATCCTATGGCACTTTTGCAAAGAGTGTTGAACAGTGACAAAGTGCTCTATTTCGCGATCAATGAACCGAGAGAACTCGCTGCGCTTAACCAGTCCAGAGGTACATTATACCTCGCGGTAGAAGATCTCCGTAGCCAACCACGTACTCAATGGCAAACCAGTATTGCTGAGCAAAATAGCCGAATACCTTTAGAGTTGAGTCTATTGCAAGAGCAAGATTTGTCACCCATCGAGCGAAGTAAATTGTTGGCTGATGAAGAGCAGATGACCAGTTATATCAATCAACAAGGCAGCATGATCTTATTGGCTGCGGTGGATGAGAATACGTGGTTACGCGTCGAGGACAATATTTCCTACCAAACCCAATTAAAGCTCACCACGGCTATCGGCGGTTTCTTTTTTTTAGCCATTTCTGTGGCCTTAGTTATGTGGATTTATCCTTTATGGCGAGATCTGAAACGTCTGGTAAAAACGGCGAATGAATTTGGCCAAGGAGTATTATCTCGTAGAGCGACGACGTCTCGGCTGTCCGTGGTCTCTCAGCTCAGTCATTCTTTTAATAACATGGCGAATAACATCGAAAAGCTGATTGCCAGCCAAAGAACCTTAACCAACGCCGTGGCGCATGATTTACGAACACCGCTCTACCGTTTACGCTTTGCATTTGAAATGCTTGAGGATGAAGACATTGCCTTAAGTCAGAAAGAAAAATACCGCCAAGTGATTCACTCCAGTATTGAAGATCTCGATCATTTGATTAACCAGACACTTGTTTTGTCGCGCTATAACCGTATCACAGATATTCGCCATTTTTCTTATTGCCACTTTGCCGACAATTTGGTTGCAGAAGCGGAGCATTTCCAGCTTGAAAACCCGCAACTCACATTGCGTGTCAGCGTGTTGGATTCGTTGCGACAGCAAACGATATTTGTCGATAATCGAGCTTTATTGCGGGCCGTTAAAAACTTGCTGAGTAATGCCGCGCGATTTGCGCAGCAAGAGATCCATCTCTCGTTGAACGAATCTGATGGGCAACTTTTTTTGGTGGTCGAAGACGATGGCCCCGGTATTGCGCCAGATGATATTGAGCGTATTTTTGAGCCCTTTACTCAAGTGAATAATCAAGAGCGTAATAGTGAAAAAGGCCATGGTCTTGGGCTGGCGATTGTTAAACAGATCACTCGTTGGCATCAAGGCAAGGTTAGAGTAAAAGTAAATGGTTCAGCATTAGGGGGCGCATGTTTTGAACTGCAATGGCCGAAACAGATTTCTTTACCTAATGTGACCAAACTGGATACAAATGGTCAATAAACTGCTGACGATTTATTTGTATTGAGAATGCTACCTTGAATGGGTCGGTGAATCAGACCGCTCACAAGGAGTAAGCATGAATACCAAATTATTAGCGCTGTTTTTAAGCGGCGTATTTTTCTCATCTACCAGTGCCACTAAACCGATGGAATGGATCTCAGCCTTCAGCGATGGGGTTCGCTTAAATGACCAGCTCAGCCAAACCAATACGCAATCGAATGTGATGATGGATTACGCGCAACAAGATGCTGCAATGTATTTGGACGGTAGTGAAGTCGCCTTTCTTTCCATCAGTACCAGTTACCTCTTCTAATGCTTAATCACAGGAAAATATTATGTTTAAGTTAAACCAGTTGTTCGTGATCCTGAGTGTGCTCACACTTATCGTGGGATGTAAAGCCGATGATTTGAAAGATACGGATAAGCTGACTAAGCCTACGGTTAATGCTGGTGCTGATCAGATGTTAATACTGCCAGTAAATAGTATTACGTTGAGCGGAACGGCGAAATCTGAGTTATCAATATATGAAATTAAAACGAAGTCTTGGCGTCAAGTTTCTGGGCCTCAATCGCTTACTTTGATCAATGCAGATTCTCTGAAAGCAACGGCGTTTTATCCTACGATTGCTGGCACGTATATTTTTGAATTATCAGTCAAAGACAGTGGTGGAAGAAGCAACAGTGACCAAATGCAGGTGATCATTCAGGCGGTCGCGCAAAGCATGCAGCGAGCCTATATGCAGCAGGTTGATATCGTTGCTTGGCAGTATGCTGATAGGAACCAAGGCATGCTGAGCTTTAGTGATTTAGATTCGGTTTCTTTAACCGAATTGGACACTCAATTAGAGCATGCGCTGACCTCACTCAATAGCGCTGCTGAGTTTGAGCTACATTTTGCCGCCAATGCTGGGGGAAATATACAAACGGCTTTGTTGTTATTAAATGCCCTTTCTGCTCAAGGAGTTCCGATTTGTTTAAGTGAAAGTTCATCTTGCCACTCTTTGGAACAAGGGTTTTTATTGCAGACTGAACTGCCAGAGAGTATCAATTGCAGTGATGCACAAAGCTGTGTTACCGCTCTACTTCAGTATATTGAGGGTTAACTAGACTACTTAGTGACGTCAGTTTATAGAGCTATGATGTAAAGAAACGAAAAAGCCAGCTCGAAAGCTGGCTTTTTATCGTTCTCAATCGAGAAAATATGGTGGAGGGGGACGGATTCGAACCATCGAAGGCGGAGCCGGCAGATTTACAGTCTGCTCCCTTTGGCCACTCGGGAACCCCTCCGGGTGTTTTCCTATTCTAAAAATAGGCTTGAATGATGTTTTCCCAACGTATCAATCAAGGTTTCTCTTACGAGAGAATATGGTGGAGGGGGACGGATTCGAACCATCGAAGGCGGAGCCGGCAGATTTACAGTCTGCTCCCTTTGGCCACTCGGGAACCCCTCCGGGTATTTTCCTATTCTAAAAATAGGCTTGAATGATGTTTTCCCAACATATCAGTCAAGGTTTCTCTTACGAGAGAATATGGTGGAGGGGGACGGATTCGAACCATCGAAGGCGGAGCCGGCAGATTTACAGTCTGCTCCCTTTGGCCACTCGGGAACCCCTCCGGGTGTTTTCCTATTCTAAAAATAGGCTTGAATGATGTTTTCCCAACGTATCAATCAAGGTTTCTCTTGCGAGAGAATATGGTGGAGGGGGACGGATTCGAACCATCGAAGGCGGAGCCGGCAGATTTACAGTCTGCTCCCTTTGGCCACTCGGGAACCCCTCCAGAGGGTTTTCATACAATGTGATTTATAGTGCTTATAACGACACTATTGGCTCACAGTATGCTTAAACAACGTTTTCCCAACGCATTGCTCAAGTGCGGAGCGCATGATAGCAAACTCGCTCTCTCTGTAAAGCCTTTTTCTTATGATTTTGAATTGAATGCTGCCTTTTTGGGCAAAGGGAGGAGGAATGGATAGTTTTGCTCTATTTATACCCTTCCCACTTGAAGCTGCAGCGGTGTTTGGCTACGTTCGCTCACCCCAATCACATAGTTTATCTATGTTCATGGGGATGAACTTACTTGCCGCCTACCTGCAACTTCAAGTTGTTTGGGTATAGCCTGTGTGTGACGCCTAAAAAGCAGCCGGAGGAGGCTAAGTTATGACGCACGTTACAGATATTTAATAAGATTTACACTCCTTGACGTTCGAGCGTCGTATAAGCAGTTACAATTCAATCAGTCTATTTATTGTTGAATAAAAACTATGAAAAACACGTCTATTCTTTCGTTAATGATGGTTACCTTGCTTACCACACCGTTAAGTGCGTTCGCTGCGCAAGCACCACAAGCCGTTGCGGTGGTCGCAGAGCGTGTGGCAACTCATCAAGTGTCTCAGTCTCTTTCACTTATTGGTAAATTAGAAGCTGAACGAGCAGTGGAGATCTCATCTGAAGTTTCGGGAAAGGTCAGCCATATTGCGATTAAAGCCAATCAAGAGGTCAAGAAAGGTCAGCTCTTAATTCAGCTTAATGATGATAAAGCCAAAGCCGCACTTTCAGAGGCTCAAGCCTATTTGAACGATGAACAGCGTAAGTTGAAAGAGTTTGAACGTTTGGTCAAACGGAACGCCATTACCCAAACGGAAATCGATGCGCAAAAAGCGAGTGTTGATATTGCTCAAGCACGTTTAGATGCAGCAAACGCAAATTTAAACGATCTGCGCATTAGCGCGCCATTTAATGGCACCGTTGGTTTTATTGATTTTAGTTTGGGCAAAATGGTCAGTGCAGGGACGGAATTGCTGACTTTAGATGACCTATCGGTGATGCAACTCGATATCCAAGTGCCAGAGCGTTACCTTTCGTTAATCAGTAAAGGTATGACGGTGACGGCGAAGAGTAATGCTTGGGCAAAAAACGAGTTTACCGGCAAAGTTGTGGGTATTGATTCACGCATTAACCGTGAAACCTTGAATTTGCGTGTCCGTATTCATTTCGATAACCAAGATGGCAAGCTAAAACCCGGGATGTTGCTTTCTACTAAGTTGAATTTCCCAGCGATTGAAGCGCCCATTATCCCCGTTCAAGCACTCGAATATTCAGGCACTAAACGCTATGTCTATGTGATTGATAGCAATAATAAAGTAATACGCACGGAAGTTTGGCTTGGCGCGCGGATCGACAATCAAGTGGTGATTGATAAAGGTTTAGCCATTGGCGATAAGATTGTGGTGCAAGGCATCGTGAATATGAGAAACGGCATTGCCGTTACTGAAGTCAATGTGGATGGCTCGCCGATACAAAAGGATGACAAATAATGTGGTTATCCGATGTTTCAGTGAAGCGCCCTGTGGCGGCGGTGGTATTAAGCTTACTGTTGTGCGTTTTTGGTCTAGTGTCATTTTCTAAGCTTTCGGTCCGGGAAATGCCCGATATTGAAAGCCCGGTGGTTTCAATCAGTACTCGCTATGCAGGGGCTTCAGCTACCATCATTGAAAGCCAAATCACTTCTGTATTGGAAGATCAACTGGCAGGCATTAGCGGGATTGATGAAATTGAATCCACCACGCGTAATGGCATGTCACGGATTACCGTTACATTTGAACTGGGTTACGATCTCAATACTGGTGTGAGCGATATCCGCGACGCCGTTGCGAGAGCACAGCGCTCATTACCCGATGAAGCGGATGATCCAACCGTATTTAAAAATAATGGCTCTGGTGAAGCTTCCTTGTACATTAATCTCAGTTCTTCAGAGATGGATCGAACCCAACTGACCGATTATATCGAACGAGCTTTGATTGACCGTTTTAGTTTAATCTCTGGTGTCAGTTCTGTGGATGTGTCTGGTGGCCTTTATAAGGTGATGTATGTCAAGCTCAAGCCGAATCTGATGGCTGGGCGTGGTGTCACGACTTCTGATATATCAAGTGCATTGCGCAGTGAAAATATTGAAAGCCCGGGCGGGGAAGTGCGTAACGATTCGACAGTAATGTCGGTGCGTACCGACCGAGCGTACAAAACGGCTCAAGATTTTGACTATTTGGTGGTTAAGCGCGCAAGTGACAATTCGCCGATTTACTTAAAAGATGTCGCGGATGTCTTCATCGGCGCTGAGAACGAAAACTCAACCTTCAAAAGCGACGGTGTGGTTAATGTGAGCATGGGCATTGTGCCACAGTCAGATGCTAACCCCTTGGATGTGGCGCAGCGTGTCCATCAAGAAGTCGATAATATTCAGCAGTTTCTACCCAAAGGAACGCGCTTGGCCATTGACTACGACTCGACCGTCTTTATTGATCGCTCAATTTCGGAAGTGTATAGCACACTGTTTATCACGGGTGGTTTAGTGATTTTGGTACTGTACATTTTTATCGGCCAAGTTCGGGCAACGCTAATCCCAGCCGTTACTGTGCCAGTATCATTGATCTCTTCTTTTATTGCCGCTTACTATTTCGGATTCTCCATTAACCTTATCACCTTGATGGCGCTGATTCTTTCCATCGGTTTGGTTGTTGATGATGCGATTGTGGTGGTGGAAAATATATTTCATCACATAGAACAGGGAGAGAAGCCACTGCTGGCGGCTTATAAAGGGACGCGCGAAGTCGGCTTTGCCGTGATTGCCACCACATTGGTATTAGTGATGGTCTTTTTACCGATCTCTTTTATGGACGGTATGGTCGGCCTGTTGTTCACCGAGTTCTCTGTACTTTTGGCCATGTCGGTTCTCTTTTCATCGCTAATAGCGTTAACTTTAACGCCCGTTCTCGGTAGCAAGATTTTAAAGGTCAATGTCAAACCAAACCGTTTTAATCGCTTTGTTGATCGTGTTTTTGGCCGTTTAGAAGCGAGTTACAAATCCTCTTTACGTTTTGCTATCAGTTGGAAATGGGCTGCACCGCTCGTCATCCTTACATGCGTTGGTGGCAGTTATTTTCTGATGCAGAAAGTGCCTTCTCAGCTCACGCCTTCAGAAGATCGCGGCGTTATTTTTGCCTTTGTGCGCGGAGCGGATGCGACCAGTTATAACCGGATGTCGGCCAATATGGATCTTGTTGAGCAGCGGTTAATGCCCTTGGTTGGCAAAGGTTTTCTCAAGTCGTTTAGTATTCAATCGCCCGCGTTCGGTGGGCAAGCGGGTGATCAGACGGGTTTTGTTATCATGATTTTGGATGACTGGAACGAACGAAGCATCACCGCTCAACAAGCATTAGGGCAGGTAAAAAAAGCGCTAACGGGAATTCCCGATGTACGAGTTATGCCCTTTATGCCCGGCTTTCGTGGTGGCTCTAACGAGCCTGTTCAGTTTGTGTTGGGTGGGTCAGACTATCCTGAACTAAAAAAATGGGCTGAATTGTTAAAAACGGAAGCTGAAAGTTCTCCCTTTATGGAAGGTGCTGACACCAATTATTCCGAAAAGACACCTGAACTGGTGGTGACGATTGATAGGCAGCGTGCCGCGGAATTGGGGATCAGTGTCGCGGATATTTCAGATACGTTAGAAGTGATGCTCGGCGGGAAGAGTGAAACCAGCTTTGTTGAGCGTGGCGAAGAGTATGATGTTTATCTCCGTGGGGACGAAAATAGCTTCAATAACGCCTCCGATTTAAGCCAGATCTACATGAGAACCGCATCCGGTGAGCTTGTTACACTGGATGCACTTGCGAAAGTGGAAGAAGTGGCATCATCAATCCGCTTGTCTCATTACAATAAGCAAAAGGCGATCACGGTTACTGCAAATTTATCGGCTGGTTACACGTTGGGCGAAGCGCTTGATTTTCTAGATCAGAAAGCCATTGAAACGCTACCTAGTGATATTTCCATTAGTTACTCAGGTGAGTCAAAAGATTTTAAAGAAAACCAATCGAGCGTAGCCATTGTATTTGCGTTAGCGCTGCTTGTCGCTTATTTGGTACTAGCCGCCCAATTTGAAAGTTTTATCAACCCGTTAGTGGTGATGTTGACGGTGCCGATGGGTGTGTTTGGCGGCTTTCTTGGTCTATCAATTATGGGACAAGGTATCAACATCTATAGCCAAATTGGGATGATTATGCTGATCGGTATGGTGACCAAAAATGGCATTTTGATCGTTGAATTTGCCAACCAGCTGCGTGACCGAGGGGTTGAGTTTGAAAAAGCAATTATTGATGCTTCAGCAAGGCGCTTACGGCCAATCATGATGACCGCCTTTACTACTTTAGCAGGTTCCATCCCATTAATTATCTCGACAGGAGCAGGCTATGAAAGCCGAGTTGCGGTGGGTACAGTGATTTTCTTCGGTATGGGTTTTGCCACTTTAGTCACTCTGTTTGTTATCCCTGCTATGTATCGTTTGGTCTCGGCATCAACACGCTCTCCAGGTCATGTTGAAGCTGAACTTAATCAAGAACTGCTGCATGATGTTAAAACCAGAAGTGTTCACTGATTAACGTATCAAGAGCCTGCGCCCTGCAGGCTCTTCTTTGTTCACCGTTCACACCTATTCCATTCACCGTTATCTATGCCCATTAGATGAAATCACATGCGGCCGGCTTATCACATCAAGTTATTTGAATATACAAGCGAGATATCAAATGGTTAATGCCATTTTCGATAATCCATCAAAATAGCCAGTTCATTTTTCCTATTTAAATCTTAGGTATTAATTATAGATAGACTCAATTTTGAGACACCCATTGCAATGCGCCTTGCGATACTCTATCCACCTCTTTAATACAGAGACAAAATGAAGTGAATGCATCAGTAATGGCCATGGAAAATAAAAAACTCTCTATCCTCATCGTATGCATGGGAAATATATGCCGTTCACCGCTTTCTGAAGCTGTTTTGAGCCAAAAAGCGCAACAACATGGAATTAATTTATTTGTTGAAAGCGCTGGTACTGTGAATTATCAAGTGGGCCGAAAACCAGATCCCAAAGCAATATCTGTCGCTGAGCAGCGTGGCTATTCAATGTCAAATTTAAGAGCAAGGCAGGTTTGTTCTGAGGATTTCGAAAAATTTGATCTTATTTTTGCCTTAGATAAAGCCAACTTAGCGGATCTGATTGACATTTGTCCTGCTAAACATAAAGAGAAACTTTCACTGTTTCTATCGCATAGTCACATCGGTGTCACGGAAGTCCCTGATCCTTACAAAGGAAATATTCATATGTTTGAACGGGTTTTGGAACTGATAGAGAGCGGGGCCCAAGGGATCATCGAACATATATCTAAACAATATCAATTAAAGGAAAGTGCAATGAAACTTTGTGTGTAGCACATAGAAAGTTTTATATGACTTTTTGATTACCTACCCCAAAAAACAAAGCAACAGTTTGGCAATTAATTTCTACTCATAGTTTGTAAGTAGGTGATTAAATATGGGTGGTTAATAAGTTTTCTCTTATATACATAAAGCAAAAAAAATGTGAAGAAAATGCGCATTCTAGAGGCGACATCTAGTGGCGGTAGCGTATTTAACCGTTGCTATTCACCATTTTTATCTGCTTTTTTGAAGAAATAGCGTTGAACAGTTTGTTCTTAACAGTCGTTTAGTTTAGCCCAAGGAAATAAATAAAGTGAAAAAAATACTCATTGCGTTTGGTACACGACCTGAAGCAATTAAAATGGCGCCTCTAGTTCATCAGCTTAAACAAGATAACCGCTTCGACACAAAAGTATGCGTCACTGGCCAGCACAGGGAAATGCTTGACCAGGTTTTAGAGTTGTTTGAAGTGGTGCCCGATTTTGATCTTAATATCATGGAACCAGGGCAAACACTGACGACAGTAACGACTAAAATCTTGAACGGTATGGAAACGGTTCTAAAAGACTTTCAACCAAACATCGTCTTAGTTCATGGCGATACCGCTACAACGTTTGCGACTTCACTTGCTTGTTATTATCAGCAAATTGCAGTCGGCCACGTTGAGGCTGGATTACGCACCGGCAATATTTATTCCCCTTGGCCTGAAGAAGCGAACCGCAAGCTTACGGGGGCATTGACTCACTACCATTTCGCACCAACGGCAACATCTCAACAAAATTTATTGGATGAAAATTATTGCCTCGAGAACATCCATATTACTGGGAATACCGTCATTGACGCCTTGTTTATGATCCGTAACAAGATTCACAACGAGCAAGATCTCAATGCTACGCTGGCACACCAGTTTCCGATGCTTGATAACAATAAAAAACTCATTCTTGTTACAGGCCATCGCCGTGAAAGTTTTGGTGATGGATTTGAGCGTATTTGTGAAGCCTTATCCATCACAGCAAAGCGTCACCCTGACTGTCAAATTCTTTATCCGGTACATCTTAATCCGAATGTTCAAGAGCCCGTCAATCGTCTTTTAAAAGGCATTGAAAACATTTTCTTAGTGGATCCACAACAGTATTTGCCCTTTGTCTATTTGATGGACAGAGCACACATCATTTTAACTGATTCCGGTGGTATCCAAGAAGAGGCACCGTCGCTAGGGAAGCCTGTATTAGTGATGAGAGACACCACCGAACGACCTGAAGCGGTAAGCGCGGGTACGGTCAAACTAGTTGGGACTAACACACAGCTGATTTGTGAAGAGTTAGACCAGTTGCTTAGTGATGAGCGCGCTTACCAACTCATGAGTCAAGCACACAATCCATACGGTGATGGCAAAGCCTGTCAACGTATCGCCGACATTCTAGCAAGATAAGATTTAAGGAAAATAAGATGTTTAGTAAAGTCTCTGTGATTGGCTTAGGGTATATCGGCCTGCCAACGGCTGCCGTTATTGCCTCGCGTGGTATTGAAGTGATTGGTGTAGATGTCAATCAACACGCTGTCGATACAATCAACAAAGGTGAAATTCACATTGTCGAACCGGATTTAGATATCGTAGTTCGAAGTGCAGTGATGACTGGCAAACTAAAAGCAACGGTGACAGCTGAACCAGCTGATGCTTTTTTAGTGGCGGTACCAACGCCGTTTAAAGGTGACAATCACGAGCCTGATCTCAGCTATATCGAAGCGGCCGCTAAAGCTATTGCGCCAGTATTGGAAAAAGGCAACTTGGTGGTATTGGAAAGTACTTCCCCAGTCGGTGCGACAGAAAAGCTTTCCGCATGGCTAGCAGAGGCTCGTCCTGATTTAACTTTCCCACAGCATAAAGGTGATACGGCTGACATTAAAGTAGCGCATTGCCCAGAGCGAGTTTTACCGGGTTATGTACTACAAGAATTAGTCAGTAATGACCGAGTGATTGGTGGTATGAGTAAATCTTGTAGCGAGAAAGCGATGGCTCTGTATAAAACCTTTGTTAAAGGCGAATGCATCATCAGCAACTCTCGTACGGCGGAGATGGCGAAATTAACAGAAAACTCCTTTCGCGACGTCAATATTGCATTCGCGAACGAACTTTCCCTTATTTGTGAGAAATTAAAAATCAATGTTTGGGAATTAATTAAATTGGCCAACCGCCACCCTCGGGTCAACATATTAAACCCAGGACCAGGTGTTGGCGGGCACTGTATTGCAGTTGACCCTTGGTTTATTGTTAACAGCTGCCCAGAAGAAGCAAAACTGATTGCTGCTGCTCGTCATGTTAATGATGGTAAACCACACTGGGTCGTTGATCAGGTAAAACAAGCCGCAGATCAGTTCAAAAAACCAGTCATTGCCTGCTTAGGTTTGGCCTTTAAAGCCGATATTGATGATTTACGTGAAAGCCCAGCTTTAGACATCACTTTGCATTTAGCACAAGACAATATTGGACAAATTCTAGCGGTAGAGCCAAATATCCACCAATTACCGGGTAAGTTAACAGAACATGATGTTGAGCTAGTCTCGCTAGAGCGTGCTTTAGAGTTAGCCAATATCGTTGTGGTGCTGGTTGATCACCGAGATTTTAAAGAAGCAGATAAAACGGCGTTTGCCAAGAAAGTAGTGATTGATACTCGTGGTGTTGTATAAAAGGAATTAAGATGAAAGTAACATTTTACGGTATTGGATATGTAGGCTTGGTGCAAGCGGCTGTCCTTGCCGATGCTGGCCATGACATTTGCTGCGTTGATATAGACGAAAGCCGCGTTGAAAATCTTAAAAAGGGCATTATTCCTATTTACGAGCCAGGTTTAACCGCATTGGTTGAGAAAAACTACCAAGAGGGACGCCTTAGCTTTACGACCGATCCCAAAGTTGGCGTGGATTTTGGCGATTTGCAGTTTATTGCGGTTGGCACTCCTCCAGATGAAGATGGCTCTGCGGATTTAAAGTATGTCCTTAAAGTCGCTGAAACGATTGCGACATATATGCAATCACCAAAAATTATTATTGATAAGTCAACCGTGCCAGTAGGTACTGCAGATAAAGTTAGGAATACTATCCAAGCTATACTGGATAATAAAGGGTCTAAATTAACGTTCTCCGTCGTCTCTAATCCAGAGTTTTTAAAAGAAGGTGCGGCGGTTGATGATTGTAAGCGTCCTGACCGAATAGTGATTGGTACAGACTCAAGAGAAGCCGAAGAGTTAATGCGAGAGCTTTATGCTCCTTTTAATAGAAATCATGAAAAAGTTATTGTGATGGATATTAAAAGTGCTGAACTTACTAAATATGCTGCGAATTGTATGCTTGCCACAAAAATTAGTTTCATGAATGAAATGGCAAATATTGCTGAGCGGGTGGGTGCAAACATAGAGCAAGTTCGTCAAGGGATCGGTTCTGATTCCAGAATTGGTTTTCAATTTATTTATCCTGGCTGTGGCTATGGCGGATCGTGTTTTCCTAAAGATGTACAAGCGCTAGTTCGCACTGCCGATGAAATAGGATATGAGTCTCAAATTCTCAAAGCCGTAGAAGCGGTGAATTATGCGCAGAAACATAAACTATTTGAATATATTACAAAAGAGTTTGGCCCTGATCTGTCGGGAAAAACATTCGCCATTTGGGGATTAAGTTTTAAACCAAATACGGATGATATGCGTGAAGCACCGAGTCGAGTATTGATGCAGCAGTTATGGGAGGCAGGAGCAAGAGTACAAGCCTATGACCCAAAATCGATGGAGGAAACTCAGCGCATTTATGGGAGCCGAGAGGATTTAATGCTTATGGGCACAAAAGAAGCTGCACTAACAAACGCCGATGCATTGATTATTTGTACTGAATGGCAAAGCTTTAAAGCTCCAGATTTTGTCAAAATTAAAGAGCAATTAAAACAAGCCGTATTGTTCGATGGCCGAAATCTATTTGATCCGATACGGATGACCAAAAAAGGTTTTGTTTACTATAGTATCGGTAGGAATAAGTTGTCATAAATACAACTTAAAAACCTTCTCGAACAGAGATTTTAGGTCATAGGAATGACAAATAATAAAAAAAAGGTAACGATAGGGATCTGTACCTATCGTCGCCCTGAACAATTAAAGGAATTATTGGTTTCAATATTTGAAGCAAATGATACCAGTGAATTTATCTTAACTATAGCCATAGTTGATAATGATGAAAACCGAAGTGCAAATGAAGTTGCAAGTCTATTTTATAATGAAAATATAAATGTAATTTATCATTGTGAGTTTTCAAGGAATATATCTGATGTGCGTAATAAATGCATTGGAATCGCAAATGATAATGAATCAGACTACATTCTTTTTTTAGATGATGATGAAACTATCTCACCTAATTACTTCATTAGTTTAGCCAAGATGCTTAATCAGTATGATACAGATGTTGTGATTGGTCCTGTGATAACTTGCTATTATCCACAGACATCTCAATGGGTAATTGTTTCTAAACTCTTTGAAAGAGTTAGAAAAAAAACAGGTACTATACTTTCTACTGGTAATACAGGAAATGCTCTTGTATCTATGGCATTAATAGAAAAAGTCGGACTATTCAATAGAGCATTTGGACAGTCTGGAGGAGAGGATTCTGAGTTTTTCTATCGGTGTAAACAACATGGGGCAAAACTGACTTGGTGCGATGAAACTGAAGTCTTCGAATATTTGTCTCTTGATAGAGCTAATTTACAGTATGCTATAAAAAGAGGCAGGAGGGGAGGGCAAACCTTTTCTAAAATAAGAAAAAATCATTATTCTCTAGATAAAAAAGCAATTATAATTACCACTAGATCAATAGTTGGACTATTTGGGGTGTTAGCTTCACTTCCACTTATTGCTTTCACTGGGAAAAGAAAGGGAACTATTTTTTTGGTAAATTCCATTGCTAGGCTCGGTCAAATTGAGGGATTGTTTGGCAGAGAGACTAAAATGTATGGTGAGTAAATTAATAAAATTATTTTATCAATTGTGTGGCGTGATTGATGTAGCAACAATAAGTGCGGCTAATTTTTTAATATCTTTTTTTATTATTAGAGAGTTAGGACCTAAAGACTATGCAGTATACATGAATTTTTTTTCAGGATTAATGCTGATCTCTACGCTTCAAAATGCATTTTTCCATACAACCTTATCCGTAAAATATGCAAAAATCTCTGAATATGAAATAAAAATCAGGAAGAGTAATGCACTGTGTGTATTTGCTAATATTATTCATATGGCTCTTATTGTACCTGCATTCTTTTTGGTCAAATATTTTGAATTTGAAAATTCATTGTTTTTTTTGGTGTACTGCTCTTTTTTTCTATATTTAAGTAGAGATTTGTATCGAGTATATAACTATGTATTCGAGCTTCGTGGCACGATAGTGTTGTCTGCTATTGTTTCACTTTTTACTACTATGTTAGGTTTATTGTATTTGTTCTTTAATGAAAGTGATGTGACTCTTAATTATATATATTTAGTGTCTATAATATCGGGTGTTATATCAATAGTAATTATTACTTATAAACTTAAATTTAGGCTACCAACAATAAGTGAAATGAAAGTATCTTATTATGACTTATGGAGTGTAGGCCGTTGGTCTTCTGTTGGTTCGTTAGCGACTTGGGCACAAAATAATAGTTATACCTATTTAGCTACACTCATTATTGGCGTTGAAGCAACAGCGGTTTTAGCTATAGCTCGATTAATTGTTATGCCAATAAATCTAGTAGCTTCTGGTATCTATATGTCTGAAAAGCCTAGATGGGCTAAATTATATAAAAATGACAAAAATATACTTAAAAATGTCAGTGTAAAGATTATATTATCAATGTTTCTATTTATAACTGTTTATTCGATATTGGTATTAAGTAATTTTAACTATATAGAAATGATATTTGAAACTAAAGTTAGATTTGATCTATTATGCTGTTGGCTTTCTGTCTGCATGGTCCAAGTCTTTAAATTTTCAAACAGTAATATATTAAATGTAGCTGAGGAATTTAAATATTTAGCGGTTATGGGTGTTATTGTTTCTACTTTAGGCGTAGCCGCTTCAACAATATTAGGAACATATTATGGAGCCATTGGAATTATTGTTGGATACTTAATAGGTGAGCTTCTTCATTTCTGTTGTTCACAATATAAAATTATAAGTAAAAGGCTATTCTATGCAAATTAGCTATAAGAATTTCATATCTGGTCTGCTATTCGTATTCTTATTAAATTCTGCAGGAGTGTTTTCTCCATCATTGGCTGTTCGTGACAGTGATTTTGTGTCTGAAATTGAAATATCATCTAATATGGTTAATAGACTTATTATGTTGTCTTCATTCATGATTTCTATTGTTTTTTTGTTTAAAAATAATAAGGATTTTTTTAAAATTATTATTATAAAAGCGTGGCCTCTGTGGATATTGGTTCTGTATTCAATTATATCATGCCTTTGGTCTGAAATACCTTTGACTTCATTTACTAGATTATTACAACAAATATTTTTAATCACATTCATTTTGATGGTGATAAGATATTTAGATTTTAATGATATCTTCAATGTGCTAAAGTTTTTTGCTATCGCTATTGTTATTATTGGAGTGTTAAGTATTCCATTCTCTTTTGCTTGGCAAGATATTGGATTTAGAGCGATACATGGACACAAAAATACTGCAGGGTATATTTATGCTCTATCTTTATTGATAGTTATGTATGATATTTTCATTAATAAAAATAAGAATAAATTAAATTTATATTTGTTATTTACTGTTTTTGTTTTGCTTATAATATCAAAATCCAAGACATCGTTAGCGCTAGTGATATCATCTTCAATCTTCATATATATGCTGATTAATTACCAGTGGTTAAAAGCGAAAAATGTCATTTTATCTATATTTTTTACTTCTGGTTTTGTTTTTTTAGCCCTCCTTTTAGTTGATACGAGTATATTGTCTGATTATGGGCTTGATTTTACTGGTAGAGCTATAATATGGGACTTTGTGATATTCGAGATGAATGATTATAAATGGCTAGGTTTTGGTTATCGTTCTTTTTGGGGAGTTGGTGATGCTGGACTTAGCGTGTTATATGGTGGGGATTTTGATTTCTTTATTACAAAGTTAAATCAATCACATAATACTTACTTAGATATTTGGATAATGTTAGGTTATATTGGTGTGCCAATATTTATTGCATTTGTCATTCATTCCATATTTGAAATAACTCGATCTAATTATTTATTCATAGCAATATTGTTTTTTTTGATCATTCATTCTTTTATGGAAACAGATTTCTTTAGAAGTAATAATTTATTATGGGTGCTTTATGTTCTTATCTATCTTTCTTCAATATGCCATAGGAAAATAATTAATGAATAGAAATGTTTTGTTTTTATCAAAAGATGCAAGTTGGCAAAGATATAGAAATGAAGTTCTCACTAAATTAACGCTTAACTATTACTGTAAAATTGATGTAATAACTGACGGTGAAATTAAAGATTATATAAAGCCATGTGCAAACTTAAACTATATATGCAGCACAGATATATTAAAATGGTCTAAACGTATTAATCTATTGCCTTATGCTTATAAATATATAATCCAATATAAACCGGATGTGATTCTAGCTCTTCCTAATAGTTCAAACCTAACCGAGCTAAGCTTATCTCTATTTTGTAAAATAACAAAAACAAAGCTTGTTTATTGGACGCATGGATACGACCATTGCCGCAGACCAGATAGTGGATTAAATGGTTTTTTAAATAAGATTAGAGTCTCTGTGATAAATAAATGTTTAAAGCAAGCAAATGCCATTATCGTGTTTTCTGAACCAGGGAAAGAATACCTTGTCGATAAAGGAATTGATAAGGAAAAGATATTTGTTGCTCCAAATACGCTTAATACAGAAAAGTTAATCAATAGCTATCTTCCTATAAAAGAAGAAGACATTAATAAATTCAAATCGGACAATAACATAGAAAATAAAACTGTATATCTTTTTTCAGGTCGTTTTAGATCTGGCAAACGGTTAGAAAACTTTATTAATGCTTTGGGAAAAGCAAAGAATAAAGATTCAGTAGCACTGGTTGTTGTCGGTGATGGAGAGATGAGAGAAAGCTGGCAAGAATTATGTAAATGTTTTGGTATACATGCATTGTTTTTAGGTGAGGTTTTTGATGAAGATCGGCTTGCAATAATATTTAAAAGTGCTGATTGGTTTGTAATGCCTGGCTATGTAGGATTAGCCATTGTACATGCATTTAGCGCTGGTTTACCACTGCTAAGTGAGGACATTTCGTTCCACAGTCCTGAAATAAATTTTTTGAAGCAAAATGTTAATGGAGTATTATTCAAAGAGAAAGATTTAAGTGCTTGGACTGCGTTTATTGAAGAGAAAGGGAATGATTTTCAGCTTAAAAATAGAATGTCTAAAGAGGCGTTAAATACAGTTCATAATGAAGCCAGTATAAATAATCAGATTCTTGCAATGTCTTTAGCCTT
Source organism: Vibrio sp. RM-69-4 (assembly GCF_024743775.1). NCBI lineage: Bacteria > Pseudomonadati > Pseudomonadota > Gammaproteobacteria > Vibrionales > Vibrionaceae > Vibrio > Vibrio sp. RM-69-4. Next base: position 177,829 of record NZ_JAMQXI010000036.1, read on the forward strand.
AGGTTTAGATAGAAATGTATAAAAGCTCACTTTATAAAAAGTCACCTATTTTTCTGCAAGAACTGATGATTAACATTAAATCGATTATATTTAAATTATTGAGAGAAAATTGGTTGTTTAAAAAAAGAATAAAAGAATTACATAGTAACCAATATATCTCTAGAGAGAAATTGCTTGAGCAACAAAGAAGCCTATTAAAGATAACATTAGATCAGGCTAAGGAACACGTTTCCTTTTATAAAAATGTAAAATCATCTAATATTGATGATTTTCCGCTCATTGGTAAGGAAGATATTCGTATCGCTCCCTGTGCATTTCTAAATGATTCTAAAAAATTTTCTTATACTTTTAAGTCTCAGACTGGAGGTACGACAGGTAAGCCACTAAACCTCTATTCCGGATTATCCGCGATTATAGAAGATCATGCTCAAAGTCATCGACAATTGACATGGGCTGGTTATCTTCCAGGTGATAAGCGAGTCTGGTTACGAGCTGATCTTATTGTTCCTCTAGAGCAAAATACCTCACCTTATTGGCGTCACAACAGGATTGATAAAATGTTAATGATGTCTGTATATCATCTGAGCGAGGAAACAGTTCGACAATATTTAGAGCAATTACATAATTATAAACCAAAAATAATTCAAGCTTATCCATCTGCAATATTTCTGTTTGCTAATTTAATTGAGTCATTAGGGTTAGCAGTAAACCTAAAAATTAAAGGGATTGTCCTTTCATCGGAATCTTGTTCTGATAATCAGAAACTAGTAATCGAACGCGTTTTTAATTGTAAGGTTTTTAGTTGGTATGGATTGAGTGAAAGGGTGGCAACGGCAGGTACGTGTAAATACGGTAAGATGCATTTAATTGAAGACTATGGCTATTATGAGTTTTCTGATGATAAATTAATTGCGACGGGATTCCATAACTCTAAAATGCCATTAATTAGGTATAACACAGAAGACATATTCTCTGGTGTTAGTTCCGAATTCAATCAATGTGAATGTGGTCTTCCATTTTTAACAATTAAAAGTATTCAAGGTAGAGAAGGTGAGTTTCTACTGTCAACTTCAGGGCGTAAGGTGCTTATTTTTAACCATATCCCAAAAAATGTGTGTGGTTTGGTTGAGCTTCAGCTTAAGCAAAAAAGAATAGATGAAATAATAGCTTTAGTTGTTGTTGATCGTCGATATGATCAACAATCAGAAAAAATTCTAGAAAAAAATATTAAAACATATTTTGGAGAAGATATGCGTGTTCTTGTTAAGAAAGTTTCATCCATTCCAAGAACAAAAAATGGAAAATTTAGGCAAGCGATTTTAGAGTTGGAACCTTAAAATGTTTAAAAGACAAATTCTTGTAAGTGACGCATCGAATGTTGAAGTTTCTGTCCCCAGTACATTCAGATGTATTGATTTTACTAAGTATTCAATTTATTTTGATAGTCATAATAAAGTATACCAGTACATAGGTAGATTTTTCTCCCTATTAATTGTAGGTGAGATAGTACATCCACAGTTTGATTCATTTGACTTAAGGATTATTGTTAATGAACTTGACAATTCAGATATAAGTTTTCCAATCATCAATAAATCTCTATCGAGGTGCTGTGGAAGATACTATTTATTTTATAGTGATAGTAAAGTTGATATGTTAAGAGCTGATGCAACATCACTTGCGCAAATTAATTTTTCTAGTAGTTACGGTTTGGTAGCGACAGACATTAGTCTCTTGCAATATCAAAGTATTAAGCTTACACATAATGAAGAAGCCTATAAATTTTATAAGGAAGTCTTTCCAAAAAAAGGAAATGGTAATGCTTGGATCGGGCATGAAACTATCTTTAATGAGATAGAAAAAGTACTTCCTAACCATGCTTTAAGTATTAGAGATATGAAAGTTGTTCGTTATTGGCCTCAAGTTGAATTTAAGTACCATGATATTAATCAGGTTGTGACAGAAGTTGCAGAAGAACTTAAAGCCATTTTAAAAGCTTTTTCTGAAGTATCACCATTATCAATCGCTGTTACAGCAGGTAATGATTCTAGGGTGATGGCCGCTGCTACAAAAGAAATTAAACATAGATGCTATTACTTTATTGATAAGTTGAAAAATTTAAATGACGATCATCCGGATATTGTCATCGGTAAGAGGATTTGTGATACACTTGGAGTGAAATATACGATCCATACTGATTTTTTAGATGTGGATAAAATACCTGATTCATTTAAAAATGAATATTCCAATTCTGTTTTTTACGCTACTGAAAAACGGCTCCCAGAAGTCTATAACTATTCTATAATCTTGCCTGAACATATCAACGTTTGCGGCGTCGGGGAATTTGGTCGATCTGTATATGGTACACCTAAAGAAAATATCGAGAGTAATTATTTGTGTTTTAAATATCAGTGTGTAAATTCACGCTTCTCCAATTTTCAGACAAATTTATGGTTAGCTGGTTGTAAAGAACATTTATATGCTAGCTCTTATCCCAAGAACTCATTATATTACATTGAACAAAAACTAGGTAACTGGGGGGCAGTTGGTAATTCTGAGTCAGATATAGCATTTGAGGAAGTCAATCCATTTGCTACACACTACATTATTGAACGTATGATTTGCTTGCCATACAAATATACAAAATACTATAACAATATTTTATTTAAAGAAATCATTCACTATCTAGCACCAGAAATTAGTTGTATACCAATAAATCCTCCTAGAAACTTTAAAGGGAAAATTGTTGATTATATAAAATCAGGATTGTTATTTAATATTATTGAACGATATAGGTATATAACGAAAAATATTATTGGGAATAAGGTGGCGTGATGAATTTGATATATTTTTATCGTATATCTCACTGGGCATACGTGAATCGAATTCCATTGATCCCAAATGTTATAAAAATTATTTCTTTTTTACTATTTAATTCCGTTGTCCCAGCTTCTGTGAAAATAGGGAAAAATTCCCGTTTTATGTATGGAGGGATAGGATGTGTCATTCATAAAAAATCGATTATTGGTAATAATGTTTGCTTAGGCCAGGGTATTACAATAGGAAGAAAGCTAAAAGAGTCATGTCCAGAGATAGGAAATGATGTATATATTGGTGCTGGCGCAAGGATTTTGGGTGACATAAAAGTTGGAAATAATATAATAATTGGAGCAAACGCTGTTGTTATTAATAGCATTCCAGATAACTCAATAGTTGCGGGTTCTCCGGCTAAGGTTGTGAAGATGATTGAACATTCTATTTGGCAAGAATTAGGTGACCTACTTTGATTAGTGTGGAAGATATCGTCTCTTCTTTATTAAGAGATGCAAAAATTAATGATTATGCTGGAAAGGATCCTTTTGATGGGTTAAATAGTAAATTTTTTTATTTTTTTCCTAGAGCCAAAACGGGCTTACTTGGTTTATTTTGGACTCAACTTCATAAGCGCTCTGCCATTAATTTTAGAACAGTATTCTTTGTTCCTGACAAGCGAAATCCTAAAGGGATTGGGTTATTTATTTTAGGCTTATTAGAAAACTATCAGTCAACAAATGAGCAGAGTTACCTAGATGAAGCGGTAGAGTTGGCTAATTGGTTGTTAACACAGCAGAGTGATAGAACTTTGTGGGGGCACAGCTGCTGGGGTTATCATTTTGATTGGAATGCACGCGCATTCTTTGTGCCAAAAGGTAAACCTAATGTAATCACGACTGTCTATGTTGCACAAGCACTTTGGGCGTTGGGGGAGATTATTAATAGTGATAAATATCGTGAGCCAGCAATTGATTCTGCGAATTTTATAGTTAAACATCTCTACACAGAACTAGATGGTGAATGTTTTTTCTCTTACATCCCAGGAGAGACCGCACTAGTATACAACGCCAGTTTATGGGGTGCCGCTTGGGTCGCAAAAATTGCTAGTATTACAGGTAATAGCCAGTATAAGAAATTGTCCTTAGCTGTTGCAAGACAATCAGTTTTAGCTCAAAGTTATGAGGGTTCTTGGGTCTATGGTACAAGACACCACCATCAGTTTATCGACTCTTTCCATACGGGGTACAACTTAGAAGCCCTAACTCTATTGGCTGATTCTTTAAGTACGGATGAGTTTAAATCAAGTATTGAACTTGGCTTTAAATTTTATAAAACCCAATTTTTTGAAGCAGATGGTACTGCTAAGTATTACCATAATAACCGCTATCCTCTTGATATGCATAGCGTATCTCAGGCTGTGCTTACTCTGCTTAAAGTTGGTGGTACGGCTGATGACTTAATTATGGCCGATAGAATAATAAGTAATGCTATTGAAATATTATACTTAAAGAATAAGCGGAGATTTGTTTATCAGAAGAATCAATATTATACAAATAAAATTGATTATATTCGCTGGACAAAAGCATGGGTTTATTATTCGTTCTCATATTATCAACGTTATATTTTTTTGAATAAAAATTGAATTGATAATTTTATTACACATGGCGGTCATTAATTAGATGAAACGTATAGAATTTTTGGGATCTCCTATGGATATTGCTACAATGTCCGAGACAGTATCATTCATTGAGAATAAGATAAGCGAAGGTGTTTTTTTACAACATGTTGTAGTTAATGTGGCTAAGCTAGTAAATATGCAGACCGATCCTACGTTATCTGATTCAGTCAAGGGATGCGACTTAATTAATATTGATGGAATGGGAGTCGTTTTTGGTGCTCGATTTATGGGGCATAATGTTCCTGAGCGAGTAGCTGGTGTTGATCTATTTTACAATTTATTAGAAATGAGTGCTGGACGAGACTTCCCAGTGTTTTTACTTGGAGCAACATCTGACGTGGTCACTCAGACTGCGGATAAGGTTAAAAGACTTTATCCAGAATTGATTATTGCTGGTTACCATGACGGATATTTTTGGGATAATGAAGAGTTTGTTGTAAATAAAGTTAAGGAATCGGGAGCTAAGCTTTTATTCGTAGCAATTACTTCACCAAAAAAGGAAAATTTTATTAATAAATGGAAAGATGAACTAGGTGTTAACTTCGTTATGGGAGTCGGTGGGACATTTGATGTTGTTGCTGGCAAAGTAAATCGAGCCCCAGTTTGGATGCAAAATTCTGGTTTGGAATGGTTATACCGTATCATTCAAGAGCCTAGAAGAATGTGGAAGAGATATCTTGTTACTAATAGCAAATTTTTATTTTTATTATTGAAAGAAAAATTTTTATAGGATGAATTTGTATTTGTTTCTATTTTAACTATGGTTGATTTTTGTAAAGTTTTTTACTAGCGCTTTTCTAGTTGTGACTAATAGAGTGGCTAGAGTGGCTAGAGTGTCTAGAGTGGCTAGAGTGGCATTTCTTAAAATGAAATTTTATAAGAGAAATTTGTCTCATATTTGATTCGTCTCATATTTGAGTCTGTATCTCATCGAAGTGTCGTTGTAATAAGATGCACGTCTACTGATAATTATGTCACCTTATCCATGTTCGCAAGGTATCTGCATTATGCTGGCCTTGCTAACCGTACTTTTAGCCTATCGAACGCAGTTTGGTTGGGAAGGTATGCATATTTAGTAGAGGGAAACTTTTTCATGACAATAAAATATTTGGTTTTCGCTGTAGGAATGATCTCATTGGGTGGCTCAATGGTTCAAGCTGCAGATCAGGAAGGTTGCATTATTAGCCGGAAAACCGGAGATAAGTACTGCCTAAATATAGGGCAGCGTTCAGAATATTCGCTACCATCTTGGATTTATAATCATCAAGTTGATGTTTTAGCACCTAGTGGTGTTTCAGTGATGCTCAGTGACTGGGATAATTTATCTTACAATCGCTTGGCAGTTTTTGACCATTATACTGATAACAGTGAGTTAAAAAATGTTAAAGCATTGAACGGGCAGGCTCTAGATTTTTCTCATCCTCGTTCCATGCGTGTCCTTGCATCGGAACTTTATCCTGAAGCTTGTATCGTGAGCCGTGAAAATGGTGAGCGTTTTTGTCTTAAAGAAGGTGAGCGTTCTGGTTATTCGCTCCCTTCCTATATCTATGGACATGCTGTCGATATAGTCGCTCCAGAAGGTCTTGGAGTGATACTTAGTGATTGGGATAATTTGTCCTATAACCGTTTAGCTGTTTTCGGTGGTAATACATCTAATGCACAACTGAAATCAGTGAAAGCTTACAATGGTGAACTCCTTGATTTTTCACACCCTCGTTCTATGCGAGTTGTGTCATTTGATGTACCTTCTGACACCATTAGCACGCAGTTGAAATGGTCATGGCAAGGCGGTGGCTTTAAGCCATTATCGAATCAAGTGATGGCGACTCCAGTTGTTGCTCAACTGAATGATGATAATGGCGATGGTAATATTGATGAAAAAGACATTGCTGACCTTATCGTTGTGACGTTTGAAGGGAGCAAGTATGTTAACGGAGGCCTAGTTCGAGCTTTAAGCGGTGTTGATGGCTCGGAGTTGTGGTCTTATGAGCAAGGTGAAGCCATTGCTGACGCAAGATATTCACCAGCTGTCGCTGATTTAGATGGTGATGGTGTAGTTGAAATCGTTACAACCAATACATCTAGCCCCTATTTAAATATTTTGGATAACAACGGTCATGTAAAGAAACAGATTCTCAAAGCACAAACTGGAGGCCGTTCAGTTGGCTCTATAACCCTCGCAGATCTTGATGGGGACGGTAGTGTCGAGATTCTATCTTCAGATGGCGTTTATAATTACGAGTCAGGTCTTGTATTTAGTCATCCTTGGGCCCCATCTTCTATTAATGTGGATATCGATGGCGATAATTCGCAAGAGGTCTTTTCTGGTGGTGTAATGTACCAAAACAGTGGTGCCGTCAATTGGCAGTATCTAGCCAATGATATGGTGTGGTTTTCATCGCTCGTTAATTTGGATAACGATGAGCGTCCAGAAATTGTGGCTTCGGTCCCGGCAGCTTTCGCAACAGGCGAAAATGCACGATTTGCTGTTTTAGAACACGACGGTACCGTAAAGTGGGAAGTGAATAACAGTACAAATCCAGGTGGTGGCGTACAAGCTGTTTCTAATTTCTTAGGTAAAGCCAAAGTTATCGAAAACAATGAATGGTCAAAAGTCTATGGATATCGTTCTCATACTAATCCATCGACGATTACTATCACATCGGATGCTAAATTATCAGTACGCTCTGGTTTAGCGATTGATGCTGTGGGGAGCTCAGCTCAATCACTTATTGGTGGCCGTGGTGGTAACCTTAGCCAACCAGTCAATATCAAAGACGTCAAATCTGTTGATGTTACTTGGGGTAAGTATTATTGGGGTGGTTATCATGTCGTTGCGCTCGATTTCAGAATGAGTAATAGCAGTATTATTAGGATGGGGTCGAAAAAGTACGCGTATTCTAAGCAGACCGAGAGTTTTAATGTGCCAGCCGATAGCCAAATTAAGAGTATCAAAGTGTGGACTGAGGGGTGGTTAGTTGATGGTTTGCAATTTGAATTGGCTTCTCGTAGTGGCTCTAATGATATTGATGTGAAAGGCATTGTTTACGCTGGATATACTGCTGTGGATATGTACAACAGTAAAGGTGATCGCGTCTGGTCTGCTGCTAACGATGATACTGGCAGTGGTAAAATTGGTGTTTCTGCTTACGATTTTGATGGCGATGGTATTGATGAAGTTATTGTTCAGGATCATGCCAGAGTGCGAATTCTTGATGGACGAACGGGCCAGGAAAGAGCCTCTTTCGCGCATTCGACCTCAACCTTGTGGGAGTACCCGATTGTTGTTGATCTTGCGGGGGATAACAACGCAGAGCTGATTGTTGTTGCGAATGATTTTGATAAAAACTATGTCGTTAACCATGGTGTGTTTGTTTATGAATCGGCGGACAGTGCAAAACCTTGGAAGAATGCAACTCGCATCTGGAACCAGCATGCTTTCCATCTGACGAATGTTACTCAAGATGGTGTAGTGCCTACAAATGCGACACCAAGTTGGTTGAGCCATAATACATACCGTTCGAGTACATTACGTGCAACGGTGGGTGGTGAGTCTCCAATTTTTGGTTACTCAAATACTCAGCAATCACAACGTGTAGTGACGGCGGATAACCAGATGTATCTGCGTTCTGGTTTTGCGATCGATGCGATCGGCACGACGGTCAATAACTTGGTGGGCGGCCCGGTACAAGGTACTAACGGTGGTGTGCTAAGAGCACCGATTGCTCTTGATCAATTGCAATCCGTGGAAGTTACCTCTGGTCTTTATAACTGGGGTGGTTACCACATAGTGGCGATTAAGTTCACGATGAAGGATGGCTCTAGCGTGTTATTGGGGTCAACCTACTATGCGAGCAACAAAAAAGTTGAAACGTACACTGTGCCGCAAGGTAAACGCATCAAGCAGATCAATGTTTGGACTGGTGGCTGGTTAGTTGAAGGCTTGCAGTTTGTATTCGATTAACTGATATCGTTTTAATTCAATAATTGAAAATCCCTCGAGATAATCGAGGGATTTTTTATTAACCAGATATGGAGTAGGGATTGCTCTGGACGTATACCATTCCTACTTGAAGCTGCGCGGTGTTGGATACATTCGTTTACCTGCAACTTAAAGTCATTTTTATATATCAGGAATATTTTGAACGAGTGACCAGACTCGGCATTGAATTTGACCAGTGTCCCATCAATAAACACAGCAAGAAATAAAGTGTTGTTGCGGGAGCTTGAAGTGGGAAATCAACACTCATGTGTATCAACATACCAATAATAGCCATCATGGATGATAATCCGATGCCTTTCATCAATCTATTTCTGCGGTTTTTAAACGCATAAAATGCGCGTTGGGCGGCGACTAAGATCATTACACCTAATATCGAAACCATGACAAGGCCTGATTCTAAGGTGAATTGGATGTAGTCATTATGAGCATGATCGTAAAACAGTTTTACTTTTCCTTGATTGTAGGAAGGAAAAGTGGAGTAGAAAGTACCAGCCCCAAAGCCAGTCAGAGGCCTTTCTTGTATTGCAACTAGGGAATATCTGACAACATCATCTCTTGATTCACTTTCCAAGCTAGTTTCAATAAGACGTTGTTTGACTTTCTCCAATCCAAACCATTGGCTCACGATGAACGTATCAATGATGAATAAACTGATTATAAGCACATAAACACTTTTGGGTTTCGGTTTGTAAAACAATAGCAACAGCACACAACCTACGGTTAAGGCGATAAAGAAAGCCATATTTCCCATTCTTGAGCGTGTTAAGACTAATGCAATCACCATGATCACGAGCCCTAAACGTACAAAGGCTTTATCAGACAGCAACACGGCTAAAAACTGTTTAGTGATATTTCTAAATCCGGTTTTGTGTGAGCTATCGAGTTTTGCAATTAATAAGCCAAATCCAATGCAGAGATTCAGCATCAAGAAGTTTGCCAGATGATTATGATAGACAAAGCTTCCGGAGGCTCTATTTCCTAGTGGCAGCTTGAAAATTATCGAATGATCTAGGTTGAGTAGCAAAATCACGCCAGCGTAAAAGCCTTGGCAAATTCCACTGCTAACCATGACTACTGCGAGAAGTTTTAATTTTTTAGGTGTATCGATGAGGACAAGAGCAATAAGACAAAACTGGAAATAGTGGAGCGATTTGATTGCAGAGACAAAGACTAAACTAGGATCCTGAGTTATACCAAGTTGTGGAATACTTTGGATGAATGACCAGCAAGTGATAAGTGCGATGGGAATGATGACTAATTTTCCCCTTATCAGACAGTTTTTCCAATGCTCAAAAGAGTAGTTGAATAAACAGGCAATAAGCAGCAATGCAATCCAGATTTCATTGAATGACCATGCTAATGGGCGATTACTACCTAAAGGTATGGGCAGCCAAAATACAAAAATGAGAAATATTGGGAAAATGGATTTTTCTATTAGACGCATACTATTAATATCAATTAAGAAGGGCAGGAATATACCTGCCCTAAACTGGATGAAAGCATCGAATTAAACGATCAGTTTGGTGAAGCGGTACCACCACCACTGCCATTGCCGGTTCCAAGTGTAGTGGTGTTACCTGGCACCGTTGCGACTGGAGGTAAGCCACCAGGTAAAGCCGATGGAGTACCTGCCGCTGTCGGTTCAGTAATGGTCGCTGGGTCAGCGCCACCGGAGATTGCAGCAACAATCACATCAGTTGAGTCCATTAAATCCATTGCAATAACAGCATCAACGATAGCTTGAGCTGACTCTGGTGATTTAGTGACAGCAAGCTGAATGACTTCAGAACGCATCTCTTGAGGTGCATTTTTAACGAGTATTGCAGTCAAAGCTGCGACTTGGTCACTCGATATATGGTCAAATACTGTATTGAAGATATCGAGTGCTAGTTGTGGGTGTAGAGTAGACGCTAGGTCCGCCATTTCTAGTGCCATGCTTGGGCATAGTTTCATTAAAGCTTGCAGAGAAATAATGGCATCGTCTGCTTGTTCTAGGCTGGCTCTTATTGTGTCTGTGGCCACTTTATGGTTTTTATAAAGTGAACAAGTAATTTCAGTTTCGGCATATAACCTTGAACTGGCCAGCAAAGCTGAAATAGCAATCCAAAATATCCATAGTGATTTTTTCATTGGTAAGTCCTAAAAGCCTACGATTTACTGTTGCGATGATTATAAGTGAAGTAGTACATCCAGTGATATCGTACTTCTGTTAATAAGGGTTCGATTCTCATTCTTAAGGCGTTTTTATGCGCGAGGTTGTCTTAGTTTGGAGCATAAGTTTGAAGATTGAAGTCTGCTAGTAACGTAATAGATTATTGAGGCCATTGTTATACCAAGTAAGCTTGCCCCTAAATCGAGCAAAGAGAATGATCGTGAACGCGATAACATTTGTAAACTTTCATCAATTACGCAACAGGTCGAGACGATAACTATGGCGAGAAAGATGCTTTGTATAGGGGAAAGAGTGGCGGAAATTACTCGAATAAAAACCAAGGTAATGAATAGCGCAAGTGTAAAGTGGAGATAAATATCACCGCCGAGTGATTTTTCCAAAAACATCGGTATCTCAGCATGAATATTCAGTGTTTTTGCCAGTGATAGCGAAGCCGTACCAAAAGAAAGCAAGGCTAACATGAACAAGGCGATAGGCCGGTTTATTGAATAATGTTTTATCATCGAGATCACTCTAGCGCTCTCTTGCAGAGACTATTTTTCTCAGTATAACGTTGAGGGTTATAAATAATAGCTGCACAGGTAAATTTTAAGAGACCGTTTGATTTTAGATATTGGTAGGCTTCTCCTCGGCTTTGAGGATGAGCTAATGCTCTTGCGGCGTGATCAATAATGATAGTTCGCTGCGGCGCTGAAAAAATAGACCAATAGTTTAGGCCAATCTGGGAAAGTGTGTTGTTCACTTTGGGTGTAAAAGGCCCATATCTGTCGGCTTGTGCAAAATAGAGAGCAATATTTTCCCCTTTCAACTGAGTTTCAATCACCAATAAATCAGCCCATGTGTCTGACCAAGTGGGTCTCAATAATGCACTTTCCAAGTAGGCCTTTTTTGCATTGAGCAAGCGGCTCTCTTTATCTACATCATCGCCCAAATAGGCTTCCCACTCATAGACCTTACCCAGTAAATTGTGGTAATGAGGATGGTCTCTGTGGTGTTGTAGGGCCTTTAGTATCATGAGTTTTGTCTCATTCACTTGCTCTAAAGTTACACCATCACTGTGCTTTGTCCAGTAGTCGATATTTCTTTCTGTTGCTAGCGCGTAAATGGACGCCGTCAAAAAATGAAATGCGAAATAGAGAGTAACGAGTGCAGTTAGCCCAATGCTCAAACGCAAAACATGGGCTAAAAAAGGGTGATTCACGACCTTCATGGTTATTTTTCTGGGCCGTAATAGGATTGATATTGATGATAACCGCTATAATTAGAGGCTTTTTTGGTGTTCAGTTTGTTCAATATGACGCCATCAATTCTCGCTCCTTGCTGCGTTAAGCGTCCAACCACATCTCTAGCTACTTTAGTGCGTGTGTGTGGAGCATTGATCACGAGTATGGTCGAGTCCACGTACTGCGACAGCATAAATGCATCACTAACGGCTAAACATGGAGGTGTATCAATCACAATTCTGCTATAGCGTGTCTTTAGCTCTTCGAGTAGTGAGGCAAACTTAGGCGAGGAGATAAGTTCAAGAGGATTGTCTGTCACGACTCCTGCTGCCAAAACATCAAGCCCTGATTCTTCATCGGTATAGAGACACTCTTCTATGGTATGCGTACCTATGAGCAAGTTGCTCATTCCTGGCTGTGAACCAGAGATGCCAAAACGGTGTGCAACCGACGGTTTTCTCAAATCGCAGTCAATCAGCAGTGTTTTTTCCATTTGTGCCAGTGAAAAAGCCAAATTGATACTCGAGGTTGTTTTTCCTTCCTCAGGTAGTGAAGAAGTAACCATTACCACATGATGATCTTTGTTGGTGTTGGCAAGTAAATAACCAGTCCGAACGGTTCTAATCGCTTCTGTGAGCTCTCGGTGTTTCGAATCAAAATAGGTTTTTAGCGTTAGGGGGCCTCGAGTTTTAATTGCCGGTATAATACCGAGCAAGCTTAGTGATAACTGTTTTTCGACCTGTTTTACATCAAGGAATGTATCGTTTACCGCATCAGCAATGAAAGCAACAACACATGCCAAACCAAACGAAGCGACGAACGCTAATAATACAATCAGTTTACGGTTCGGTTTACTTGGGGTGAGGGGCGGATTGGCAAAATCGGTAAAACGAGCAATCGTAGCATTAAAGTCGCTCGATGCACTGGTCTCTTTTTGACGACTTAAAAAGAGATCAAACAGCTCTCGGTTTGTTTGGACTTCGCGCTTTAGCTCTGAATATCGTGCATTTTTTACGGAGAGGCTTTGAAACTCTGATTTGCGTTTCTCAAGTTCCCTGTGTAAAGAACTCTCTGCTTGCTTAGCAGCCTGTAACTCATTGTTGATCCCGTTTAGTAGCTGTTTTAGTTCGGAATTTAAATTGCGTTTAACAGAGGCTAGTTCGGCTTGAGCTGATTTTAGCTTTGGGTGTTTGTCACCATAACGTTTTGATAGTTCCGAGACTTTCTTTTCAGCTTGCACTTCAGCCAATTTGACATCTCGTATCGTCGGGTGGTTAGAGATCTCTGGGATAGATGCAAGGGCAGAGAGGTCACCATCTTGACGGCTGTACGTTTGAGCGACCAAATAAAGAGTTTCAGCTGCAACGCGTCTGTCTCTCGTTTTATTCAATTGAGAGGTCAGTTCTTCAAGTTCTTGAGATGCTAGGCTTTCAACGCCTTGGATATCAACTAGCCCTTCAGATTTTAAAAATGTTTGTAGTTGAGCTTCTGACTTTTTTAGTTGTTCGCGCAAATCACCCATGCGGTTGTTGAGCCAGCTATTCGCCTTCAGTTCAACTTGAAGTTTGTCTTCGATATGACTATCCATAAAGACGTTACCAATCTCATTGGCAATTTGAGCCGATAATTTAGGGTCTTTACTGGTGTAGAAAATATTCACTAGTTGAGTTTTTCTTATTGGGCTAACTTCTAGCCCACGCTTAAACTTAGCCAGAACCAATCGGCTAGTTCGATAGTTTTGGTCTTCCTGTGATATTTCCGCTGGCTCTTTCTTGAACGATTTTAGAACAGGAAACCATTCTAATACATCGAATTTAAACCCAGTTTTTTGATTATGTTCTACAGTAGGGTCAAATTCTGGGTGGCTGGCAAGGTTAAGGCGTTTAATGACTTCCTCTGCGACTCGGTCTGATTTCAAGATCTCTATTTGAGTCAAATAGTATTCTTGGCTTTTGGTATCTAAACCATAGATGTCTTCAATCGAAACGGCTTTTGCTTGTTTTGATTCGATGATCAGTGAGGCGCGAGCGGTATATTGCGAAGGAATCGATAATGCAATCAATACGGCAATGGCGGTGACCATTGTAGAAAAAAGTAGAATACGCCATTTATAGTTGAGAAGAACATGAAAATACTGACGAATATCAATAACTTCATCTGAGTTCAAGTGATTTTTAATTAAAGAGTTTTCCATACAACTAAGTTACCTAAAAAAAGCTTTCTTCTACGGTGAGAATGTCACCAGGCTGAATTTTATGAAGCAATGTTACTTTTACTGGCTTGGCCTCAGGAGCATCACTTGATGATATATAGATCTTAGTTTTAGACGCTCGCTCAGTGAATCCACCCGCAATCGTAATGGCTTTGTTTACGGTTAACCCCGGATGATACGGATAACTCCCGGATATTTTCACTTGTCCGTTGATAAAATAGGGACGATATTCGACTATGCTGACAAAAACATTGGGGTTAACCAGATACCCATCGATTAAACCATTGTGGATAGCAGTTTTTACTTCCTCAATTGTTTTTCCTTTCAGTTTAATTCGTCCCAAAAAAGGGTAATCAATGTTACCACTGTCACCCACACGCGTTTCAATAGATAACTCTGGTTCATCATAAACTTGAATCCGAATTTGATCCCCAACGCCTAACTTATAAAAACTCTCATTGGCCAATGTTGACCAGGAAAGACAACTCAATAGAATGACTAAGAAGTACTTCATCGTAAGTTACATCACACCTTCAATAGCAAAGTAATAAACATTTTGATCGTAGCTTAACGAACTGATGCTGGAATCTCTCGATTCAAGTTGGTAGCCGACTTTGAATGTTAACCAACGACGAAAATCGTAGCTTAATGAAAGTGTTACCTTACTGGTGTCATCGTCGCGAGCAGTGCTGGTGTAATTCTCGCTTAATAGAGAATAATCGACGTTAGAAGAGATGATGTCACTCCAATTGTGTGTCCAATTTGCGTTATACACTTTGGTATCGATTGAATCACCTGTACCGTCAGTATCGGTTGATTTACGATTTGTTTTCAACTGCACTGCAGAGTATGTGCGGATGAGATAAGTGACATCAATATCCCATGAAAAAGAGTCGAAATCTTCTCTAGAAGAGGATTCAAAATCT
Organism: Vibrio sp. RM-69-4; assembly: GCF_024743775.1. Lineage (NCBI taxonomy): Bacteria > Pseudomonadati > Pseudomonadota > Gammaproteobacteria > Vibrionales > Vibrionaceae > Vibrio > Vibrio sp. RM-69-4. Next base: position 192,855 of record NZ_JAMQXI010000036.1, read on the forward strand.
TTATGTTGCATACCGACCTTGGCATTTCCCTGCAGTTTCCCTGTTGCGTCCCACGAGGTACCAACATATCCCATATAATGGGTGCTGTCTTTGAGAGTTGAGCCTGGGGCTATATCACTATAATGCCTATCATTAACGATAATTTGGAAAACCAACGATGTTTTTGGCAGCGCTTTATAGTATAGAGAGCTGTTGAATCGTAATTCATCCCAATTTTGGTATTGAGTAATATTTTGGTTGTTTTTATAGTCCAAATTGCCCCAACCAAGGTTGGTTTCTATTCGGCCTTTGGCGTCTTCACCACCAAAACCGTAACCGAGGTTGACGTTATTGGTGTTGTATTCGTTGTACGACAAATTGAGTGTCGTATCGTTATCACCACGCTGTTCATGAGTTAATGCAAGAGCATAGCTGAAGTCAACTCGATGCTTGGAATTGAGCTCCCAGTCACTGGCTAAATCAAAGAAATGGTCAGTGTAGTTATCTTTGCTAGAGCTGAAAAAATCGCCTCTTTGTAGTCGATAACCTACGCGATGTTTCTGGCCACTTGTCGGCTCTATTGCTAAACCGATACCTGGTTCGAACACTGAATATTGGGAATGTTCGAGATCTTGTGACGCTTTTGCTAAGTTGTCGTTATAACCCGTTGATAAGTTTAAAAACGGTACAATAGCAATCCCTGACTCAGTCATAATTGGGTTGGGTTGCGGTTTTGCTTGTACGGCTGATAACGCAAAAAAAGCCAAACCAAAGGACGCGATTCTATTTAAATTAGTTGTTTTCATATGAGTATGCTTTATCCATTCTAGTAAGCATTCTTGCCTACAAATCCTTTAAATACGGTAAGAAATACGATTTTGATGTCGAACCACAACGACCATCTGTGTATATAGTCCAAATCAAATTGGACACGTTTTTCCATTTTATCTAGCGTATCGGTTTCACCACGCCAGCCATTAATTTGTGCCCAGCCAGTAATTCCTGGTTTTACTTTATGTCTCAGCATGTAGCGGTTAACGATCGTTCGATACTCTTCGTTGTGCGCTACGGCATGAGGGCGAGGGCCGACAATAGACATTCGACCTTGAAGCACATTAATAAACTGTGGTAGCTCATCTAGTGACGTCTTCCGAATAAACGCACCAAAAGGAGTCACTCGGGGATCATTTTTTGTTGCTTGTGTCACTTTGTTCCCATTGTCCATGGCACGCATGCTTCTGAATTTCCATACTTTGATAGACTTTCCATCCAGCCCATAACGCATCTGTTTGAAAATAATAGGGCCGGGCGAGCTGAGTTTTACGCCTACTGCAACCGCAATAAGGACAGGACTGATTAAAATCAAGATAAGACTACTTAAGACTAAATCTTCAAAACGTTTTAGCCACGTACCTAACCCATTGAACGGTGTATCAAAAATACTAAAAGCATTAACATCGCCGATGGTATACCAACGCGAATGCAGTAAATTGAAGGTGAAAAAATCCGGCACAATATAGGTATTCACTGTGCTATCCGAAAAGGCCTCTAGAATCTTGCTGATTCGATGCTGGGCTTGCATTGGTAGTGCTATGTACACACTTTTTACTTCACCGTTTTTGGCAAGTGTTAATGCATCATTAACTTTACCGAGCACTGGAATATCGCTTGCGATACGTTCATCACCCCTATCATCGTAAAAGCCCGTCAGTTTAATACCTAACTCAGGGTTATTGATGAGATTTTTCGATAGTTCCAGACCCTGCGGTGTCATGCCGATAATGACCGCTTTAGTGGTGTGATAACCTTTTTTGTGTAGATAGTAAATGACTGTAAATGCGACGAAGCGCCAAAGCAGTAATAAAATAAATGATCCGACAAACCAAAAACCTAAAATTAAACGTGAGAAATCGCTTCCAGTTTTTGTGAAATAACCAACTAAAGTTAAGCAGCCAACAGTTGAAGCCCAACAAAAAGCAGTGTGTAGAGTTAAAACTCTAAGTTTTGTGGTTCGCCAACCGCTGTATATATCAAGGCTTTCAGCAATAAATGAATAAAAAATAACCCCTAAAAGTCCCACAGATATATAAGACATAGTAACGATATGTGAGTGAAACTTTAGTGTAATATACATTGTGATCAGTATTACTAAGCAATCTATCAGGCGGTAGAAAAATTTACCTTGATAGTTAGAAATACGGATCCTTCCTCTTTCACCCATTGTAGAAGCTCCTAACCGCTCAATTATTAAGGTAACGAATAATAATTATTTTTTAGCAGTGCATTCTCATATTAAGCTCCGACGACTTCAACTGATCAGGTGCATCAAAAATAAGACGTGATGTGTGATATATGGAATGGGTGACTGTATTTTGGGTTTTTCAATTTGAGATAGAGTACGGAGAGTCGGATAAGATGATGTAATCACTTGCTATTACTGCATTAGCTTAATTTGGTCACCTTGTTAGAGGACCTCTATATAAGAGCCAGCTAATGTTTAAATAAAAATAATGGGGGGCATTTACGGTGTAAGAATTAAGGCTAAATTTGGTTGTGTTTTTATCTCTTCTTAATCTTATGGGTATTGCGACAGCTTAAGGGTAAGTCACGCTATATCGTGTGGGTTTATGATTCATTGCTAATACAAGGTTAAGTGAGACAGCCCCGAGCACAGACAGTGTGGCAATGGAAAACGAAACAAAAAAGGCAGAAGCAGCTAAAATTGAGCAATCTATAATCAACTGACTTTTGCCAACAGGGATCCCAAATTTATCTTGAATAAACAAACACAAGACATTAAAGCCACCCAAACTGGAACGGTGACGAAAGAGAATTAACATGCCAAGACCCATTAATAATCCCCCGGCAATGGCGCAGTAAATTTCATTGACCATTTCCAAAGAAATTACCAAATAAAGATGGTCTGCAAAAATAGAGACTAATGCGCCGGATAGCGCGCTGTTGATGGCAAAGCGATGACCGAATCGTTTCCAAGCCAAAATGTAAAAAGGGGTGTTAGCCAAAAAATAAATGCTACCAAATGAGGCTGGGACTAACTGGCTGATCAGCAGTGCTAAACCAGCGGTTCCACCTGTTAGTAAATGAGCGGACTGGAGAAAGAAGACGCCTTGTGCGACCAAAAAGGTTCCCGTTAAAATGGCAACCCAATCTTCTTTACGTGTGTGTGTTCGCATCGATAAATAATTTTAATAGCTAAGAATGGCGAGCATAGTAAAGAAAAAGTAATATTTTCGGTAGATAGAGAGTGAAAATTGAGGTAAACCTATGTAATTGCAGCTTTACAAGGTGTAAAGCAGAATGGTTGACATACTAACTCATCATTATCCAACTTACTGTTTAGCATGAGTTACCTCACTATCCATTATGAAAAAACTGCATGATGATTTCTGTAATTTGTTCTTTATGACCCAGATCAAATTATGTAGAATGTGCGCCATATTACGGTGACGAAAACGTTTGCTTTTAGTCGTTGTGTGGTTTTTTTGAAACTTTCAGTAAAATCTGAGTCAGGAGATACAGATGCTTAAGCGTGATATGAACATCGCAGATTACGATGCGGACCTGTTCGCAGCTATTCAAGAAGAGACTCTTCGTCAGGAAGAACACATTGAACTTATCGCTTCGGAAAACTACACAAGCCCACGTGTAATGGAAGCGCAAGGTTCACAGCTCACCAATAAATACGCTGAAGGTTACCCAGGTAAACGCTATTACGGTGGTTGTGAGTTTGTCGATAAAGTAGAAACACTGGCGATTGAACGTGCGTGTGAACTGTTTGGTGCAGACTATGCGAACGTGCAGCCGCATTCAGGCTCACAAGCAAACAACGCGGTTTATATGGCTTTGCTTAACGCAGGTGATACCGTATTAGGAATGAGCTTGGCACACGGTGGCCATTTGACTCACGGTTCTCCTGTCAACTTTTCTGGTAAGCTGTACAACATCATTCCTTATGGCATTGATGCAAAAGGTCAAATTAACTACGAAGAGATGGAAGCATTAGCGGTTGAGCATCAGCCAAAAATGATCATCGGTGGGTTCTCTGCTTATTCACAAGTTTGCGACTGGAAAAGAATGCGTGAAATTGCTGATAAAGTGGGCGCTTACTTGTTCGTTGATATGGCGCATGTAGCTGGTTTGATTGCGGCGGGTGTTTACCCTAACCCAGTTCCTCATGCCCACGTAGTGACGACCACTACCCACAAAACACTGGCAGGTCCTCGTGGTGGCCTTATTCTTTCGAATGCAGGTGAAGACTTATATAAGAAGCTTAACTCAGCCGTATTCCCTGGTGGTCAAGGTGGTCCTTTAATGCACGTTATCGCAGGTAAAGCGGTTGCGTTCAAAGAAGCTCTAGAACCAGAGTTCAAAGAGTATCAAAAACGCGTAGTCGCCAATGCGAAAGCGATGGTGGCCGAGTTTTTGGCTCGTGGTTACAACATTGTTTCAGGTTCCACAGAAAATCACCTGTTCCTTGTCGATTTGATCGATAAAAATATTACAGGTAAAGATGCTGATGCGGCATTGGGTGCGGCTAACATTACAGTGAACAAAAACTCTGTACCGAATGATCCGCGTAGCCCATTTGTGACCTCTGGCATCCGCGTGGGTTCTCCATCAATTACTCGCCGTGGTTTTACTGAATCTGATGCGAAAGCACTAGCTGGATGGATGTGTGATATTTTGGACAACATGGGTGATGAATCTGTGATTCAAGCAACGAAGGCAAAAGTGTTAGAAATTTGTAAGCGTTTGCCTGTATACGCGTAGTTTTACGCACAATAAAATAAAAGCTCCTAATATTCAGGAGCTTTTTTATTTGGTCATTATTTATTTTATTGAGCACCAATAAGAAGAGTGGCCTCTCGCTGTTGAATGTGCTCTGCAGTACTATTTTGCAATGCTGAGCAATGTGCCTGACTTACATTGAAAAGAGTAATATTTAGTGCTCTCGTTAAATTTGCCTAAACCTTCACCATCACAATACTCAATATTAATATTGCGCATAGTATCAAGTGTCTTTTCGCTATTTAAGGCAAACTTAGAGCCGTCAGCGCAGACAATACGAACGCGGCCATCATCACTCACAGAGTAAATGTTGACTTCAGTATTACAAAGCTCAAAGGAGGCTTCACGATAGTTATCTTGCTGAGTATTAGACGCACAACCGGCCATTAAAGTGGCTGTAACAAGTGCTAATGTACTGATCGTTTTCATATTAATAAATCCCTAGCTTTGTTATCTATTTTCTATGTCGTTAGCCTATAGAACATAGAATCAATATTCAAGCTTCAATCATTAACCGAGCAGAGTCTCAAAAACCGATGAGTGAACATCGGCTTGATTGAACTTGTTCTGTGTGGTTATTTCACTTCTAGCCCTTTGGCTTGCATATCCGCATGATAGGAGGAACGTACGAACGGGCCACAGGCGGCGTGAGTAAATCCAAGCTCTAGTGCGATCTCTTTAAGTTCGTCAAATTCAGACGGTGGAACGTAGCGTTCAACTGGCAGGTGATGGCGACTCGGTGCTAAATATTGACCAAGAGTAAGCATTGTGACGTCGTGAGCTCGAAGATCTTTCAATACTTCCACTATCTCTTCTTTTGTTTCACCAAGCCCCATCATGATGCCTGATTTGGTAGGGATACTTGGATGTTGTTGCTTGAATTTCTTCAACAGTTCCAGTGACCATTTATAGTTTGCCCCAGGACGCGCCTTACGATATAGACGTGGTGCGGTTTCTAAGTTGTGGTTAAATACATCCGGTGGGTTATCTTTGAGTAGTTCAAGGGCGATATCCATTCGGCCACGAAAATCCGGTACTAACGTTTCGATACGGATCTCTGGGTTTAATGCTCGAATTTCACGGTTACAGTCGGCAAAATGTTGGGCACCACCATCACGTAGGTCATCACGGTCAACTGAGGTGATAACCACGTATTTCAACTTCATATCCTTAATGGTTTGCGCCAGTTTTTGTGGTTCGTTTGTCTCTGGGGCATTTGGCCGTCCATGAGCAACGTCACAAAATGGGCACCGTCTTGTACAGATGGCGCCTAAAATCATAAAGGTGGCGGTTCCGTGGTTAAAGCATTCTGCTAGGTTAGGGCAAGACGCTTCTTCACACACCGAATGGAGATTATTTTTACGCATTGCTGATTTGATCTCTTGGATGCGTTGGCTATCACTCGGCAGCTTAATTTTCATCCACTCGGGCTTACGCAAAACTTCTTTTTGTTCGGCGGCTGGCATATTTTTTACAGGAATTAATGCCATCTTATCAGCGTCGCGGTATTTAACGCCTTTTTCCATTTGGATCGGTTTGCTCATGCTTTTTACCTTTGAAGAGGTGCTTCTGTGCTGAATTCTACTTGCTCGTAAGCCAATATGTTAACGAGTTCTATTATAAGTTGTTTTTCTACGGTTTGTAGTTCTGTCGGGCCGCCCAGTTCACTGACTTGGGCCATTTCTAAACCCTGATAGCCACAAGGGTTAATGCGTAGGAAAGGGGAGAGATCCATGTTGACGTTTAGCGCTAAACCATGAAACGAACAACCTTTACGGATCCGTAACCCAAGAGAGCAGATTTTTTTCCCTTTGACATAGACACCAGGGGCATCTGGTCTTGCGGCTGAGTCAATACGGTATGCTTGCAAGGTATTGATCACGATCTGTTCAATTTTGGTCACTAACTCTCTTACACCTAATTTTTTGCGGCGCAAATCGATCAAGAAATAAGCCACCAGTTGGCCTGGACCATGGTAGGTAACTTGGCCGCCTCGGTCACTTTGTACCACTGGAATATCGCCAGTATTGAGAAGATGCTCAGCTTTACCTGCTTGGCCTTGGGTAAAAACTGGTTGATGCTCGACAAGCCAAACCTGATCCGGTGTGCTTTCGATTCTTGTATCGGTAAATTCATGCATAGCTTCCCATACAGGAAGGTATTCTTGGCGACCCAGACGTTTTACAACAAGCGAATTTAACATCAGCGTGACTCATCTACCGTATAAATAAAGTTTTTGGATTATAAACTTCTTCCAGCGAATGGACTACTAATGAGGACGATAAATTTGTCCTTAGTGTGATGGGGTATATGCTAGCTATATGATTTATATTAAAAAAGCAGCCTAAGCTGCTTTCAAAAAAAATTGAATAAATCAAAAAATGAGAGGCTAGGCATCTCAATCACGGTTTTTGAGCTACAGAACCATACGTACGATATCGATCTCGCCTAGCTCTTTGTACAGTATTTCAACTTGTTCGATAGAGGTGGCGGTAATGTTAATCGATAAGGAGTGGTAAGTCCCTTTTGCACTGGGTTTAACTCGTGGGCTGTAATCACCTGGAGCGTGACGTTGGATAACTTCAAGAACCTTCTCTGGAAGTTCGGGCTTTGCGTGGCCCATCACCTTGTAGGTAAATGAACAAGGAAACTCGAGTAAGTCTTTGAGTTTTGCATCAGAGTTGATAGTCAGCATAATGGAAACTCCCGTTGATAATTCGATTAGCGGTGGCGAATACTACAGCGAATGTTGATGGAACTCAATAATCACAAAGCCGCGGTAAGGCGGCTTTGTTCTATCTTCTACAAGGGATATCAGAATAACCCTTTGAAAAGCAATATAATGTAGTCCCAAAGACGGCTAAATATGCTGCCTTCATCCACATTTTCTAATGCCAAAAGAGGGTATTCAGCCACGTCTTTGCCATCAAGCTGGTAGTAAAGCTTACCGACCACATCGCCTTGGCTTATTGGCGCTCTGAGCTCTTTTTCAAGAACAAAGCTTGCGCTGAGATCCTTCGCTTGACCGCGAGGGAGTGTAACGTAAGTATCTTCATTGACACCAAGCGCCACTTTATCCTTGTCACCCATCCAGATTTTTTCTTCGACGAATGTTTCACCTGCTTTGTGTGGCGCAACGGTTTCGAAGAATCTAAAGCCATAGCTCAGAAGTTTTTTACTTTCTGATTTACGAGCATTTTCATCTTTGGTCCCCATAACCACAGCAACGAGGCGCATTTTCCCTTCCGTTGCAGAGCTAACTAAACTGTACCCAGCATTACTCGTATGACCGGTTTTAATACCATCTACGTTCATACTTTTATCCCACAGCAAACCATTTCGGTTGTACTGGGTAATCCCGTTATAGGTATATTTCTGCTCTGAATAAATACGGTACTCGTTTGGTACATCACGAATCAACGCTTGACCTAGTAGCGCCATGTCATATGGAGTTGAATAGAGATTTGGGTTATCTAGACCGTGTACGTTAGCAAAGTGCGTATTGCTCATTTTTAGTGAACTTGCCCACGCATTCATTAGGTCAACAAAAGCGTCTTCTGAGCCAGCAATGTGTTCAGCCATCGCCACGCAAGCGTCATTACCAGACTGAATGATGATACCTTTGTTCAGTTCTTCTACGGTAACTGTAGTGCCGACTTCAATAAACATTTTAGAAGAATCAGGGAAGTTTTTAGCCCACGCATTTTTACTGACCACCACTTTATCTTGTGGAGAGATATTGCCACGTTTAAGTTCTTGGCCAATCACGTAGCTGGTCATCATTTTCGTCAAACTTGCAGGTGAAAGTTTGGTGTTCATCTCTTTTTCTGCCAGCACTTTACCTGAATGGTAGTCCATCAACACATAGCCTTTAGCGGCAATCTGAGGAGCATCAGGTATCACGATAGGCGCAGAAAATACTGAGCTAGTAAAGGTTGCAGAAAGCGCAATAGAAGACGCTAGAATCGGTTTTAAGAATGTGTGTTTTTTCATGAGGAATGCAAATTATCTTATTAACTGTCCATATCTTAACAGAAACGACCTATCAAACCAGAGCTTGAATCAAGATCACTGGATTTGATAAGTCACTGAGTGACGGGTTGCGCTTTGATGAAGGCGGTCTCGTAACCGAGTAATTTAACTTTTTCTAGCGTTTGTTGAGTCAGGGCATCGTCATTAAATGGCCCTAAAAATACGCGATGACTGCCATTCACACTGTCTACAAAGCTTTCAACCGTCAATGTTTGACTCAATTGTTCGGATAAAGTTCGTATTCTTTGCTCTGATTTTGCAGAGGCAACTTGGATGAGATATTGAACCTTCTTTTTCTGTGGTGACGTCGTGATGGGTTTATCGATGGTGATGACTTCGATAGCCACATTCGCAGTCCCGGTTTGAACTACACCTAATTTGTAAGCGGCAGCGTAGCTTAAATCAATAATTCGTCCCTCATGAAAGGGACCGCGATCGTTTACCCGAACGATCGCGGTTTTTTTGTTATCTAAATTCGTTACTTTAACGTAGCTGGGTAACGGCAACGTTTTATGGGCGGCCGTCATCGAATACATGTCGTAAATTTCACCGTTGGATGTCAGATGTCCATGAAACTTTTTTCCATACCACGAGGCTTGGCCTTTCTCTGTAAATCCTTTGGCCTCTTTGACAATGGTGTAGTTTATGCCTCTCAAAGTGTAATTCTTGTTGCCGCCCAAACTATAGGGTTCGTATTGCGGATGTGCATCTTCAATATGCTCAACCGAGAGTGGCGTGTTAGGGGCCACGTCGTCTGTTATTGAATAGCGGCTTGAAGAGCTACAACCGATGAGAAATAGACTCGTTAATATAAAGATAAATAGGGAGTTTCTCATGCTTAGGTTGCCTTAGAAAATGCTTTTCGGTGAGTGTGGATAGACATCAGTATGCCAAAGCCAGCCATGAGAGTGACCATGGATGTGCCACCATAGCTGATGAGAGCCAAGGGAACACCAACCACGGGTAAAATACCACTGACCATACCTATATTTACAAAAACGTAAACAAAGAAGCTGAGTACAATACTTCCAGCCATCATTCGGCCGAAAGCCGTTTGTGCGTTGCTCGCGAGGTATAGACCACGTCCGATGATAAAAAGATAAATAGCGAGTAAACACAAGATGCCAATCATGCCCCACTCTTCAGCAATGACGGCAAAAATGAAGTCGGTGTGCCGCTCAGGTAAGAATTCAAGTTGCGACTGTGTGCCGTGTAGCCATCCTTTTCCTGACAACCCACCAGACCCAATGGCTATTTTACTCTGAATGATATGATAGCCTGCACCGAGTGGATCGGATTCCGGATTGAAAAGTGTTCTGACTCGGGTTTTTTGATATTCACGCATCAGAAAGAACCAAAGCACAGGTATGAAGCCACCCAAAGCCACGGCGGCAGAAAAAATGATTCGCCAGCTTATTCCAGATAAGAAAATGACAAAAATGCCGGAGGCTGCAATCAATATTGAAGTGCCAAGATCGGGCTGCTTCGCGATTAGCACGGTAGGGATAAACACCATTAACAGCGAAACGACTAGGGTTTTAAATGTGGGTGGAAGAGAACGTTTCCCTATGTAGCGAGCGACCATGAGAGGCACTGCGAGTTTAAGCAATTCTGAGGGCTGAAAACGAACAAAGCCTAAATTTAACCAGCGCTGAGCTCCCTTGGACGATTCGCCAAAAAACAGCACGCCGAGCAACAGCAGTACGCCACAGAAAAACATAAAGGGTGCAAGAGACTCATAAGTTCTTGGGGAAATTTGAGCAAGAAAGATCATCACACCAAGAGCCAGTACCATGCGCATGGCTTGGCGATCCATCATAGTTAAGCTCTGACCGCTGGCGCTGTACATCACGACCAGCCCAAACCCCATCAATAACAAAATACCCAGCAGTAATGGCAAGTCGATGTGCAAGCGCTCAAAAAGCGCTCGATTTTGTCCTGTTGAAGGATCCAGTTCCATTATTTTTCAGCCTCTTTACCTAGAATGGCGCGGTCAAATATTTTCCTAACAACGGGTCCACCATTGCCAGAACCTCCCCCTGCGTTTTCGAGTACCAGAGTGACAATAAGCTGCGGGTCATCTACAGGCGCAAAGCCTGTGAATAGGGCATGGTCACGAAGGTGTTCGGCTAATTCATCGGCCTTATACACTTGGTTTTCTGCCAAGCCAAACACTTGCGCAGTTCCAGATTTTCCAGCGCTGACATATTTCATATTGGTAAATGAACGCCGTGCGGTTCCTTTTTTGCCGTGGTTTACAAGACGCATGCCATTGATTGCGATGTCCCAGTAGCGTTTCGGCACCCCTTCGATCGGTGGCGAAGTTTCTAATTCTGAAAGCTCTTGCCTGCTAAACTCTTCACCATTTTTGAGCGTCGAACGCAATAAATGCGGCGCAATCACTTTGCCGTGATTAACCAGCACGGAAGTCGCTTTGGCAATTTGCATCGGTGTTGATGTCCAATACCCTTGGCCAATGCCGACCGGAATCGTATCACCTTGATACCAAGGGGTTCGGTGACGTGCCATTTTCCACTCACGCGTTGGCATGTTCGCTTTGCCTTCTTCATAAATGTCTAAACCTGTATAGTCACCAAAGCCAAATTTCATCATCCAACTAGAGAGACGATCAATACCCAAGTCGTAGGCGATTTGGTAAAAGAAAGTATCGACAGACTCTTCGAGCGCCTTATTAATGTCCACTCGACCATGCCCCCAGCGCAACCAGTCTCGGAAGGGCCGCGTTTTGGAGTTTGGTATCACCCAATAACCAGGATCATTACGTGTTGTTGTTGGGGTTATAACCCCTTCTTGAAGTGCAGCGACGGCAATAAAAGGTTTAATCGTTGAGCCGGGAGGGTAAATACCAAGTGTCGCTCGATTGACTAACGGGCGGTCTGGGTCATTGAGAAGTTCGTTGTAGGCGGCGCTAGAAATACCATGTACGAATGGGTTTGGATCGTAGCTTGGACTTGATGCCATGGTAAGGACACCGTTATCTTTTGGATCGAGCACTACAATTGAACCTCGACGGCCATCCAACAACTTGTGCACATAAAGCTGCAGATCAATGTCCAAGCTTAATACAATGTCTTTCCCTGCCACAGGAGGGACGTATTTTAAGGTGCGAATGATGCGTCCTCGGCTATTGACCTCAACTTCTTGGTAGCCAGCCGTGCCGTGCAGCACATCCTCATAAAAGCGTTCAATCCCCAGTTTGCCAATATCACGAGTGGCTTGGTAATTGGCTGAGCGCTCTTCGCGTTCTAGACGTTCCATATCTCGGTCATTGATTCTGGATACATAACCGATAACATGAGTGAGAACTTCACCATAGGGGTAGTAGCGCTTTAAGCTTGCGCTTACTGATACACCGGGAAACTTGTGCTGATTGACCGAAAAAATGGCCACTTCTTCCGGTGTTAACTGTGTCAAAAGCGGCACTGAATTAAACCGGCGTGTCTGACGACGCTCTTTTTCAAAGGTGGCAATTTTTTCTGGTGAGATGGTCAGGTATTGCTGTAAGCGCGTGATCGTATCATCCATATCGCGCACTTGCTCAGGTGTGATCTCTAAGTTGAATACAGGGCGGTTTTCCGCTAGTAGCACACCATTGCGGTCATAAATTAACCCTCGATTAGGCGCAATCGGGACGATTTTGATTCGGTTATCGTTGGATCGCGTTTTGTAATCTTGATATTGGTTAATTTGAATATGGTACAAATTGGTAAGCAGAACGCCCACCAGTATGATGATCGCAATAAAAGAGACAATTGCTCGGTTGCGAAACAGCCGAGCTTCTGATTGGTAGTCACGAATTTGGCTACGCTTACGTAACATGAATAGTTATTCTCGGTGATAAGGGTGATTAGCCGTAATACTCCAAGCGCGGTACAAACTCTCTGCCATGACCACTCGAACCAAAGGGTGAGGAAGTGTCAACGGCGAAAGCGACCAGCTCTGCTCTGCGGCGGCTTTGCATGCAGGAGAAAGCCCTTCAGGGCCACCAATTAAAATCGATACATCACGGGCATCGAGCTTCCAACTTTCAAGTTGTTCCGCCAGTTGTTCGGTATCCCAACGCTTACCTGGAATATCGAGAGTAACAATTCGATTGCTTTTTGGCACGGCCGCGAGCATAGCTTCGCCTTCTTTTTGCAAAATTCTTGCAATATCCGCATTTTTGCCACGTTTGCCCGCTTGTATCTCCACTAATTCAAGCGGCATATCGTGTGGAAAACGTCGGCGGTACTCTTGAAAGCCTTCTTCTACCCATTTCGGCATTTTGGTACCAACGGCAATCAACTGAATTTTCAAAACTTAACTCCAAAGTTTTTCAAGCTGGTACAGATCACGGTGCTCTTCTTGCATAACATGCAACATGCTGCTGCCCATGTCTAGCACGACCCATTCACCTTCACTTTCGCCATCCATACCCAGTGGTTCGATGCCCACTTTTTTGACTTCAGTTGCGACATGTTCGGCAATCGAGGCTACATGTCGTTTTGATGTGCCTGTGCAAATGATCATGTAATCGGTGATGCTAGATTTTCCCTTAACATCTAAGATTTTGATATCAATGGCTTTCATATCGTCGGCTTTATCGGCAAGAAAGTCTTTCAATTCGTGGTGTTGCAAGCGTCATCTCCTTTAAAAATTGGTCTGGTTACTGACAAAATGGCGCGGAGTATAACACGCCTTCAAGCCAACTTTGATACAACGGACTGTGGCAAGCAAAATTCAACACTGATTTGCTGCAATATTGGCCAAGTTGAGGTTTCATACTGAGTTTTAGTTACTCTTTCGGCTTGGGTGAGTAATGCAATCAGCTGTTTGAGTTTATCTCTCGATAGTCTTTTTAAGCTTGCCGCGTACCAAGGTCGCTTGGATTGCCAAATTCGGTACTTATCAAAGATTGAGCCAATCGGCATCTGGGTTAAATCTTGATGCATTTGCAGCAGCAGTAGCAGCTCTTTTTGTAGGCTACGTATCAGAATCACAGGCTCAGTGCCTTCGGTAATGAGCTGGCGTAAAATACGTTGTGACCGATTCGCTTGTCCTTCGAGCAGCGCATCGACCCAGTGAAAGACGGTGAAGTGGTTATGTCGGCTTAATGACTCTTCTAAGCGGATCAGCGTCAGTAAGCCATCTGGATAGAGTAGCGCGAGTTTTTCTAAGCTTTGAGATAGTGCGAACAGATTGCCTTCATGCCATTGCGCCAGCATCTGCACTGCTTCTTGATCAGGTTTTAGCCCCAATGTGCGGCAGCGCATCATGACAAATTGTGGCAGTTTGCTGATGTCCGGGGTTAAGCAACTCACCCAACATCCTAGGCTTGAGAGTGTCTTAAACCATTTAGTGCTTTCTTGTGCTTTGGTCAATTTCTCACCGATGATCACAAGTAGTACGTCAGGATGAAGCGATTGACCTAGGGCGACGAGCTCTTTTGCTGTTGCCGCATTTGCACCCGTTTCAGGTAATTCAATTTCAATGATTTTTTTGCTGGAAAATAAACTTAAAGCTTGGCAGCAGTCATAGACTTGATCCCAGTTTAAATGGGCATCGGCACTGAAACGATGGCGTTCTTCAAATCCTTGTTCTAATGCTTTTTTCTCTATCGCCACGCGTGATTCTTGCAGCAATAGCGGTTCGTTGCCAAACAGTAAGTAAAGCCCCATCAAGGGCTTGTTTAAGTGATCGGCCAGCTTGTCAGCAAATATTCTCATTACTCGCCTTTAGTTTGTCGCAGGAGCCGTGAATTGTGACGGTTCACTTTCCACGGTGTTTATCTCATAGGCCTGCTGGTCTGTTCGCTGCTGTTCATTTTCTTGTTGTTCAAGTTGATGTTCATTCGCTGCAATATCGGCTTTTAGACGTGCCATTTGGCGTAAAATTTGAGTTGCGGCTAGTTTGCGCATCTCATCTTCAATCATGTCTCGCTCTACCGATTTAGCGAGAGCAGTTAATGGGTTATCAAGATAGCTACGAGTCACACTGGTTGAAAACGTTTTTATCCCCACTTCAGGTAGGGTGACGCTATAGGAGGCGTTGAACGTCAATTCCAATTCAGCAGCACGAGTATTTTGATAAAGCGAGAGTGTCCGTTCACCAACACTCTCGCTTATTAGATAGATGTTTGGCACCGTCTCTGAGGGGGAAACAATCTCAATGTCACTCATTCGTAATTGATTTTTTACCATACGAGTGAAGGTACTGTATTGGTCGTAGCTGGTGACAGAGACTCGATTGAGCTCTTCAGGAACGGAGTAATCGCCACGAAGATGAAAGCCGCAAGCTGAGAGTAGGCTGCTCATAATAACAATTAACGATAATTTCAGAGAGTAAGACGAAATTTGGCGCATTGGGGTTAAGGTCTCATATATTTAGGTGACTTATCTTAGCGCTCTATAGCTCTGTGGGTAAGAACGCTAAGATAAATCAACAGGGCAGCGAGCTACCCTGTTGATAAACCAGTTATTACGACATTAGGCTGCGATATTAGTTCGCAACGATGTTCAGTAACTTACCTGGTACATAGATAACTTTACGAACGGTTAAGCCATCCGTAAATTTCATGACATTCTCGTCCGCTAAACCGAGTGCTTCAACCTGATCTTTACTTGCATCAGCGGCTACGGTCAGCTTACCACGAAGTTTTCCGTTAACTTGTAGGACGATCAGTTTTTCATCTTCCACTAGGGCGGATTCGTCGTAGGTCGGCCACACGGTATTATCTACATCACTCTCACCCAGTGCATTCCACAGTTCAAAGCTGATATGAGGAGTGATTGGGTAAAGCATGCTGACAACCGCTTTTAAAGCCTCGTCGAGAATGGCCCGATCTTGCACGGATTCTTGTGACGCTTTAGTGAGTTTATTCATCAACTCCATAATCGCAGCAATGGCGGTATTGAACGTCTGGCGGCGTGCAATATCGTCAGTCACTTTGGCGATGGTTTTATGCACATCACGACGCAGCGCTTTTTGTTCACCAGTAAGAGAGGCGCTATCTACCGCTTCAGCCACACCTTTAGCGCTATGTTCTGCAACCAGTTTCCAGACGCGTTTTAGGAAGCGGTTAGCACCTTCTACACCAGACTCTTGCCATTCAAGCGTCATGTCAGCCGGAGAGGCAAACATCATGAATAGACGAACCGTATCGGCGCCATACTTATCAACCATCTCTTGCGGGTCGATACCGTTGTTTTTCGACTTAGACATTTTGATCATGCCTGAGTGCTCAACGTTGCGGCCTTGGTTGTCTACGGCTTGAGTGATGCGGCCTTTACCGTCGCGTTCCACTTTTACGTCAGTTGGCGCTACCCACTCTTTGGTGCCTTTCTCGTTCGTGTGGTAGAACGCATCTGCCAATACCATGCCTTGGCAAAGTAGTTGCTTGAAAGGTTCATCTGAAGTGACATAGCCTGCATCACGCAATAGCTTATGGAAGAAGCGTGAGTAGAGCAGGTGCATACAAGCATGCTCAATACCACCGATGTATTGGTCTACTGGTAACCAGTAGTTTGCCTTCGCTGGGTCTAAAATATCGTCCGCTTGTGGTGAACAGTAACGAGCGTAATACCAAGACGACTCCATAAACGTATCGAAGGTATCGGTTTCACGTAGTGCAGGCTCGCCATTAAAGGTGGTTTTGGCCCACTCTTTGTCGGCTTTGATTGGGCTAGTTACACCATCCATCACAACATCTTCTGGTAGAATGACGGGCAGTTGATCAATTGGCACTGGGTGAACTTGGCCATCTTCAGTGGTCACCATAGGAATCGGCGCGCCCCAGTAACGTTGGCGAGAAACCCCCCAGTCACGTAGACGGAAATTAACGGTTTTCTTGCCTTTACCTTCAGCCTCCAGCTTGGCTGCAATAGCATCAAATGCTGCTTGGAAGGCTAAACCATCAAATTCGCCAGAACCAAACAGGACTCCTTTTTCAGTGTACGCAGCGCTAGACACATCGACTTCAGAGCCATCTTCTGGTTTGATGACTGGAATGATGTCTAGGCCATATTTGGTGGCGAACTCAAAATCACGTTGGTCATGAGCAGGTACGGCCATCACCGCGCCTGTACCGTAATCCATCAGCACAAAGTTGGCGATATAAATAGGCACTTCACGACCATTTAAAGGATGAATGGCCGTTAAGCCTGTATCCATGCCTTTCTTTTCCATGGTCGCCAGTTCAGCTTCTGCAACTTTAGTGTTCTTACATTCGTCAATAAAAGAAGCTAAAGCAGGGTTATTTTGCGCTGCAATGGTCGCTAATGGATGACCAGCCGCAATGCCCACATAAGTGACACCCATCAAGGTATCAGGGCGAGTGGTATAGACGTCGAGATCTGAATGACCGTTGACACCAAACTTGAGCTCTACGCCTTCTGAGCGACCAATCCAGTTACGCTGCATGGTTTTGACCATTTCAGGCCAACCCTCTAAGTTCTCTAAATCGTCCAACAGTTCTTGTGCGTACGCGGTGATCTTAATAAACCATTGTGGGATCTCTTTTTGTTCTACTGGTGTATCACAACGCCAGCAGCAGCCATCTTCAACTTGCTCGTTAGCGAGAACAGTTTGGTCGTTTGGACACCAGTTAACGGAAGAGGTTTTCTTGTAGACTAAGCCTTTTTGATACAGCTTAGTGAAGAACTCTTGTTCCCAGCGGTAATATTCTGGCGTGCAAGTGGCGAATTCACGGCTCCAATCGTAGCCAAAACCCAGCAGTTTTAACTGGTTTTTCATGTACTGAATGTTTTCGTAGGTCCAAGGCGCTGGTGCCGTTTTGTTTTTTACAGCCGCATTTTCAGCGGGTAGGCCAAATGCGTCCCAACCAATGGGCTGCATAACGTTTTTGCCTTGCAGACGTTGAAAACGAGAGACTACATCACCGATAGTATAGTTACGCACGTGACCCATGTGCAGTCGGCCACTTGGGTATGGGAACATAGAAAGACAGTAGAATTTTTCTTTATTTGGGTCTTCACTTACAACAAAGGTCTTGTTGTCATCCCAGTGCTGTTGAACTTTTTGTTCAATATCTTGCGGGTTATATTGCTCTTGCATCGATGATATCCGGTTATCTTGGAATTTGTGAGTTCGGTTAGAACAGAGTCTAATAGATCGACATAGAATACCTAAAGCAGGGGTACACAACAATAGCCAATCTGGTTTGATGGAGGTGGGTGATGCCAAAACGTAAAACAAGTTACGAAGAGATTGTGGATGACGTGATTGAAACGCTCAAACATAGTCCTGATGAAATGTCCCAAGTTTTGCAGACATCAGGTAAGGTTGTTGATGCTGCCAATAATCTCACCAAAGATGAATTGGCGCTTATTTCTGCCTATGTAAAAGCGGATCTCAAAGAATTCGCGGATAGTTTTGAAGAGAGTAGAAGCAGCCCATTTTCATTGATGATTACCAATTCAATTTGGCAGGGGCTTTTTGAAATCACCGATAAAACAAAAGTGGAATGGGTGGAATTGTTTCAAGATTTAGAACGACAAGGTTTGTATCAAGCGGGGGAGATGATAGGCCTTGGGATGTTAGTGTGTGACCATTGTGGGCATAAAACCCAGTATAATCATCCAACTGAAATTATGCCTTGTATTCAATGTGGGCAAACGGCTTTTACTCGTCAGCCATTAAAACCTTAAGTGTTGCTGATAGAAAACCTCAAAAAGGCGCTGAAATGCGCCTTTTTGAGGTTAAGAATGAGGTGAGTGGCGTCTTGTCCATCCGACGATCAAACTGAGTAACACCCAGGCGTAGAGCGGCCAAGTGCCGACAGCGTGATACGGCGTCTCTCCTTTGGTCGACGTGATGGTTGCTTTCAATACGGCCGTTTCAAATTGTGGGATCTGCTGCGTTATTTTACCTTTATGATCCGTCACGGCGGTGACACCATTGTTGGTTGAACGAATGAGCGGTTTACCCAGCTCTAAAGCTCTCATCCGAGCAATCTCCATATGTTGCAATGGGCCATTTGAATGCCCAAACCACGCATCGTTAGAGAGGGTTAAGATAAAATCTGTTTCATCAGTGACATTCGCTCTGACTTGTTCATTGAAGATGATTTCATAGCACAGTGCCGCGGCTAGGTGTCTACCCTTGGCAATCAGATTCGGTTGAATATAGTCACCACGGCTAAATGAAGACATCGGCAAGTTGAAAAAGGGTGCGATGGGCCTGAGCCAATCTTCAAATGGCACAAACTCACCAAATGGCAATAAATGATGCTTATGGTAGCGAGCGTCAGAGTCATAACGGTAGTCGCCATAAGGGTTGGTGCCAAGTACTAGAATGCTGTTGTAAAAAGATCGCTCTGGGCTTTGGTTGAGCACGCCTGTGACAATCGCACTGTCGTTCATTTTTGCCGCAGAATCTAAGTTACTCAAATAGGAAGGGATCTCGAATTCAAATGCGGGAATCGCCGCTTCTGGCCATACGATAATATCTGCGTCCCAGTTTTCTCGACTGAGATCGGTGTAGGCCATAATGGTTGGCCAGCGCTGATTGGGAAGCCATTTTTCCGCTTGCTTAATATTACCTTGAATCAGTGCGACGCGAGTTTGTGTGCTGGGATCGGGAGTGACCCAATCGAAATTGCGTAGTCCAAACCCCGTCGCCAATATGGTCAGAGGAATGAGCACGAGTATCCAAGAGCGCTTAAGCCACGTCATGGCTAGAGCGCTAGAACAGAGGAGCGTGAAGAAGGTGACCAGCTCAACGCCTCCCAGTGGTGCGAAACTGGCGAGCGGGCTATCAATTTGGCTATAACCAAGCCATAACCAAGGAAAGCCGGTCATTACCCAGCCTCGAAGCCAATCGGTAATTAGCCAAAGCGCAGGGGTGGCTAATAAAAAATGGCTGATGATGTTATGACGGAAAAAACGGTTGAGTAAGCCAGCGAAAAGCCCAGAATAAAGGGCTAAATAACCGACCAACAATGACATTAGGAACAGGCTGGCAATTTTTGGCATACCACCAAAGGTATCAATACTGACGTGCACCCAACTGATGCCAAAAGCAAAAAAACCTAAGCCCCAGCAGTAACCTATCCATGCTGCTTTTTTAGCTGGTTGCTGATTAATGAGCAACAATAGCAACATGGGGGTGAGTATGGCCAGCGGCCAAAACTGATAA
The DNA here is from genome assembly GCF_024743775.1 of Vibrio sp. RM-69-4. NCBI lineage: Bacteria > Pseudomonadati > Pseudomonadota > Gammaproteobacteria > Vibrionales > Vibrionaceae > Vibrio > Vibrio sp. RM-69-4. The sequence goes on from NZ_JAMQXI010000036.1 coordinate 212,829, forward strand.
GGAGCAAAAGCGAGTGGGGTTAATGCGCCAACAAAAGCGGCCGCAAGCGGCCGCATTAGGCGATGAAAAAGTGCTTTAATCATCTATCTCATTCTGCTGATGTGAATGGGGTTATGTCACTCTTCTGCTATCACTGGAAGTGATTCAAGATCAGGAATAGTGACTTGCAGTTGAACCACTCGGCGGTTATCTGCTGCGGTGACTTTAAAGCTGTATTTGTCGATCTCTACAACTTCGCCACGGCTTGGCAGGTGGCCAAAGGCCGTCATCACCAATCCCCCTACAGTATCCACTTCTTCATCGCTGAACTTAGTACCAAAGGTTTCGTTAAACTCTTCGATGGTGGTCAGCGCTTTAACTGCAAAAGTATGTTTGCTGAGCTTACGGATATCCAATTGTTCTTCATCATCGAACTCGTCTTCAATGTCGCCAACGATCTCTTCCAAAATATCTTCAATGGTCACTAAGCCAGACACGCCGCCGAATTCATCCACGACGATCGCCATGTGGTAACGCTCCTCTCGGAACTCCTTCAATAAGCGATCAACCCGTTTACTTTCTGGTACCACGACTGCCGGGCGGATCACTTCTAAAATGTTAAAAGGTGCACTGTCTGAACCTAAATATTTGAGTAAGTCCTTCGCTAGTAGAATGCCTTCAACATGGTCTTTATCTTCACTGATCACTGGATAACGTGAGTGCTGAGCATCGGTGATCAGCGCAATTAAGGTATCCAAGTCATCGTTTTTATCGATAGTGACCATTTGTGAGCGTGGGATCATAATATCACGCACGCGCATCTCAGAAATCTCCATTACACCTTCAAGCATATCTCTTGTGTCATGGTCGATAAGGTCATTGATTTCAGAGTCGCGGATCACATCCACAAGCTCTTGGCGATCTCTCGGATCACCTTGAAATAATTGGCCTAGGCGTTCAAAGAAGGACTTTCTACTCGGACCTTCAGAATTCTGGGGGTTATCTTCGTTCATTGTTTCTCTAATTTTCCTCGCTATCAGATGTGTGATAGCACACGTATCGTACCGACTTTAGCGGTACTAGCTTCATTGTCTGGAGCTATTCCTTCTCAGCAATATACGGGTCTTCAAAGCCCATTTTTTGCAGAATTTCAGTTTCAAGAGATTCCATCTCTTCGGCTTCATCATCATCGATATGATCATAACCTAGCAGATGTAGACTGCCGTGTACAACCATATGAGCCCAGTGTGCCATCAACGGTTTTTGTTGCTCATCGGCTTCTTGTTCCACCACTTGGCGGCAAATGACAAGGTCACCGAGCAAATCCAACTCTATGCCCGGAGGCATCTCAAAAGGGAAGGATAGCACGTTGGTCGGCTTATCTTTTCCTCGATAATCGCGATTGAGCTGTTGACTCTCTTCGGAATCAACAATTCGCACAGTGACTTCCGCTTGTTCCTGAAATGGGGTCACCGCGTGAGTTAACCAATGGCTGATATCATCAAAAGTAGGTAACCCTTGCTCATTTTTGACCGCTAATTGTAAATCTAGTTCGATACTCATTATTCACCAACGTTTTTTGTTGCGGTTACTGTATTCACTTCAGTATAAACATCCACAGGCTTGACTTCTCGCTCTTCACGACGACGTTGCTCTTGAGCTTTACGCTCTTTTTGGTCCTGAGCTTCCCATTTTTCGTAAGCGTTGACGATACGAGCAACCACTGGATGACGTACGACATCATCAGACAAAAAGAAGTTGAAGCTGATTTCGTCAACTTCATTGAGCACTTCAATGGCATGGCGAAGACCTGAACGAGCGCCACGCGGCAAATCGATTTGTGTCACATCACCCGTAATAACGGCTCTTGAATTAAACCCAATCCGTGTCAGGAACATTTTCATTTGTTCAACGGTAGTGTTTTGACTTTCATCTAAAATAATAAAAGCATCGTTGAGCGTACGTCCGCGCATGTAAGCGAGTGGCGCAACTTCAATCACATTGCGTTCAATGAGCTTTTCTACTCGCTCAAAGCCAAGCATTTCAAACAACGCGTCATAAAGCGGTCGTAGGTACGGGTCGACTTTTTGGCTTAAATCACCGGGTAGGAAGCCCAATTTTTCACCTGCTTCAACCGCCGGGCGTGTTAACAAAATTCGACGAACTTCTTGGCGCTCTAGCGCATCAACTGCAGCGGCAACGGCTAAGTAGGTTTTACCTGTCCCTGCAGGGCCAATACCAAAGCTGATGTCGTGCGTCACCATGTTAACGAGATACTGAGCTTGGTTAGGCGTACGCGGTTTGATCAGCCCTTTTTTGGTCTTAATGAAGACTTCTTTGCCATGTTGAATACTTGATTCAGACTGCTGCTCAAGGATCCCTGAATCTTTGATGGCTAGATGAATTTGCTCTGGTTCGATATCAGGAATTTGACCACGTATGGGTGAGGTATTAACGTACAAAGATTTGATAATATCCAACGCAGTCGCGGCAGTGTGTGGTTTACCGACTATGGTGAAAAACTGGCTGCGGTGATTAATTTCAACACCAAGACGGCGTTCTAATTGTTTGATGTTGTCATCGAATGGACCGCACAGGCTAGCAAGACGGCGGTTGTCTGAAGGTTCTAGATCTATCTCTAGCGTAACAATTTTATTGCTCAATGTTGCCTCTCAGTTTGCCATGGTACAGTGCCCGATTATGATCGAGCACTGTATGACATTATGCTTAAACCTAAGGTGTAAAAGTGGCTACCCCTAGCTCATTTTCTCGACGTGTTTTCGCCATCATTTGCGTTGGTGAAATCACGGTGCGAAGATCCATCTCTTGTTCAGTGCGAACTAGTTCACCACGCAGTGAGTTGGCAAACACATCGACAATTTTCACATCGACAAATTGGCCAATCAGATCGGCGGAGCCTTCAAAGTTAACGACACGGTTATTTTCGGTACGGGCGCGAAGCTCCATTAGATTTTTCTTAGATGGGCCTTCGACTAATACGCGTTGTTCTGTACCTAACATCAAACGTGAGTAACGCATCGCTTGTGCGTTGATTGTTTGCTGCAGTTCATATAAGCGCTCTTTTTTGGCGTCTTCTGATAAATCACATGGGTAATCAGCGGCTGGTGTACCCGGGCGAGGGGAGAAGATAAAGCTGAAGCTCATATCAAAATCAACGTCTTTAATCAGCTTCATTGTATCTTGAAAGTCTTTATCTGTTTCACCGGGGAAACCGACAATAAAGTCAGAACTAATTTGGATCTCTGGGCGCGCCTTACGCAGTTTGCGAATAATGGATTTGTACTCAATCGCGGTGTGTGGGCGCTTCATCATGGTTAAGATTCGGTCTGAACCACTTTGTACCGGAAGATGCAGGAAACTCACCAGTTCAGGTGTGTCTTCATAAACGGCAATAATATCGTCGGTAAATTCGAGTGGGTGGCTGGTGGTGAATCGAATGCGATCAATACCATCAATGGAGGCGACTAAACGTAGCAGATTAGCAAATGAACAGATTTCACCATCGTGCATAGGGCCACGGTATGCGTTAACGTTTTGTCCTAAAAGATTGACTTCGCGTACACCTTGCGCCGCGAGTTGCGCGATTTCATACAACACATCATCCATCGGGCGACTGACTTCTTCACCGCGAGTGTAAGGTACTACGCAGTAAGTGCAGTATTTTGAACACCCTTCCATAATAGAGACGAATGCGGTTGCGCCGTCTGCTTTTGGTTCTGGTAAACGGTCGAATTTTTCAATCTCTGGGAACGAAATGTCCATGACTGGTGCATCGTTGGTTTGCGATTGTTTTATCATTTCTGGCAAGCGGTGTAGGGTTTGCGGGCCAAAAATAACATCAACAAAAGGAGCGCGTTCACGGATGTGATCACCTTCTTGGGTTGCAACACAGCCGCCAACGCCAATCACGACGCCTGGTTTTTTATCTTTCAATGTTTTCCAACGACCCAGTTGGTGAAAGACTTTCTCTTGTGCTTTTTCTCGGATCGAACAGGTGTTAAGTAATAATACATCTGCTTCCTCTGGCTCTTCCGTTAGCTCGTAGCCGTTTGCAGCGTTAAGCAGGTCGGCCATTTTTGATGAATCGTATTCGTTCATCTGGCAGCCCCAGGTTTTAATTAGCAGTTTCTTACTCATCTCACTTTCGCTCGTCTTATTGGTCTAAATTGGTTGAACTAATGCTCAAATTGTAGCCGCCATCTCGGCGGTAAGCCGCGTATTGTACTGCTTTAAAAAGTCACTGACTAGTCATCCAATAAAATCTCTCGCATGTTCCGTCATCTCTAGATTTTTACCATAGAAAGTGCAGGGTTTTTGTGTAAAAAAATTCGCAAAAAAGAGCTGAAAACGTACAATGAAAATCGACTCAAAACTCAGACGATTAAGTGTAAACAATGAACAATTTTGACGTGGTGGTGATTGGCGGTGGCATGGTTGGGGCGGCAGTGGCTATAGGCTTTGCTAAGCAAGGTCGCACGGTTGCTCTGGTCGAAGGTATAGAGCCTGAAGCGTTTACAATAAACCAAGCAATGGATCTGCGCGTTTCAGCCATTTCGCAAACTTCGGTTCAGTTACTTACTGACTTAGGCGCATGGGATGAAATTATGCAAATGCGTGTTTGCCCTTATCGCCGCCTAGAAACCTGGGAGCACCCAGAGTGCCGTACTCGTTTTCATAGCGATGCATTGGGCCTCCCTCAGCTGGGTTATATGGTCGAAAATCGTCTTATTCAGATCGGATTGTGGGGGCAATTTGTGCACTATCCGAATTTGCAGGTTTTTTGTCCTGATAAGCTCAAGCACATTGTGTTTGGCCAACAAAATAGCGTGCTTTTAGAGTCAGGCGCAACTCTTACTGCAACTTGGGTGATTGGTGCGGATGGTGCAAATTCTCTTGTGCGGCAGCTGGCGGGAATTGGTATTACCGCGTGGGATTATCGGCACCATTGCATGTTGATCAATGTCGAAACTCATCAACCTCAGCAAGATATTACTTGGCAGCAATTTTTTCCATCCGGCCCGCGCTCGTTTCTTCCTTTGCCGGGTAATCAAGCTTCTTTGGTATGGTATGACTCACCAAAACGAATTCGCCAATTGTGTGCGATGAACAAGCAGCAGTTAAGGGAGCAAGTGTTGACCTCTTTTCCTGAGGAACTAGGCGATATTAACGTGTTGCAGTGTGGGGCATTTCCCCTCACTCGTCGTCATGCTCAGACGTATGCGAAACGGCAATGTGTTTTGGTTGGCGATTCAGCACACACGATTAACCCTCTGGCTGGGCAAGGGGTGAATTTAGGGTTTAAAGATGTAAAAGCGTTATTAGCTGTGACACAAAATCAAGAAGCTTTAACACAAGCGCAATTACGGAATTATGAAACATGCAGAAGGCCGGATAACTTAGTGATGCAATCAGGAATGGATCTGTTTTATAAAACGTTCAGCAACGAGGTTTTGCCAGCAAAGTTGGTGCGCAACGCGGTATTGAAGTTGGCCGAACATTCAGGCCCAGTGAAGGAAAAACTGTTGAAATACGCGTTAGGTTTGTAGTGCGATTTGAGCTGTTTTTGTAGAAACAAAAAACGCTGCAAATCAGCAGCGTTTTTTACGTAATAAAAATTTTAACGAATTACTTAGTTACACGTAGAACCGGTGTTTCACCAACAACGACGGTGCCAGAAAGCTTGTTCAGCTCTTTGATTTCGTCCATGTTAGAGATAACAACAGGTGTTAGTGTTGATTTTGCTTTCTCTTCAAGAAGCGCTAGGTCGAATTCGATAACAGTATCGCCTGCTTTAACCGCTTGGCCTTCTTGAGCGATACGAGTAAAACCTTCACCTTTTAGCTCAACTGTGTCGATACCAAAGTGAACGAATAACTCAACACCGTCATCAGACTCGATTGAAAACGCATGGTTAGTTTCGAAAATCTTACCGATAGTGCCGTTAACTGGAGCTACCATTTTGTTGCCTGATGGTTTAATCGCAATACCATCACCAACAATTTTCTCAGCGAAAACAACATCTGGCACATCTTCGATATTGACGATTTCACCAGAAAGAGGGGCAATAATTTCAATCGCACCTGCATCTGAGCTGTCGTCAGATACTAGCTTCTTAAGTTTATCAAACAGACCCATTGTGTCATGCTCCTAACGTTTAATTTTATTCTGTCGAATTATAGTATACCAATCGCCAACAATAGACGACCTATTTTTAGTCGTCTATCTCATTGGTATTAGCGAATTATTGCGTTTTCTCTGCGATGAATTTTTCCACACAAGCTTCGATTTCAGCTGCGGTTGGGAAAGAGAGTGCTTCTTCTGCCATCGCTTTAACTTCGGCGAAGTTTGAGTTACGGATCACTTTCTTCACTTTAGGGATAGAGATACCACTCATAGAGAATTCATCGAGTCCCATACCAAGTAGAAGTAGCGTTGCACGTTCATCACCCGCTAACTCGCCACACATACCCGTCCATTTACCTTCAGCGTGTGAAGCATCAATCACTTGCTTAATGACGGTTAAAACTGCTGGAGAAAGTGGGTTATACAGGTGTGAAATCATTTCGTTACCACGGTCAACCGCAAGAGTGTATTGGGTTAAATCATTGGTACCGATAGAGAAGAATGACACTTCTTTTGCCAAGTGGTGCGCAATTGCCGCTGCCGCAGGTGTTTCAACCATAACGCCAATTTCGATATTTTCATCGAACGCCAAGCCTTCCGTGCGAAGTTCTGCTTTGTATTCTTCAATGGCGTTTTTAAGCTCACGAATTTCTTCTACAGAGATGATCATCGGGAACATGATACGCAGTTTACCATGCGCAGATGCACGCAGAATGCCACGAAGCTGATCTCGTAAGATGTCACGACGGTCTAAGCTGATGCGAATCGCGCGCCAGCCCAAAAATGGGTTCATCTCTTTTGGTAGATCCATGTACGGGAGATCTTTATCACCACCGATATCCATGGTACGGATAATCACCGCTTCACCACTCATCGCTTCTGCAACTTCTTTATAAGCTTGGTATTGCTCATCTTCAGTTGGTAGCGCGCTGCGGTCCATGAATAAAAACTCAGTACGATATAAGCCAACGCCTTCACCACCGTTGCGTAAAATACCATCGCAGTCTTTTACTGTGCCGATGTTACCGCATACTTCAACTTGGTGGCCATCGAGCGTGATAGCAGGTAGGTCTTTTAGTTTTGCGAGCTCTTCTTTTTCCGCAGCAAAATCATCACGAATTTTTTTCGCTTCTTCAAGCTGTGCTTCTGAAGGATTAATGATGATTTTGTTGTTCATGGCGTCAAGAACAAGCATGTCGCCATTCTTTACTTTCTTAGTGATGTCGTTAGTACCAACAATCGCTGGAAGCTCAAGTGAACGTGCCATGATTGAAGTATGAGATGTACGACCACCGATATCACAAGCAAAACCCAGCACGTAATCAAGATTGATTTGTGCAGTTTCAGAAGGCGTTAAATCATAAGCAACAAGAATTACTTGTTCGTTAATATCACTCAGTGAAACGATATTGATGCCGAGTGCATTTTTAACAAAGCGCGTACCGATATCGCGGATGTCTGTCGCGCGTTCTTTTAGATATTCATCATCAAGAGATTCTAGGGCAGCAGCCTGCTCTTCGATCACGGTATAGATCGCGTTATCTGCATGCATTTTGTCATTTTTGATGAGTGCTAAAATTTCTTCTTCTAGCTCTTCATCTTCAAGCAACATGATGTGGCCTTCAAAGATGGCTTCTTTTTCTTCACCAAATGTTTCAAGTGCTTTTTGTTTGATCACTTCTAGCTGAGCAGAAGATTTATTACGAGCGTCATAAAAACACTGAACTTCTGCTTCTACTTGGTCATCTGAAATAGAGTGAGTATTTAGGACAATTTCATCTTCTTGAAGTAGCAGTGCTTTACCAAAAGCAATGCCTGGAGATGCTAGGATGCCTGAAATCATAGCGTTACCTTAAATTGGTCAACTGTAAACGGGAGAATGTGGACTATTGCGCTAACGGTAATTAGTAGCTCAAGATGTAGACTATTTCCAACAAAGCCATTTTGTTTTCACAAAATGGCTTTGAAAATAGTGGACCGGATTAATGTAGTTGGTCCATGAGAGCAACTAGGTGATCTACCGCTTGCTTAGCTTGAGGGCCTTCAGCAGAAATAGTCACAACGGTACCTTTTACTAGGCCAAGAGTTTGAAGTTTGAATAGGCTCTTAGCACTTGCGCTTTTGCCGTTAGAAGTCACTGTGATGTCTGCATCGAATACTTTTGCTTCTTTAACGAACTGCGCAGCAGGACGAGTGTGAAGGCCATTTTCTGCAGTGATTTCTACTTGCTTCTCGTACATGTTATATACCCCAATTGATTTATTTTTTGTTAGTTTCTTCACCAGAACAGCTTAACTGCTAATCAACGGTTCTGCTAGCAGAGTAACGCTGTTTTAGTGTCATAGCTGATACTGATTTAAATTTCATAATCACGATTTCAATCTATGTTGTCATTCGTCATTATAGTTAATACGTTTCTGACTTCTTTATTTTGAAGCTTAAAATAAAACGAGGTGATATTACCAAAGGTGAGGCAAGGATCAACAAAAAAGCCCCTGCATGGGGCTTTTTTAAACGAAAATTTGATTTAACCACCTATTACTGTTGGTTCTCTTTCTCGGTAAATAGGCCAGAAAATAGTGCGGTGCTCAGATAACGCTCACCTGAACTTGGTAGTACCGCTACAATTGTTTTTCCTTCAAATTCAGGTAGTTCTGCTAATCTATTCGCGGCTACAATCGCTGCGCCTGATGAAATTCCAGCCAAGATTCCTTCCTCTTCCATGAGGCGTCTTGCCATTTCAATCGCTTCTTCTGAAGTGACGGCTTCAACACGATCAATGAGGGATAAATCGAGGTTGCCAGGAATAAATCCCGCTCCTATACCTTGGATTTTGTGTGGTGCAGGTTTAATTTCATCCCCAGCAAGTGCTTGAGCAATGACTGGCGACTCCGCAGGTTCAACCGCAACTGAGATGATAGCCTTGCCTTTTTGGCCCTTAATGTAGCGGCTGGTGCCCGTTAAAGTACCACCAGTTCCGACACCTGCAACGAACACGTCAATCTCACCATCAGTTGCATCCCAGATTTCGGGCCCTGTTGTTTTTTCGTGGATTTGTGGGTTGGCTGGGTTATTGAATTGCTGCAGCAACAAGTATTTTTCAGGGTTGCTGGCAACAATTTCTTCTGCTTTAGCAATTGCGCCTTTCATGCCTTTCGCCGCTTCGGTGAGTTCAAGGTTGGCTCCTAAAGCTTTAAGCAGTTTACGGCGCTCTAAACTCATTGATTCAGGCATAGTAAGCGTCAACTTATAACCACGAGCTGCTGCAACAAACGCAAGAGCAACACCGGTGTTACCGCTGGTTGGCTCTACAAGTTCAACGCCAGGTTTCAGTGTGCCAGCTTTTTCTGCTTCCCAAATCATGTTGGCACCGATACGGCACTTCACGCTAAAGCTTGGGTTGCGCGCTTCAATTTTCGCCAGTACCTTACCTTTGCTGACTTTGTTTAAGCGAACAAGAGGAGTGTTACCAATAGTCAGAGAGTTGTCTTCGTAAATTTTGCTCATTGCGATATTCCTTTATTACACACGTTATGCGTGTCTGGTTGTGTGATAAGACACGTGAGTGGATACAGGTGCAGAATAGGTGTTAACCTTAAAACGTAAAAGGATTAAAAAGTTATAACTTATAGAGGGATATGCAGGTTGAATCTCCCTCGCACCATCACTGCAGTTTGTTTTTAAATTCACCAACCCACATGGCTGTTGCACCGCATACAGCAACCGGCATGACGATTAAGTTAACAATGGGTATGGTGGTAAAAATCGACACTAAAACACCAAAGCTATATGCCTTGGTCTGTTTTTGTTTCAAATTGTGTCTCATCTGGTTAAAGCTCACTTTGTGGTTGTCAAATGGGTAGTCACAGTATTGGATGGCTAACATCCATGCAGTGAAAATGAACCACAGCAAAGGGCCTAAGGTTTGTCCTAAGGCAGGAATTAGGAGCAATAAGAACAAACCGATTGCTTTGGGTAAGGTATAGATTAATTTTCGCCACTCTCTTGCGAGGATACGTGGGATGTCTTTGACCATAGACCAGATGCCATCGCTGTTGATTGGAGCGCCAATTAATCTTTCTTCCACTTTTTCTGCGAGTAGCCCATTAAATGGTGCAGCGACGAAGTTAGCCAGCGTACTGAAGAAATAGGAGAACGTGGCTAAGATAGTGATCGCGAGCAATGGCCATAAAACGTAACTTAGCCAAGATAAAAAATCAGGGATTTGACCAATAAGCTGTTCTATCCACATATTGAGATGATTGAATAAGTAAAAAAGAGCGCTGCCGACGAGAATGATGTTGATGAGTAATGGCAGAATCACAAAGCGTCGAATGCCGGGGGTGAGTGCTAGCTCTAGACCAAAAAAGAAGTATCCAAAACCTGAACGTTGCTTAAGTGTCATACCGTTATCCATGTGAATATCTGTTAATCAATACTAAAAAGCTATTCTACTCAACCTGCCGAAGAAGAAAAGCGTGGTGAAAATCACATCATGTATTGAACTTCTCACATTAAGTTGTTCTAAATCGGTACAAACTTTTGGTAAAGTACCCCGATAGACCGATATAACCCACGTTGGTGACACGTTCAATTCAAGCTGGTAAAGCTGAGAATAACCATGCATCGAGAAACTGAGAGTGAAACATGCAGGAATTGCGATTCGTACTCATAATTGTTGGCGCGCTAGCGATAGCCGCGTTGCTATTTCATGGTCTTTGGACCAGTAAGAAAGAAGGGAAGTCCAAGTTTGAGGATAAGCCTCTTGGTAAAATTGATGTTGATCACGATGATACACAATCTGCGACCCAGCGTTCATTTGCTCCGGAAGATGATTTCGAAATTATTCGCAAAGTACGTAAAGAGCCAGATTTTAGTGAAGCGGTTGACCCTCTCATTGACGGTTATTCACCAAGCTTTGAACCTGAAAATGTGCTTGATGAACTCGATGATGTGCCCTCAATATCGATGAAAACCGAATCCTCAAGCCTCAGTGAACAAGATGATGTCATTGCTGACGATAATCAAAAATCCGACGTTCAAGAAGCCGAAATGGAAGTGATTGTGCTGAATGTGCATTGTGCGGGAAATGATCCCTTTGTCGGCACTAAGCTTTTTGACAGTATGCAGCAAAACGGCCTTCTTTATGGTGAGATGGATATTTTCCACCGGCATGCCGATCTGTCAGGTACAGGGAAAGTGCTGTTTAGTGTTGCCAACATGATGCAACCCGGTACATTGGCACATCATGATCCTGCGGAGTTTACTACTCGCGGTATCTCATTCTTCATGACACTGCCTTGCTACGGCGAGCCTGATCAAAATTTCAAATTAATGCTTAAAACCGCTCAGCAAATCGCCGATGATTTAGGTGGTAATGTATTGGATGACGCACGTAATTTAATGACACCAGATCGATTGGCTGCCTACCGACGCCAAATCCAAGAGTTTAAAAGCGAATGCAACGCGTAGAATAAACATCGACCATTAAGGGCTCCTAGTCGGAGCCTTTTTTCATGATCCGAGAGAATTATGATGCAAACAATAGAACACAAATTAAGCCAACTTCGTGAGACGCTGCATTATCATGCTGTACGTTATTATGTAGAAGATAACCCTGAAATTCCTGACGCTGAGTATGATCGTTTGATGCGTGAGCTGCTTGAGTTGGAATCGCAGCATCCGGAGTTAGTCACAGCGGATTCACCCAGCTTGCGTGTTGGAGGTAAACCTTTAGAGGGTTTTGCTCAGGTGATTCATGAAATTCCAATGCTCTCTTTAGATAATGTGTTTGATGAGAAAGAGCTTGATGCCTTTCACAAGCGGATGCAAGACCGGATACCGAGTGCCCACTTTAACGCTTTTTGCTGCGAACCTAAGCTTGATGGTTTAGCCGTGAGTTTGCTTTACGAAAATGGTGTGTTAGTACAAGCCGCCACGCGTGGGGATGGCTCGGTCGGTGAAAATATTACGGAAAACGTGCGAACGATCAGTGCTATTCCACTGAAGTTACAGGGAAAAGGGTGGCCCGTTCGTTTAGAAGTTCGTGGTGAAGTGTTCATGCCTAAAGCCGGTTTTGAGCGATTGAACCAACAAGCACTCAAAAAAGGTGAAAAAACCTTTGTTAACCCAAGAAATGCGGCCGCAGGGAGCTTGAGACAGCTCGACTCAAAAATCACAGCTCAAAGGCCGTTGAATTTTTATGCTTACAGTGTTGGTGTGATTGAAGGCGCTGAGTTAGCAAGCAGTCATTATCAGCGCTTTTTGCAGTTAAAAGGGTGGGGGCTGCCGATGTGCCCTGAAACACGTCTAGTCTCTTCAATGGATGAAGTGAAAGAGTACTACCAAAGTATCTTAACTCGTCGTGCCCAACTCGCATATGAGATTGATGGCGTGGTGATTAAAGTTGATGATATTGAACTGCAACAAAAGCTCGGTTTTGTCGCGCGGGCGCCTCGCTGGGCGATTGCTTATAAATTTCCCGCCCAAGAAGAAATAACGCTCCTGAACGATGTTGAATTTCAAGTGGGCCGTACCGGGGCTATTACACCTGTTGCGAAGTTAGAACCTGTATTTGTGGGGGGAGTCACCGTCAGCAATGCGACATTACACAACGCTGATGAAATTGAGCGCCTAGGCGTGAAAATTGGTGATAGCGTTATTATTCGTCGAGCAGGCGATGTTATCCCACAGATTGTTTCTGTGTTGTTAGACAGACGCTCTGATACAGTGGTCGATATTGTTTTCCCACAGTACTGCCCGGTGTGCAACTCTGACATCGAGCGTGTTGAAGGTGAAGCTGTCGCCCGTTGTACAGGGGGGTTAGTGTGTCAAGCTCAGCGTAAAGAAGCATTAAAGCACTTTGTCTCTCGCAAAGCGCTAGACGTGGATGGTTTAGGCGAAAAAGTGATTGAGCAGCTTGTTGATAAAGAGATGGTGAGCACGCCCGCGGACCTCTTCCGTCTAAAAGCAGGCCAGCTAACGGTGTTAGAGCGTATGGGACCAAAATCAGCACAAAATATCGTTAATGCACTGAATGCCGCCAAAATGACCACATTACCCCGTTTTTTGTATTCATTGGGCATACGTGAAGTCGGGGAAGCGACGGCGGCGAATCTTGCGCTCCATTTCGGGTCATTAGACAAAATTCGCCAAGCGACCCATGAAGAACTACTTGAAGTTCAAGATGTTGGAGTTATCGTTGCGAGTCATATCACATCTTTTTTTGAGCAAGATAAAAACCAACGGGTGATTAATGAATTGATCGAACTCGGTATCCAGTGGCCTAATATCGAAAAGCCGAGCCAAGATGCGATTCTCCCTTTACTTGGTAAAGTGGTGGTTTTGACGGGGAGCTTGTCGAAACTCTCTAGAAGTGATGCGAAAGCGGCGCTACAAGAGCTTGGCGCAAAAGTAACGGGAAGCGTCTCTAAAAACACCGATATACTATTTGCCGGAGAAGCGGCCGGTTCAAAATTAGTAAAAGCGCAAGAACTAGGGATCGAAATTCGCAGCGAACAAGATTTGCTTGAGTTAATGAAAAGCTAATTTTTTAAGCATCCCTTCCTTCATAAAGCCTCAAAATTAATTTTGAGGCTTTATTTTTATCTCAAACCGCCACATTAAAATGTCCAGTAATTAGAAAAAAAGCCCTCATTTTCTTCGATGCCAATCAAGAAGAACTTTACTCTCTTTCAATTTATTATTGCGATGCACTTCAAGCTATTAGTGTAATTGTTTTTTTATCGTTTTGAAAATTAATGAGTTTTTTGTTTTTATATTTTTTTTATGACTTATTAGATCTTGATCACTTACTTGGTCAAAGTTTGCCGTAGCTCATATTTTTTTAGATAAAAATTAAGTTCTCATTGATGTTTTCTGTTGCGAAGTTAGTCTAGTGAACATGGATACACGATGTGTATGCAGGAAAAGAGAAAATCAGAAAATTAATGACTAATTTAGGTTTTCAACATAGGAAATGATTTCTCCCTTCGGCGGCCAACTTAAGGGGGAAGTAAAAAACAGCTATATCTATTTTTTAGGAGTTTTTCCATGGACAAAATGTTTAAACGTACTCTTTTAGGCGCTGCAGTTGCTATGGCTGCAGTTGGTTCAGCGCAAGCTGCTATTCCTCTAGCTGGTGATGCCGTTCAGTTTTACGGTCAAGCTGCAGGTTTTATTACTATCGCTTCTCCTGACAAAGGTGATGAATCTGTAACAGCAACCATCGAGTCCAGAATTGGTTTTCGTGGCGTAGTTGAGTTTGAAGATTTCGGGCCAAATCTACTATGGCAGATTGAGGGTGGCAATGCAGGTCACGGCGGTTTTGATCCTGACAAATCATGGACTCATAATGACAATGGTCAACTCGGTGCTCGTGATACCTACCTAGGCTTAGGTTTTGACGGTGTTGGGTCGTTCAAATATGGTCGTCAGCTTGTTGCTGCGTACAACTATGTCGATTGGCCTCACTCAAATCCTGGTCTTGGTAACGTTTTTGACTGGAATAATGACATTGGTGCTGGATATCAAGACCGTGCTGATCATGTTCTACGCTTCGATTCTGAGAGCTTTGGTGGTTTTAACTATCAAATCACTCTAAGTGGTATGGAAAAAACAACTGACGCTGTAGTGGTGAGTATTGCTGGTTCTTATCAAGCAGGTCCAGTCAATCTACATGGCGGTTACTACACTCAAGCAGAATATACTGACGGTGCGGACAAGAAAGGTGATATCAACTACGCTATTCTTGGTGCAACCGCTGGTTTTGATGCATTGACTTTGACGGGTGCTGTAAAGTTAATGAATAATGACTTAGCAGATAAAGAGCAATTGGCTTATTCTGCAACAGCTCAGTATGTGAATAATTCTTGGGTGTATAAGTTGGGCGTTGCTGGCACAACAGATGCGAAAGAAAAAGGTACGAAACTTGCTGATACAGGAGACTTGGCGGTAACAGCTCGTTTGGGTTATTTGTTACCAAGCACTTATCTATTTATGGATTTACGTAATTATAAGATGAATGCTGCTGATGGTTTTGATAACAACCTTCTAATTGGTGCAGAATACTACTTCTAATTCGAAGTAAAGCTATTGCCTTATCTACTTATGAGTGAGCACCTTTTTTGGTGCTCACTTTATTTACGAGGAAATTATGATGAAAATTTGGTTAAAAGCACTTATGTTGAGTGCAATTGTGGTTCCATTTAGTAGTCTAGCTAAAGTTGAGGTAAGGCTGAGTGATGATGTCAATATATTGGCTGTAAATGGTGAAGAGATTGGGTTTAGAGTTAATAAGCTATCAAAACTAGAACTGGATAACGGAGTTAACCAACTGGTCGTTCGGGTTGCAAAGCTAGTCTCTAAATATGGTGAATTTGAGAAATTTAATTCACATCCCGTAGTGATTACTTTTGAAGCTGAGGATCAGACGTTAGATATTGGAATTGAAGAGACGGTTAATACCGTTGTACAAGCTGAAGCATTTAATCAAAAACCGATATTCATTATTCGCTCTTCTAAAAATATTGAATATAAGCAAGATAAATTACCAAGGTTGGATGGAATTACTCGCGACTATAACAAAGAAATAATTATGTATAATCGCCAGAATAACATCAAACTTGCGACTGATGCATCCATCGCTGATGCTAATGTTGATTTTCAAAATGAAATTAAATCAAAGCCTGTTGAAATGGTTCAATATTGGTTTGCTGAAGCTGATGTTAACGATCGGAAAATATTTGAAAACTGGGCATTTAGTAATCGAGATAACATTAGCCAACCTCTGACGGCAGAAAATAAGCCATTAGATATGCTAGGGTACTGGTATGAGAAAGCGAATAAAGCTGAGAAGTCTCAGATTCTGAGCTGGTTACTAAATCAATAATCAAGCTTGCGATTTATCGTTATAAAAGGCATGGTTAAATCATGCCTTTTAAGTATTACGCTTACTATGAATATTAGCCAAGTTTCTCAGTTAACAGCACTTACTGCTAAGTCCATTCGTCTTTATGAAGAGAAGGGGCTGATATCGGCGCCCCTTCGTTCAGAGAATGGTTACCGTCATTATCAACAAGCGCATATTGATGATCTTTTACTTATTGCGCGATGCAAGCGCGTTGGTTTTAGTTTAGAGGAATGTAAATCCTTACTCGCCCTTGCCAACGATCCGTCCCGGACCAGTTTTGCAGTCAAAGAGAAAGCGCAAGAGAAGTTGAAACAAGTATCACAGAAGCTGGCAGAGCTTTCATTGATTAAGTTGCAACTAGAAGAGTGGATTACCGAATGTCCAGGCGACGGTGGTAGTGAATGCCCAATCATAGATAATTTGAAGGGGCAGTGTTGCCATAACGACTTGAACAAGTCAGTGTGAAAATGAGCTCATTAGCTAATGAGCTGTGGAGGCACACACTACAATTGGGCTGCCCATAAATGAAAAAACCAAAAGCAATTCATCACTTTTGGTTTTTATGTACTTTCTTACTGATGTTTACTCAATGAAGCTAGCTCTCTTTAGGCTCAACAATCAACACTATTCCTTCGACATCTACGACTTTAACCACAACATCGGCTTCTAGGTTTTGCTGGCATTTTGCTGTCCACGTCGTATCGCCGAGCTGCAATCGAAAAGTTGCCCCTTCTTGAACGCTCTCTTTAAGACGAGCTGTTTGTCCGATCAGCTGTTTCTGTTTCTGGTTCAGATCACGAGTCTCATCACCATCGTGGTCTGATTTAAATTGTTTACGCCACCATAACCAAGTCGTGACGAGTGATAAACTTGCAAAAGCCATCCACTGCAGTTGCCAACTGATGGGGAGCATCGCAAAGATAAGGCCAACGATGAGTGCGGAAATACCTAACCAAAGAAAATACCCAGCAGTTCCAAGCAGTTCCAATGCAACAAGCACTAAGCCTAATGCGAGCCAGTGCCAATAATTCATTTGTTGTATTAGCTCTATCACGTTAGGCCTACTTATCTTGTGAGGATTTTAGGTTGAACATTTCAGCAATGCCAGCAACCGAACCCATCAACCCAGTTGCTTCTAATGGCAGCATGATGATTTTGCTGTTTTCTGCTTGACCAATGGCTTTAAGTGCTTCGGTATATCCTTGAGCGATAAAGTAGTTAACCGCTTGCATGTCACCTTGCGCAATCGCATTCGAAACCATCTCCGTCGCTTTAGCTTCCGCTTCGGCAGCGCGTTCACGTGCTTCTGCTTGAAGAATAGCCGCCTGCTTTTCACCTTCAGCTTTAAGTATTTCAGACTGCTTTTGGCCTTCGGCGCGTAAAATTTGTGCTTGACGTACGCCTTCGGCTTCTAACACTTCAGCACGTTTATTTCTCTCCGCTTTCATTTGCGCGTTCATCGCCGCGGTTAAATCCGCTGGTGGTTGTACATCTTTAATTTCGATGCGAGTGACTTTTACACCCCAAGGGTTAGTCGCCTGATCGACTATCGATAACAATTTAGTGTTGATCATGTCACGCTGGCTGAGCATTTCATCCAGCTCCATCGAGCCCAGTACGGTACGCATATTGGTTAGAGTTAAGTTGCGAATGGCGTGTTGTAGTTCGCTAACTTCATAGGCGGCTTTCGCAGCATCAATCACTTGCACGAAGCAAACTGCGTCGATAACAACATTGGCGTTATCTTTGGATATCACTTCTTGTGCTGGGATATCAAGCACCTGTTCCATCATATTAATTTTTTGTCCGACGCGATCAATGAACGGAATAATGATATTTAAACCGGGGCGTAGGGTGTGTGTGTAACGTCCAAAACGCTCTACTGTCCAATTGCTCCCTTGTGAAACGGTTTTCACTGCAGAAAAGATAAATGAAATAACGACGAATACAAATATGCCAACGGCGACGAGTGAATCAATAGCCATAACGGTTCCTTTTTAGTATTAAATAATCCTAATGTTGATGTTCCTTTCTCTATTGAAACGGCCGCTGTGTTAGCTAAGTTCGTTCACCCCAATCATAGAGCTTATTGTGCTCATAGGGATGAACTCACTTGCCGACTGCCGGTATCTCCAAGTCATTTGGATATAGGAGCGATTCTCATCAACGTTTGAGCTTTGCTATTGATCATTCTCTATCAGTTATCGATATGGAACAAATGAAATAATGAGATTTGATACTGGTTTTTTAAACAATCAAAGCAGAACGTTTCCAGTTTAATTTCTTGATATTATTAATATAATAGTGAATACAGCTTTCTGCGATAGAGATTTGCCACACTATTTCCTTGTCCAAGAGCACTTAAGATGTCCATAAACACTTTTTTGAGCCCGCCATCGAGGCAATTGAGGTCGCTTTGTAAAAATGACCATAACAGCTCGAGAGCTTCTTCATTACGGTTAACTTGATGATATTGAAGCGCTAACTCACTTGCTATGTGAGCGTTGTTTGGCTCAGCGGAAAAAATCTCTTCTAATGATTGAATCTCTGGGCTGTCAGCGGCTTGCTTATGCAGCTCCAGTTTGGCGATTAAGCCTTTGTAGTAACCATCTTGATACTCTAGTGGGATGTGTTCCAGTTCTGTTTCTGCCGCTTCATACTGCTGAGTTTCCAGAAACACATCAGCGAGGGCCAGTTTGACCTCTGCTTTTGCTTTCATATCGTCAGGTAGACTTAGTAGCAAAGGTAGTGCTTGCGAATGTTGTGTTTGCTCTATCAGTGTTAAGGCTTGCTGTAGCGCAACTTCATCGTGGCTTGGTAAATGTTTGCTTAACATTGTATTCACTGTTTCTATGGTCTGAGCGCCTGCTAAGCCGTCGACCGCTTGACCATTAATAAACAGAGCGATTGTTGGCAGGGCTTGAACACCAAATTGTGCTGCCACTTGCTGTTCTTGCTGGCAGTTGAGAAGAGCCAATGTGAATGCGCCACTGTGTTGTTGCGCTACGCTTTGTAATTCAGGAATGAGTTGTACACTCTCTTGATTCATGGGTGCCCAAAAATAAAAGAGAATGGGAGTCTCAACTGAGCGTTCGAACACCTCTCGAAAGTTGTGCTGATTGACCTCAACGATGTAAGGTGATTGCATGATATTTTCCTTGCGATAATCAAGTTTATAGTCTTAGAAATAGGGGTAAAAATTGGAATATCAAGGGCAAATGAAAAACGCTACCGTTAAAGTAGCGTTTTTTATCTCTCAAAGAGAGGGCAAGCAAAGGTGTTTATAATATTAAGAATAGTGTCAGCGCAACACCGACACTGAGCCAATTTAATTGGTGTAATGTCATATTCGTCGTACCACATGTAACGCTTTATATTGGATTAACTGGGATATCCAGAGTTGTATCATGTCACATGAATGTTACGAATTAATGACAATTAAGTTGGTTGTGCTACTTTATGCAACCGTCGGTTTATCCACTGATAAGTATCGCTTTTGTCATTATCGTATACCTTGCTATTCACAAAAAATATAGGCCAGTTTTGGTTAAGCACGATGTTGTAATATATTTTTCAACGCAGGTTCTAGGTGTGAAAACTGGAAGTGAAATCCTAGCTCGGTTAGCTTTTTAGGTTTTGCTCTAATACTGTCAAACAGTAAAATAGCCGCTTCACCCATTGCAAGGTTTAGAACCCATTTGGGAGTGAATAGTATGTGTGGTCGACGTAATGTTTTCGCCAATAGCTGGCTAAAATGCTTATTAGGTACGGGATGTGGAGCACAGAGGTTAAAAGCACCTTGTGCATGTGGCGTGTCTAATAAATAGGCTATCGCTCGTGCCATATCTAATAAGTGGATCCATGGCATATACTGTTCACCCTTACCAAGAGGGCCGCCCAAGCCTAAACGGTAAGGTGGCAGCATTTTCTTTAAAGCACCACCATCGCTAGCGAGCACGATCCCCGTACGCAATAGGCACACTCGAGTTTTTTCTGATTGTGCTTGGAGGGCGATGCGCTCCCATTTTTCGCAAACGTGATGAGGAAAACTTTGTTGGTGCACATGTAATGTTTCATCAAACGGATGAGACTGTTGGTCACCATAATAGCCGACGGCCGAGCCACTGATGAAAACGGAGGGTGGTTCAGTACTGGCATGGATGAGTTCAACTAACCGCTCTGTTATTTCCCATCGACTAGCGCAAATGATCGCTTTTTGCTGTTTGCTCCAACGTTTGTCGACGATCGGTTCTCCTGCAAGATTGATAATGGCGTCAAATTGATTCGCGTCTTTTAAACTCGCTAGGGAAGTCAGGTAGGTGATACTACCTTTGTCTACATGGGCGAGCTGCTGCTTAGCTCGCTCTATATCGCGCGTGAGGAGGTAGATATTGTGCGTGAAAATCTGTTTCATCAGCTCTTTACCGATAAAGCCAGTCCCTCCCGTTAATAGTATTTTCATGTTTCTACCTCATTGGTCTGTGCGATATCACCTAAATGGTGGTGATGAGAACGATAGCCATGTTAGTTAAGTGGCGATGCTTGTTTGCCATCTAACCTAATATAGGAAACTTATTTAGCATACGTGAATTGTTCGTGGTGATAAATGACAATGTTTATCCATAACTCGAGATGACGAAGTGTGCTGAAATTCGTACAATCTGTAGCTCCAAAATACGGAGATAAAAGTATGAAGTTGTTTTTTGCTTCGGATTTACACGGTTCACTGCCTGCTACTGAAAAAGTACTCAGTCTATTTGAACAGTCAGGTGCAGACACTTTAGTACTGCTAGGAGACCTTTTAAATCATGGTCCACGTAATCCTATTCCCGATGGGTATAATCCGACCGCAGTGGCGGAGTGCTTGAATCGATGGGCGCCGCATATTGTGGCGGTCAGAGGCAATTGTGATAGCGAAGTCGACCAAATGCTGCTCGACTTTCCGATGATGATGGATTTTTGTTGGGTAGTTTTGGAGTCAGGAACTCGTTTTTTCTTAACGCATGGCCATCAATATAATGCTCAAAATAGGCCACCATTAAAAAAAGGTGATGTTTTGATCCATGGCCACTCGCACATCCCGATGGCGCAAGGTCAAGATGATGTCATTATTGTCAACCCGGGGTCCGCGACCTTTCCACGTAATGAATTTCCCCCAAGCTACGCTATTTATACGGATGGATTATTTCAAGTAATAGGGCTAGAGGGGCAAGGACTAGCGCAATATCGTTTAGCGACTAGCTCTTAAACCGGTCGCTATCTGATTTACCTGTTGTCTGAATGACCCAGATCTCGCTCTGGGTCAATGATATCTCGGACTCGTTGCTTAAGAACTTTTGCTTCAGGGAAACCACCATCATGTTTACGTTCCCAAATACGTTGTCCATTGCACATGATTTCAAATCGTCCCCCTGTATCAGGGTAGAGACGCACAGATTCAATTTCTTCACTAAAAGTATGCAGTAACTCTTGGCTTAGCCAAGTGGCTCGAAGCATCCAATTACACTGGCGGCAATAGTAGATCTCAATATTGGCTTTTTCCATGGTATACCTTTTGTGAAGAAGTAAGGGCTATTCGCAACAAAGGATCTTTTCGACCCTTCATTGAAGTTACAGATTACTCGATGGCTAATTGATGAACAGCACTGTCGAACCATGGCTTAGGCTGGTGAGCAATAATGTTTTTTCATTGACGACATCAATACGTCGACTTTGTTGAGCATCCATCTTGAAAAATTGAGTAATCAGTTCTAGTTGCTCAGGGGTAAAGTCCTTACTTTGACTAGAACTAATGTTTTTAAATTCGCTAGGCGATATCAATAAGTAGCTATCACTGATATCCCAGGTGCCGGTTTCTGAGATATTAATGAAACTTTCACTTTCACCACCCACGGCGAATAACTTCACATTTGACATTCTAATATAAGTACCGTTAGGTAAATATTTCACATTCGAATTGACATCAACCCGACGGATTGGCCCAACAGAATCATTCTGTTGACTGCGTTTTACCACAGTGACCATTTTAGATTGCCATTCTTGCGCCGTTAGGATTTGTTCTATTTTTAAATCACTGCCCCAGTATAACCAACTACTGAATAGTGCAGAGATAGCTAAGATGAGGGTTGCCACTTTTGGATTCATATTTATGCCCTTATTTACACACGTTGGCCAAATCATCTTGGTTAGCTAAAATTCGTAAAGTGACATTTTCACCCGAGAACTCAGAACTATGGATGTAATTCAATACGAGCTGATTATTTTGACCACCAGTCGCAATCACCTGCTTAGGTGCCAGTTCTCCAGTATGTGATTCATTGTATTTTTTTACGCATTTTTCAATAGAAGGTAACCATTTGTTTAGGTCTGGATGATTGATGGGCGTATTCACAACTATGTTGTTATAAACCGCAATCTGTTTAAATTTTGATTGTGCAGGGCTAGTCAATAGGAGAGCCAGAATAGGTAAGAAAAGAGCCACAACCAACATCAATTTGCTTTGCAGTGTTAACTTTTCTTTCCCTATTTTTACTTTCGCGAGTGGATCTGTCGTCACGGTTTGGGATGTTGTCTCTTCGGGTTGCGAAGTGGTGTCCGCGTCAATGTCTTGGATAGACTCACTGGCCAGTAACGGTTCCTCTTCAGGCTCGTTGGTGGTGTTTTTTTGTGAGTAGGGGGTTGCTCGAGTCACCGAGGCGATCATTTGATAACCTCGTTTCGGCACGGTTTTGACGAATTCTGGTGATTTGGTTTGATCTTTCAACATCTTACGAAGTGTTGAAATCGCTTGAGTTAAGCTTGAGTCATCAACTTCAAAACCTTGTTCACGCCACACAAACTCATGCAGTTCATGGCGTGTAATCACTTCATTTGGGCGTTCACAAAGTAGAAGTAAAATTCGACTTTCGTTACTACCAAGGCGAACAGCCTCTTGTTCGTTTTCTTGTTCAAGCAAAGAGTTACTATTGGGATCAAACGTGAATCGGTTAGCAAGGATGAATTTTGTGCCTATGTTACTCATGATAATCTTCTTATTGTTGGCATGTTTAACCGTCCATCAACCTAGCCTGCTTGGGGAAGCAATTGATGAAACATTATGCTAGTTTTTATTTTCTTTGATAAAAATTACGGCAAGCATAATCAAAATAAATGAAAAAAACAGTGTTTTTATGATTATTGACCTTGAATTTACAATTGCCAGCCTCATCTTACTAGCAAATCATCCTTGGTTGCACACTCTGTGTGTGAATGAAAATAACTCAGATGTTATGGAGCTAGTATGAGCGAAACGGCTACTACCAATAAAGAAACTCGTGGTTTTCAATCTGAAGTCAAACAGTTACTTCATCTTATGATTCACTCTCTTTATTCCAATAAAGAGATCTTCCTTCGCGAATTAATTTCAAATGCCTCTGATGCTGCGGATAAACTTCGTTTTCAAGCGTTGTCTAATGCCGATTTATATCAAGGTGATGCCAACTTAGGCGTTAAATTATCGTTTGATACCCAAGCGAATACGCTGACCATTTCAGATAACGGTATTGGTATGAGCCGCGAAGATGTCATTGAACATCTCGGTACGATTGCAAAATCCGGCACAGCGGAGTTTTTCTCTAAACTATCCCAAGATCAATCTAAAGACTCTCAGCTTATCGGTCAGTTTGGGGTGGGTTTTTACTCGGCCTTCATCGTCGCAGATGCGGTCACTGTAAGAACTCGCG
Organism: Vibrio sp. RM-69-4; assembly: GCF_024743775.1. Taxonomy (NCBI): domain Bacteria; kingdom Pseudomonadati; phylum Pseudomonadota; class Gammaproteobacteria; order Vibrionales; family Vibrionaceae; genus Vibrio; species Vibrio sp. RM-69-4. Next base: position 236,583 of record NZ_JAMQXI010000036.1, read on the forward strand.
CTGCGGGTTTACCTGCTAACGAAGCGGTTCAATGGTATTCACAAGGTGAAGGTGAATATACAGTAGAAAGCATTAATAAAGAGTCTCGTGGAACCGATATCATTTTGCACATGCGAGAGGAAGGCAAAGAGTTCCTTTCTGAATGGCGTCTGCGTGATGTGATTTCTAAATATTCAGACCACATTGGAATTCCAGTTTCTATCCAAACCAAGGTTCGTGATGACGAAGGTAATGAGACTGAAGAGACCCAATGGGAACAAATCAACAAAGCACAGGCGTTGTGGACGCGTTCTAAGTCAGAAATCAGTGATGAAGAGTATCAAGAGTTCTATAAACACGTTTCCCATGATTATGCTGACCCACTGGTGTGGAGCCATAACCGTGTAGAAGGTAAAAACGATTATACCAGCCTACTTTATATTCCAGCGAAAGCACCTTGGGATATGATGAATCGCGATCATAAATCAGGCTTGAAACTTTATGTTCAGCGTGTATTTATCATGGATGATGCTGCGCAATTTATGCCGTCCTACTTGCGCTTTGTACGTGGCTTAATCGACTCAAACGATTTACCGCTTAATGTGTCACGCGAGATTTTACAAGATAACAAGGTGACTCAATCATTGCGTAATGCTTGTACCAAGCGTGTATTGACCATGCTTGAACGTATGGCGAGCAATGATGCTGATAAATATCAAACCTTCTGGAAAGAGTTTGGTTTGGTACTCAAAGAGGGGCCTGCAGAAGATTTTGCTAATAAAGAGAAGATCGCCAGCCTATTGCGCTTCGCCTCGACCGAGGTTGACTCAGCAGAGCAAACGGTTAGTTTAGCGGCTTATGTTGAACGGATGAAAGAGGGGCAGGATAAAATCTACTACCTCACCGCCGATAGCTATGCAGCGGCCAAAAATAGCCCACACCTAGAGCAGTTTAAAGCCAAAGGTATCGAAGTTATTTTAATGTTTGATCGCATTGATGAGTGGTTGATGAACTACCTCACTGAGTTTGATGGAAAAATGTTCCAATCCATCACCAAAGCAGGGCTAGATCTGAGCCAGTTCGAAGATGAAGCGGAAAAAGAGAAGCATAAAGAGACTGAAGAAGAGTTTAAATCGGTGGTTGAACGTACGAAGCAGTACCTTGGCGATCGTGTCAAAGAGGTTCGAACTACCTTTAAACTGGCAAGTACTCCAGCGGTTGTTGTGACCGACGATTATGAGATGGGTACGCAGATGGCAAAATTGCTTGCTGCGGCTGGTCAACCGGTACCAGAGGTGAAGTATATTTTAGAACTTAACCCTGAACATGCGTTAGTGAAACGGATGGCCGATGAAGCGGATGAGCAAGTATTTGGTCGCTGGGTTGAAGTTTTACTAGGTCAAGCGACGCTCGCTGAGCGTGGTTCGATGGAAGATCCGTCACAATTCTTAACCGCAATTAATCAGCTTTTGACTAAGGTTGAATAGCTAACTGGCTAACAAAAAGCTCGCAACTGCGAGCTTTTTGCTTTGAATAGCGATTCTCTGCTGAGAACGAGCGATATTTTAGGCAAACTTGCAGCGAACATCCGGCCAAGATTATATTCTTTAGTCTTAATCTGGTTAGTCGCTTAAATTTGTATGTTAGAATGCATCGCTTGAATGCGATCGGTAAGCTGTGTATGTTGCTCGCCGAATTATTATTCACTCATCTCATTACCGTTATACCGAAACTTACCGTTGGTTTTAAGTCTCATCTGGTTGTGAGCTTCGGTATAAATCATAATTTTCTAAAGAGGATTAAACATGCGCATCATTCTTCTAGGTGCTCCCGGTGCAGGTAAAGGCACTCAAGCTCAATTCATCATGGAGAAGTACGGTATTCCACAAATCTCTACTGGTGATATGTTACGTGCTGCGATTAAAGCAGGTACTGAACTTGGCAAAAAAGCGAAATCAGTGATTGATGCTGGTCAACTTGTTTCTGATGAAATCATCCTTGGCTTAATCAAAGAACGCATCACCCAAGCTGATTGTGAAAAGGGCTTTTTACTCGATGGTTTTCCTCGCACGATTCCTCAAGCTGATGGCTTAAAAGCAATGGGTATTAATGTTGACTATGTGATTGAGTTTGATGTTGCCGATGACGTTATTGTTGAGCGTATGGCGGGACGTCGTGCTCACTTGGCTTCTGGTCGTACCTACCACGCCATTTACAACCCGCCAAAAGTGGAAGGTAAAGATGACGTAACAGGTGAAGATCTTGTCGTTCGTGATGATGACAAAGAAGAAACCGTTCGTGCTCGTTTAGGTGTTTACCACGAGCAAACAGCGCCACTGATCACTTACTACGGTAAAGAAGCACAAATGGGTAATACGAAATACCTAAAATTTGATGGCACTAAGCCAGTTGCTCAAGTTAGCGCTGATATTGAGAAAGCATTAGCATAATTGGCTCAGTATAGGCTTGTTAACTTTGTTATAGTGAAAGCGACCTAAAGGTCGCTTTTTTTATGAACTTTCCTACCGCAAATTCGTACTCAATAATTAACAATGAAATGGATGAATGGAAGTAATGCAAAATAATCAAAAACAGGGTGTGCTGTTGGTTAACTTGGGAACGCCGAGTGAACCGACGGCATCGGCAGTAAAACGATTTTTAAGCCAATTTTTACATGACCAGCGTGTGGTTGATATGAGTCGTTGGATCTGGTGTCCATTATTACATGGTGTGATTCTTCCGCTGCGAGCCCCCAAGGTTGCTAAGTTATATCAATCTGTTTGGATGGAAGAAGGCTCTCCTTTGATGGTGTACTCTAAACGCCAAGTGCAAGCGTTAGAACAGTATCTAGGTACACCAGTGGAACTTGGTATGACCTATGGTTCACCAAGCCTTTTAGAGGGTATCAACACATTATTGGAGCGTGGTGTTGAAGAGATTGTGGTGCTGCCTCTGTACCCTCAATATTCTGGTACTACTACGGCTGCCGTGTTTGATGGCCTTGCCAAAGCGATGAAACGTATCCCTGTGACGCCCAATTTACGTTTTATTCGTGATTATCATAATCACCCTGCTTATATACGATCTTTGGCGAGTAAAGTCCGTGACTCTTGGCAACGTAACGGGCAAGGTGACTATTTGCTTTGTTCCTACCACGGTATCCCTAAGCGATATGCCGATAACGGTGATATCTACCCACAGCACTGCCAAAAAACCACAGAACTTTTGGCACAAGAACTTGGTTTGAATGCTGACCAAATCGGTATGACCTATCAGTCTATTTTTGGACGTGAAGAGTGGCTACAGCCTTATACGGATAAAACATTAGAGGCTCTGCCAAGCCGCGGTATTAAAAAGTTGGATATCATCACACCCGCCTTCTCGGTGGATTGTTTAGAAACCCTAGAAGAGATAGCTGAGCAAGGTAAAGAAACCTTTATACATGCTGGTGGAGAATTGTTTACCTACATTGAGTGCCTAAATGATTCGGCAATGCATATAGAAATGATGGCTTCCTTAGTTAAGCGCTGATGAGTTGAATTCTTTTCTGGTACAAAAACGGTCACTATAGCGTGACCGTTTGTCATTATTATTCTTGAATTACCACTAGGTATATTTGAAGCTAAACCAACTGAGCTTGTTGCTCCTCAATTTCTTCAGCGTAGCTTGTGGCTCTTTCTGCACCGTGCATCCAACGAACGAGCGTGTTAGAGCACAACAGTAAAATGACGCCGCCAATGGTTGCTGTTACTGCAATACCGCTGAAGATAGCCATCGCACCAAGCTCTCCCACATGAGAACCTACATGGCCTGCTACATAATTCGCGATTGCGTTACAACCGAACCATGCTCCCATCATTAATGAAGCAAGGCGTAGTGGGGCTAGTTTAGTGACAAGCGATAGACCAATTGGTGATAGACACAGTTCGCCCAAGGTATGGAAGAAGAAGGCACCGACAAGCCATAGCATTGATGTTTTTACGGTAGTGTCACCACCTTGCTCCATAACCGCACCAACCATGCATAGGAAGCCTAGGGCTAAGAAGAACATCGCTAATGCAAACTTCATTGGCGAGTTTGGTTCACGCTTACCTAATTTTACCCATAATACGGCTAATACAGGGGCAAGAGTAATAATGAAAAATGGATTTAACGATTGGAACCAAGCCGCAGGTATCTCAAAACCGCCCATCATACGATCAGTGTATTGCTGCGTGTAAATGTTCATTAAACCACCAGCTTGTTCGAAACCCGCCCAGAAAACAATAGTAAACAAACTCATCACAAGGATAACTTTGATACGATCTACTTCTGCTTTCGTTAGTGGTTCTTTATTTGCTGATTTTTTCAGTTTTAGATCGCGCTTAGCTGCTGGTTCGCGGCCAATATTACCAAGCCATGATTGAGCCATTGCCATTTGCATCACAAGGCTGATCAGCATACCAATACCAGCGGCCACAAAACCGGCTTTCCAACCAAATGTGTTAGTAACTGAACCAGAGATCACACCAGCAAGTAGCGCACCTAAATTGATCCCCATGTAGAAGATGGTGAACGCGCCATCACGACGGTTATCACCTTCATTATATAGGTCACCAACCATTGTTGAGATATTGGGCTTAAATAGACCGTTACCACAGATAAGCAGTGCAAGGCCTAAATAGAAAGTGTGTAGAGAGCCAATGCCTAGCACATCTGCAGGCAGTGCCAGCGTAAATTGGCCAATGGCCATTAACGCTCCACCCAATAAAATAGAACGGCGTTGCCCAAGGTAGTTATCTGCAAGGTAACCACCAATAAGCGGTGTGATGTAGACTAGCCCTGTATAGGTGCCGTAAAGATCGAGAGCATCTTTAGTCGACCAACCTAGACCGCCATTCATCGTTGCGTCTGTAAGATAAAGTACCAAAATGGCGCGCATCGCATAATACGAAAAACGCTCCCATAGCTCTGTGCCAAAAAGTAAAAATAGGCCCCTTGGGTGCCCAAAGTATTGATGTTGGTTTGTCATAAGAATTATTAGTATTTGAGATGAGAAAAATTGTGCTTTAGATATACATGGGCTTTTAGCGTATCGCAATGAGTAAAATCAGTATTTTATTCTGGTATTATTAACTAACTCATTGTTTTTAAAATGCATGTCTATCAATGCTCAAAGTTTTGTTGCGTTATGAAAACTTATCTTTCATTACTGATTATTTGAATTTGCCTTGTTCGGACATTAAGGGTTTATTTTTGTGTTCAGTTTATTAGCCGTTTATTGAGGAGGAGGATGGTGTTAGGATTCAAGAAAAAGAAAAGCAGTAGCTAGGAATAAAATGAAACGTTGGTATTTGTTGTATTGTAAACGTGGCGATCAGAGGCGTGCTAAAGCACACCTTGAAAACCAAGGTGTCGAATGTTTCTACCCAGAAATTGAACTAGAGAGAATTCTTCGGGGTAAGCGGCAAGTTGTCAAAGAGCCACTTTTTCCCTCCTATATGTTCATTTACTTTGATTTTGAAATTGGCCCAACCTTTACTAGTGTGCGCTCTACTCGCGGTGTGGTTGATTTCATCCGATTTGGTTCACATCCGAAGGAGTTGGACAGTGATTTGATCGAGGAATTGAAGTTACTCGACCAGTTAAAATTACCGGTAGCATCGTTCAATATTCCAGAAAAAGGGCAGGTAGTTCGACTTAAGGGTGGGCAGTTCTCAGGAATTGATGCCATTTACCAAGAGCCCGATGGTGAGACGCGATCGATTATGCTGGTTAAAATGATCAGCCAAGTGATACCGATGAGCATTGATAATAAACATTTAGAATTAGATTCGTGATTGACTCTCTACAGTAAGCTCTTTAGACAAATAAAAGGCGCATTTTGCGCCTTTTATTTGCTTTATTAGCCAGCGTTTTGGTTAGTACGCTTCATTATGCACCGCTTTGACAGCTCGGCCTGACGGGTCAATACAATTTTTAAAGGATTCATCCCACTCTATTGCTTTGGCGGAAGAACAAGCTACAGAAGGACCTCCAGGAACGCATTGTGCAGCAGACTCTAACGGGAACAGCTCTTCGAAGATCTCGCGGTAAACATACCCTTCTTTTGTCGCTGGAGTATTATATGGGAAGCGGTATTTTGCTGTTTCCATCTGTTGATCGGTAACTTTTTCTTCAGCAACACTCTTTAGTGTGTCAATCCAGCTATAGCCCACACCATCGGAAAATTGCTCTTTTTGACGCCAAGCAATCGAGGCTGGCAGATAATCTTCAAAGCACTCACGTAGAATGTGTTTTTCCATCTTGCCATTGCCACACATTTTGTCAGCAGGGTTAAGCCTCATTGCAACATCAATAAACTCTTTGTCTAGGAAAGGAACGCGTCCTTCCACTCCCCAAGCCGCTAAAGATTTATTAGCGCGAGCGCAGTCAAACAAGTTCAACGCCAGCAGTTTACGCACAGTTTCTTCGTGGAATTCTTGCGCGTTTGGTGCTTTGTGGAAGTATAAGTAACCACCGAAGATCTCATCCGCTCCTTCGCCGGAAAGTACCATTTTGATACCCATGGCTTTGATTTTTCGCCCCATCAAATACATCGGAGTAGAGGCTCGAATTGTCGTCACGTCATACGTTTCAATATGGTAAATAACATCACGAATAGCATCTAAACCCTCTTGGATGGTATAAGTCATTTCGTGGTGTACAGTGCCAATTTTTTCAGCAACTTCGCGAGCCGCTTTAAGGTCTGGGGCACCGTCTAAACCCACCGCAAAAGAGTGAAGCTGTGGCCACCATGCTTCTGATTGTTCATCATCTTCAATTCGCATTGCAGCGTAACGTTTCGCAATGGCTGACGTAATTGAAGAGTCCAATCCTCCAGAAAGCAAAACACCATAAGGTACATCTGTCATCAGTTGGCGCTTCACGGCCGCTTCTAATGCTTGTTTTAGCTCTTCTTTACTGCTGCTATTGCCTTGGACTGCCGCATATTCATTCCAATCTCGAATATAGTAGCGTTGTGCACCTGCCTCTTTCGAGCTGTAGTAACTACCAGGAGGAAATTCACTGATAGTTTTGCAAATGCTTACCAAAGCTTTCATTTCGGATGCAATGTAGTAGTTACCGTGTTCGTCATGGCCTTGGTAAAGAGGAATGATACCAATATGGTCACGCCCGATGAGGTACTCATCTTTTTCTTCATCATAGAGCACAAAGGCAAAGATGCCGTTGAGTTCTTCAAGCAGCGCGGCACCCATGTCTGCATAAAGCGCTAATATCACTTCACAGTCAGAGTCGGTTTGAAAATCGTATTTACCTTGGTAACGAGCACGAATTTCTTTGTGGTTATAAATCTCACCATTGACCGCTAATATGTGCTTTTTATTTGGGCTGTAAAGTGGTTGTGCGCCGCTGTTTAAACCGACAATAGAAAGGCGCTCATGAGCCAAGATTGCTTTTTCTGAAGCATAGATGCCAGACCAGTCAGGGCCGCGGTGACGCATTTTTTTAGACATCTCTAGCGCTATTGGGCGTAACGCTGTTGCATCACTTTTAATATCAAGAATGCCAAATATAGAACACATACAACTTCCTTTTGATGATTTTTAATCTGTTGGACCTAATTTGCCATTCTGGTTAAAAAAAGCAACCATATGGTGTCGTTAATATCACATAAGATGCATCTTTGTGAATTTTATTTAATTAATGTGCGCTTTGTATGAATTTTTTCTATTTGTTTTCTGTTTTTGAGCGATGGTGGGTAAATTATGCCCAACTAAGCTCTGGGGCCGTATTGAGTTGGGCATAGAAATGACAATGTTTTACCTAAAAATTGCGATGGCTTACCTAGATATTATTACGGTTTAGTAAAATTAGGTTGGAGCTGTTTACATACGTGACGGGCAAAACCGCTACCCGCTTCGCTATAGATGTTGAATGCCGCATCAACACCACTTTCCAATAGTGATTCCAATTGGTCTGGGTATTCGGCGATGGCTGCGATTTGTCCTTTAAAATTACGGTGTTGTAACTGCGATAGCGCGATTTGGTTACCCTGATGATGCGGCATAGCAAGTAGTACGAGTTTTACATTACCAGTGTCTAGAATACGCTCCCAAAAATCAGGGTCGGTTGCATCACCAGCAATAACATTGCGCCCTTGTGAGCGGTGATCATGAGCAACCTCTTCTCGGACTTCTATGCCTAAACTTATTTTGCCATAACGAGAGCGCAACTCATCATATGCACCGGTACCGATGCGGCCCATCCCTAATATGAGTACCTGAGCATGGCCTGGATTAATTAATTGATCTTTGGTGTTGAGTTTTTCAGCGGCATGTTCTTTGAGCCATTGCCGTGAATGTTGATAGAGTTCATGGCCTTTACGGCTTATTGGGGCTGCGATTACAAATGAAATGGATACCGCAATGGCCAGTGCGACCAATATGTCACCCGACATCCATCCCATTTTGAAAGCAAGCCCCCCCACAATCAGTCCGAATTCACTGAAATTGAATAAAGACAAGGTGGCTAACAATGAGGTTCTCACTCGGAATTTAAAGCGGTTGAGTACCCAAAAATAGAGGATACCTTTGATGGGAAGCAGCAGTAAGAGCAACAATGCGAGCGCAAACCCAGTCATTGTGGGCTGTTCTGATAGTCCAATGTTGAGGAAAAAGCAGACGAGAAACAGCTCTTTTAGATTAAAGAGTGATTTTGACAACTCAGATGCTTTGCGATGGCCTGCTAGCAGCATGCCTAAAATCAGAGCACCAAGATCGGGTTTCATCCCAACCAATTCAAATGATCCTGCTCCGACCACTAAGGCAAAAAATATACCAAACAGAACAAGCATTTCACCGTGACCAACCCAGTCGAGCAGTTTGTAAAATAGTGGTCGCATAAAGGGTAGGATCAATAAAGTGGCAGCGTACCAATGAGGAAGTTTTCCTGTCGAGACGGTTAAAAATATGACAGCAAAGATATCTTGCATCACAAGAATACCGATGGCGATAGTGGCGTATGTCGCGTTCATTTCTCCTTTCTCTTGCAGTGATTTCACCGCAAAAACAGTACTGGAGAATGACAAAGCAAAACCAAGCAGAACTAATTGTTCAATTGACATCGAGGCCAGAGAGCTAACCCCTAAATATTTGAATATCAATAAAGCAATGCTGAAAATCCCTGTCGAAAGGAGGTTATGAACCGTGGCACCAGCCCAAATCTCTCTCGCAAGTAAGGTTTTAATCTCTAGCTTAAGTCCAATTGTGAACAGCAATAAGGTAACCCCTAGATCGGCTAGGGTCAGAATGGTATCGCTGCTGTGGTAGCCAGCAGCATTAAGGCCAAACCCAGCAACTAAAAAGCCAACCAACGGAGGTAAATTACATTTCAAGGCAATAAACCCTGCGAAAAAAGCCGTTGAAATTAGGATAAGTTCCATAAATTCCTTTAGTAATGCTTTGGTTTAAAAATAATGTTTTGGTTGTAAAAAAGGCTGTGTCATGACGACACAGCCTTTTATTATAATTCAATCGGTTGCTTAATCGCCAAGTAATTTTTGAAGTAAAACACCATTTAACATTGCCCGTTTAATCATAGCAAATGCACCTATGGTTGGTTGTTTATCAATCTGCGACGCGACTATGGGTAAATTGGTGTGGAAAGTTTTGAGTGATTGATTCTCTACATTTCGTTGAATCGCGGGGAATACGATCTCTTGAGCGGCTGTAATTTGACCTGCAATTACCACTTTTTGTGGGTTGAACAAGTTGATGGTCATCGCAATGGCTTTACCGAGTTGATTACCCACTCGAATTAAGCTCTGTTTTGCTAGCTCATCACCGAGATTGGCGTGCTCACATACATCATTGATGGTAATGCTCTCTATATTCGCTAGGCTAGATTCATAGCCCTGAGCAATCAGTTTTTTAACACGAGATATAATAGCCGGGTTTGCGGCTACCGTTTCTAAACAGCCGAAATTTCCGCATTGACACTGTTCGCCGAGTGGGTCGATTTGGATATGACCAATTTCACCTACGTTACGGTTATAGCCTAGGAATACTTGACCATTGACGATAATGCCAGCCCCAGTTCCTCGGTGAACGCTGACTAGGATAGAGTCTTGACAGTCTTTGCTGGCACCAAAATAATGTTCGGCAAGCGCCATACCGCGCACGTCGTTGCCAACAAAACATTCAACATGAAAATTATCACGAATGATGTCACCTAAAGCGAGTGCATCAATAGCAATATTGGGCATGTATTCTACGACACCCGTTTCTGGGTTGACTAAGCCGGGTAGGGCAATACCAATGGCAATGAACTGTTCGATTCGCTCTTGCTGTTGTTTGATAAAGGTATTGAGGTGGAAAAGGAGCCCCTCAATTAATTGTGTTTGGTGAGAATAGTGAAACTCGTGATAGTCCGACGCGAGTTCTTTGCCCCCTAAATTATACAGGCTGAGCTGAATGTAATCTCGGCCTAAACGTACGGCGACAGAGTGAAAAGGGGCGACTTCGGTTGTTAAGGAGATGGCTCTACGTCCGCCAGTAGAGGCTTGTTGTGCGACCTCTTTAATGAGGCCGCGTTCTAGAAGTTGGCGGGTTATTTTTGTAACACTTGCTGGAGCAAGTTGGCTCACATCGGCAACTTGAATACGAGATATCGGACCTTGTAGGTCGATCAATCGGTACACTGCTGCGCTGTTGAGTTGTTTGACTAAATCTACGTTACCTATTTGTCCGCCATTCATTATCAATTGTGCTCGTATTGTCCGTTAACAACCGTCGCCTGAACATTGAAGTCTCTATCAAATGCAGTGAGGTTCGCCACCATGCCTTTTTTTACTCGGCCTAGTTTGTGATCCACACCAATTGCTTTTGCCGGATACAGAGTTGCCATCCGCAGAGCTTCGTCCAATGCGATACCAACGTGCTCAACAGTGTTTTGCACTGCCTCAATCATAGTGAGTGCTGAGCCGCCCAGTGTGCCGTTTTCATCAACACACTTACCATCACGGTAATATACTTTCTTACCGACAAAAATAAAGTAATCCATGTTAGCGCCTGCAGGAGCTGTGGCATCGGTCACTAATACAAGCTTTTCGCCTTTGATTTTGTGAGCAATTCTGATGTTAGCATAATCAACATGAAAGCCATCAGCAATAATGCCAGCATAAACTTCTGGGGTGTCATAAATTGCACCAACGACACCGGGTTCACGTCCAACCATCGGCGTCATGGCATTAAATAAGTGTGTGGCAAAGGTGATGCCTGATTCAAAGCTTTTACGTGCTTCAGTATAAGTTGCGTTAGTGTGACCAATCGATACCACAATGCCAGCTTTCACCAGACGTTCAATGTGTTCTGGATTGTTGTGCTCTGGCGCCAATGTCACTTTAGCAATCACATCGCTATTTTCACACATAGTGGCGATCATGTTGTCATCTGAAGGGCGGATGAAATCCACACTGTGAATGCCCTTTTTCATCACATTAAGATATGGCCCTTCAAGGTGTAAACCCAGTGATTGGTTTTTATATTGAGAGTGATATTCACGTGCGGCAGAAATCGCTTTGCGCATGTCTTCGTCTGAAGAGGTGATTAACGTTGGCAAAAAGCTTGTGCATCCTGATTTTAGGTTGGCTTTATGCATGATCTGCATCGTAGTCGCGGTTACTTCATCATTCAGCATCACACCGCCACAACCATTCAATTGCAGGTCGATAAAGCCTGGGCTTAGGTTTGCACCACTTAAATCTTGTGTCGTTATATCTTGTGGTAAATCCGCAATAGGACAGACCGCTTCAATCAACTCGTTGTTGATAATCACAGCATGGTCAACTAGCACATCACTGCCAGTGTAGATTTTACAGTTAGTTAGTGCGTACATAATCATCAAATCCTTATCTATCAATATTTTATAAATTTGGCGAGGCGACGAAATGAAAGGTGGAATGTGCCAGTACGGTGCTTTCTTTTCTTACTTCAATTAGGTCGCGAATTATCTTGCTAGCAAACAGCCAATGCTGGATGACATTAAAATTAAGTGCTCGTTTTGACTGGGTTATTTGATGGTTATAGTTTGCATTTTATACGAAAAAAGCCAGTCGGGGTTGTTTAGCTTACATGCTATTCGACGATGAAACAGGCAAATATTATCGCCTAATTTCCATTTTTTTTAATTGTAAAATAAGTTTTATGATCTCGCTAGCAAAAACCTTGGTATTTGGCAGATTGTGGTGATTATGATCACAAATGATAAGGTTTTAATTTGCGGAGCAAAATTAATATCATAAACTGAGTTTGACTAAATTGAGCGACTAAAATAAGTGGCTCAACCAAATACAAAAAATCCTAAATCCTATAGGGGGAACTTAAGGTGAATATTCTTGGATACTTTCAAAAAGTAGGCAAGGCGTTGATGGTACCAGTTGCCACATTGCCAGCTGCCGCGATACTAATGGGTATTGGTTATTGGATCGACCCAAATGGGTGGGGTTCAAACAGTGCCTTGGCTGCATTCCTGATTAAAGCAGGTGCTGCAATCATTGATAACATGTCTGTACTGTTTGCTGTTGGTGTGGCTTACGGTATGTCTAAAGATAAAGACGGTGCTGCTGCATTGTCGGGTTTTGTTGGTTTCTTAGTCGTGACGACTTTGCTTTCTCCAGGAGCCGTTGCACAGATCCAAGGTATTGATCCAAGCGCAGTTCCTGCTGCTTTTGGTAAAATCAACAACCAGTTTGTTGGTATTTTAGTAGGTATTGTTTCTGCTGAAATCTACAATCGCTTCTCTACTGTAGAATTGCATAAAGCATTAGCCTTCTTCTCTGGCAAACGCCTAGTACCTATTTTGACGTCGTTTGCTGGTATTTTTATCGCCTTCGTTCTGATGTATGTATGGCCGCATGTTTATGGTGGTCTAGTATCGTTTGGTGAATCGATTCAAGGTCTAGGTTCTGCGGGTGCAGGTATCTATGCGTTCTTTAACCGCTTGCTAATCCCTGTTGGTCTTCATCACGCACTGAACTCAGTATTCTGGTTTGACGTTGCGGGTATTAACGACATTCCTAACTTCTTAGGTGGTGCAAAATCTATCGCTGAGGGTACTGGTATCCCAGGCGTAACGGGTATGTACCAAGCAGGCTTCTTCCCTATTATGATGTTCGGTCTACCTGGTGCGGCATTGGCTATTTACCACACATCTACAGCGAAGAATAAAGAAAAAGTTGCTTCTATCATGATTGCAGCTGGTTTTGCTTCATTCTTTACCGGTGTAACTGAACCTCTAGAATTCTCGTTCATGTTCCTTGCTCCTGCACTATATGTATTGCATGCAGCATTGACGGGTCTATCAGTATTCATTGCTGCTTCAATGCAGTGGATTGCGGGTTTCGGTTTCTCTGCAGGCCTTGTGGATATGGTATTGTCATCACGTAACCCACTGGCGGTTAATTGGTACATGCTAATAGTTCAAGGTATTGTGTTCTTTGCTCTCTACTATGTGATTTTCCGTACCGTTATTTTGAAATTTGGCCTTAAAACACCAGGTCGCGAAGATGACGACAGCGATAGCAAAGTATCAGGCGCGAAAGAGTCTTCTGAGCTCGCTAAACAATACCTTAAAGCTCTAGGCGGTCACAGCAACCTATCTAACATCGATGCTTGTATCACTCGCTTACGTTTATCTGTCAATGACATGAGTATTATCGACGAGAAAACATTAAAAGCATTGGGTGCCATGGGTGTGGTGAAACTGGGTACTAATAACCTACAAGTTATCTTAGGCCCTCTTGCTGAAATCGTTGCTGGTGAGATGAAGTCTATCAATGCAAACGAAGATCTTTCTAGCGTGAAACTTCCTTAGTCTTAATCGCAACGGATGATTAGGTTATTTTAAAGCCTCTGCTTTATGCAGAGGTTTTTATTATTCATCAAATGAGCGCTATTCAAATTTAAGGCTGCCCACAACGGTAGCTTTTGCCTATTTCTTACGCCCTTTGCCTGAAATTTTGCTTAGCCTAGCCAGACAAAAGGCAATGTCTTGAAATAATCGCAGGAAATGCCCACTTTTTATTGTGCAAGAGCGGATAATTGTGGATCATTAGCGACAAACTTTCTGTTTCTGCAAGCATTACTGCTCTTACATACAGAAAAATCTTCTGACGATACTAAATAATTTTGAGGTGCTATAGATGAGTGAAGCTGAGGCTCGTCCATCGAATTTTATTCGCCAAATCATTGATAAAGATTTAGCGGATGGCAAACACACAAGTGTGCATACTCGTTTTCCGCCCGAGCCAAATGGTTACCTGCACATCGGTCATGCTAAATCTATCTGCTTAAACTTTGGTATTGCTCAGGACTATCAGGGACAGTGTAATTTACGTTTTGACGATACAAACCCTGAAAAAGAAGATATGGAGTACGTTGAGTCAATCAAAGCCGACGTGAAATGGCTCGGCTTCCAATGGTCTGGTGATGTTTGTTATTCGTCAGATTATTTTGACAAACTATACCAATACGCGGTTGAGCTGATCCAAAAAGGTCTGGCTTATGTTGAAGAGCTCAGTCCAGAAGAGATCCGTGAATATCGAGGTACATTGACTCAAGCAGGTAAGCCAAGTCCGTACCGCGATCGCAGCATTGAAGAAAACCTAGCCCTATTTGATAAAATGCGCGCTGGTGGTTTCGAAGAAGGCAAAGCGTGCCTACGTGCCAAGATTGACATGGCATCATCCTTTATGGTGATGCGCGATCCTGTGCTTTACCGTGTTCGTTTCGCAGAGCATCACCAAACGGGTAATAAATGGTGCATTTATCCAATGTACGATTTTACCCACTGTATCTCGGATGCCTTGGAAGGGATCACGCACTCAATTTGTACCCTAGAGTTTCAAGATAACCGCCGTCTGTACGATTGGGTGTTGGAAAATATCACGATTGATTGTCGACCACATCAGTATGAGTTTAGCCGTTTAAACCTTGAATACACGGTAATGTCTAAGCGTAAACTAAACCAGCTGGTTACGGAAAAATTAGTGGATGGTTGGGATGACCCACGTATGCCGACGATTTCAGGTTTACGCCGCCGTGGATTCACACCAGCATCGATTCGTGAGTTTTGCAAACGCATAGGTGTGACAAAACAGGAAAATATGATCGAATTCAGTTCGTTAGAGTCTTGTATCCGTGAAGACTTAAACGAACATGCGCCTCGCGCCATGGCGGTTCTTGACCCTGTAAAAGTGGTGATAGAAAACTTTGAGGCGGGTAAAGTCGAGACGTTAACGCTGGCAAATCATCCAAACAAGCCTGAAATGGGCGAACGTGAAGTTCCATTTACTCGCGAATTGTGGATTGAACGTGAAGATTTCCGTGAAGAAGGCAACAAGAAATACAAACGTTTAGTGCTAGGCAAAGAAGTTCGCTTACGCGGCGCTTACGTAATAAAAGCAGAGCGCATTGAAAAAGATGCACAAGGCAATATTACGACAATATTCTGCACTTACGATGTGGATACTCTGGGTAAAAACCCGGCTGATGGACGCAAAGTAAAAGGTGTTATTCATTGGGTATCCGCCGATAAAGCCTTGCCAACTGAAATTCGTTTGTATGATCGCCTATTTACCGTTCCCAACCCGGCGGCGGCTGACAACTTTGCCGAAACCATTAACCCAGATTCATTGGTTAAAATTAATGGTTTTGTTGAGCCTAGTTTGGTGTCGGCACACGCGGAGCAAGGTTATCAGTTTGAGCGCATGGGTTATTTCTGTGCTGACTCGAAAGATTCTAAACCAGAAGCGTTGGTTTTTAACCGCACAGTGGGTCTACGTGACACTTGGGCAAAAATAGACGCAGAGTAAGCTTAAGTACTATTTAAAAAGGTCAGCCAATGCTGGCCTTTCTTTTTATTATGGTACTGTTTTTGTCTGAGCAAGCTCACTTAGCGGGGAAAAATGTGTGAGATTCCTGCGATTATCGTAGTCGTGACACATTTTTTACCTTGCGTCCTATAGTTTTGCTAGCGTTATCCGATATATTAAACAGATCATCGTATTTATTTATTCCAAGCACATAGCTGAGCCTTATATGCGTCAAATTTTTCAGCGTCTACTGTTGCCGATAGCAATGGTTGCCGTGACTCAGACTTCTATCGTTAGTGCCGAGAGCATTCGCCTGGTTGGGCCGAATGGTGAGATCCAGTCTTCTCCTCAATTTTCAGAAAATCTCACTCAAACTCGTAATCTTCAGCAGGCTAATAGCCAACCATCGACGTTTTTTGGGCCAACCTTAGACAGCGACACTTTGTGGTCTATTGCCACTCGACTACGCCCATCGAATAACGTCACTGTACAACAAACCCTGCTGGCCATTTATCGGCTAAACCCTCAGGCGTTCGAAAATCAAAATATTCACAGTTTGATCCCAGGTAGCAACTTACGTGTTCCATCATTGGCACAGGTAAATAGTGCGCCCACCCAAGAAGCGGTCAATATCATGGCCGCGCATCAAGCCAAATTGAATGCTAATACGGCGCAGCCAACAGCGCCTGTTACTGCTGCTTCTACAGCTTTGCCTGAAAAAACAATTGTCTCTACTGTCGCTCAACCAGTTGTTGAAAAGACGAAGAGTGAACCTGTGCTAAAAGATATTGGCACACAAGTTGCGAAATCTGATACTGAATTACTGGCGCTTGAAGAGAAAAATCATAAGTTACGTTTGATGCTGGCAGATGTTCAATCTGAAGTCGATGCACTCAAAGGAGAACTCGGTGACGAAAACCGCATTCGCTCTGAAGTTGAAAAGCTACTTGATGAAGAACGTAGAAAAGTATTAGAGGCGCAAAAGCTTGCACCAAGTGCACTTGATCAACTGCTTTCCAACTCTTGGTTGGTCGCCGCTCTCGCCCTTATTCCTGGTCTGTTAATTGGTTTACTGGTTGTGATGTTGCTTGGCCGCCGATCCAAGCCAACGGAGCAGCCTGTTGTCACTCAAGGTAATCAAGAGCCCATAACGCCAATGGCTGCTGGCAGCCTTGAAGATATTGACGATGATTTAATGCTGGATGATGACTTGTTTGGTGAGTCTGATGATAGTGAGAAGTTATTTGGTGACGACATCACACTGGATGATGAAATCGATGACAATGCTGAGCAAGAATCGGACATTTTTGCCGATTTAGACGATACAGATTTAGACTTCAACCTCGAAGGTGAAGATGGCGAAGACCCATTTGCGAGTATCGGCGATGATGGTGATCTTGCTGCGGATTTAGAAGATTTGACCGCTAGCAGTAACGGCATCAGTGTTGGTGCTGACGAAAAAGCTGTCGGTCTCGATGAGATGGCGCGAGCTTTAGACGAAGCGTTATTAGATGAAGATGATAGCGAAACAGAATTTGATTTATCCGATGATGATGATTCCATCTCTGAAGACGACATTGACGCGTTATTGGCTGGAGATGAGAAAGCTGAAGATCTCGGAAGCGATACTTTAGATCAATCGCTACTTGACGATTTGTTTGCCGCCAATAGTGATGACGATCATCATGATAGTTTTGACTTTGATTCATTATTGGATGAGTCCGAAGATGATTTCAACTTGGATTCAGAAGAGCCCGAGCTAGCAAAAACCGGCGGTAACTTCGATTTAAAAGAAGCAGAGCTAGCGTCGGATAGTGAACTTGATGATCTATTCGCAACGATTGAAGCGCAATCTGACCTCACCTCAATAGAAACTGATTCCTCCACTGAAACAGCGCTGCTGGATGAATTATTAGAAGAGCAAGATGAAGACGTCCTAGCAATTGATAGTGACAGTGTCGAACTGCTCGATGAGCTACTCGGTGATGATGAAGAGAGCGAGACAGACTTATCGGAAAGCACCGACTTACTTGAAGAACTTGTGCAGCCCGATAAAGACATCGCTTCGAGCGAAGAAGATATTGATGATGTTGACTTCACTGGTGATCAAACTCTGTATGAGTTATTGGGTGAAGAAACTACGGAATCCGACATTGAAACCGAGCTGGATGAGAATAGTACAGAGCTATTGGACGAACTATTTACTGACAATGGTTCTGAATCACTTGAGTTTGAAAAGGCAGACCAAGAGCAAGAAGCTGCTGAAGATAAGGATAGTCTCGCTGAAGAAGATGGTACGGCATTATTTGAAGAGTTGCTGGAAATCGAGCAGCATGCTCAGAATATCGAAGAGACCGAACAGCAAAATAGCGAGTTTTTGGATAATGAAAACGATAGCGTTGAAGATTCCGAGTTTAACAGCGACATCTTCATTGACGATCTGCTAAGTGCCGCTCCTGAAAAAGATCCTCTACTGGATGATGAACAGATGGGAGTGGTTGATGGCGACATCGATGAAGAATTTATCGACGACTCATTTGATTTTAACCCAGAAATTGAAGGGGCAAGTTATCCGGATCTGAAGCCGAATGAGGAGCAACCTCTAAGCAGCTCGACATCCCCGGAAAAAATAGAACCCGCACAGGTTAGCAAACCAGAAGTCAGCCCTAACGAATTTGGAGTTCCACAAGATGAAGACTGGGACATTAGTGAGCTGGAAGACGAAGAACCAAGCCAAGCTGATGTTGAGCCGCTTCAAACCAATTCAGCAGAATCATCGGCAAAGGACCATGTTGAGGAGCTCCACGATGACAAGTTAGTGGAGTTAGAAGAAGAAGATCTCCTTGCTTCCTTTAATGAGCCATCGCTAGAAGAACAGTCACAGAGCGAGCTTTCCGAAGTCCAACTGCCAGAGCAGTCAGAAGAAGACGCGCTAGCGGATGCGATAGCTGAGCCTCAAGAGACGGCGTCAGAGCCTGTTGCTCAAGAAAGTTTTGAAGCGATTGACGAGCAAGCCTTACCTGAATTTAGTGAAGAAGATGCACTTGCTTCAATTAACGAGCCTTCTCTAGAAGAAAAGGAAGACGAGAGCGACCTTACGGATCTTGAGCTGCCAGAGTACACAGAAGAAGAGGCGCTGGCGGATGCGATAGCTGAGCCTCAAGAGACGGCGTCAGAGCCTGTTGCTCAAGAAAGTTTTGAAGCGATTGACGAGCAAGCCTTACCTGAATTTAGTGAAGAAGATGCACTTGCTTCAATTAACGAGCCTTCTCTAGAAGAAAAGGAAGACGAGAGCGAACTTACGGATCTTGAGCTGCCAGAGTACACAGAAGAAGAGGCGCTGGCGGATGCGATAGCTGAGCCTCAAGAGGCGGAGTCAGAGCCTGTTGCTCAAGAAAGTTTTGAAGCGATTGATGAAGAGGCGTTGCCTGAGTTCAGCGAAGAAGATGCGCTTGCTTCAATTAACGAGCCTCCTCTAGAAGAAGAAAAGGAAGACGAGAGCGACCTTACGGATCTTGAGCTTCCAGAGTACACAGAAGAAGACGCGCTGGCGGATGCGATAGCCGAGCCTCAAGATGCGGCGTCAGAGCCTGTTGCTCAAGAAAGTTTTGAAGCGATTGATGAGCAAGCCTTGCCTGAATTCAGTGAAGAAGATGCACTTGCTTCAATTAGCGAGCCTTCTCTAGAAGAAGAAAAGGAAGACGAGAGCGACCTTACGGATCTTGAGCTTCCAGAATACACAGAAGAAGACGCGATAGCTGAGCCTCAAGAGGCGGCGTCAGAGCCTGTTGCTCAAGAAAGTTTTGAAGCGATTGACGAGCAAGCCTTACCTGAATTTAGTGAAGAAGATGCACTTGCTTCAATCAACGAGCCTCCTCTAGAAGAAGAAAAGGAAGACGAGAGCGACCTTACGGATCTTGAGCTGCCAGAATACACAGAAAAAGACGCGCTGGCGGATGCGATAGCCGAGCCTCAAGAAGCGGCGTCAGAGCCTGTTGCTCAAGAAAGTTTTGAAGCGATTGACGAGCAATCCTTACCTGAATTTAGTGAAGAAGATGCACTTGCTTCAATTAGCGAGCCTTCTCTAGATGAAAAGGAAGACGAGAGCGAACTTACGGATCTTGAGCTGCCAGAATACACAGAAGAAGACGCGCTGGCGGATGCGATAGCCGAGCCTCAAGAGGCGGCGTCAGAGCCTGTTGCTCAAGAAAGTTTTGAAGCGATTGACGAGCAAGCCTTGCCTGAATTCAGTGAAGAAGATGCACTCGCTTCAATTAACGAACCAGCACTAGAAACAGATCAACAGCCGCTTTTAGAAGATGATGACGCAGACCAATTGCAGAGTGTTTCAAAACAGGAGTTCGATGAGAAAGCCTTAAAAGATTGGCTAGATGAGGAAAGTGTATCTTCTGCGCCATTCTCTTTTGATCGACCATTAGATGCTCGTACCATTGATAGTGCTGGTATGAATATTGATGCAATGTTAGAGGTAGGCGGTGAAGATTGGAACGGTTTTAATTTAACGCCAGATCAACAAGCTTCCATCCCAGATGACGTGCCTGAAGAAGAGCTTGCCGTTTGGAACGATGAGATCCAAACCGACGAGCCTCAAATTCTTGATGAAAACTGGGGAATTCAAGATGAACTCGATGATTTTGAAGCCCAAAAGAGCCAGTACATGACCATCGATGAGCTAATGGCTCAAGTTGAGGGTGAAGAGGGGATCAGCCCTGAAGATGAAGAACTCAAGTTAGATGTTGGTTTAAGTGAATTTCCGGATGTGATTGGTGACATTGGTGATATCGATGTAGACAATAACTCTGAGGCGGCGGGTAAGCTTGACCTCGCCAAAATTTACATCGAGATGAACGATGATAAAGGGGCGATAAAACTGTTAGAGGAAGCCATTGTTGATGGTAGTGATGATATTCGACGAGAAGCGAAATCCTTGATTGACAGCATTAATCGCCGAGCTTAAAAACAAACGAGGCCGTGAATATACGGCCTCGTTGTTATTGAATAGCCTTTTCTGACTTGCAGATGACCTGAACTTCACATTGAAAGTTGTTGGGGATAGATGACTTGTCGATTAGAATTTTTTTTTGATTGCGATTATACTGCCCGACCCATTTTCAAAGAGAATCAGATGATGAGAATCGCTTTAGGTATTGAGTACAATGGTTCTCAATACTATGGTTGGCAGCGACAACGTGACGTTAAAAGTGTCCAAGAAGAATTAGAAAAAGCACTCACAGTTGTGGCGAACCATCCGGTTGAAGTATTGTGTGCGGGGCGCACCGATGCCGGGGTTCACGGCACAGGGCAGGTGATACATTTTGATACTACGGCTTGCCGAAAAATGGTCGCTTGGACAATGGGTGTCAATGCTCATTTACCAAAAGATATCGCTGTTCGTTGGGCAACTGAGGTTTCAAGCGATTTTCACGCTCGCTTTTCGGCTACAGCACGCCGTTATCGCTACATCATTTATAATCATGCTTATCGCCCTGGCATATTATCTTCAGGTGTCAGTCATTATCATGGCGATTTAGACGTTGAGAAAATGCAGCAAGCAGGGCAGCTTTTATTGGGCGAAAATGATTTCACCTCTTTTCGCGCTGTGCATTGTCAATCGAATAGTCCTTGGCGAAATGTCATGCATTTGAATGTGACTCGGCATGGCAACTATGTCGTCATAGACATTAAAGCAAATGCTTTTGTCCATCATATGGTGCGAAATATTACCGGTAGCCTCATCGTTGTCGGCCGGGGTGAGCAGCCTCCCGAATGGATAAAATGGCTGCTTGAAGCCAAAGATAGAAAACTGGCAGGTGCAACAGCCAAAGCGGAAGGATTATATTTGGTTGCTGTTGATTATCCAGAAGAATTTTCTTTACCAAAAGAGTCGCTTGGGCCGCTATTTTTAGCTGATAATTTGAACTAATAACGCGTAAAGTGTCCAAAACAGAGTCGTGACGTGTGTGGAAATGACAGCCAGAAAATAGGTACAACCAGTTTTTTGTCTACACTAAGCATTTTATATGTTTTAATCCTCACGCATAAATCCCAAATTTGTATCTTTCGCAATCACGCGAGAGAGTTAAGAGTAAAGGTCTTCCATGAGTTGGCTTGAAAAGATTTTAGAAAAAAGCAATATCGTAACTTCGCGTAAAGCATCCATCCCTGAAGGGGTTTGGACTAAATGTACTTCTTGTGAGCAAGTGTTATATCACGCTGAGCTTGAGCGTAACTTGGAAGTGTGCCCTAAATGTGATCATCACATGCGCATGAAAGCACGTCGCCGCTTAGAGACTTTTCTTGATGAACAGAATCGTGTTGAGATTGGTGACGAGTTAGAGCCGCAAGATAAACTCAAATTTAAAGACTCAAAACGTTATAAAGAACGCCTTTCAGCCGCTCAAAAAAGCAGTGGCGAGAAAGACGCTCTTGTGGTGATGCAAGGCGAACTATTGGGTATGCCTTTGGTTGCTTGTGCTTTTGAGTTTTCTTTCATGGGTGGTTCAATGGGGTCTGTAGTTGGTGCGCGTTTCGTACGAGCTGTTGATGCCGCTATAGAAAACAACTGTGGTTTGGTCTGCTTTTCTGCCAGCGGCGGCGCGCGTATGCAGGAAGCGTTAATGTCATTGATGCAGATGGCAAAAACCAGTGCGGCGCTTGAACGTTTATCAAGCAAAGGCTTACCTTATATCTCAGTGATGACGGACCCGACCATGGGTGGTGTATCGGCAAGCTTAGCGATGCTTGGTGACATCAATATTGGTGAACCTAAAGCACTGATTGGTTTTGCAGGTCGTCGAGTTATCGAACAAACGGTACGTGAAGATCTACCTGAAGGTTTCCAACGCAGCGAATTCCTAATTGAGCATGGTGCGATTGATATGATTGTCGATCGCCGTGAAATGCGTCAACGCGTGGGGGGACTGATCGCTAAATTGACCAATCACAGCTCACCATTGGTCGTTTCTGTTGACGATTCACCGACTGAACCTGATTACGCTGTACCAGAAGCGCACGAAAAAGGGTAAAGTAGGCACTAACACACTAACTGCTTAATGGTTATAAACGTTAGATGACTCAAAACCTTATCCCACAAGCCACATCCTCTCTTGCGATGTGGCTTGATTATTTAGCGAATATTCATACCTCCGCTATCGACCTTGGCTTGGATCGTGTTCAAGCTGTGGCTCAAAAAGCGAATCTTATTAAACCTGCACCTACCGTAATTACTGTGGCTGGAACGAATGGCAAAGGCTCGACCTGTGCATTAATGGAAGCCATTTTATTGGATGCAGGTTATCGCGTGGGCGTTTATAGCTCTCCTCATCTTATCCGTTATAACGAACGCGTGCGTATTAATGCGCTTGAGCTCAGCGATGAGCAGCATACGCAAGCCTTCGCTTTTGTTGAAGCGCAACGGGGTGAGATCAGTTTAAGCCTATTTGAGTTCGGTACATTGGCGGCGCTGCGTTTATTTCAAACGCAAGCGGTGGATGTCATTTTATTGGAAGTTGGGCTAGGTGGCCGACTTGATGCGACCAATATTGTGGATCACGATGTTTCTGTGATCACCAGCTTGGCGATTGATCACGTGGATTGGCTCGGCGATGACATCAATGTTATTGGCTATGAGAAAGCGGGGATTTATCGCGCAGGTAAACCCGCCATTTGTGGCCAGCCTAAGCCACCACCAACGGTTGCAGCGCATGCCGATGATATTGGTGCGGAGATGTACCAAGTCGGTATTCAGTTTTCCTATGAACTGGCCTCTGAAACAACGTGGAATTGGCGAAGTGGTCCATTTGAGTTATCTGATTTACCGCTCCCTCGCTTGCCCTTGCCTAATGCGGCTACGGCATTAATGGCACTCGGCTGCTCCGGTTTAGCTGTGAGTGATGTCAATATCGTCAATGGGCTTAGCAACGCAACACTTGCTGGGCGGATGCAAAAAATCAGTGATAGCCCAGAAATCATTCTTGATGTTGCACATAATCCCCATTCGGCCGAATATTTGGTGGTGCAGTTCAAACAGCGTTACGCACACAAAAAGGTCCATGTGGTGATTGGCATGCTGCATGATAAAGATGTGAAGGCCACGCTTCATCAACTGAAATCAATCGCTAACGTTTGGTATCCTGCTTCATTAAGTGGCCCTAGAGCCGCGCAAGCGAATGAACTGTGTCAGTACCTTGAGCCTGGCGTTAAACCGTTTGCTAACCCAGTCAGCGCTTTTGAAGCCGCGATGACACAAGCCGATAGCAATGATGTCATTATCGTAGTTGGGTCGTTTCATACTGTGGGTGAAGTATTAGAGCACTGGCAGAACAAAGGAGTATAAATGGCAAGTAAGTTTCAGAGCCGCTTGGTAGGAACGATTATATTGGTGGCGATAGGGGTGATAGTGTTACCTGATGTATTGGATGGTAAAAAGACCCACTACAAAGAAGATATCGCCAGCATTCCAATTAAGCCTGAATTAGACAGCGACGTAGAGAAGTTTGAAATTCTCGACCCCGTTGAAGATCAAGTCGCGTTGCCCGATTCGCCTGTTGAAGTGATCGCACAAACTAACCAGAGCGATGCAGCAACGCAGAGCAAGCCACTCACTGTGAAAGTGAAAGAAACAGCGGAAAGAAATGATTACCAAGATAGTGCTTGGCTCATTCAGTTGATGGCATTAAAGAATGCCGAAAACGCAAAAACCGTGGTTAAAGATCTGCAAAAACGGGGTTATCAAGCTCATACTAAGCAAGAAAATGGCTTCACTCGGATCATTATTGGCCCAGATGTTTCCAAAACCAAGCTTGAGCGTCAACTCTTAGAACTGGAAAAAATTACCGGTGCAAAAGGTCAATTGCTCAAATTTAAACCACTAAACCCATAAGAAAACGTTTGCGTCGCGTTTTTTTCTGTTAAAATGCGCGCCAACTTAAGATGTAGAACTCATGAATTGGTTAGATATTGTCATTTTAAGTGTGATCGGCCTATCGGCATTGATCAGTTTAGTCCGTGGCTTTGCTAAAGAAGCGTTGTCATTAGTGATATGGTTCGGTGCATTTTTTATCGCCAGCCAATACTACGCAAAACTTGCGGTGTATTTTTCAAATATCAAAGATGACATGTTTCGTAATGGCGCGGCCATCGCAGCACTGTTTGTTGCAACACTCATTGTCGGAGCGATCATTAACTATGTGATTGCTCAATTGGTACAAAAAACGGGCCTATCAGGAACTGATCGGGTACTGGGCATTGTTTTTGGAGCATTGCGTGGTGTGTTGATTGTTTCAGCTGCCTTGTTTTTTATGGATGCGTTTACCGCATTTCCAAATTCAGAGTGGTGGAAGAGCTCGCAATTGGTACCGGAATTTAGCCGTATCATTGCGCCGTTCTTTGAGCACTTACAAGCAACATCAAGTTTTCTCTCTGGCGCGATTTAGCGCCAGTTACTGTCGCAAATCGAGGATCAGGACATGTGTGGTATTGTTGGAATCGTGGGTACAACGCTGGTAAACCAGTCAATTTATGACGCGTTAACGGTATTGCAGCATCGTGGCCAAGATGCCGCTGGTATTTGTACCATAGAAAGCAATCGTTTCCGTCTGCGTAAGGCGAACGGTTTAGTGAAAGATGTCTTTGAAGCAAAACACATGCAGCGTCTTCAAGGAACTGTGGGTATTGGACATGTTCGTTATCCTACTGCGGGTAGTTCGAGTGCCTCAGAAGCTCAACCTTTCTACGTTAACTCCCCGTTTGGTATCACGCTTGCTCATAACGGCAACCTTACCAATGCCAACGAAGTACGCCAGAAGTTGTTTGAAAAAGATCGTCGCCATATTAATACCACTTCAGATTCCGAAGTGCTGCTTAACGTCTTGGCGCATGAAATTGATACAGTCAGAGGCAATGTAACCGCAGAAGATGTGTTTCGTGCTGTCGCCAATGTACATCGCACCATTCGCGGTGCTTATGCTGTTGTCGCGATGATCATTGGGCATGGGATGATCGCGTTTCGTGACCCGCATGGTATTCGTCCTATCTGCTTAGGTAAACGTGAAGTCGATGGCCGTACCGAATACATGGCCGCTTCTGAGTCGGTGGCGCTAGATGCTGTCGGCTTTGATTTTGTGCGTGACCTTGCCCCCGGAGAAGCGGTGTATGCGACCTTTGATGGCCAGCTATTTACTAAACAATGTGCCGATAATCCAACACTTAACCCATGCATTTTTGAATTTGTCTACTTCGCCCGCCCAGATTCGTTTATCGACAAAATTTCGGTTTACAGCGCGCGCGTAGAAATGGGTAAAAAGTTGGGTGAGCGCATCAAGAACGAATTTGCTGACTTAGATATTGATGTCGTGATCCCCATTCCTGAGACTTCGTGCGATATCGCATTGCAAATTGCACAAGCGATTGATATTCCATATCGCCAAGGTTTTGTCAAAAACCGCTACGTTGGCCGCACATTTATTATGCCGGGCCAGCAACAGCGTAAAAAATCGGTGCGCCGTAAACTCAATGCGATTCGTTCTGAATTTAAGGGCAAAAACGTGTTGCTAGTGGATGACTCGATAGTGCGTGGAACTACGTCAGAGCAAATTATTGAGATGGCTCGTGATTCTGGTGCAAACAAGGTGTACATGGTGTCAGCCGCGCCTGAGATCCGTTTCCCTAACGTCTATGGCATTGATATGCCAAGTGCTAACGAGTTGATTGCTCATGGTCGAGATGCCGATGAAATTGCGCAGCGAATTGGCGCAGATGCTCTGATTTTCCAAAATCTGGAAGATTTAGTCGATGCCGTTGGTATGGGTAACCGCGATATTGCAAAATTTGAAGCGTCGGTATTTAACGGCGAATATGTCACGGGTGATATTGATCAGCAGTATCTTGATTTTCTTGAATCGATGCGTAGCGACGATGCAAAAACGGTTCGAGAAATCCAGCAAGATCTCGCCAACCTAGAGATTCATAACGAAGGCGCGTAATCGAGCGCATCTCCCCAAATAGGCTGCAAAGAAAAAGGCTTCTATCTAGGAAGCCTTTTTTGTGCTCGTTAACAGGGTTCGACTAAAGGATCATTGCTGCAATCCAGCCAAACACAATCAGTGGAATATTATAATGGATGAAGGTTGGAACCACCGTTTCCCAAATATGTTCGTGCTGGCCATCCGCATTTAGGCCTGATGTTGGCCCCAAGGTGGAATCTGACGCTGGAGAGCCAGCATCGCCCAACGCAGCAGCGGTACCCACTAGCGCAATGGTTGCCATAGGCGAAAAGCCAAAGGCGAGGGCAAGGGGCACGTAAATGGTTGCGATAATTGGAATCGTTGAGAAGGATGAGCCAATGCCCATAGTGACCAACAAACCGACGATCAGCATTAATAAAGCCGATAAAGCTTTATTGTCGCCGATGCTTACTGATAAGGCCTCGACGAGCGACTCAACGCCACCGGTGGCTTTCATTACGGCGGCAAATCCGGCCGCTGAAATCATAATAAAGCCAATCATGGCCATCATATGTACACCTTTGGTGAACACATCGTGCGTCTCTTTCCACGCAATCACACCGCCAAAAGTGAAGACCATAAAACCAGCCAGTGCGCCGATGATCATTGAACCTGTGGACAGTTGCACGGCAAGTGCCGTGATAATACCGAGTGCGGCAATCAAAATATGCTTTTTGTTGATCGCTTTTGGTTCGGTATTAATGACAGTATGTTCCGTCTCTTGATACTGGCGAGGTTTACGATAAGTAAAGAAAATGGCGACCAGTAAGCCAAAAATCATCCCAGCGGCGGGTAGCAGCATGGCAATCGGTACTTGGCTTGCCGTTACGTTTTCAAGGCCATTATCGCGTAAATTCTTGAGCAAGATGTTATTGAGGAAAATCCCACCAAAGCCGACAGGCAAGACCATATAGGGCGTGATAAGGCCAAAAGTGAGCACGCAAGCAATCAGGCGACGGTCAAGCTTCAGCTTGGCAAAGACGCCCAATAGCGGTGGAATTAAAATCGGAATAAAGGCGATATGGACAGGAATGATATTTTGCGATGACATGGTAACCAGAACCAGCGCGACCAGAACCGCATACTTCAAACCTGTGGTGGCCGCGCCATGCTCTTTGCCATGGATACGCTTAATCACGTTTTGCGCCAGTAAGTCAGTAATACCAGATTTAGAAATCGCGACGGCAAAGGTGCCTAGCATCGCATAACTTAGTGCGATGGTTGCACCGCCGCCTAAGCCACTTTCAAATGCAGAAACAGCGTCATTTAAACTCATCCCTGCAACTAAACCACCGACGATCGCACTGAATGTCAGTGCGACGACGACATTGACCCGCATCAGCGCAAGAAGCAGCATGATGCATACAGAAATTACTACAGGATTCATATATTTCTCGGTTAGTTGTGTTTACTTGTTATTGTTTTCTGAAGGTTCAACAAGTGGCCATCCGCCAAGGGCCTTCCATTTGTTGACGATACCGCAAAAAAGTTCGGCTGTTTTTTGCGTATCGTATAGCGCTGAATGCGCTTCTCTATTGTCAAATTCCATCCCAGCGGATTTGCACGCTTTGGCTAAAACGGTTTGGCCATAAGCTAAACCACTTAGCGCGGCGGTATCAAAAGTCGCAAAAGGGTGGAAAGGGACTCGTTTTAGCTTGCAGCGTTCACTGGCTGCCATCACGAAATTCAAGTCAAAGGTAGCATTGTGCGCCACCATGATCGCGCGGCTACAGTCATTGTCGCGTTGCTCTTTTCGGACTAGCTTATAAATTTCTCTGAGTGCTTCGGCCTCGCTGACGGCACCGCGTAATGGGCTAAATGGGTCACGAATGCCATTAAACTCAAGCGCCTCTTTTTCAAGGTTGGCACCTTCAAAAGGCTCAACATGAAAGTGAATCGTCGATGCTGGGTGCAGATCACCTTGTTCATCCATACGCAACGTAATCGCGCAGATTTCTAATAGTGCATCGGTCTTTGCATTGAAACCGGCTGTTTCGACGTCGATGACGACGGGAAAATAACCACGGAAACGCTTTTTCAGTGTCAATGCTTCATTTACTTCAGTCATGCTAGCTCTTGGTTGTGTGACAGGGCTGGCATTATTACAGATTCTTTCTACGATAAAAACCAAACACGTTAATAAATGCAGGTTTCACTATGCGTTGGATAGTGCGGTGATGTGGCTAGATTTTTGCATTAACTTAGTAAATAGAAAGCGAAGCGGCAATTTTCCGCCATCGTTGTAGTATCGCTCGGAGAATAAAATCGTTATGAATAAATGGGTTACTGCCACTATTGTGATGACCAGCATACTGACATCCTTTGCCCCTATGGCGATGGATAAGCGTTATGTGGCAACACCACAGCAGTCTACGTGGCAGATGGTGACGAATACCCCTTTAGAGTGCCGTTTGGTCCATCCGATCCCCAATTACGGTGACGCTGAATTCTCTTCACGTGCGAATAAGAAGATTAACCTCGATTTCGAACTCAAAATGCGTCGTCCAATGGGCGAAACTCGCAATGTAAGTTTAGTGTCATTACCACCGAGTTGGCGTCCGGGTGAGAGTGCAGACCGTATTACCAATTTGCAATTCTTCAAACAGTTCGATGGTTACATCGGTGGTCAAACCGCTTGGAGCCTACTCAGTGAATTGGAAAAAGGACGCTATCCAACCTTTAGCTACCAAGATTGGCAAAGCCGAGATCAGCGCATTGAAGTGGCTCTCTCGTCGGTTCTTTTTCAAGAGAAGTACAACGTGTTTAGCGATTGTGTGAGCAATTTGCTGACGTACAGTTTTGAAGATATCTCATTTACGATTCTGCATTACGACCGCGATAATGTGCAACTCAATAAAGCTTCGCAAAAACGGCTTGCGCAAATTGCTGACTATATTCGCTATAACCAAGATATTGATTTGGTGTTGGTTTCTACCTATACCGACTCTGTTGATAGTCGAGGAGTGAGTCAGGATCTTTCTGAGCGTAGGGCTGAGGTATTAAGAGACTACTTTAAATCACTGGGGTTACCTGAGGATCGCATTCAAGTGCAAGGCTATGGTAAACGTAGGCCGATTGCCGACAACGCATCACCCATTGGCAAAGATAAAAACCGTCGCGTGGTTATTTCACTGGGTCGAACAATTATCTAATAACGTTAGAGTAAAAAAGCAGCCCATTTCAAAGGCTGCTTTTTGTGATGTTATCCGGGAAACCTTACGCATCTAGTTTATATAACTAGCCGATGCCGCAAAGAGACTTATCCTTCTAAACCTGCTGATGCTTGTTTGTTTTGGATAAGTTCAATCATGTAACCATCAGGATCTTTCACAAAAGCGATATGCGTGGTGCCACCTTTTACTGGGCCAGCTTCACGGGTCACATTACCTCCAGCCGCTTTAATCGCGTCACAGGTGGTATACACATCTTCAACACCAATGGCGATGTGGCCAAAAGCATTACCTAGGTCATAGCTTGTGGTGCCCCAGTTATAGGTCAGTTCGATCACCGCACCCTGAGATTCATCGCCATAACCCAGAAATGCCAATGTGTATTTGTATTCTGTATTTTCATTAGTACGAAGCAGTTGCATACCCATGACCTTGGTGTAAAACGCGATCGATTTTTCTAAATCGCCTACGCGTAGCATGGTGTGCAAAATACGACTATTTGACATGTTGAGCTCCTAACTTTCTGATGAAATATCTATCTCCACCCGACCACTGTGGCGATGATGTTGGCTTACGTTCACCCACTCCAATCACAGAGTTTATCTATGTTCAAAGGAATTCGTTTACTTACTGCCTACTTGCAGAGTTGAGTCTTTTGGGGATCTGGTTAAATTTTATAGGTCAGTTTTATCAGAGAATTCGCAAAGATCTTCAATGATACAACTGCCACAACGCGGCTTTCTTGCGACACAGGTGTAGCGACCATGTAAGATCAACCAATGATGAACATCAACTTTGAATTCTTTAGGGACGACTTTGAGCAGCTTTTGTTCCACTTCATCAACGTTTTTACCCACCGCAAACTTGGTTCTATTTGAAACACGGAAAATATGCGTGTCAACGGCGATGGTTGGCCATCCGAAAGCGGTGTTCAATACCACATTGGCCGTTTTTCTGCCAACGCCGGGCAGCGATTCTAATGCTTCACGGCTCTCTGGCACTTCTCCTGCGTATTGATCCAATAATATACGGCAAGTTTTTATGACGTTTTCTGCTTTGGAATTGAATAAACCAATGGTTTTGATGTATTGCTTTAGCCCATCAACGCCAAGATCAAAGATGGCTTGTGGCGTATTAGCAATAGGGTAAAGTTTGTCAGTGGCCTTATTAACGCTGACGTCAGTCGCTTGAGCGGAAAGCAGTACTGAGATCAGTAACTCAAACGGTGTGCTCCATTTAAGCTCGGTTTCTGGCTTCGGGTTATTGGCCCGTAAGCGCTCGAGGATCTCGACTCGTTTGACATTATTCATCGTTTGGAAAACTTCCTTATGATTTCGCTAAGCGTTAGTGACGCGTGCTCGTTCTATGACGGGCTTTTGTTCTTTAGGTTGGCGAGCAGCCAGATTTTTATCGATGATATTTTTAGCTGCAATCAAAAAGCCAACACCAATAAAAGCTCCAGGCGGCAAGAGCGCAAGCAAGAAGCTGTTGTCAAAATGGAAGACCTCAATGCGTAAAATGGTTGCCCAATGACCCAGTAATAAATCAGCACCATCAAACAGTGTGCCATTGCCAATTACTTCACGCAGTGCGCCCAAAATGACCAGAATAGTGGTCATTCCCATTCCCATCCAAAATCCATCTTGTGCTGAAGGCAACACTGCATTTTTTGAGGCAAATGCTTCGGCGCGACCGATGATGATACAGTTGGTCACAATCAGAGGAATGAAGATCCCTAGCGATAGGTACAGGCCGTAAGCGTAGGCATTCATTAACAGTTGTACGCAAGTTACTAGTGCGGCGATGATCATCACAAACACAGGAATACGGACTTCTTTGGGGACATAATCTCGTACTAATGAGATGGTGACATTTGAACAGACGAGAACCAGCAATGTCGCAACGCCTAAACCTAGCGCATTAGTGACAGTGGAAGAAACCGCTAGTAAAGGGCACAGTCCAAGTTGTTGAACGAGCGCAGGGTTGTTGCTCCACATCCCGTTTTTAATCAGTGTCTTATGATCACTCATTGCTGGCTCCTTTACAGTCAAAAGGTTGTGCTAATAGTGCTTCTCGATGTTGATTCACAAACTGAGCGGTATTTTTCACCGCTTTGACGACGGCTCGCGGAGTAATCGTCGCTCCAGTAAACTGATCAAATTGTCCCCCATCTTTGCGCACTTTCCAAGTCTCGATATTTTGCTCAGTGACTTGCTTGCCAGTAAAGCTCAATATCCAATCAGTGACGCGTAAATCTATTTTGTCACCTAACCCCGGTGTTTCTTGATGAGACAGAACGCGAGTCCCTGTGATGGTGCCATCGTGCTTGATGCCAATAATTACCTTGATCGCGCCGTTGTAGCCATCAGGTGCGATGGCTTCAATAGCCAGTCCACTCGGTTCACCGTTTTGTGTGGCAATATAAGCGTGCATAGGTTGGTCTGTACCAAGTGCAGGATCAGTCACCAGTGTACAGGATTTGTACAGTTCGTTGTCGTGCAAACTGTGCGGGATCACTTGGTTTAAAATCGATTGCAGTTGAATCTGCTCTTGCTTGGTTATTTGATCTTTTGTTAGGTATTGGGTCAACGCTACAACACCTGTTGAAGCACAGGCAAAGATAGCGAGAATCAAACCGTTATTGCGAATGGCGGTTAACATAGCGCTCCTTAATGCCCGTAGGTTCGAGGTTTAGTGTAGTAATCAATCAGTGGGACACACATGTTGGCAAGTAATACAGCGAAGGCTACCCCGTCAGGGAAGCCTCCCCAACTGCGGATAATGAAAATCATCATGCCAATAAATGCGCCGTAAATTAAGCGACCTTTGACGGTTGTGGAAGCGGTGACTGGATCGGTTGCGATGAAAAAAGCGCCGAGCATAGTCGCGCCCGAGAGCAAATGAAACAAGGGTGAGGCGGTTGCTCCCGGTTCAATAAGCGCAGTGAAAGCACTTGTCATTACTAAACCACACAGCACCGCAATCGGGATATGCCAGTTGATCACACGTAGTTTGATCAATAATAAGCCGCCAGCTAAATAGGCAAGGTTAACCCATTCCCAGCCAAGCCCAGCTAACCCACTAAATTGAGGCTGGCTCATCGCTTCATGCAGAGTCTCACCGTTATGTAATCCGGTTTTTACGGCGTCCAGCGGGGTGGCCATAGTGACACCATCGATACCCGTTCGGATTTGTTGTAGTGATAAACCTTCTACGTTGAAGCCACTGAAAATAAGTGAAAATGCATCACTAAACGAGATTGGATCAGGGGCTAATTCCGTTGGAGCAATCCAACTGGTAATCTGCACAGGGAAAGAGATAAGCAAAACCACATAAGCAATCATGGCGGGGTTGAATGGGTTTTGTCCTAGTCCGCCGTATAAGTGTTTTGCAATAATGATGGCAAAAATAAGGCCAATAAAGATAACCCACCAAGGGGACATCGGAGGAATGGCAATGGCCAGAAGCCAAGCGGTGACCACGGCGCTGTAATCTTTGATTGCCAACAGTGGTGAGCGCTTACGCAGTAGCATAACGGCAGATTCAAAAGCTAAAGCGATGATGATAGCGAGCATCAGTTGAATGAGAGTACCCCAACCAAAGAAGTAGCTTTGCGCGATAAGCCCCGGTAAGGCGCACAAGGCGACCCACTTCATCAGTTCTGATGTGCTGCGTTTGCTGTGTGCATGGGGGGAGCTGGCAATAAAAAAGGCCACTAATTATTCTCCTCAGAATTATGATTGTTTTTCGCTTGTGCCGTTTGCTGCTCGGCCTTGCGTGCTTTGGCGCGAGCAATGGCGGCAGCGACTGCCGCTTTTTTTGCATCCTCAGGTTGAGCAGGTACAGGTTCAAGCGTTGGCTGAGGTTCACTCGGCGCCGTTTGCTGCTCGGCTTTGCGTGCTTTTGCGCGAGCAATGGCAGCAGCGACTGCTGCTTTTTTTGCATCCTCAGGTTGAGCAGGTACAGGTTCAAGCGTTGGCTGAGGCTCATTCGGAGCCGTTTGCTGCTCTGCCTTGCGTGCTTTCGCGCGGGCAATGGCAGCAGCGACTGCCGCTTTTTTTGCATCCTCAGGTTGAGCAGGTGCAGGTTCAAGTGTTGGCTGAGGCTCACTCGGCGCCGTTTGCTGCTCTGCCTTGCGTGCTTTCGCGCGGGCAATGGTAGCAGCGACTGCCGCTTTTTTTGCATCCTCAGGTTGAGTAGGTGCAGGTTCAAGCGTTGGCTGGGGTTCACTTGGCGCCGTTTGCTGCTCTGCCTTGCGTGCTTTCGCTCGGGCAATGGCAGCCGCGACTGCCGCTTTTTTATCATCACCAGTTTCTGCTGGTGGCGCATCAGCACTGGTTTGCTGCGCTTTTTTCTCGCGAGCTTGACGTTTGCGCTCTTCGCGCAATTTAACCATTTCAGCGTTATCTGGCTCGACTTGACCTGCTTGCAGTGCTTCGGCTTGCTTGGCTTTAGCGCGAGCAATAGCCGCAGCAACGGCGGGTTTGACGGTGCTTGGGTTGTTTTCTGTTTGTGCTTTTTGCGCTTGAACGCGTGCAATGGCCGCTGCAATCGCATCGTCGCCGCCTGTGTGTTTCATCTCTTGACGACGTTCATCGGCTGCTTTTTTGAAACGATTCTCGCGATCGGCTTTATCGCGTTCTAAACGTGCTTTTTTCTCTTCGAAACGTACTCTGGCACGTTCAGCGGCTTCTGATTCTTGCTGGCGAGTTTTTATCTCAGCCTTGGCTTGACGATAGTATTGCACCAATGGAATTTCACTGGGGCAAACATAAGCACAAGCCCCGCACTCAATGCAATCTTTGAGGTTCAGTTCTTCACACTTATCATATTCTTCCGCTTTCGCGTGCCAGAACAGTTGCTGAGGTAATAAGGAGGCCGGGCAGGCTTCCGCGCACTGACCACAGCGAATGCAGGCCATTTCATGTTGTGAAGAGGCAATCTCTTTACGAGTGGGTGCCAGAATGCAGTTGGTGGTTTTGGTGATCGGAACTTGTGAATGAGGCAGGGTGAACCCCATCATCGGGCCGCCCATGATAAGACGCGGTAATTTTTTATCTGCCTTATAGCCAAATTGTTCGAGTAAATATTGTACGGGTGTGCCTAATAAAACCCAGACATTCCGGGGCTGTTTAAACGTATTGCCCGTTAAGGTGACTACGCGGTTAATCAGGGGTTCGCCATCCATGACGGCGCGTTTAATCGCGTAGATAGAGCCAACATTTTGTACCATCAAGCCAATATCGGCTGGAATTTTACCCGCAGGCACTTCTTGGTTGGTCAGCAATTTAATTAACTGCTTTTCACCACCTGAAGGGTATTTGGTTGGGATCACGCGGATCACGATGTCTTTATGTATTGCGGCGGCTTTTAACGCTTGAATTGCTTCTGGTTTGTTATCTTCAATACCGATGATGGTTAATTTGGGCTTAAGAATGTGCTCTACAATACTGATCCCATCGATGATCTCTGCTGCATGGTGCTGCATGAGTACATCATCGGCCGTGATGTAAGGTTCACATTCGGCGGCGTTGATGATCAAAATATCAGTGCGAGCGAGGCCTGATTGCATTTTTTTTGCAGTAGGAAAACCGGCGCCGCCCAACCCAGAGATGCCAGCTTGACGAATGATTTCAATCAATTGCTCTGGGGAGTGTTGTCGATAATCAGCCAGTGGTGCGCGCACTGCCCACTCATCTTGTTGATCAGGCGTGATGACAATACACATTTCACTTAACCCAGAAGGGTGCGCCGTGGTGCGCGGTTCAATGGCGGTAATGATGCCAGAGGTTGAAGCGTGTACAGGCAACATGAAGGTTGAGGTGTATTGTGTTAGTGGTTGGCCTTTGAGTACTTTATCGCCAACGCTGACCAATAAATCACCGGCTCGGCCAATATGCTGTTTGAGTGGCAATACAATTTCTTGCGGTATACCGGCATGAGTCAGTGCCGTTTTATTTGATTGCTGTTTATTTTCTGGCGGGTGAATGCCTCCTGGGAAGTTCCAGAGAGTGCCAGCTTTGATTTGTTCTATTAATGACAACATACCAATCCTTAATTCACGCTTTTCTGCGCACGTGAGGCAGAGTCGGTAACATCAACAACAGGAATCGCGTTCATTTGCCACTTCCAAGTATCGGTCGTAGTTTCTACCGGGATCATTTCAATACAGTCCGTTGGGCAGGGAGCAACACACAGATCACAGCCAGTACATTCTGACTTGATCACGGTATGCAGAGCCTTAGTTCCACCAACAATGGCATCTACGGGACAAGCTTGAATGCATTTTGTACAACCGATGCACATATCTTCATGAATGAAGGCAACGGTTTTGACCTTATTATCAAGATCATGCGCAGATTCTTCGGCTTCAACGCCCATTAAGTCAGCCAATTTTTCAATGGTTGCTTGGCCGCCGGGCGGGCATTTATTGATTTTATCGCCATTGGCAATGGCTTGTGCATAAGGGCGACAGCCCGGATAGCCACATTGACCGCATTGTGTCTGCGGTAAAATCGCATCAATCTGATCGACGATAGGATCGGCTTCTACTTTAAAGCGAATAGAGGCAAAACCTAAGATAGCGCCAAACACAGCGGCCAATGCGACAAGTGCAAGAATAGCGATGAGTATTGTGCTCATATTACAACTTCACCAATCCTGTAAAACCCATGAAGGCGAGTGACATAAGACCTGCGGTTATCATAGCAATTGATGCGCCTTTGAAGGGCGTTGGTACGTCGGCTACGCCGATGCGTTCGCGCATGGAAGCAAACAGAATCAATACCAATGAGAACCCAACCGCGGCCCCAAAACCATAAATAATGGATTGAATGAAGTTATGATTTTCGTTGATGTTGAGAAGCGCAACCCCAAGTACCGCACAGTTGGTGGTGATAAGAGGAAGGAAAATCCCGAGCAGGCGATATAACGTTGGGCTGGTTTTGTGTACCACCATTTCGGTGAATTGAACCACCACGGCGATCACTAAAATAAAGCTCATGGTGCGTAAGTACTCAATACCTAATGGTTTAAGGACATAGCTTTCTACTAAATACGCACACACTGACGCTAGAGTTAGCACGAAAGTCGTCGCTAACCCCATCCCTATTGCTGTTTCTAGTTTTTTTGATACGCCCATGAAAGGACATAGCCCTAGAAACTTTACCAGTACAAAGTTATTGACCAGTACAGTGCCGATTAATAACAAAAAATATTCGGTCATAGTTATATAAGTCTTAAGTTCCGATCTGGTGATTATCGTGCTTTGCCAAGCGAATAACAACCAAGGAAAGATAAGGTTTTATACCTTTGACGGAATTTTGTACGCTGCTGCGCCAGTATTAGGTTGATATGGGGCGTTATAAAGCAGTGTTAGCCGGCTATTTTTTATGTGTCGAAAAATGGGCTTGACTTAAATAACACCAAGTCAGTACATGCTCACTGTCAGGCAATTGGTAACCAACGCTGATTGTGTATGACGGGTTTAAAAAAGGATGAAGATCAGTGTGAATCTGAAAAATGAGTCGTTTGGCGTGTTTGTCAACATGGATCAGTTCTACCACGTGAAAATCAAGAACCTGTTCAACCCATGGATAAATGGCTTTATAAATCGATTCCTTCGCGGAAAAAATCAGCGTAATAAAGCTCGCTAATTGGGCAAAGTGATGAGCAAAAATGTGCTCTGCGGGTGTCATTACTTGCTGGCGAATATCACTGAGCCATTCATCTCGTATGAGTTGTTCAATATCAATACCAAGAGCGGCACACGCTTGAGTCTGGTGAGTGGCGGCTGCGATAGCGTAGCCATGGCAATGGGATATTGAGCCTACGATATTTTGCGGCCAAACCGCTTGATTCCCCTTGCCAATCTCTAACGTTAGCGACTGTGATTGATCCAGTTTGGTTAGGCAGTGTTTTGCACACATCCTGCCAGCTAAAAATTCACAATGGCGTTTTAGCACGGCTTGGTTTAAAGAAGAGGGCAGGGAGATCCCTTGCTCTTCAAGTTTATTTTTGTATTCAGGCAGATACTTCACTTCAAGCTGGTGGTATTGGATGAAAGATGGCCAGTTTGGAATGATGAGCATGCCTATTTTACCTATCGAGTGAGTGAACTTGTTCGATGCGTCGCCTGCGTGGTGACGTTTATCTCAGATTGAGTGAAAAATCACTCCCCCAGTCAAAAACAAAGTGTTGATGTCTAGGAGAGTGAGTCAGAGTTATTAACTAGAACTGGTAATCAGCGACTATGCCAAAGGTGCGTGGACCGCCGACTTCGTAGAGATCACTTTTCTGGCGAATCACGTACTCTTCATCAGTGACGTTTTTCACGTAAGCGCGAATCGTCAAATCGTTGAGAGTGTAACCTGCATTCAGATTGAACACGGTGTAATCGCCAGCCGTTTTACTCTCTGTGTTGGCTAAATCGGTATAGTAATCGGAAACGTGGTTAACACGAGCACCAAAAAATAGACCAGAATCTAAGTGTTGAGTAAAGCCCGCACCTGCAGACAGTTTAGGAGCGTAACTGAACTCATTGCCTGAGAGATTGGTAGAGGTACCGGTTGGTCCTTCGCTGATGTCTGTTTTAAGAAGACCGACAAACGCAAACAGGTCGAGCCCAGAATCAAACCAGTAAGAGGCTTCAACTTCCGTACCGTAAGTTTTCCCTTTCGGTATATTGGTGATATAGGTGTCGAAGCGTTTTCCGCTCTCACCAGAGACCGAAGTTTGATAATTTTTGTAGTCGTTGTAGAACAGGTTAGCGGTCAGATCCAGCTTGTCATCCAGGAAGCTTGAACGAGAACTTAGCTCGTAGCTCCAGACTTTTTCTTGTTCAAAAACAAAAACTTCTTCTTTGTACTCGTTATAGCCTAATCCACCGGCATTGTAGCCTTTACGGGCCGTAAGACCGAGGGTGGAGTGATCTGAGACATCAAGTAATAGACCAATCTTAGGCAATAGGATGCCGTCATCTTCATCGGCTTTAAAATCGAGTGGTAGGGTAGCGTGATCGAAATCTCGCTTCAGTTCATCTCTTTCATAACGTGCACCTAATAATAGCTGCCAGCGATTATCCAAACGAATTCTTGAGTCAAAGTAGATTGAGTTGGTTAAAACTTCATCTTTACGTTTTAATGAATCTGTTTCGGTGTATTGATCTTTGAAGAAGCTGGCTAGGCCTAGAATCGCATTGTACTTTTCATCAAGTGATTGATATGTAAGCTTTGCTTCTGCGGTGTAGTTATCTTCATCCACATCACCATACCAATTAGTATCAGGATAAGCTTTGAACTTGGTGGTGTAGTTACGATGGGCGACTAAAATATCCGTTGTCAGTTCATCATTAATCACATAATTGACGTCTAGGTTGATATTCCAGCTTTTGGTTTCTTGGCGACGCGTGCCACTTTTGCTATGCA
Organism: Vibrio sp. RM-69-4; assembly: GCF_024743775.1. NCBI lineage: Bacteria > Pseudomonadati > Pseudomonadota > Gammaproteobacteria > Vibrionales > Vibrionaceae > Vibrio > Vibrio sp. RM-69-4. The sequence continues at coordinate 276,034 of NZ_JAMQXI010000036.1, forward strand.
GTTCAAGTGTACCCGGCTTGGTAACGAAGTTGGTATATTGCCCCTCTTCATTACGGCTACCAACCGTTAGCTTGGCTGTTAGCTTGTCATTTCCTTGAGGTTTCCACAATAATTTACCACGGACATTATAGGATTCGAGCTCGGAAGGATCCCAAGGGTACTGATCGCCGTTAGGCAGAGAGTAATCGATAGGGGTATTGCCTTTGGTGCCTTCGGCGGCAAGACGAAACGCTAAAGTATCTTCAACCAGAGGTGCCGACACGACCCCTGCGAGATGATATTTACTGTCTTCATTTTCATAACCAGCGCGAACTTTACCCTCACGGTGGAACGTTGGATCCTTAGTTTTGATCACAACCGCACCAGCAATACTATTGCGGCCTTGGTTGGTGGATTGCGGCCCTTTATAGACTTCCACTTGTTCTGTATCCCACAGTCCAGCTTTACCAAACGCTTCTCCAGACCAAGATTCAGACACGCCGTCTACCGTGGTATTGACGCGAGGTGTTGCGCCTGTCATGAAGGTCAGAAAACCTTCGCCAGGGCCACGTCCATCGACCCCACGAATGTGTGGAATGCCCGAAGGTGCATTGAGTACGTTGGGTACGCGGTCGAGCAGATCGTAGTAATCTCGGCTTTCACCATCATCCACTTCATCGGTGAATAGGGTGAGCGAACTGGTGTTTTCGGCCAGTGTTCCTCCCAATTTCTCACCCACCACAACCACAGTATCTTGCTTTTTCTGTGGCTCTTTTTTTTCGAGCTGTTCCGCGACAACATTTGCGCTAGTACTCACGCAGAGGATGCCAATCAGTGTGGCGAGTTGAGTCTTATTGATATTTCTGACTGCCTTACCGTTATTCATATCCATGGGCTTCATGACCTAAAAGTTCCTTAATAGAAAAAATGATGTTGCTGCAACCATTATCGAATCAACTGTTGCTGGTTGTAATGTTAATGATAATTGTTATTATTTGCAATATCATCAATGCAGTTTTATGCTACTTAGTTTCTATGTTTCAAAAATACTAGGCTTGATATGGGGTGGTTTTAGTAATGGTTGTTAATCAGGAGAGCTCACAAGAGAGGGCTGAGCTCAATGGGGTGTTGGCCCGTTTTATTCAAGAGGGCGGCTCTATTGGTGACGAGCCTTGGTGGGCACATGTGCAATCGATCGGCATGCCTTATGTGATTGAAATAAATGGCGAATATGCAAAGGTTCTTTTTTTATGGCGTGGGCCGGAGCCGAGTGTGGCCGCAAATCAAGCGATCTACGTTGATATTAATGGTGTCACCGATCATCACAGTTTTTCGATGGCGAAGTTTACTCATATCGATAATACCGATGTGTGGTTTTATATCGATAGCGTCAAACAGAGTTGGCGAGGAGGTTACTCTTTTATTCCTGTCCCAGAAGCGTTAGTGCAGCCGAGTTACCAAGGTTCATACGATGCAATGCGCCACCAACATCGGCAATGGCTACGCTCCATTTTTCCACTGAGTTGCGCTGATCCACTGGCTCAAAATGATTTGTCAAAATGCGAGTGGGGGCGCGCGAAAACACCTTGTCATATGCCTAAAGCGCTTACGCAAACAGAGTGGCTCGGTTTCGATTCAGCGCAAGGTCAGTGCTTCAAAAGTGCTGATTCGACCTTTACTTGGCGCAGCACTTTGCTCGGTACATCGCGCGAGATTTGGCTTTATTCGACTGCGCAAAGACCCACCACTGAGCCGTTACCCTTGGTGTTGATGCTGGATGGCCGTTTTTGGTCTCAATCGATGCCGGTTTATGAGGCTCTTTCACAGGCGACCCACAGTGGAAAGCTTCCAGCGGCGCTCTATGTGTTGATTGATGAAATTAGCGCTCAACAACGCAGTGATGATCTCAGCTGTAATCCGCTGTTTTGGCAAGCCGTGCAGGAGGAGTTACTCCCCTCGATTAACGAGCGCGTCAGAGTAACCCGCGATGCAGACCAAACGGTGATCGTAGGCCAGAGTTTAGGAGGCTTAGCGGCAATGTACGCGGCATTACACTGGCCGCAGCGATTCGGTTCTGTGGTTTGTCAATCGGGTTCATTTTGGTGGCCCGATTTCTCGATCGTTAAACCCCCCAGTGAATATTGTCCACCGAAAAGCGACTCGCGATTAAGCAAAATGAGCCAAGAGGTACATCAAGGTTTAGGTGCCAATTCACGTCTTGCGCTTTTCCTCGAAGTGGGTAGCGGCGAAGACATCATGATCGATTTAAGTCGAGATCTATACCAACAGTTGGCTTCACAACAGCATCGGATTCAATTTCGTCTGTTTGACGGCGGTCACGATCGACTCTGTTGGCGCGGCGGGATCATCGATGGCTTGTCATATGTTTTAGAACCTTATCTTTAATTTTCATCGGTAGAGAGAAATATGTCAGAAAAATACACCAACCCTTTTGATGAATCTAAGCATCAATTTTTAGTGCTGATCAATTCGCATAATCAATACAGTTTATGGCCAGAATTCAAAGCCATTCCCGCTGGTTGGCAAGCCATCCTTGGACCGAGGTCAAAACAAGAGTGTTGCAACTACATCGAAGCTCAGTGGTTAGATATTCGAGCTTAAACCAAACGAGTTTTGACTCCTGCAATAGCGGCGCTGTTCATTCATGCTTGTTAAGCGGGGTAACAAAAAGGGACATAGGCAATGACTTTTGTTAGGAATAAAGAGATGCACAACTCATCAGTGCAAGAGGATCAGTGGCCTCTTATCGGCACACAGCAAGGTATTTGGTTTGCCGAGCAGATGATGCCCAATCCAGAGCAATTTAATGTTGCCCACTACGTGGTGATTCAAGGTCAAATCGATATTGAGTTATTTTCAAACGCGGTAGCCATCGGCTTGCAAGGCGTTGATTCCCTTCACTGCCATTATTTAGAGAGCGATGGCAGCGTGAGGCAGCAGTTTTATCCAGCGGATGAAGAAGGGCAGTGGCTTGAGATTCTCGACTTTTCACAAGCCGCCTTGCCAGAAGAGTCGGCTCGGGAGTGGATGAAGCACGATCTTACGCAGCGGTTGGACATTTCATCAAGAAAGAGGCGTTTCCGACACTGTTTAATTGATGTTGGTTCAAGCAATGCACCGCAATGGTTTTGGTATCAACGTTACCATCATATTGACGTGGATGGGTTCAGCGTGAATACCATCAGTCAATACATCTGCCAACTTTATAACCATTGGCGGATTGGTGCTGCGAAACCTCAAGAGTTCAGCGCTTTTAGTGATGTAATTCAAGAATATCAGCAATTTTTAGACTCAGCAGCGCGCCAGCAGGCGTACGACTTTTGGCAAACGCAAGCGGCTCATTTACCCAATGTTATTTCGCTCACCACAGGTAGTGCAGCCAATACATCATCGAGCACGATCACTCACACCGTGCCATTAATCGGTGGAGAGTGGTTAACTCGCTATAGTCCACAGTTGTTACCCGCCGAGCTTGCGATGGCGATGGTATTTGCTTATCTCCATTTACATTCTGGGCAAGAGCAAGTGTGTGTCGGTGTCCCCTTTATGCGCCGAATGGGCAATGCCGCCACTTGTGCCGCTGGTGCGGTAGTGAATGTACTGCCGGTGGCGCTGTCACTTCATCCACAAATGAGCATTATTGATGTGGCGCGAGAGATGAATAAAACCATCCGCCAAGTTCGTCGCCACCAGATGTATGACGCTGAGCAGATCCAGCGTGATTTGGGATTAGTAGGCCAGCCGCTCTATGGCCCGATACTTAACTTTAAACCCTTTGAAGCTGCACTGAGTTTATCTGGCGTAGAGACTGAGACACATATCCTCTCGGCAGGTCCGATTGATGAGATTGAATTTTCGCCAGTGCTCGATGGTCAGACATTGAGTGTTAATATCACGGCCAACAGCACCAAATATAGCCAAGAGTCATTAGAACTTCATGCCGCTCGTTTCGTTGCGATGGTAGAGCAGATTGCCAACCATCCAACACAGCCACTTGATTTGGTAGAGTTAATCCCGCCGAGCGAGAAGCAGCAGATTGCTTTGTGGTCGGTGGGGCCACAACATGAACATGGAACAGAGCAAACCGTGCTGGATGTATGGCAGCAGACTGTTGAGAGCAAGCCAAACGAAGATGCCTTGGTGTTTAAACAGCAGCGTTGGACATTTGATGCCTTCAATCACCTTATTGAAACTCGAGCGGATCAACTGATTACCGCGGGCTTGCGCCAAGGCGATATTGCAGGTGTCGCGTTACGACGTGGGCCTGAAAGCGTCGTGACTATGCTAGCCATTTTGCGAGCGGGTGCGATTTACCTGCCTATCGATCTTGATTATCCCATAGAACGTATTGAATCGATTGTTGAACAAGCACGTCCTTGGTGCTTAGTTGTGGAGGAGAATGAGCAAAACATGGCTTATTCATCGATAAGCTACGTTCCTAGGTTTATTGCTCTTCCTGAATTGGCTCGCATTCACACAGCGCCACAACCCAAACCGACGATCAGCCACGGCGATGTGGCTTATATCATCTTTACTTCTGGGTCGACTGGCCAGCCTAAAGGGGTCATGAACACACATGGAGCGCTGTTGAATTTACTGCGCTCTCATCAAGGTTCGATTTTTTCTGCGGCCATCAGCAAACTGGCGACACGTCGTCAGTTGCCAGAACAAGCTATTACTATTCGTGCGGCGCATACGACGTCATTCTCCTTCGATGCTTCTTGGGAGCAAGTACTCTGGATGTTGTCTGGCCATACTATGTATTTGTATGACGATGAACAACGGAAAGACGCCTACGAACTGGTTCAGTGTGTTGCTGAAGATAATATCGATTCTCTTGATTTACCGCCTTTACTGTTTGATCAAATGCTCGATAGTGGATTAATGACGAGTGCTCACGTGCCGACGTTAGTTTTGATTGGTAGTGAAGCCATACCACAAAAGCTTTGGTCACGTGTGAGTGAGTTTCCCGAACTGCTGGTGGAAAATTTTTATGGACCAACCGAATTTACGGTTGATGCGATCAGCGCTTCGCTTGATGCAGATGCATCGCCTGTCATTGGTCGACCCATTGCCGGTGCTTGTGTTTACGTGCTTGATGAAAATTTAGAGCCTGTCGCTATTGGTGAGGTGGGTGAGCTTTATTTATCGGGTGCGGGGTTAGCAAAGGGCTACCTCAACCAGCCAAGTATGACAGCAGAACGTTTTGTGGCGAACCCCTTTGCGTATGGCAAGATAATGTACCGCACTGGTGATTTGGTGAAGTGGCGAGACAATGGGCTACTGGATTTTGTTGGCCGGTGTGATCACCAAATCAAAATTCGCGGTTTTCGTATTGAATTGGGCGATGTAGAAAGCGCTATTAATGCGATTGATGGTGTTAATACGACGGTAGTCGTGGCAGAGCCTGTTGGCGATACTCATCGTTTATTGGCTTACTGTACTTTAGAGAAAGGGACTCAGGATGAGTCAGTTCAACCCGTGTTCACAGAGCAAAGACTGCAAAGTCTTATCGCACAGGCGCTGCCTGACTATATGCAGCCAGCCAATGTGATGATCTTGGATGCTTTCTCTTTGAATGTGAATGGGAAAATCGATAGAAAAGCGCTCCCTAAGTACTCGGCAGGCACGCGTAGCGAACGCGTGGCCCCAATAACCCAACCAGAGCAGCTGTTATGTGATGCGATCACCGAGCTACTCGGTGTCAGTGACGTAGGAATGTCAGATGACTTCTTTAACCTAGGCGGGGACAGTATTTCGGCAATGAGCCTTGGGACGCGATTGCGAACGGCGGGCTATGATCTACGACCCAAAGCTATTTTTGCAGCCCGTCAACTGGGTATGATGGCGGGCCAAATGGTGCCACTACAGCAACAGCAGCGCGAGAAACAAGAAGGCATTATTCGGCCTCTACCTATGTGGCAATGGTTTGAGGAGACATTTTCTAATACAACCAGTTATGTGCAAAGTGTGCTTGTTGAGGTGGAAAGCGAAACCCAATTAGCGCACTTGCAAGCCAGTTTAGTGCAACTGGTCGCCAACCATTCCGTATGTCGCTTGGTCCAAAAAGAACAGCAATACCATATTGAGGCGCTGCAAAATCTTGATGTAAAAAACTGGGTTGAATCGGTTTCGGTTGAGAGGCTAGATGGCCCCGTGTTGGACAGTCTGTTTAGCCAGCGCAGTCAGTCGATGTCAATATCATCGGGTCAGCTATTACGCTTGGTGATGATAACGGAGCGCAGTGGGCGTAAAAGTCTCATGATCCTTGCTCACCATTTCCTTATCGATGGTGTCTCTTGGCGAATATTGCTTCCGCAGTTGCAGGCATTAACTCAAGCACAAGTCACAGGTGAAGTGGCGGTGATTTCTGAGGAGGTTACCGGTATCCATTGTTGGTCAAAAGCGCTGTATCAACATTTAGCGGTCGCTGCTGCGCAAATGCCATTTTGGCGAGCGCAGGCACAGCGTGCTGTTGCTCCCATCAAGGATCCTGTCGATAAAATACGCATGACGCATTGGCGTACGCCACTCTCTCATGCCGTTACGCAGCCGTTATTGGAATTACCCACACACCAGACGAATCTCGATATTGAAGAGATGCTATTAGCCGCGGTCACGGGGGCGATCGCAAGACTTTATGGGTGTGAAGAGATTAAAGTGAACGTCGAATCTCATGGCCGTGAAGAGTGTAAAGAGGGGATCGATCTCAATCAAACCCTAGGGTGGTTTACCACCGAATATCCGTTGATCATTAGCGTGCCAAAGCAGGGTGATTACCGCGAGCGGTTACGTGAAGTGAAGCAAAGTAAGCGCAGTGTGAAAGATAAAGGGCTAGGTTATATGGTGCTGCGCTATCTTGATAATCCGTATCGAGATGAGTTACGCACGTTGGCGAATACACGCCAACCGTCATTGCTGTTTAATTACCTTGGCCGTTTCCAAAGCAGCGATGGTCAGTGGTCACCACAGCAATATAGTGGGCAGTTTGCCGATACATTTGCCGTCACCTTAAACAGTGAACGGGCTTTGCAGCATCCCTTAGAACTAAATATTTTCGTCGAAGAATCGGCAACGCCACGATTGGTGCTCAACTGGTCTTGGAATGCTCACCTGTTCAGCCAACAGGAAATGGTGTCGCTGAGCCAACAGATTGAAAGTGAGCTGCTCAAAATACAGCAAGCGCTACAAGTTGGCGATAGTGCTGAGTTGGACCTCTCTGTACCTGCTGACTATACCGAGCCGGGAATCACACTGCGACAAGCGAGCCTATTGCAACACCACTATGGCAAGTTAGCGGATGTACTGCCAGCATTGCCTTTGCAAGAAGGATTACTGTTCCAATCTCAATTAGGGGATAAAAATAGCAGTTATAACTCCACCACGCGTCTTACCTTCCAAGGTCAACTGTCTGAGCATTGCGTGAGCGAAGCGCTTAATGCGGTGATTAGGCGTCATCCGCAGTTGCTCGCTCGATTTGATAGTTCGATATTAGGGCGCACTGTACAGGTGATGACGCAGGTTAACCCAAGCTGGCCACTGACACGTTATGACATAACAAATATGAGTGGTGATGAGCAAAGCGCGTTGATTGATCAGTTAGAGAAGCAAGAGCTAAGCCGCCAGTTTGACCTTAACGATCCTACCCACAGCTTATTGCAGGCCCAGTTGATTTTTCATGGTGATCAGCAAAGCACACTGCTCCTTTCAGCACATCATCTGGTAGTCGATGGCTGGTCAACGCCGATTTTATTGAATGATTTTCTTAGTGCATACGCCCAAGGGGGCTCGAACTTACCTCCTGTAACCGTCGGCTATGCTCATGTTGTGAGCCAGCTAACGCAGCGTGATAAAACCGTTGCGACCGAGCTTTGGCGCAAAGTATTAGCTGATGTCCAGCCGAGTATGGCTTTTGATGATATTCCACTTAGCGAGGAAGTTAACGAGCATCAGTTATGGCTATCAAAGCATAAAACGGATCAGTTAAATCAGTGTTTACGACATCATGGCTTAACCATGAGCACCTTAATGCAAGGCCTTTGGGCGAGTATTCTCGCCAGCATGACGGGCCGTGAAGAGGTGGTTTTTGGTACGCCAATCTCTGGTCGGTTCAGCCGTATTGCCGGTATTGATGAACAGATAGGGTTATTCAGTAATACCGTGCCTGTCCGTGTGACACTGCAACCTCACCTTAGTTTGAGTGAGCAATTAAAAGCGCACCAAGCGATCCAAATCCAATTACTGGAGCACGATGAACTTGGCTTGGGTGAGATCCAGCAACTGGTGGGTGGAAAAACACTCTTTGATACCTTGCTGGTGGTCGAAAACTATCCAGATCATAGCCGTTGGTACCAGCAAGATTTTAGCGGCGCGAAATTAATGGCTATCCACAATCGTGGCTATACCCATTATCCATTAACCATTCTCGTCTTACCGGGAGAGCAACTGCATATCCTGTTTGAATATCGAGACCGAGTCGGCGTAGCAAAACAGATCGTACAACGATTTGAGCAAATGCTGGATGAGTTTATGGTGTCGAGTGATAAGCCTTTCGCTGAATGGGATCTGCGGTTAAGTGGCGAAATTGAATTGCAGCAACGCGTCAACCAGACCAAAACCGCCGTTGAACGCACGACACTGCGTGATTTGATGATCACGCAGCAACAACGTTCTCCACATCAGTTGGCTTTAATTGATAGTGAGCACCGTTTTACCTATCAAGCACTGGCTGAGCAGGTGGGCGCTATTGCCGATTTGCTGCTTCAGCAAAGTGTTAAGGCCGGGGATATTGTTGCAGTTGCCTTGCCACGCAGCACAACCTTGAGCTTGGCGATCTACAGTATTATTGAATGCGGTGCGGCTTATTTACCGTTGGATGTTGGTTATCCAGATGAGCGCTTGGCCTACATGATCAATGATGCTAAGCCTGCGCTGATCATCACTTGCTCTTCATTCACCTCACGTTTTGAAGGTTTAGCGGCGCTATTGTTGTTGGATAAGTTACCAGCCCCCGTGCGCGCAGAAGAGCGGCAGAACCGCGCAGATGGGCTTACCCCCTCAAATGCGGCCTACTTGCTTTACACTTCGGGTTCAACGGGTAACCCCAAAGGGGTGTTGGTTTCTCATCAAGCGATTGTCAACCGATTGAAGTGGATGCAGCACCAATATCCCTTGAGCTCTGAGGATGTGGTATTGCAAAAAACGCCGTGCAGTTTTGATGTCTCCGTGTGGGAGTTTTTCTGGCCCTTACTGGAAGGGGCGAGCTTAGTGATGGCTCCGGCTGAAGCGCATAAAGACCCTGAATGGTTATTGCAAATAATTGACGATTATCACGTGACCACGATGCACTTTGTACCTTCAATGCTGGCAGCTTTCATGGCCTCAATTGAAGCAACTCACCCAACGGGTTTCACCGTAGCACCAAGCCTCAAGCAAGTATTTTGCTCAGGTGAAGCGCTTGCGAAAGAGCTCTGCCATCAGTACGCACGTAGAATTAATGCACCGCTGCATAACTTGTACGGCCCGACGGAAGCGGCGGTTGACGTGACTTACTATCCAGCTTACGGCGAGGCATTAAACGCAAGCGTTGGCCGTAGTGCACCGATTGGTTTACCGGTATGGAACACCCAAGTTTATGTGCTCGATAGCTTTTTAAGAGCGGTACCAATCGGTGTGCCGGGCGAGCTCTATCTTGCTGGCGAGCAATTAGCCATCGGTTACTTTAATCGCAGTGCGTTAACGGCGGATCGGTTTATCGCCAATCCGTTTACTTGTGGCGAGCGAATGTACCGCACTGGTGATGTTGTACGTTGGTTAGCGTGTGGCTCGATTGAGTATTTAGGACGCAGTGATGATCAGATAAAAATTCGCGGGCAGCGTGTGGAACTGGGTGAAATTGAAAGCGCATTACAGGCACTTCCTGCGGTAAAACAAGCGGTGGTCTGTGCTCAGACGCTCTCTACTCATTCAGGTATGTTAGGCGCTGATGAACGGCAAATTATCGGTTACGTCATCGCGCATGATATGAGCGTAACGAATGGCGAGAAGCTACGCGCTGAACTTTCCGAACATTTACCAGCCCATATGGTTCCCGCGGCTATCGTGTTACTGGATCACTATCCGCTGAGCGCCAACGGTAAGCTAGATAAAAAAGCATTACCGCGGCCAAATGACGTCGCAGTACGGGTAGGGCGCAAGGCTCATCCGGGCCTTGAAACACAATTGGTGACGCTATTTGCTCAAGTATTGGCTGTCGAAACACTGTTTGCTGATGATGACTTCTTTACGCTCGGCGGGCATTCACTGCTGGCGATGAAACTAGCGGCAGATATTCGAAGAGCGCTAAACCTACCTGTCACAGTGGGTCAAATCATGGTCAATCCTACGGTGGAGAAACTGGCGAGTTTGCTGCTAGATGACGATGCTTTTAACGACCCAACCTTAGCTGGTTTTGGCGAAGTGCTGCCTATCCGTGCCGGAAGTGGCCCAGCACTTTTTTGCGTCAACTCTGCTTCTGGCTTTGCTTGGCAATACACAGGGCTACCTAAATATCTGACAGGACATTATCCCATTTATGGTTTGCAATCACCTCGGCCCGGCGGAGCGATGGCGACCAGTGAAACGATGGAAGAAGTGTGTGATCGTTTATTACCCGTCTTAAGAGAGATACAGCCATTTGGACCTTATCATCTATTAGGCTATTCATTTGGCGGGATTGTGGCACAAAAATTGGGCGCGAAACTTCAACAACAAGGTGAAGAGGTGCACTTTTTAGGGTTACTGGATACCTATCCACCGGAAGGTCAGAACTGGGATGGCCCGATGGATGAAGAAGAGCAGTACGAAATTGAGCGTGAAAAAGAGCAGTTTCTGGTCATCAATGAGCTAACCGACATTGAATTAGATGAGCAACGTTTGGCGATGTTCAATGAGATTACCGCTAACTATGAAGATGCGGTACGTCTACTTGCACAGGCACAAACGTCTGATTATCAAGGTCCGGCCCACCTTTTCGTGGCGCAGCGCACGGTGCCAGATGGTTATGATATTGATGCTCATTGGCAATCTTTTGTCGGCCAGTTGATTAAACATCAGTTTGATTGTTCACATGAAGATATCTTGGCCCCAGAAAATGTACGCCAGATTGGCGAATGTTTAAATACGCTGCTGGAGTCGAAGGCTGCACTGAAAAAATAACAAAAACCACCATCGACGAAACCAGTGCGTATCAAGGCTGGTTTCGTCTTAATCTTCGCGATGTTTTGAAAGCATTACATTCTGGTTTGAATAGATAATAGTATGAATATAAAGAATATATTTTTAGATTTTAGCCTACTAAAAGACAACCCACATTTCCGAATGGTCTTTATGGCCCGCATGATGTCAGTGCTTGCTCTTGGCATGATGACGGTCGCGGTGCCGATTCAGATACATCAAATGACCGGTTCGACCTTGCAGGTAGGTCTTATCATGGCATTGGATGGTATCGGGATGTTTGTTGGCCTGTTGCTTGGAGGCGTACTGGCCGATAAGTACGATCGCCGTCGATTGATTTTGTTTGCGCGCGCGACCTGTGGCATTGGGTTTGCGGCATTAGCATTCAATAGTATAGTCGCGCAATCCTCCTTAGCGGCTCTCTATATACTCTCGGTGTGGGATGGTTTTTTTGGCGCTATGGGTATGACGGCCTTGATGGCTGCTTTACCGACCATCGTTGGCCGACAAAAATTACCTGAAGCTGCCGCATTGAGCATGCTAACGGTTCGATTGGGTATGGTTCTTTCGCCAGCGATTGGCGGCTTACTGATCACTGTCGGTGATGTCAGTTGGAACTATATTGCGGCTTCTGTTGGAACGCTTTGTACGCTGATCCCACTGTTTAGATTACCTTCGATGAAACCGCAACATCATTCGCCAGAGAATCCATTTCAATCACTGTATGAAGGTGTTCAATTTCTATTTTCAAACAAAGTGGTTGGTTGTGTAGTGCTGTTTGGCACACTCGAAACATTAGCAACCGCGATTAGAGTGATGTTCCCTGCGTTAGCTTTAGTCTCATTTCAGGGTACCGCCGCTAACGCAGGTGTGATGTATTCGGCCATTCCGTTGGGGGCGATGTGTGGCGCACTGACTTCAGGTTGGGTGAAACAGTCGCAAAAGCCAGGAATGGTCTTAATCTACGCGACGTTAGGCTCATTTTTAGCGATTGTGGCTATGGGGCTTGTGAATAATTTTTGGTGGTTTGCTCTCATCTTAGTTGGCTATGGTTATTTGGGTTCGGTCGCTTCTTTGATTCAATATTCGATCGTACAAGGACACACTCCAGATCATCTGTTAGGCCGCGTAAGTAGCTTATGGACGGCGCAAGATGTATCGGGAGACTCGATTGGAGCACTCGGTTTAGGGGCGTTGGGTAAAGTGCTAGCACCAACGATGTCGATCCTCACTTTTGGTTTGGGTGCAACGGGAATTGGTGCGTTGATGGTGATGGCATTTCGCTCATTACGCCAAGCGACTCTGTTTGATCCAGCGCTTATCGTTAGCACAAGCTCAGAACCTAACGTCTCCTCAGATGAGGTCACTTCCCAACCTGCGGCGCAAACGATGAATTAGCTATTCGTTTTGTGGTGGGCTCTTGTTGTGTTGCCGTGAGTCGAGAGCGACATGTTGCACATATAATTGAGAATTAATCTCATTAACAATTGATTTTTATGCGTAGACTGCTTTAGTATTAATGAAATGATAATTGTTACCATTTAGGTGGCGGTTGTCGACGAATACGAGCCTCTTATTTCTGAAGTCGTTATTGGCTTTAAGGCATCACGAACGAGAAAAGCTTCTTTTAACAAGGATTATATTTATGGCGATTCCCAAAATAGCCAGCTACTCCATTCCGTTGGCTGAAACATTTCCGAAAAACAAAGTTCACTGGCATGTCCAAGCCGATAGAGCAGTACTGCTCATTCACGATATGCAAAAGTACTTTATAAACTTTTTTGATCATTCTCAGGCACCCGTTCCTGAGTTATTAGCGAATATTTCAGAGCTGAAATCACTGGCTCGTCAGGCCAATATCCCCGTGGTGTACACAGCTCAACCCCCTAACCAAGACCCAGTAGAGAGAGCGCTACTGACTGATTTTTGGGGAACAGGGCTGACAAAAGATACTGAGATTGTGTCTGAGCTTTCACCTGAAGACGGGGATATCCAATACACCAAATGGCGTTATAGCGCGTTTAAGAAAACGCCGTTGCTGGAGTGGATGAAAGAGACACAGCGTGACCAGTTGATCATTGTGGGTGTCTATGCACATATAGGTATCTTATCTACGGCGTTAGATGCCTTTATGTTGGATATACAGCCTTTTGTGGTCGGTGATGCTGTGGCTGATTTCTCTTTGGAAGATCATCATCATACGTTGAAATACATCACGGAGCGTGTTGGTTGCGTGACTTCGCTTGAGGCATTAAAACCACAAATGATCCACAGTCAAGAAACCAGATTATTGAGCCTTGAACAGATGCGTCAGCAAGTGGCTGAGCTATTGGATCTCGATTTAGATGAAGTGGATGTAGATGAGAAGCTCACTTTTCTTGGCTTAGATTCTATCCGCGCGGTTACCTTATTTGAATCATGGCGCAAGATGGGCATAGAGTGCGCCTTTTCAGAGATGATTAAATATTCAACTTTAAGAGAGTGGTGGCATGTGATGGAGCCTAGTGTTGTTGCTCAGTCGTCACATCAAGTAACGGACACGCGTTCTACTGAAGAGCAACCAGTTTGAGTATACTGGACCACTAGAATAGGGAAAGAGAACGCATCGCCCAGCAAAAGCCGATATCGACGATATCGGCTTTTTCATCTTCACGTTATTTTGAGCGCCTGTGTTGCCATGATTAGTGAGAGTATTGCGTTCTTAACCATTTTTTGTTGACTTTGCCCACAGGGGTTTTGGGTAATTCATCGACGAAATGGATGTGATCAGGGATCTTAAATTCTGCTAATCCTTGAGCGTGTAAAAATCGTTTGAGAGTAATGGGTTTGAGCGTTTTACCGTTATCTGGAACGACAATGGCGCAACTGCGTTCACCAAGAAACTCATCAGCAATAGCAACCAAAGCCACATCATGAACATCCTGATGTTGAAGTAGCAGGTTTTCAACCTCTTCGGCTGCGATTTTTTCACCACCACGATTGATCTGATCTTTCTCTCGTCCCGTGACGATAATATTGCCTTCAGCCGTCCTACGCACTCTGTCACCTGTGATATAGAAGCCTTGGTCGGTGAATGAGCGTTGGTTATGTTCTGGAGCTCGGTAATAGCCTCGAATCGTATAAGGGCCTCTAGTCATGAGTAAGCCTTCCTCACCCACCGCAGCGGGCTCACCCTCATCGTTGATTATCATCACTTCATCATCAGTTGAAATTGGGCGTCCTTGAGTAGTAACAATCACGCTGAGTGGGTCATCAAGTCGTGTGTAATTAACCAACCCTTCAGCCATTCCAAACACTTGCTGTAATTGACAGTGAAGAGTCGTCGGTAAGCGCATTGCTGCGGCCTCACTAAACTTCGCTCCGCCGACTTGTACCAGAGTGAGGCTCTCGATGTTTTCTGTAGCGGACTCGGCGTATTTCATCCACAGTAGCGCTAACGGCGGCACTAGTGCTGCGACAGTAATGTGGTGCTTCTCAATTAAACGGAAAGCGGTGTGCGGTGTGGTATCGGAAGCGAGCACGACACAACCGCCAGCGTAAAAGACGCCCAATGCGCCGGGCGAGCTGAGTGGAAAGTTATGCGCAACGGGAAGAACACACAAATACCTCGTTTGTGGATCAAACTGACAAATTTGAATACTACCAAGTACGCTATAAGCGTAGTCATTGTGCGTACGAGGGATCAATTTGGGAGTGCCAGTTGTTCCGCCGGAAAGCTGGAAAAAAGCCACTTGATCAGCAAAGACCGAATCAGTAACAGGATCTTCTTCCACGCAGTGGTAAAGCGTATCTAATTCCTGAATTTGCTCGTGTGAGGATTGACCGCAAACAATGGTATGCAAGAGAGAAGGGCAACTACTTCGTAGTTTCTGCGCGGTTTGCTGCGCGTCAAAGCCCACGATATCGTCTGAAAAAATATAGGCTTTGGCGTGAGTATGTTGGCAAAAATAGCTCAGCTCTAGATAGCGGTGTGCTGGCAGAGCTAGAACCGGTTTAATGCCTCGCATGGTCAAGGCAAAAAAGCAGAGATAGAATTCAGCACGATTGGCCATTTGTAGTACGACATTATCACCCCGCTGCAAACCTAGGGAGCTCAAGCCAGCCGCAAGGCTGATCATTTTCTGATATAAATTTTGATAGCTGTACTGGCCGAAATCATCAATCAGTGCGATGGCGTCAGGGCTTTTTTTGACGGAATCACTGAAGTAATCAAATAAGGTTCTTTGTTGCCAGTAGCCTTGCTCACGATAGCGCTGGCTGAATTGCTCAGGCCAAGGGGTAAAATCGGTCGGGTTAAGATTATTCATGACCACTCCTTAGGCGGTAAGTAATTCATCAATTTCAATACCAGCGGCTTTCAAAATGGTGCTCATTTTTGCCCCTGTTTCATCGAGTTCACTCTGCGGTGAGGATTCATTCACAATGCCAGCTCCAGCGAACACACTCATCTCATTTTGGCTCACTTCAGCGCAGCGTATCGTGACAACCCACTCGCCATTCCCCCGAGCATCGCACCAACCGATCATGCCAGTGAAGTAGCCGCGGTCGAAGGTTTCGATCTGCTTAATCGCTTGATAAGCCGATAATCTTGGATAACCACACACCGCGGGTGTGGGGTGTAACTCTGCTGCAATGCGTAGCGAGTTAATCATCGGATCATCGGCTTGTCCTTCAAGCACTGTTGATAAATGCAGCATCGTTTCGGTTTCAATCACTGATGGGACCATAGGGGTAAATAAGTTATGGCAGTAGCGGCTGAGTACTTTCTCGACTTCCTCGACGACGAAGGCATGTTCATTCAGATCTTTTTGCGTATCAAGTAATGAAGCGGAGCGCTGTTGGTTTTGCACCGCGTTGTTTGATTTAGGCCGCGAGCCCGCTAGGGGGTTAGAAACGATAAACCCACCTTTCTTCGCCAACAACAACTCGGGACTGGCTCCCATTAACTTGGCGTTAGGGCCAATTTCAGTAGAAAAAGTGTAGCCATTGCGATTGATAGACAACAGATTACGCAATAAACGAGTTTGATCGATGTGTTGCGGAGTCGAGAGTTTCACTAAACGTGATAGCACCACTTTTGATAGTTCGGTGGTATTAAACAGCTCAAGTAAGGTTGTGACTCCTTGTTTGTAGTCGTCGCCCGTTGGTGGTGAAACAATGGTCGCTTTGTGGCTCTGCTGCCCTTCTTTTTCACTAGCCCGTGGGCTGCCAGAAACATAGAGCTTTTCTGGAATAAAGAAACGCGTCGCCGTCTCTTCATTAAAAGGAATCGTCGCAAATAAAATAGGATTGTCGTACTCATCTGTTTTTGCTGCTTCTAGCATCTTGGTTGCTTGATCCGCCAGCTCACAGAATGGCACCGCCTGATTGAACTGATGAGAAATTCCCACGCCAAGCATGGTGTTGTGAGGCGAAGCAAAAAAGAAGGGAGATTCTTTTAAGTGCTCATCCAATAGCTGATTAGCCATTTTTGAAAACCCAATAACTTCACGTTTCATCACCAAAACTCCATTAATAACGTGTTACGCCTAATTGCTTATTATTTTACAAACCACTAAAGTACGTAGATTATATATGATAATAATTATCAATAACAAATGATAATTAATGTTATTAACTAAGGCTGAGATTCAGTTATGGCTATGGTTTAGTGTGGATTTAACGGAGTAAAGTTAGGAAAATGATGAAATTAGACGAAACGGTTTTATTGACTGGAGCCGGACAGGGGATTGGTTATGCGGTATTGGAATCTTTACTGGCGAGCGGTTATCGAGTTGTAGCGACGGATAGAAATCACCCCCAATTAACTCAGCAATTAGCGAGTTTGAACGAGCGCTATACCGAGCAGCTTCATTGCTATGAGCTTGATTTACAGCATCATGACGACGTAAAAAAAAGGGTACAAGAACTGAATGAGCGCTATCAGTTTGATCATTTCATCAGCTGCGCGGGCATATTGCACCTTGGTTCAATAACCGAATTATCGATGTCAGAGATCAAAGCGATGTTTGATGTCAATACGTTTGGCACCTTAGCCGCTTTGAAAGGGGTTGCGATAGGAATGAAAGTGCGCCAGCGTGGCAATGTTATTGTGATTGGCTCTAATTCAGCGAATACGCCTCGGCTCAATATTGGAGCATATGCGGCATCTAAATCGGCTTTGCATATGTTGGTCAAGTGCGCAGCTCTTGAGCTTGCAAACGATGGAATTCGATGCAATATCGTTAGCCCAGGCTCAACACGCACCGAAATGCAAACGCAGTTATGGAACAGCGAATATGGTGAAAGAGAAGTGATAAAAGGTAATCTTGAACAGTACCGTTTGGGGATACCCCTTGGCAAAATGGCGGAGCCCGAAGACATTGCTGGGGTTGTTATGTTTTTGATGTCGAATGCAGCAAGTCAAATCACCATGCATGATTTGAGAGTGGATGGCGGCGCTACGCTCGATAATTAGGTGAAGGCCACTGACGATAGGCAAGGTGAAGCAAACGGGAGCTTCACCTTAGTGGTCGTTTACACTGGAGCGTGACAATATTGCTGCTGTTGAAGTGTTGCGACCGCATCATCGAGCGTATTTAAAAAGCACATTGTATCCTCCCAACTTAAGCACTCATCAGTGATCGATTGACCGTAGCAGAGCGGGCCTTTATCCAAAGCTTGGCTACCGCCTTGCAAAAAGCTTTCGCACATTACCCCCGCAATGTGGCGCTCTCCAGACAGCAGTTGCTGGGCAATGTTATTTATTACATCCAATTGATTCTTAGCGATTTTTCCGCTATTGCCGTGGCTGCAGTCAATTACTAGCCTACCGCTGAGCTGGCTATGGTGTAATTGATAAGCCGCACTTTTAACACTGTGACTTGCATAGTTTGGCGTGACACCACCACGTAAAATGATATGGCAATATGGATTACCTTGAGTTTGCACCGCAACCGGTTGTCCATTCTCACCCGCCATAATCAACAGATGTGAATCGTTAGCGGCATGAATCGCATCGATTGCAATTGTCGTATTGCCGTCAGTACCATTTTTAAAGCCAATAGGGCAGTGCAATGCCGACGCGAGTTGGCGATGCGGTTGTGATTCAGTGGTTCTTGCGCCAACCGCACCCCAACAAATAAGGTCCGCGATATACGGAGCGATATGCGTATCTAAAAACTCAGTCGCTGTTGGTACACCTAGCGCTAAGACTGACTTGAGTAATTCACGGCTAGAGCTTAGCCCTTTGAGTAAGTTAAATTGACCGTTGAGATCAGGGTCAACCATGTATCCTTTCCAGCCAGTCCGCGTTCTCGGTTTTTCAAAATAAGTTCTCATCACCAACTTGAGAGTGCTGCTGAACTGTTTTTGTGCCTTTGCGAGTCGTTGTGCATAGTCAATTGCAGCCTCAGGGTCGTGGATTGAACATGGCCCAATAATCACCAACATCCTTGAGTCACGACCCGCCAAGATATTTTGAATGTCTTGGCGGTGTTGGTGAACGGCCATTGATCGTTGATTATCGGTTTCTGATGATTGGTCTAGAAGGTAGAGATTGGGTAAAGGGGTGATTGATGAAACGTTCATCACATTATGTAGAGATTTCATGGGCACTATCCGCATAAACATTATGACGTAATGATAATTATTATCATTAATTATTTCCGATAGTGTGAAACATTTGTACAATTGTCAATATGTAAATATGGTTCTGATCACCCTGTATATAGGCTTTCGACGTTATTGATTCATGTGTGGCGAACCGGTCTCTCCATTTTGTTATTGAATCACTTTGATGTGAAAAATTAATGAATACTTAGGCTTATGGTGGATTTCATAGTTCTCGTGGTTTTGATTAAGTTGGCCAACAGAGTTCAATAATCGTTCCGCCTTTATTGCCTATACGACAACTAACGCTTCCTTCATGTGCTGTGGCAATAGCAGCAACAACGGCCAATCCTAATCCGCTGCCGCTTTTTGGGGTGTCCTTAGCGCTGCGAAATGCTGTAAAAATATGCGGAATTAAATCAGGTGAAACTCCCGGGCCAGAATCTTCCACACTTAAATGGCAAAAGCCATCTTTAAGCTGAGTAGAGATAGTTATTGCACCCGGAAGAGCATATTTACTCGCATTTTCCAGTATAGCCAACAAAGCTTGTCTTATTCTCGTTGGGTCACAAAAGACAGATTGTGTGGTTACATTAAGTTCTACATGTTGATTTGCTTCATTCAGCATATTTACCGACAAATCAGTAAGTAATTTTATTTCTGTCGCTAAGTTGGTTTCTTTTCTATTTATTCTTAATTCATCACTATTCATTAAGCTAATAACACGCAGATCTTCTATTAATCGAGATAACCCTTCAATTTGTACTAATAGTTTAGTGAACTGGTTTTTATCTGGAGTAAAGACACCTTCTGCTAACCCTTGTAATCGGCCCCGTAAAATTGTCACCGGGGTTCTGAGTTCATGGGCGATCGCTGCATTCCAAAAGGCGTGCTCTTCTGTCATTCGTTGAAGTTTATCCGCTAAGAGGTTGAAATCGTCTACTAATAAAGCGGCTTCACCTAATGAACGGTCTGCAACGTTAGCGCGGAAATGTAAGTCGCCTTCAGCGATTTTTCGCATTCCTTGCGCAACAGCACTTAGCGGTTCCAAAATGCGTTGGGATAACTTAGTAGCAAGTTTGACGGCTAGCAGAATGACAATAACGCAGGTTAGTGCGAGCCAAACCCATTCTGGCCAAGAAGGAGTGAGAGCATCTTCACTCGGTATATAATTGGGCCAATATTTATCCCAAAGATAGTAAAAAATAAACGAGCCCATTGTGGCAAGTAATGCTGAACCGATTGCGATTTTTATCATTGAGAATGCAATCTGACGGCTCAAACCACTTAATTTCATTGGTCGCCCTTAAAACGGTAACCGACACCACGAACACCAGCCGGAACGCCTTGAATACCGTAGGCTTCAAGTTTTTTGCGGATTTTGCTGATGTGGCTGTCGATCGTTCGTTCCAGCGTGTCACCCTCAGGTAGGCACGTACTTAATAGTTCTGTTCGGCTAAACACTCGCTTGGGTGAACGAATGAAGTGAGTCAACAATTTAAACTCAGTTAAGGTTAGCAGTAGAGTATGACGTTCTCCATCCACATGAACAGCGATTTCGTGACTCTCTAAATCGACTTCAAACGGTTCGGCTCGCAGTATATTTTTGTTGTGAGGTTGATTAACTTCTAAGGTGCGTCTTAGAACGGCTTGGACTCTCGCGACGACTTCTGCCGGATTAAACGGCTTAACGACGTAATCATCAGCTCCGATTCTGAGTGCCATCAATTTATCTAAATCTTGGTCCATTGCGGTAAGCATGATGACAGGGGTGTTACTTTTCTGACGAAGTTCCGACAACACTTTCCATCCATCCATTTTAGGCATCTGGATATCAAGCAGTATAAGATCTGGCTTCATGGATGAATGAAGTTCTAGTGTTCTTTGACCATCTGCAGCGTGAATCGTACGCATATTGCTGCGCGTTAGATAAGCGGAGAGTATATCGACAATTTCAAATTCATCCTCAGCGATCAGAATTAACGCCTGACGATAAGACCCGGTTCCTGAATCTGGGCCTGAATCTGCAGCAAATTTCTGCCCCTCAACGTACAAATTGTTCATCTCCATCAAATCTCCACATTCACTCAGCGGGACCTCCACACACAGGTATTAGACTCAACAACTATCGACAGCGGATAGTCCGCTTTGATTTGTTCAGAGGATACCTCAGTGAAAAAGATAAATATATGTGTATCTAGTAGCTTACATATATTGGTACTTTTCTTTTTAGTTGGCTGTAATCAATCCAATAAAGATGAAAGTGAAGTCGGACTAAAAGAGTCTTTGCCTTTAGTTTCAACGATAACAATACAACCACAACATTTAGATGTTTATGAAGAGCTTCCCGGAAGAGTGTTGGCCGTGCGCGTTGCAGAGATTCGCCCACAAGTGGTTGGGATAGTACAACATCGTTTGTTCAAACAAGGTGCTGAAGTGAAAGCTGGCCAGTCGTTATTCCAGATTGATCCTGCGCCATTTGAAGCGGAAGTTGATACTGCCAAAGCAAACTTACAGAGAGCGCAGGTGACTTATCAACGTGCTCTGGAAAAAGAGTTACGATTAAAACCTTTGGTAAAAAAAGATTCTATCAGTCGTCAAGACTATGACGATGTGGTTTTGCTCCGAGATCAAGCTGTTGCTGATGTTGCGGTCGCTAAAGCGACTCTCACTCGTCGTATGCTTGATCTGAAGTTTGCAAATGTGACCGCACCGATATCTGGACTGATAGAGCAAACCTTGGTGACCGAGGGTGCATTAGTCAGCAGTACGGATGCAGTACCGATGGCGCGTATCCAACAGGTCGATCAAGTCTTTGTTGATATTCGTCGACCTGCGTCTTCATTAGAAGCTATTCGTGAAGATTTAGCAGCAAATGCAGATGGTGAACCTGGTGTTGATGGAACAAAAATTAAAATTTTACGCAGTAACGGCACCCCTTATCCAGTCAAAGGCCAAATCCTGTTTTCTGGTATCAATATTGACGTAAGCACTGGCGATGTTTTGCTGCGCGTGCTCGTAGATAACTCTCAACGCTGTTTATTACCGGGGATGTTCGTAAAAACCAAAGTACTTCATTCGAGTTATAACCACGCGTTAATGGTTCCGCAACAGGCGGTTATGCATCTTGCAGGTGCTCCTCATCTTTGGAGTATTGATCAGGAAGGATATGCACATTTAAAACCTGTAAAGCTCGGAGAATTGATCGATGGTCAGTACCGCGTGAAATCGGGCGTTCATGAAGGAGAAAATATCGTAGTCGAGGGCAAGGAAAGGCTTGAGAGCGGCGTTCTCGTAGACCAACGCAAATGGGAAGAACCTGAGGTTCTTTTAACATCTGCGACAAACTGATTAAGGTTAGAGTGGTTTTTTATGTCTCAGTTTTTTATTCATCGCCCCGTATTTGCTTGGGTTATTGCTCTTTTCATTATTTTGTTTGGATGTATTTCGATTCCGAAGTTACCTATTTCTCGTTACCCGTCTGTGGCGCCTCCAACGGTCAGTATTATGGCGACGTATCCGGGAGCCAGTCCGAAGGAAATGAATGATGGTGTACTTAGTCTTATTGAGGGTGAGCTGTCGAACGTTAAGAACTTAATGTATTTCGAGTCGTCTGCTGACAACTCCGGTTCTGCGTCTATTACGGTTACATTTAAGCCGGGAACAGACTCTGATATGGCGCAAGTTGACGTTCAAAACCAACTGAAAGCGGTTGAATCTCGTTTACCGCAGGTGGTGCGTCAAAGCGGCTTGTCTGTAGAATCTGCTACATCCAACTTTTTGATGATTGTCGGGTTGAAATCTGATGATAACCGCTTTGATGAAATCGCATTGAACGACTATTTGGCTCGTAACATCGTAGATGAATTGCGCCGTATTGAAGGTGTAGGGCGTGTTCAGTCATTTGGTGCTGAGAAGGCAATGAGGATCTGGGTTGACCCGAGTAAGCTCAATTCATTGGGTTTAACAATGAATGATGTTAGTCAGGCTATCACTTCGCAAAATACACAAATCGCACCCGGAAGTATCGGTGCTGCACCGACGGTTTTAGGGCAACGAGTAACGGTTCCATTGACCGTTCAAGGCCAGTTAACCAGTGTTAAAGAATTTTCTAATATCATTCTTCGCGCAAATAACAACGGCTCGAAAGTCGTCCTAAGTGACGTTGCGCGTGTTGAAATCGGTTCTCAATCCTATGGTTATTTGAATCGTGAAAATGGTAAAACAGCGACGGCTGCGGCTATTCAGCTTACCCCAGGAGCGAATGCTGTTAAAACTGCAGATGCGGTACAAAAGCGTTTGGCGGAGTTGAGTCAAAGTCTACCTTCTGGTATGACCTATTCAATTCCATTTAATACAGCACCTTTCGTTAAAGTTTCAATCAATAAGGTTATTCATACCTTAGTTGAAGCTATGGTGCTGGTGTTTTTTGTTATGTTTCTGTTTTTACAGAATATTCGTTACACCTTGATTCCAGCCATCGTAGCACCGATAGCCTTGTTGGGGACGTTCACCGTCATGTTGTTAACCGGTTTTTCGATCAACGTGTTAACGATGTTCGGTATGGTTCTGGCGATAGGTATTATCGTCGATGATGCGATTGTCGTTGTCGAAAACGTGGAGCGCTTGATGTCGGAAAAAGGCTTATCTCCGAAAGAAGCGACATCTAAGGCGATGAAAGAGATTACTGGCGCCATTATAGGCATCACACTTGTGTTAACGGCAGTTTTCATCCCGATGGCATTTGCCAGTGATTCGGTTGGCGCCATTTATAAGCAGTTTACCTTATCGATGGCAGTATCAATTCTGTTCTCAGCATTTTTGGCTCTAACACTAACACCGGCGCTTTGTGCCACGTTGCTAAAGCCGGTTAATGCTAATCACCATGAGCAAACAAGATTTGCGAAATGGTTTAATCGTGGCTTTAACCGAATGAACAATCGGTATGAATCTCAGGTCAACGTGTTAGTGAATCGCAAAGGACGAATGATGCTTGGCTTTGTGTTTCTGTGCGCGATTTTGGTTCTAGTGTATAGGCAGCTGCCGTCATCGTTTTTGCCAGAAGAAGACCAAGGATATTTTATTACCAATATTCAGCTTCCAGCAGATGCAACCACAGTGCGTACGTTGGATGTTGTGAAAAAATTTGAACAGCATGCGTTAAGCCGTCCAGCAATTGAGTCAACAATGACAGTGATTGGTTTTGGATTTTCCGGTTCAGGTACTAATACAGCGCAGAGTTTTACCACGTTGAAAGATTGGGAATCACGCAACGACACCTCAACACTGGACGAGTTAAAACTTGCTGAGGAGGCGATGGCGGACGTTAAAGAAGGCACGGTTATGCACATGCTGCCTCCTTCTATTGAAGAGCTAGGTACGAGCTCTGATATTACGTTTTTCTTGCAAGATCGCGGAAATCAGGGATACGAGGCATTAAAAGCCGTTGAGACGAAGATGTTAGAGTTGGCAAAAAATAGTAAATCACTTAGCGATGTCTATTCTGATGGGCTTCCTGCGGGTACAAGTATTCATTTAGATATTGATCGCCAGAAAGCTGAGGTGTTAGGTGTTTCATTCACGAGTATTAGTGAGACGCTATCAACTGCGATTGGATCACTATACATCAACGACTTTCCTAATGAAGGCAGAATGCAGCAAGTCATTATGCAAGCAGATGCTTCATCAAGGATGCAGATTGAGGATGTGCTCAAGCTCTATGTGCGAAATATTAATGGTGGAATGGTTCCGCTATCAGAAATTGTGACGCCTATTTGGTCTGAGTCAGCTCCGCAGTTTATTCGCTTCCAAGGTTATCCTGCGGTTCGAATTTCTGGTAGTGCAGCTGCGGGCGTTGCCAGCGGAGATGCGATGGCTGAAATAGAACAAATGGCTAAGCAACTTCCGTCAGGCTTTACCATTGCATGGACAGGGCAGGCATTACAAGAGCTTCACTCAGCGAAACAAGCACCGATGTTAATGGCACTGTCGATGCTAGTCGTTTTCTTAGTGCTTGCGGCACTTTATGAGAGTTGGGCTATTCCTTTATCGGTGATGTTGGTCGTGCCCTTGGGATTGTTAGGTGCGGTACTCGCTATTGTGGTTCGTGACATGCCAAACGACGTTTTCTTCAAAGTCGGCATGATCACCATAATTGGTCTTTCGGCGAAAAACGCAATTCTAATTGTAGAGTTTGCCAAACAGTTAAGAGAGCAAGGCAACGGATTGGTTCAGTCAGCCGTTCAAGCGGCGAAGTTGCGATTAAGACCTATCTTGATGACCTCTCTGGCATTTGGTCTTGGTGTTGTACCACTGATGCTGGCTTCAGGCGCTAGTGCAGAGACTCAACGAGCTATCGGAACCGGTGTGTTCGGTGGAATGGTTAGCGCTACATTACTTGCCATTTACTTTGTACCTGTTTTCTTCGTGTTCGTGATGAGTATTCAAGAGCGTTATTTTAAAAATGAAAAATGAAATTATAAAACTCACTAAAGTGAAAAGTGACGAGCTGCCTGAATTTAAAACTAAGTTACAGCAGACTTTTACCAATGCGTTAATCGAACAGTTTGGCCCATCTTACAGTGAGCCGATACCTTCCGATGAAGATATATTTGGCTCTTTTAACGCCAAGGGTGCCGTAATAAATCATATCGTACTCGGCGAGGAGAGAGTGGGTGGTGTGGTGCTGAATATTAATACGGATACCCAATATAACAGTCTCGACCTGTTTTTTATTTATCCCGAAAGTCATAATAAAGGTTTAGGGCAGAAATCATGGAGAGCCATTGAAGTGGCGTATCCAGAAACTAAGGTTTGGACAACCGTTACGCCTTATTTTGAAAAAAGGAACATCAACTTCTATATCAATAAGTGTGGCTTTCATATTGTTGAGTTTTATAATAAATTTCATCCGGAAAAAAATTATGAAGTTAATGGTATAGAGGATGGTATAGATTCAAATGAAGATGATTTTTTCAAATTTGAAAAAATCATGAACCTTCGTTAAAACCGGATAAATTATATCTCGGAAGGAGAAAATAGCCTCTTATATAACGTTGGTAACGTTCTTGGTGGTTATATTTTCTTACAACTCGGTCATACTAATATTGTTCACATCAAAGGTCTAGATAGTTAGCCGGGCTCAAGAGCATGTTGTAAAGGCTATAAAGTTAGTTTACCTCCGATTGATATAATTATTCGCTAGGAAACAAGTCAATTTATCGATGAGATTTCCTTGAAACAGATTCATTAACCTAGAGGTAAGTGCTAGCAGTATCACGAAGAGAGAAATAGGTGTTTTTAGAACGGTTCTTTTGTGCTCAGACATCTACTTATTAGCCATGAAAATCGCTTAATTTCAATGGTGTTGTAATTTATATGTCTAGGAGTAAATATGCATAAGTTCAAACTATCATTGGCAACAATACTCATTCTTTCATCGTGTTCTGCTTATGCAAATGAGCAAATTAAGAACGGCAAATTTAACGGGAACATGGATGGTTGGTGGAATGCTGGTGCAGATGTAAAAATCAAAAATGGCGAAGCATGTCTTGAGATTAGAAGTCCAGGAGAGAATCCTTGGAATGTGATTTTAGGACAGGGCGGGATGGGGTTGGCAAACAAAGCAGATTATGAAGTTTCATTTGATGCTTATGCAACCGTTGATACTCAAATGAGAACGCTTATTCAGCATGAAGGTCCTCCTTATACCAACTATTTTGTGGATGATACAAAAGTCTCACTGAAGAAGAAGAGCTATAAGTTTAAGTTCAGCCATGATGTTGAAAGCGATGCTAAAACTGAGTTCCAGTTTCAAATGGGCGCCCAGAAAAAGGGAACCGTATGCGTTAGCAATGTTTCAGTCGTCGGTGAGAAATACATTGAAGAGCTGAAGATAAATTCTGTTCGTGCTAACCAAGTCGGTTACCTTCCTCAAGCAGATAAGTTTGTATTTGTCGCGAATGAATCTAAAGAGCCCTTAAAGTGGGTGCTAACAAACAACAGCAATATCAATGTCGATTTAGGTAAAACGGAAATCTTTGGTCTTAATAAGGCATCAGGCGAGTTTATTCACCGTATTGACCTATCGAACTACAGATCAGATATGAGTGGCTTGAAAGTAAAAGTCGGTGAAGACGAGAGCTTGCCATTTAGCATTAGCAAAGATATCTACAATCAGTTGAAGTACGATGCATTGTCTTACTTCTACCAAAACCGTAGTGGTATTGAGATTGATAAGGCTCTGGTACAGCGTGACGATCTAGCGCGTCCCGGCGGGCATATGAGCGATGTGGTTACCTGTTTTAATAAGACGGACAGCTGGGGTAATAAATGGCCAGGCTGTGATTTTTCTGTCGATGTAACTGGCGGTTGGTATGACGCTGGCGACCATGGTAAGTATACGGTTAACAGCGGTATCTCGACTTGGACCCTTTTGAACCTGTTTGAAAGAGGTAAATGGCTAGATAACGCACCAATTCCTTTTGCAGAAGGGAAAGTGAAAATTCCAGAAGCTGGAAATGGCGTTAATCCTTTGTTGTCTGAGGCTCGTTGGAATATCGAATTTATATTGGCAATGCAGATCCATAGTGACCAACCTGTAGCGGCTCCTGTTGGTGACCAGTCTGAAGACAAAACACTTAAACTGACTAAGATTGACGCAAAAGGTATGGCTTTCCATAAAGTTGCTGATGAAGCTTGGACAGGTATGCCACTGCCACCTCATATGGACACCCAAAAGCGATATGTGGGTTATCCAACCACTGCGGCTACGTTGAACTTGTCAGCAATTGGTGCTCAATGTGCGCGAATTTGGAAAGAGATTGATCCTGCGTTCTCAAAAAACTGTTTGAATGCGGCGCAAGAGGCTTGGGAAGCCGCGAGCAAAAATCCTCATATTCTTGCCTATGATAACTTCACAGGGTCGGGCCCATATGATGATAAAGAGATTTCAGACGAGTTCTACTGGGCTGCAAGTGAACTTTATATCACCACAGGTGACAGCAAGTACCTTAAAGCACTGAAAGCTTCTCCTCATTATCTAGAGACACCAAAAGGTAACATTGAAGCAGATGGCGAAATGTTCTGGGGGTACACAGCACCTTTAGCAACAATAAGCTTGGCTGTTGTGCCTAATGGATTGGGTGAGGATCAAATTAAAGTTGCAAGGAAAAACTTAATCGCAACCTCTGATAACTTTGTGGGCCAGATTAATAACGAGGGTTATCATATTCCTTACACGGTAGAAGAGTATCCGTGGGGATCGAACTCGAGTTTTGTAAACAGAGCTATCTTCTTAATCTATGCGAATGATTTCACCGGCGATATTAAGTATGTAAAAGCGGCTGCAAATGCGATGGATTACTTACTAGGCGCGAACCCAATGAGCCTGTCTTATATTACAGGTTACGGCACCAATGCGGCTAAAAGTCCACATCACCGTTTTTGGGCACATGCTGCGGATGAAAAGTCACCAGCTCCAGCACCTGGCGCACTAGTGGGTGGACCCAACTCAGTGAGTTACAGTGATCCAGTCGCTTCGACATTGAAGGGGCAGTGTGTTGGCCAAACCTGTTATAGAGATAACATCAATGCATGGTCGTTTAATGAGATCACGATTAATTGGAATGCTCCTCTCGTTTGGGTTTCTTCTGCTTTGGATGAAGGGCAATTATATTGATTAACGAGTCAGGAAAAGACGTTAAGAGAATACAATTCCTTGAAATAGCTAGATTTAGATACAAAAAAAGACGTCCTAGGACGTCTTTTTTCTGGAATTTGGCTCCCCCTGCAGGGGCAAAACCCAAACAGATAGATACTATGTCCTGCTTGGCCTAAGCCTATATTGGGATAGCTTAGGTTTAAGGCAAATGTACCTATCTGTGTACCTAAAGTCAATTGCTGTAATTATAAGCACCGTTTGGTATTACTTTTCGTGGAATCTGTTTTTGTACGCATCTTTGAGTATCTTGTTCAAAGTCCGATTTACTTTCGACTTTGTATCACCACCAGCAAGATCAACTAGCATCTCCCATTGTTTGTCATTTAATTCCAACGAGTAGTCTTTACTATCTCTTTTATCTGCTGAAAACTTATCTTTCAAAAGCTTTACACGATGGTCAAAATTATTTGTTGTCACAGATAGTAAGTCTAGAGTCGATACAATACATTTTTTCTGAATGACGGTATCTTGTGAAGGAAGAAATAGCCGAGAGATTGCGTATTGTGCTTCTAATCGATTGTAAGTCAGATTGATTAGGTTTTTATTGTTTGTCCTTAACATATCCCAAGTTAGTAATGGTACCTTGGTATTGGCTTTAATGAATAAGTTTCTAATTGTATATAGAAGGTTTTGTGCTGTCGCTAAACTCATTTGCTTTGTGAAACAGTTTAAATGCAGATGATTAATTACCATTATTGCAGTCTTTCCTTCAGAAGTAGGGCACAAGTTACATATCGAGTTAAGTGCTTCTAGAGTCCTAGTTAAAGGCTTGCTTTCGAGTCGTTCCAGAAATTTTTTTTCCTTATCCTGTTTGTCTTTTTGTAAAATCTCTTCAACTTTTTTGTTAAAAATATCCTCATCAAAAAACGACTTGCTTAGCGGAATTAATTCTAATTCTGAATAAAGACCATCAGATTCGGATGCTTCATGACTATGGAGCCCACCATATTTCTTTCTTAATCTATTAAGAACCTCCTCTTCAGCCTCTCTTTTCCTTTTCTGTGCTTTCTCTTGGTTGTCTTTATCATTTAGCTGTGGCCAAAACAGTTCCCCCATACTTTGGCTTTCGTTACGAAGTTGGGGTAAACAGATTCTTGAGACGCGCATTATCTTGAGCATAGAAATCAAAAAGTACACCTCCCTATCACTTTGTAACCAGTCAGTATGCTCTTGAGTTATCAAGTAACTTTTGTCTGTTTCAATTAACTCATTTAGCAAATCATTCAGGTCGTCCTCTTCATACCGTAGTAATTCACCTGATTCTAACTGATCTACATGGCAGTCAATATGGAGCGCAACTAACTCAATAAAGTTATGTTGTAACTCTTTTACATCGTAAAGAGATATGTTTCGAAAGTCGTTATTTACCTTGTCATCGTTCAAATGTGAAAGATATAGGACATAAAAACGAAGGTGTTCTTCGGATGATTTTAAGAATCTTTTAAATCGTCTGTTTGGCATAATTATGCTCATATTGGCTTGGTGGTTATTAACTGGTTTTTTGGAGGGTTTAAGGTGGATTTTTGCTTATTTACTACCATTTATAGCGCAAGAATTTGCAAGAAAAAATCTTGCAGACATAGGTTTTCATACAAGGCATGAAATTTATTTTGATTCGTGGTTTGTGATTTTTATAAATGAGGATATCACGTTTTTCGAAGATGGGAATCATAAATGCATGAACGGAAATGTGCTGATTTATGCATTGGTGGTGAAACTGCAAAAATTAACGGCGCTTGCCTTTGATGTGAACTAAATAACCAAAGGATTCACATCATGCAACTTATCAGACGTAAAGAGCTATCGGAGCTGACAGGCATTAGCCGAGCTCATTTATACTTATTGATTGGAGAGGGGAAGTTCCCAAGGCAAATTCACATTGGTAAACGTGCTTCTGCATGGATAGTGGAAGAAGTACAAGCCTGGGTTGATGGTGTTTGGCATGAAGGTATGACAACGTCACCGAATCTTGAAAATTCAATGAAGTTGGTTGACCGGAAAACGTTGCTGAACATGATTGGCTTTAACAAAGATACCTTGTATCGAATGATTAAAGCTGGAGATTTTCCTCCGTGTGTCTCGAAAGACATTCCTCGATGGAAGTACAACGACATTGTTACTTGGGTCGCGAAGAAAATTACTATCCGCGATGCAAACTGCTTCTAAACACAACGGTATCCTCCCTTCTTTTTTCTCTCATTTCTTGTCCTTTAATTTGATAGTAAGTCAAATTTGCTTTTTGCCATGCAAGGCTGAGTGTTTCTAAAATTTTGCGTAATTGTTAAATATGATTCAATTCCGGTGTGTCTAGAAAGGGATAAATGTTAACGGAATTAAGTGTCGTTAATGTCTGTCTGGTTAGTATTATTACTGTCATATCTACCACATCGATTCACCCATTACATCGACATATTACCCTCTACTGAGTCACCATAGTGACTCACAGTACGCAATTAAAAATTAACGACACAGACCTATCTATGAACCTAAACACCGGAGTAGATAGGAATGAATGTACGTTCTAGAAAAAACAAAAACCTCAGACTGACCAACAAGAAAACGTTTCTGGGTAGACCTATCCAGACCGAGCACGGTCCACTCTATATCGACTACTTAGAGAAAATGCACAATACGATTGATCTCGCATTGGACGAGTATCCTCGGCTTATGGCTATTCGCGTCGATTTGAGGTTTCCTAAGCTCAGGAAAAATGAAATAAGCGGTAATGTCATGACCGACTTTCTACGCTCATTACAGTCGCAGATTGATCACTCGGGAAAGCGAAAGAAAAGAGAAGGGAGTAGAGTGCATCCCTGCAAAGTGCGGATTGCTTGGGTGAGGGAGCGCTCTAGCTCGATAAACGACCACTATCACCTAGTACTCATGTTCAACAAAGATAGATTTAACTGGTTGGGTAAAACTCAAACACAACAGGAGAACTTAGGCTCTTTTATCGTAGAGGCATGGGCGAGGGTGGCTGGTGTCGACTACGAGGAAGCCAATGGACTGGTTCATTTTTCAAAGAGAAAGAATAGCGACAGTGTGGTTATCCACCGCTTGAATTGTAACACTGATGACTTTGATGATGCGTTTGATGAGTTCTTCAAGCACATTAGCTATCTAGCGAAAGAGAACACCAAGCACTTTGGTAGTGGTAGACGAAATTTCGGCCATAGTCATAAGTAGCTCAAAAAATAACGGTAGTCACAGTTCCTGTGGGAATCACAACAAACCACAGGAACCAATCATGATTCATCAACTCAACGTCATTCATCAAAGAGCCCACACCATCACTCATGACCGAACCTTCAATGGGAAACCACTCTACTACTTTGAAGATGGTCTCGTCCTCGAATACCTAGAGGAGATAGACCGAGTGCTGACTGAAGCACTAAACCAATATCCAAGAGTCTATGCTGTTCACATCAACCTAAACCTACCGAGTGACCTCGGGAACGATTACCTAATGGTGTTTGCCCAGTTCTTTCGTATTTTGGAATCAGAGACTAACGAACTTTGTAAGGACAAATACACCGACAGAACTTATCGATACCAGCAAACGGTCATTCGCTATATCTGGACGAAGGCGAGTGAGTCCACCAGCGATCACCATCATCTTATCTTGCTCTTTGATAGGGATCTCTTTCAAAACTTCGGCACTGGACGAGAGGGTTGGGGACGTTTTCTCTACAAAAAAGTGAGGAAGACATGGGATAGGGTGGTTGAAGATTATTACAGCCAACCATGCTCTGGATTAGCCTACTCTCCTACGAATGAAGGTTTTGAGCTGTTGTCTGACGCTCAAGTGTTCCCGTTACAGTTAAACGAGTTTTTTTATCGAATCAGTCGTCTAGCGAAGCCCACTGCCAACCGGAACGCTCACCCCAACAAGAGCTTTGGTTGCAGTCACGACTCACCTTAAAAATACAGAGCGAGCAATGCCTATGTCATTCACACTCTGAGAGGTATTACCCATGTCGAACACAACCCACCTTCCAACCATTACTCGTGCTAGAACATTTAAAGATTATCCATTGTTTTACAGCAATAAGGGACTTTATGAATCAGCGCTTACCACGATGGATAAGGTCTTTGATCAGGCTCTCACTCAGTATCAACGTACTCTTGCGATGCGTTTGGATTTATACCTGCCTAAAGATCATCAAGACACCGATCTCAGCATCCTTAATGATTACTTTGACATTCTGAAAGAGAAAATCGATGCCGATTCGTTGCCTTATATATGGCGTAAGCGAGCTGATAAAACCCCTTCACATAACTACCGAGTAATGCTGTTTCTTGATGATAGTCAGTACTTCGGCCCTGCCATTTGTTGGGATAAAAGTAATCAGCTTGTGGATCATCTAAAAACAGCTTGGAAGGAAGCGATAGAAAAGCACTACAAAGGCAAAGAGCGATCAATGATCTTGTTTAACGACCGAGGGAACTATGGACTAGGAACACGCTGTAAGAGCAAAGATACCAATATAAAGCGTTGTGTCTTCCACCGTCTGAGTAGCTTTGCTGAAGCGTGGAAAGAAGAGCGTTACTGCTTTGGCTCTAGCCTAGATTAGATTAGGCCGACTGCACTTTTTTACAGTGGCGGCTTATCCCATGGGTATATACAAGAGGAGACAATTCCCATGAGATTTCTACGATTAAAAGAAGTGATGTCACTAACAGGGTTAGGCCGTTCAACTATCTACAAGTTCATGGCAGATGAAACCGATTTTCCTAAGAGTGTGCCACTCGGCGGACGAGCGGTAGCTTGGGTCGAAAGTGAAATAGAGGAATGGATGGAATCACGTCTGAGCATGAGAGACAACGCAGAATCCTTTCAGTAACACAAACATCAACGGGGCGCAGGCTAAGCAAAGTCATGCGCCCTTTTTCAATTAGAGAGATAAAAAAATGAGTTATTCAATTTACGTAGACGGCGCTGCACCAAACAATCAACACGGCTGCAAACGAGGTGGCATAGGGCTGGTGGTCTTCAATGAGAACGATGATATCGTCCATGAAGATAGCATTACCATTGACCGAGAGACGGATTGTGCGGAGCTGGAGTTACTGGCACTTATCGAAGGGCCGGAATATGCCGAAGATGGTGATGTTATCTACTCAGACAGTGAGTACTGCGTAAAAGGCTTCAACATCTGGATGGACGATTGGAAAGACCGAGGTTGGCGTCGAGCGGATAAGAAACCGGTTAAAAACCGCCAGCTTTGGCAACAAGTGGACGAGTTGAGTTCTAGGAAGTATGTCGAGGTATTTAAGGTCAAAGCACATTCGGGTATTGAAGGGAATGAAAGAGCTGATTTGTTAGCGGTTGAAGCAGCGGAAGCCGACTAATACAATAATTCATAGTTTGGGAGGATTATACCTCTCAAGCTATGCCCTATTTTTGGTTTAGGATAAGTTGGTTAATGATTAAGTCATTATCAACGTGGTTGTGTTCAGTGAATAAAAATCACAATGTTTGCAATTGGTAGGCAGAACATATGGTTATAAATCCTGCAATTCCCACTGGTTAGGTAGAATACGCCCATTGAAAGCAGCGGATGGGTTTGATTGTGGGTTATCGAGTGGTACGGCTAACCGAACTGATGACATATGAGTTTGGGCAGGTCGAAGGTGATATAGAAAGACTGGATGAGAGAACGTTGGGTTCAGCACTTCCTCAGGGAATGAGCTATTCTAGTTTTATGGACAAGCTGAAACGTGGTGAGTTAGCACTATTGACGGATTCCCCTTCTAAGCCTGTGATGCTCCAAGACGGAATGAGCAAATCTTGGGAATTATCGACTGAAGGACAAGAGGCACTTTCGCCAGAAGCGAAGAATGCCTACCTTTCTAGAACAATAATGTCTGGCGGTGCGGCTGGTGGTGCGCCAAGTAGAGGTGGTGCAAGTGAGCCTAGTATTGACGAAACGTATGTTCCTGAGCCTGTGAAACCCAACCAAAGAGAAACGACATCCAAGATTAAATATGAGTATTGTTTTGAAATAGCGTGTTCAGATGAAACGTTTAAGCAAAATATTGGTTGTGCATTCGAGTTGGCAAAAACCAAACAAGAGCCTGTAGTGGGTCGTTGGGAAACCGAGCGAACCGATCACGGTACGAAATACACCGCCTATACCGCATTTGATGAACCTAAAAAGCTGGTAGCGAAAGTGGCTTCTAGCTCTATGGGCATTAGCGTTCCAGAGAGCGTACAGGTCAAGCCTATAGGCTCTGGTGTAGTGCGAGAAGCCTTTATCCCAGTTGTCCCCTCAGTGCAGCTTGGTGAGCGTTTGGGGCTACCAACAGAAGGCTACTACTACCATTTCTACAATGGCCGTTTAGTTCAAGAATACAAGCTGCTAGGAAATGGCAAGTGGGCCTTCTACGCGACACGCTCCACTCACGAGCAGCTTAATGATGAGCAAGGCTACAACATCTATCAAAGTGCCATTCTGGTTTACTGGAAGCTCGAAGGTAAAGACGTTGAAAACCAACATCTGATTTATCTTGAACAGCCAATTACCCGAGAAGAGCTAGACAACCTCGATGATGACTGGTTGGCTCAACATGGTATCAAGCTTGATATCAACGAATTGCTTGCGGCGCCCAAGCAACCTGTCGCGGAAAGACAAACTACTCAACCCGCGGAAACAGAGAAAGCAGAGAGTAAACCAGAAACGCATACTGTTGGAACGGACTCTAAAACCAACCAACGAGAATCATGGGGAGCCATTGCAGAGCAATATGGTTTGTCGGCGAAACAGCTACTTGATTTGAATCCACAGTACAATGCCGATCCGATGTCGTTGAAAGTCGGAGATAGGCTGACCGTTAAGGCCGTCGAAGAAAACCAGAGCACTCCAGAAAAAGCGACTGCTTTACCTCTGCTCTCCCCTTGTACCTATAGCTGCTTGGCGAATACGCATTATGATTACTCTGACTCGCTTATTTCAGGAACCCAGTTTAAGGCGATAAACAGCGATAGTCTGTTCGAGAAAGAATTGCCCGTCACTAACTTAACCACCATCACCACGGCCTCTAAAGCAACCGATTATGGTAAAGTTGCTCTACTTTCGATCCCCGCAAATGGCGCGGCAACAAACCTTGGCATTCTTAGTTCCAGTACGACAAATACTATAGGCTCTTGGTCTATTTCAGGAGAAGCACTTAAGGTCTTGGCCCGAAGAATGGGGGGTGTTCTAGTGGGCGCCTTATGGCCGTCTCAGCTTGGGGATGCCACTTTAGACGGAAATCCAGATTTTGCGACTGGTGACACTACGACGATGCGTGTACGTTTCAACATGTATACGGACGAGAATGGTAAACAGCAAGTGGTCGGCATCAAAACGGGAGAGGGTAGCGCCTATGGTGAGCGAGTTGCGAAGCGTGAGGCGGTGCAACAAGGACAGCACTTTGTTGCGGAGCTAGATAATGGGATTACCATTACATGGACACCGGATGGTTCAACGGATGTACTGACCCCCGATACTGTATTGCCCGAAAACGATCAACTCGATGTTCACAATATCTGGGTTCGTCCTATTGAAGAACATCAACAAGAGATAGGTACAGCGCTCTATCCCGAGGAAGAGCTTGCTGAGTATATTGTGACTTTCCCTGCGGATTCTGGCGTGTCCCCCTTGTACTTAGTATTTAATAAGCGTAGTGCTGGAATTACTAAGGTAAAACCACTGGAAGTAGGCACTTATGGCGACTTAGCGCCAAGAAGCAAAAAGGATGGAATGGATATAGATCATATTCCATCATTTAAAGCAATTGAAAAATGGGCTACTAATGATGGGCAGCCTTTAACAGCAAAAGAATTAGCGGAGTTGAAAAAAGCTACTAATGGAATAGCGATTCCCCATGAGGTTCATAAAGAGTGCTCTAGAACTTATGGTGGTAGGAATCAGCCTGATCAAAGTACAGTTGACTCACAAAATTTGAGAAAAGCAGCTCAAAAAGATATGGAAGCTATTACTTTGTGTCTTAAAGAGCATGGGTATAGTGACAGTGAAATTGAACACTCTTTCAATGAACTACATAAACTAAATGAAGAGTCCGGAATTTATGACTAAAGTAATTAAATGGCTCAACAGCCGATACAATGATCTGATAAAAGATAGTTCTTTTGCATCTCTAGTCGGAGGCAATACTCTTCAGTTTGATCCGACATTAGATGAGCGATTTGACCTAGTGTGTTATGACGATAAGATCAATATGATCTTTGATAAAGATAAGCGCCTTAAATTTTTCATCGTGGGGTGTCCTCTTGATGAAAAACTAGTGAGTATACTTTCAACGGAAGATATACCACTGACGGAAAAAATGGATTTAGCTTCGATAAAATCGGTATTAGGTGAGCCTGTAAAATCAGTAGGTTCAAGAAAACTACCAGGCTTAGTAAAAAACGGTTGGATTCAGTATGATTTATTGGGTCAATACAAACTAACGTTTAGCCTAGCGCATACTAATCCAGATCAGATCGTCGACATCAGGATTTCTGTTTGTGAGTAGTGTTGGTGGTTGATTTTAAAAATTATCATGACTTTATAGGTTGCACTTATCA
Source organism: Vibrio sp. RM-69-4 (assembly GCF_024743775.1). Taxonomy (NCBI): domain Bacteria; kingdom Pseudomonadati; phylum Pseudomonadota; class Gammaproteobacteria; order Vibrionales; family Vibrionaceae; genus Vibrio; species Vibrio sp. RM-69-4. The sequence goes on from NZ_JAMQXI010000036.1 coordinate 313,131, forward strand.
AGACCTTGTGAAGAGCCCTAAGTTTGCAGCGTTAATAGCTGGTAATGTGCCATCGACGATGGAAGGCTACACTGAAGAATTTTACATTCGAACTTTTGATAATGGGCTGGAGTTTCAATTTGACGCAAACAACAGCGTTCTAAAATTGATTGTTGCCACGAAGCCTAACTTCTTTATGGGTGACTTAAAGAATATATCATCCAAGGAACTAGTTCATCAGATGATGGGGAAGCCTATTGATTCGATGTTAGAGAAAAAAGTACCAGTACTTGGTGTTGTCGGAGCTTGGGACAAGTACAAGTCTGTGAATGGTCATACTATTCAAGTCTTATATGAAGTTGGTTCTACCAAGGTCAAGAGTGTTTTTTATCGATAACATATACCTTCAAACTGGTGTATAGAAGCAAAAAAGAATGGGGAGCGTGATGCTCCCCATTGTTATTTTTACCGCTGCAGGTGAAGTTACTTTTCTTTGCTGGCTTCACTGCCTTCAGACATTGTGATAGCTGGAAGAAGAAAAACTGGCGTAGAGCGGATTAAAGCACGATTTTAAATAGCCGCTTGTGGTAGACAGTCGATGCTCTTCTCTCTGAAAGGTACGTCGAAGTCAAAAAGGTTAGAGCGCATTCTGGTGTCAGAGGGAATGAGATTGCGGACTCTCTAGCAGTTGATGCTGCTAGAAGTGATATCGATTGATGTAACAATGCGGTTTGTAGGCACAATCCAACAAACCGCTATTATCCCGTTATTTGCGTTTTTCTAGATAACATATATCTGAAGGTGGATGCGATGTGGGAGCGAGAGCGAGCATTAGACCAACCGCTCTCTTAGCAAGTTTTTGCTCCATTAAGTGATTTAGTAACGTGACTTTAGGCTCACTCTGAAACGCGACTATTGACCCAATTTTAGTAATGCTACAAAGTGCTTATTAATATCGGATAAAATTTGAGTCAGGGATGAAAAGTGAAAATAAAAAACGTACGAATTAAAAACTATCGTCTGCTCAAAGATGTGTCATTTTCGATTGATGAAAAAACAACCATTATTGTTGGGCGTAACAATACTGGGAAAACTTCATTTGCTGAGGCTTTTCGCAGCTTTCTGAATCATGCTGGTCCCAAGGTGCGTTATGAGGATTTCAATCAATCCTGTCTGTCAGGTTTCGAAGATGCGCTGAATGCTCATCAAGGCGGAGCTGAAGACGATGTTGTGAGGCCCATGCTTCCAACTATCGAGCTAGAGTTACTTATCAATTATAAAGAAAATGCGGACGAATATGGTGTCCTCGGCGACTTTATTATCGATTTTAACGACCAATTATTTGAAACCATTATCCTGATTTCTTATCAGTTAAAAGACGGCAAGATCGGCGATTTTTTTAGTGGGCTCGATACCATCAAACGAAAGCAGTATTTTTCGGATCTGAGGGCGAGGATAGAGCATTACTACGAAGCTACAGTTTACGCGGTCGAGCCGACAAACCAGAGCAACAAAGCACGGCTTGAGTTTTCGTCATTTAAAAAATTGCTGCTGTCGGGTCTTATAAATGCACAACGCGGTTTAGATGACGAAACGCACAATGAACGTGATGTGCTTGGTAAATCGTTAGGTAATATTTTCAAAAGTGCGAGTAGTGTTGGTGCGCCAGAAGCTTTTAAGGCGCAATCAGCTGAAATTCATAATGTCGTCGAAGGATTACAACAAGTTGTTGATACTGACTTTCAGGCAAGAGTGAAAGCTCTACTTCCCACCTTAAATATTTTTGGATATCCGGGTCTGCACGATCCAAATTTAAGCGCAGCAACAGAGCTTAATGTGAAATCACTGCTGGAAAGTCACACCCGAGTGTTTTATCAACGAGATGACCATTTTACATTGCCAGAAACCTATAACGGGCTGGGAATGCGGAATCTGATCTTTATCCTCTTCCGAATTTATGAGTATTTCCGTGAGTTTCAAAGCCATCAAACGCCACCGAAAGGGCATGTAATTTTCATAGAAGAGCCCGAGGCACATCTTCACCCGCAAATGCAGGAAGTATTTATTCGACAGCTTGAGCAAATTGTTGAGCAGTTCCAGCGCGAACTAAATAACCAGCAGGTGTGGCCTGTACAATTTATTGTGAGTACTCATTCCTCGCATATTGCCAACGAAGCTGATTTTAGCAAGGTTCGTTATTTCCTATCCAAAAATGGAAATGAGACCAAAGTTAAGGATCTGGGCGTTGCTTTCCAAAGTGCCGAAGCAGCGGGCGACAAAGAGTTTTTGCATAAATACCTGACGCTCACAAAATGCGACCTGTATTTTGCAGACCGAGCGATCCTCGTTGAAGGGGCGACTGAAAGGATATTGTTGCCTCAAATGATTAAAAAAGTTGACGCAGCTTTAGGGACTAACTTAAGACAGAAATACCTGTCAGTCGTCGAAATTGGTGGAGCTTATGCACACCACTTCTACAAATTCATAGATTTCCTTGAGCTTAAAACCCTCTTTATTACTGACTTAGACGCAGTTGATTCAAAACAACATCATGCCGCTGTAATGGTGAGCCAAGGGGACAGGTCGAGTAACGTCGGCATTTCAAAATGGTTTGGCGAGGAGGGTTATTCTGACTTAGCTACTATTAGAGCTAAAGATTCAGATTCTAAAATTCTCGGATATCGGCGACTTGCTTTTCAGGTAGATGAAGATGTTAGTGGTTTATGCGGCCGCAGCTTTGAAGATGCATTTATCTTGGTTAATAGCCAGTTATTCCAGCTAAATATCTTAACTGGTTCCGCACTTGAGGCCGCTGTTTATGACAAGGCAAAAGATATCGGCAAAAAGAGCAAAGCTGATTTTGCTATTGAATATTGTATAAGTAATACGGATTGGCTCGTCCCCAAGTATATCCAAGAAGGGTGCGCATGGTTAGACGAAGACCCAACAGTTGCTGTTGAAGGAGTGCAATCATGACTGCACTGAACCCCGCAGCACAGGCGTCAGTAGAGACACTTGAAAGCTTGAGAGGTTGTATTGACCAAGGGCAATGTTTCAGATTGGAAGCCGGTGCTGGAGCGGGAAAAACCTATTCGTTGATTGAGTCGCTCAAGCATCTGATTTCGTTACGTGCAAATGAGTTTGTTGTATCTGGGAAACAAGTTGCATGTATCACTTATACAAACGTGGCCAAAGACGAGATCAAGGCAAGAACCGATAACAATCCAGTCATTTTTGCAGATACGATTCATGCCTTCAGTTGGAGTGTTTTGCAAAACTACCAAGTGCAGTTGAGACAACTTATTCCTACGCTTGGGGCAAAGTGGCAAGAGAGAATTGCAGAATCGGTAGGCATTGGTAATCAAACGGTTAAGTACGATTTAGGTTATGCGTCGATTAAAGAGCATGAAATTTCTCTGCATCATGACGATGTAGTCGCGTTAATGGCTCGCATGTTGGCCTTTCCCAAATTCCAGAAATTACTGAAAAGTAAATTCCCAATTATCTTTATCGATGAATATCAAGACACTGATAGCGTACTTGCCGAAAGTATCGTGCAAAACCTGATTGATAATGATTCGGGAGTTGTGGTTGGCCTTTTTGGCGATCATTGGCAAAAAATATACGGCTCGTCAGTCTGTGGATTGATTAGTAGCCCTGCAGGAAAAATCATCGAGATTGGCAAACGAGCCAATTTCCGTTCTGATAAAAACATCGTTGAATGCCTGAATCGCATGCGCCCTGAATTACCTCAAGCCGAATCCGACCCAAGCTCTGTTGGAGGTATAAAGGTCTACCATTCAAATGATTGGCAAGGTGCACGTCAAACTGGTGCACATTGGAAAGACGATCTTCCTGAGGAAGAAACTAGACGATTTATCCAGCAAACCAAATCATTAATGGTTGAACATGGTTGGGATATGTCGTTATCTAAAACCAAAATATTGTTCTTGACGAATAACCTGATAGCTACAGAACAGAAATTTAAGAATTTGGCTGACTGCTTCAATTATGCAGAAGACTATCTGAAAAAAAATGACAAATACATTGAGTTCTTTGTTGATACTGTTGAGTTAACGGCGCTAGCTTTCCAACAACGTAAGTATGGTGAATTGCTTCAGATTAAAAAGAAAAACCGCTCCTACTTAACGTCGCAAGCTGACAAAACTGCTTGGATTGAGAATTTAGAAAAGTTAATGCGACTTAGAGACACATCTACAATCGGTGATGTTTTAGACCTGTTGATAACTACGAGTATGCCGAGAGTTCCGGCAAAAGTCGCGGATTCTGAAGTCCGTTATCAAACATTATCTGCCCGTGATAAAGATTCATTAGAGCCAGATGAATTGAGTTTCGTCGCCAAAATTAGGCGTCTTCGTGCAGTGTCTTACTCTGAAGTCATAAACTTGGCCGAGTACATAAATGATAAAACCCCGTTTTCAACCAAGCATGGGGTAAAAGGCGCCCAGTTTGATAATGTACTAGTAGTTTGCGGCCGTGGCTGGAATCACTACAACTGGGATCAAATGCTTGAATGGATAGAAAACGGTGTCCCAAAAGGAAAAGACGGAACTTTTGAACGAAATAGAAACTTGTTTTATGTCAGCTGCTCTCGGGCGAAACATAACCTCACGCTCCTCTTTACGCAGTACCTCTCTGATAAATCACTTACTGCCCTTGGTAAAATCTTTGGGAACGAAAATATCAAAGGCAGTCCATTTTAGTTTTGAAATAAATCAAACAAGATTTGAGTGTCGTGGTGGTTCAGGAGTATTACGAGCTTTTTGATGTCTATACATCACATTGCGAAATTGAACTGACTGAGTCTCCATTCCGTGAAGAAAGTTACTTAAAAGTATGTGAAATACCATACGAACCAATTTCACCACACATACAAGCGTTTAAGGTTTCAAGATACTTTTCGGATGCCACTAAGTCATTTTCGCTAAGAAGCTTTTGTCCAAAAACGTGTTTAAGCGGATGGTCAAGGCCGTGTGGAGCTTACGTACAGAAGCAAAAAAAGAATGGGGAGCGCGATTGCTCCCCATTGTCATTTTTATCGTTGCTGGTGGTGTTACTTTTCTTTGATTGCGTCACAGCCTTCAGGAACGGTGATGGTCGATACATCCTTGCCTTCCTGTTGCGCCGCTTTCACATCCATTTTGTATTGAGTGCATTTGCCCACACTGGTGTTGACGGCTCCCGAATCTGCGGATGGGCTGCCGCCCAGTGTTCCACCAGCAAAGGCGGAAGAGGTAGAGAAAACTAAAGCTGCTGTGATGAGTAGAGATGACTTGTTCATAGTTGATCCTTACGAGTTGGTTGAGTGTGTTATTTGGGAATTGGAAGTTAGAAGGTGTAGACAAAGGTGCCAGCGCTGGAGGTGACTTCGATTTCTTTTACGCTGTCTACGGTGCAGTTGTTGCTGTACCCGGTGTAGGTTTGACCGAACTGCAATGAAACGTTTCTTGATAGCTCGGAGGCAGTCCCCGCAGGTAATCGGCAGTTGCCACGGTTAATCACCACATCGCTAATTACGGTGTTGTCGGTGATGGCTTGCAGGTCAAAGACCAATGTTCCCCAGTGAGGGTTAGTCGATATCGATACTTCAATATCTGCTGGTGCTGTTTGAGTCTCTTCTTGGTCGCCACAAGCGGTGAGTCCGATAAACAGCACGCTCATAGCGGCGTATCGGAGTAGGGTGTTGATTAATGTCATAACGGTGCTTTCCTCATCGATGAGTGAAATTCAGGACGCACTGATTCCATCGTGTTCACGCATGAACCGCTCAAGATTGAAATCAGTCGGATAGGTAAAAGAAAACGTCGATACACTGGCCTCATCAATCAAGGGCAAGGCTAAGGTGCGTATCGTGTGTTGACCGGATAATCGAAAGAGCAGCAAGAGCGCGTCACACTGAACCGAGAGTCCCAGTGGCTCAATGAGCGCCTTCTCTTGCTGCAATACTTGGCTAGATATCTTGAGCATACGGTTGTGCAGTAATGCCGTGTGTACCGCATTCAACACTTGCCGTTGCTCGTCGCTCCACTCACGAATAGTGGGCAAAGCTACATGTACTTTGGCTAACCATGCTTGCTCTTTTGAATGTGCTGAACCCTTGTGTGACAAGGGTTTGTCTCTCTCCGAGGAGGACCCTTGCCCATGATTCAGTGCATCAGGAACCAGCGGCAGTAAGTACTTGTCGGTCAGTTGCCAATAGAGCATTTCCTGCTTGTTGAGCTTCAGTAATTGTTCTGAGGTTTTCCGGTAAACATGGGGCATGCTCATCGAATCACACTCCACGTTAAACACGTCCACAATGATGTCATCGAGGTAGCGTTTAATGCTGCGCGTGGTGCGGTGGATATCGAGTAGGGCTAACTGCTGCTGCAATTCCCTAACGGTGATCCATCGATGTTGAGGAATAAGCATCAGCGTGTGCAGCAAAGCGGATAACCCTTCAATGCTGGTTTTATTGCTCATGACTACGCTCTCAATACATCAAAGCTCCACACCGGAGTCGGACATTTAATGTCGGGAGAATAGAGGTGGGTCAGACACATAATGTCCAACGGTGAAAACAGCATCAATCGGCATCACCAAAGCGTGAGCCGATTAACATTAACGAGGCTTATGCTTATCACTGAGCTCAGCAATCACTACCAATAACCCAATCAACAGCACCACCAGAAACCCTAAAGTGGATAGGGCTCCGATGGCACCGAAGAGCGGAGATAATGAGAACAGTGTGATGAGGGCAGTGACAAGTTTGATGGTTTGTAGAAGAAGGGAAGTCATGAGTTATTGCGGGGTAACGGCTATCTCGTTGTAGGCGTCCGTATCGACATAGGCCAGAAAGTTATTCTCCCATAGCCGATACAGCTCTTTGGCATCACGGTCACCTTGCATTGGTAGCCAGCCACGATAGGCCACAAAGAACTGTCCAACCCGAAAATCAAAATCCAAGTTGCGCTCTAGCTCTGGATAGTAATTTCCCATATAAGCAAAGTCGGTGATGTACTCAATGCTCCATTCCCCTGTTGAGGTTTGGCAAATCGCTATCTCAACCGGATGAAAGCCGCCTTCATCCGCGCTGTAACTTTTATCACGGAAGTTAAACACCAGATAACGGCTGGTGGTCAGTGCTTCATTACTCAGTAAATGAGTGGTGAACTGTTCACTTAGCAGTTTATGCAGTTTCTTCGATACAGGTAGTGTGGATGCTGTGAAGGTTAGTTTGGACATGGTGAGTCCTCCTTGTTTCAGGATTCAAATAAGAAATGAGAGAGTGAGAATTTAGTGGAACGTACCGACCATCGTCAGTTGCACGTCATCAAAGACGTTTCTAGAAAGGTGACGAGCAAAGGCTTTCATCCAGACCGAGAGTAGCTCTTGTACCTCTGGGTTGGATAAATCCGTGCTCCCCACATCGGGTTGATAGCACCAGCGATTAGCTAGATGAAAGTACAACTCAGGTTCAACGGTTGTGCTGTTGTCGTCGGGATAAGAGAAGCTGGCAAAGAACACCACCAGCCAAGGGCTTGAGCCTGACTCGCGTTTAAGCTGTACTTCAATGGGATGCAAACCTTGTCGATGTCGGTAGTAACTCATTTGGCGGCAGTTCAACACGAGTCGTTCAGCGTTCTCTGGGAGAGTGTATCGATTCAAAAGGGCTTCCAGTGACGTATGTAAAGCGTCATCAATAGAAAGCTCACCATAATGTTGCTCAATCATAACCACCCCCTTTCAGCAAATGAGGTGCAGGTATCGCCTGTCACGATATGGTCGAGAACGCGAACATCCACCAGCGCTAAAGCATCTTTGAGTCTTTCTGTTATTCGTCTATCGGCTTGAGACGGCGTTGAGTCTCCAGATGGATGGTTATGGGCAAATATCACCGCTGCGGCATTCACTTCTAACACCGCTTTCACCACTTCACGTGGGTAAACGCTGGCCGCATCCACCGTTCCTTGAAACAGCTCTTTAAACTCAATCAGTCGGTTTTGGTTATCCAGTAGCAATAAGGCAAACACTTCACGTTCATAGCTGCCTAGCTTACAGCGCACATACTCTTTGGTGGCATCAGGATTGGTTAGGGCATCGCCACGCACGTAGCGGTTAGCTAGTATCTCAGCGGCATGCTCTAGGATTTCATTTTCCTGATAGCGTTGCTGCTTTTGGTACTCGGAAGTTTTGGGATTCATTTCAGGCTCCTGTCGGAATCAATGGTGAGTATTCACATTGATGACATATGCCTGAAGATTTTTGGATTAAGTCTTGTCGCGCCAAGGCTTAACTTCTAGCTATCTAGCTATCTTTTTACGTCAGGGCTTTATCGCAAGACTAATGGCGGAATATTTCCCAAATCACGATGTAACAAACTCACCTATCAGCCGGCCATAAGATTCAACCCGGAAAATGTTGTCAACTGATAATGGCTAGATTCGCTTTAGCCAGTCGGCAAGGAACGAAGCTTACCTTCTACCTCCTTTTAAGACCAGTTCCAACTCAACGAATGGTGCATCCAGTTTCGAATGCTTCAGTAAAAGTTGTGCCACTCTAAAATTTTCCATTATGGCTTTGGAGCAAAGTTGCAGTCGTTTTCAAAGTTATACTTTGAAATACATTCCTTGCTCGATATCCCTCATTCCATTATTGTGAATTTAGATGTGTAATGTCGAAATAATCACGAACACATCTTATTGATTATGCTACGTTATGCTCATTGTTAGACGATAGGCATATTCAGCGTGACCATACACACTCTTCAAGAACGGCATCGATTTTTAGAAATGCTTGCCTTGTGGCAAGGTTATGTGCGTAACAAAGATTTGGTCGACCAGTTTTCGATTACCCGCCAGCAGGCCTATCAGGATATCCGAGCGTACCAAAAAGATTATCCTGAACGGTTAACGAAAATGGCGTCTGGCCCTTATCAATTTAGCGCGCAATATCTCTTTGACGCCCCCAAACACTCGCTCGAGCATTATTTGCAGTGGTTCAGCACGGGTCAGTTCTATGCGCCTCAGTCATCATTCAATGCCGTGCTGGGTGAGCACTGCTCCGTTCCACAGCGTTATGTTGCACCACAGGTGATTGCTGCGCTAACGGCAGCGATTCGTCAGCAAAAACGCCTTGAGCTTGGCTATGTGTCACTGTCCAATCCCGAATGGGAAGGGCGAATTTTCCACCCCCATACCTTGGTTAAAACAGGTTTGCGTTGGCATGTTCGTGGCTACTGTGAAAAATCGCAGGGCTATCGCGATTTAGTCTTAAGCCGCTGCCGTGGTGATGCTGAGTTACTCGATGCTTCAGAGCATACCAAAGAGGATGATCGGGTTTGGAATACGCAGGTGGATTTAATTTTCGCCCCTGATCCACGTTTAAATGACGAGCAAAAAGAAGTCATCGCCCACGACTACCAAATGGAAAACGGACAACTGCGCATAACCACGCGCGCCGCATTGGTCGATTACCTACTCAAAGAGATGCAAGTCAAAACCCACTATCTCGAAGGAACGCCAGAAGCCCAGCAACTGATTTTGGTTAACCCACGTGACATCAAACCTTGGTTGTTTGAACGTTAAAACTCAGCCAAGCCACGCTTACGTAAAGTCACTTTACCTGAATAAATGCGCAGGATTGAGCTTAGGAAACAGATGCATAAAGTAGATGCATAACCGTAAAGCATGGAGCAAGTTATGGACGATCTCTCACCCTCTGATCTTAAAGTCATCCTGCACTCAAAGCGCGCCAATATGTACTACTTGGAATATTGCCGAGTGATGCAAAAAGATGGCCGCGTGCTCTACTTGACCGAAGCCGACAAAGAAAACCTCTACTTCAATATTCCAATTGCCAACACCACCGTACTCATGCTCGGTAACGGCACCTCCATTACTCAAGCCGCCATGCGCATGCTCTCACAGGCTGGCGTATTGGTTGGATTTTGTGGCGGTGGCGGTACGCCACTGCACATGGCTTGCGAGGTGGAATGGTTCACGCCTCAGAGCGAATACCGCCCGACAGAATACTTACAAGGCTGGCTCTCATTCTGGTTTGATGATGAAAAGCGCTTGGCCGCCGCCAAACAATTTCAAAACGCACGGATTGATTACTTGCAGCGCGTTTGGCGATCAGACCGAGAGTTAACGCTTGAGAAATTTAATCTGCAAGATGAAGTAATAAAGCAATCCCTTGATACCTTCCACCAACGTACTGAAGCCGCGAGTAAACAATCCGACCTACTGCTCACCGAAGCGCAGCTGACCAAAGCCTTATACAAATACGCCGCCAATAACACAGGCAAACAAGGCTTTACGCGTCAGCATCAGCCGGATAAAAAATGCACCGACAAAGCCAACGATTTTCTCAATCACGGCAACTATTTAGCCTATGGGCTTGCGGCAAGCTGCTTATGGGTGCTTGGCATTCCGCACGGCTTTGCTGTCATGCATGGCAAAACCCGCCGTGGTGCCTTGGTATTTGATGTCGCGGACTTAATCAAAGATGCCATTGTGCTGCCTTGGGCCTTTGTTTGCGCCAAAGAAAACGCCACAGAACAAGAGTTTCGCCAACAAATACTGCAAGCCTTCATCGAACACAAAGCGCTCGACTTCATGTTCGACACAGTGAAACACGTCGCACTGCAAGGCAAAGAGGAAGAAGAGCGAGAGGCACACCAATTATGATGGTCACCTTTGTCAGTCAATGCGAGAAAAACGCCCTCAAGAAAACCCGCCGTGTACTCGATGCCTTCGCCAACCGCATTGGTGATAACACATGGCAAACCCTCATCACCGAAGAAGGGTTACTCACGGTGAAAAAAATGCTGCGCCAAACCGCCAGCCGCAGTACCGCAGTCAGTTGCCACTGGATCCGCTCCCGTTCGCGCAGCCAGTTTTTGTGGGTGGTAGGTAACAAGAAGAAATTTAATGCAGAGGGATATGTGCCAGTAAACAGTACAGAGAAAGACCTGTTGAACAGTGAATTTGAAAATGATTGGAAATATTTACCCCTGATTAAAGCGATAACCGGAATGGCCGCTTTGCTGCACGATTGGGGTAAAGCCTCTTTACTTTTTCAGGAAAAGTTAAATCCAGAAATTAAAAACAAGCATAAAGGTGACCCGCTACGCCATGAGTGGATATCTTGTTTGCTGTTTCAACAATGTATCTCTAATCAAAATCATGAACGTCTTGATGAGGTTTGGTTAAACGCACTCATTAATCAAGGCATTGATGAAACTTGCTTTAATACCAACGTGTTACAAAAAGAGAAAGCACTTGCCGAATTACCGACAGCGGCGGCTTTGATCGCTTGGCTGATCGTTTCTCATCACCGCCTGCCTCTACCCAAAGAGAAAGACTTGTGTGATAGACAACGAGAAGTTGATAACTCGTCTTTAGCGGATTTACTTGCCAGAATTACCCCAGCATGGGGTTATGAAAACCGCTTTGATGAGTACAACGCGCTGCTGCCGAAATGTTTTGAATTCCCGTTAGGTCTGCTCTCTAATTCCTCGATTTGGCTTGCCGAACTTAAACGTCGTGCCAAGGATCTATTGCATCATCTGCCTTTACTCGATCAGGCAATCAATGATGGTAGTTGGCGAGGGATTCTACACCATGCTCGGTTGTGCTTGATGCTAGGTGACCACTATTACTCTTCACAGCCTAATGATCATCAATGGAAAACCTCGATAGAGCTGTACGCTAACACCGATCCCAGCACCAAAGCACGTAAACAAAAGCTGGATGAGCACTTAGTGAATGTTGCTAAAGTCGCGGTGAACACAGTGAAGTTACTGCCGTTTTTTGAAACCGAACCACTAGAAGCCACCGAGCTTAGTGAGCTTGTACCTAAGGCCAACACGCCTAAAGCATTCCGTTGGCAAGACAAAGCGGTACGCAAAATCAACGAGTGGCGAGAACACACGGAAGACAAAAGCCAAGGCTATTTTGTGGTGAACATGGCCAGTACCGGTTGTGGTAAAACCATCGCCAACGCCAAAATTATGCAGGCGTTATCTGAAGAGGGTGAAAGCCTACGATTTATCTTGGCACTTGGTTTGCGAACACTCACTTTGCAAACCGGAGACGAATATAAAGAAAGACTCAAACTGCAAGAGAGCGATTTAGCAGTGCTGATTGGCTCTAAAGCCATTTCGGAGTTGCATAAATCGGGTAAGGCGGTTGAAAAAGACGACATTGAACCTGAACAAGCGGATGCTGGTTCTGAGTCTTTGGAGAGTCTTCAAGATGAAAACGATGTTCTGGATTGGCAAGGTGTGCTGCCTGAAGAAGAGCTCACGACTGTTTTAACCAAAGAAAAAGACCGAAAACTTCTGTATGCCCCAGTACTAGTGTGCACCATCGACCACATCATGGCCGCGACCGAAACTAAGCGCGGTGGGCGCTATATTCTGCCCTGTTTACGTTTAATGTCATCCGACTTGGTGATTGATGAAATTGACGACTTTACCGGTGATGATCTGATTGCGATTGGCCGATTAGTGCATCTGGCAGCCATGCTGGGGCGCAAAGTGATGATTTCCTCTGCCACCATACCGCCGGATTTAGCATTGGGTTTATACAATGCCTATCGTCAAGGATGGAAAGTCTTTGCTGCCAGCCGTGATCGAGTCAGCACTGTTAATTGTGTTTATGTCGATGAATTTAGCGCTGATGTTCAGATGGTGGGCTGCGATGATGCTGATTTAGCTAACTATGAGGCTTTCCAGCAACGCTTTGTGTCTAAACGCGTGGATAAGCTAAAACAGCAGGTCGCGAAGAGAAAGGCCGATATCATTCCATGCATTAAACATAGTAAGCAACCGCTGGAGGAACAGTACTTCGAGACAGTGAAGCAAGCAGTTTTAGCCAAGCACCAGCACCACAACACCTTAGAACCAGAAAGCCAAATCAGGGTGTCGTTCGGTGTGGTTCGGGTGGCCAATATTCAACCTTGCGTCGAATTAACCCAATATCTACTCAGTTGTGATTGGCCTACCGATACCGAAGTGCGCTGCATGGCTTATCACAGCCAGCAGGTGCTGTTGCTGCGCCATGAGCAAGAAAAGCATTTGGATGAAGTACTCAAGCGCAAAGAGAAAACGGGTGAACTGCCAAGTGCTTTTTCTCATCCCGTGATCCGCGAACACCTAGCGGCTTGCCAAGCAAAAAACCTGATTTTTATTTTGGTTGCCACCCCAGTTGAAGAAGTGGGGCGTGATCATGACTTTGACTGGGCGGTGATTGAACCCTCATCTTTTCGTTCGATTATTCAAATGGCAGGTCGGGTGCGCAGGCATCGCGATGGCGAGATTAAAGAGCCCAATATTGGCTTGTTGCAATACAACGTCAAAGGCTTCAGGGGCGGCGCTGAGCGAGTATTTAATCATCCCGGCTATGAAATAGACTCTATTTCACCGTTAGTCACCCATGATTTAAAAGAGTTGGTCGACGACGAAGCATTGTTGCAATCAGTCAATGCCATTGCACGTATCCAAAAGCGAGCCGTGCTAGAACCGCGCAACAACTTAGCCGATTTAGAGCACTTTGCCATCGCGAAAACCCTTGGTAACGAGCATATTGGCAAACCACAGCAAGTCAATATCAGCCGTCAGGAGAGATACAACCGTAATCGTCGCAGTAGCTCGCCGCAGTCATGTTGGTATGAGCATCTGCACGGTCATGTTCACGGCTACTGGTGGCTGACCGCATTGCCGCAACACTTCAAACGCTTTCGTAAAAGTGAACCCACAGTACAAATCTACTTAGTTAAAAAAGCGCGCAGCATTGAGTTTTGTTTGCGTGAAGAACAGGGCGGCTTACATCCGATTGAACGCACCTTGAATATTGAACATCGACCGCTTGCGCCAGAACAAGAGCAGAAGCTTTGGCTGCAGCGTGATTATAGCGAGTTAGTCAGTTTATACAGTCTAAGCCCTGAGCAGGAGTTTGCCACGTCAGTACGCTATGGAGAAATCAGTTTTATCTACCGTGAAGGTAATCAGCAATACAGCTACAACGACCAACTAGGGTTGGTTAAGGTCAAATAATGGAGGGGAGTCGCGTGTTAGATCCAGTAATAGCCGCCTTTTTTGCGGAGCGTAAAGAAGCATGGCTAAAGAAGAATATCAGTGCAGCGATGTCTGATGCAGAAGTATTGGAAAAACAACAGGAGTGTGAACAAAACTTTCTATTAGACAATTGGTTGCCTGATGCGGCGCGTAGAATAGGTAGTAGGGCGTTAACTACTCATCCAAGTAAATTTAGCCATCCAAGTACAGGCGTTGGAAAAACAAATATTAAGGATGGCACATTTGTATCTCCTGTATTATTTGAAGGAAACCAACGTAATGATGGTTTTGTCAGATCTGGCAATGTGAGATTTGATTTGACTGATTCAGTTGGAGACGCTGGCGCGTTGGCCGCTGAAGATTTTCTTCGCGTTACTCTTTCTGATGGTATGAGTGTTCTTAAACACATCGAGTCTGAGACTGAAGTCGCTAGAGAGCTTTTAACAGTTAAAGGTGTTGACTATGAACAACTCCGGTCAAGCTTCTTAGCTATTAAAAGTACAAGTGAAGAAACATCTACGAACTCAAAAATCAAGCAGGTTTATTTTCCGGTCGCAGATCAGCAGTATCACTTACTTTCTTTATTGACGCATTCTGGGCACTTATTTGAGCTCCGACAACGTCTTGATGCCCTTCGATTTAGTAATGAAGCGAATGAGGCAAGAGAGTGCAAGAAAGCAAATCGGTTTCATCCCGTTGGTTACCAAGAAATCTTTGGTCTAACCACGATAGGATTTGGTGGAACTAAACCCGCGAATATAAGTGTGTTGAACAATAAATTTGCAGGAAAAGCGCATTTACTTGCCTCGATGCCACCGGAGTTAACACCTCGCGATATTCGTTTGCCGAAAACGGATTTTTTCAAAGAGAGTTTTACCGCTTGGCAAGCCAAAGAAGTGCTTGGAGCGCTGCATCGACTCTTTCAAACCGACTACAACAACATCAATCTCCGTGATGGGCGTGACTACCGTATTCAGCAATACGTTGATTTGGTGATAGAGAAAATGTGGCAAGTACGCCTGTTTCTTGAAGCGTATTCCGGTGAATTATCGAGTGCGTTGCCTTTGGAGCAAAAAATTTGGCTTTATCCGGAGTTTGCTGAGCAGCGTCAGCAAGAGGATGAGTGGCTCGATAAAATCATTCGCCACATTGCCCGTGGCTTAATCAACCATTACAGCCGCAGCAAAGTGCTCGCCAATCCCGTCACATTGGCTGACCAAGAGCTGCTGGCGATAGAAAAGGTGGTTGCCAGCAATAAGGAGAACTTGCGATGAACGTATTGATTTTACCGCATTTAAAAATTCACAACGCCAATGCACTTTCAAGCCCTTTTACTATTGGCTTTCCGGCCATGACGGCATGGTTAGGCTTTGTGCATGCGTTAGAGCGCAAGCTGAACCAGGCTGGGTTATCAGAACTCATGCTGCATAGTGCTGCGGTGGTGAGCCATCGTTGTGATGTTCAGACTCATAAAGGCGAAGGTGACTTTGTTCATTCAATTATCGGTACGGCTAATCCACTCGATAAGGATGGTTCACGCTCGGCATTTATCGAGGAAGCACGCTGTCATTTAGATGTGTCCCTTGTCATTGAGTGGAGTGGCAATGAAGATCAAGTTCAGCAGCCAGAGTTTACCCAGCAGTTGCAAGCTGTGATCGCGACGATGAAAGTCGCAGGAGGCGACGTTCTTGCCGTTGGGAAGCCCTCAATGAAATCTGTGATTACTGAAGAAAATACAGCTCAAGTCTTACGCCAATTAATGCCAGGCTATGTGCTGATCGAACGCCGCGATTTAATGATTGACGCCATGCAGCAAGGAGCTGACGCGATAGATGCGCTGCTGGGTTACCTCACCGTACACCACCATTGTGAGCAGCTTGAAGACCAAAGTGTTGTTTGGCATAGCCAGCGCAAGACGAGTGGTTGGATTGTGCCAATCGCCACAGGGTTTCAAGGTATTTCACCATCAGGAGAGGCAAAAAATCAGCGCGATCCATCAGTGCCGCATCGCTTTGCCGAAAGTGTGGTCACACTGGGTGAATTTGTCATGGCACACAAAATCAAACATCTCGATGACATCCTTTGGCAATACCACCCCGATTTAGAAAACGATCTTTACCTTTGTCAGCAAGTTAACGCTATCAACGAACATCAATAAGGAACAACCTCATGGCTAAAAATAACGACATCGCATCAGTGCTCGCATTTGAAAAAAAACTAGTGCCATCCGATGGCTACCTCTTTGGATGCCAGTGGGAAACCAAAGCGCAAGCCACCCCATTAGCCTTGCAAGAAAAATCAGTGCGCGGCACCATTTCCAACCGTTTAAAATCCGCAGTGAAAAACGATCCCGCTAAGCTGAATGCGGAAGTTGAAAAAGCAAATTTACAGCGGGTAGACGCCTGTGCCTTGGGGCAGGATCACGATACTTTGAAGCTACATTTCACACTCAAAGTATTAGGGGGGCTTGCCCAACCTTCGGCGTGTAACAACGCGCTGTTCAAACAGAGCTACGGTGCTGCGGTTTCACAATACATTGCCAAATATGGCTGTTTCGAATTGGCGAAACGTTATGCCACCAACCTTGCCAATGCCCGTTTTCTATGGCGAAACCGCGTTGGTGCAGAAGAGATTGAAGTGCAAGTCAAGGCATTAAACAAAGGGGCAGAGCAGGCGTGGACCTTTAATGCCAAACAATTCAGTACTAAACACTTTGATCATAACGATCCACAGATCAATAGTTTGGCCGACAGAATTGCTCAGGTGCTAGCCAGTGAAACTGATCATTTGATGCTGCAAATTGACTGCTATGCCAAAGTTGGTAAAGCCCAAGAAGTTTACCCTAGTGAAGAGTTGGTGCTGGATAAAGGAAACAGCAAAACCAAGAAAAGTAAAATCCTGTATGCGGTTAATGAGCATGCTGCGATGCACTCACAAAAAATTGGTAACGCACTGCGTTCCATTGATACTTGGTACCCAGATTACGCATCTGAGGAGCAAAGTGCAGGAGCCATTGCGATTGAACCTTATGGCGCTGTCACCAATTTAGGAAAGGCGTTCCGTACCCCGAAAGACAAGCAAGATTTTTACACCTTCTTCGATAAGTGGGCGCGTGGTGAAAGCTTGCCCCGTGAAGAAGATGAGCATTACGTCATGGCGGTATTGGTGCGTGGTGGTGTGTTTGGCGAAAGTGACAAATAGGTGGCAGTGATGAACTACTACCAAGAGATCACTTTATTGCCAGACGCCGACATTGCCTTGGGCTTTCTTTGGCAAAACGTCTTTCAACAAGTGCACATTGCTTTGGTGGAGCACAAAGTGGCGAGCAACCAATCTCTGGTTGCGGTCGGTTTTCCTGATTATCGTCAAGCGCAGTTTCCGCTTGGCAGTAAGTTGCGTCTCTTTGCAAAAGAGCAAGCGACATTGGAAAAGTTGGATATCCACCGCTGGCTAACTCGGCTAGAAGACTATGTGCACATCAAAGGGATCAAACCTGTACCAAACGATGTAACTTACGTAAGTTTTGTACGCAAGCAGGTGAAATCGCCCGAACGAATAGAGCGGGATATGCAGCAAAAAGCCGTCCTATGGGCAGCAAAATCCGGCAAACCGCTGGAGGAATGCTTGGCGGCTTTGCAACAAAGCAAGCCGACAGCATTGTGCTCTTTGCCGTTTATTTACTTGCATAGCCAGCAAACCAAGCAACGCTCACCAGAAAAAAACAGCAAGTTCCCGCTGTTTATTCAGATGGAGCAGCAAAGTATATCGCAAGATGGGAGCTTCGATTGCTATGGTTTGGGCAGCAAAACGCATGGGCAGTCAGTATTGGCTACCGTACCGCACTTTTAAATTGAACGAAAAGGGTAGTTTTTACCCTTTATTTTTGCTCTTTAAAAATGTGCTTTAAATACAAATAGTTGCAATAGGTGGGTTTTAACAAGGTAAAAAGATGATTTTTACCCTAACAGCCTGTTGCAGCTTATTTTTATTGGTTTATTCTATTGTTCACTGCCGTATAGGCAGCTTAGAAAAGACGTTTTCAAAAGGTGTGGGCGAGTTTCAGGTTCACTGCCGTATAGGCAGCTTAGAAAACCAACGTAGACAACCCCCGGTGTGATTTTGTGTTCACTGCCGTATAGGCAGCTTAGAAAGCCAAAACGGAAAGCGGCCTGCCGAAGCAGCCGTTCACTGCCGTATAGGCAGCTTAGAAATTATCTTGCGCCGCGATGCTTCTGGGGTGGTCGTTCACTGCCGTATAGGCAGCTTAGAAAAGAAGATGTTGCTATGGAGGCTTTGAGCGTAAGTTCACTGCCGTATAGGCAGCTTAGAAAAGTAGATGCGACCACGGTCGCAAGCCAAGAACGTTCACTGCCGTATAGGCAGCTTAGAAATTGCCCTGAACCAAGTAAAAACTGCATGGCTTGTTCACTGCCGTATAGGCAGCTTAGAAATAACTTCGCACTACGTCCATCAATGCGCGACTGTTCACTGCCGTATAGGCAGCTTAGAAAAGTTGCTGCGACGGTTTGGAGTGCAGTTAAAAGTTCACTGCCGTATAGGCAGCTTAGAAAGCAACTAAACCACCAACAACCCACAAGGCCGTGTTCACTGCCGTATAGGCAGCTTAGAAAGTTGACAGTGGAGCCGAGTCCAACTCTTCACCGTTCACTGCCGTATAGGCAGCTTAGAAAATTGCGCCTTCGCCGTTGTCTTTTAGCATCCAGTTCACTGCCGTATAGGCAGCTTAGAAATTTATATAAGAGGATTTACTAATGGACAATAAGTTCACTGCCGTATAGGCAGCTTAGAAATTACTACTACGCGCTGCAAAGTAAGTGTTGCGGTTCACTGCCGTATAGGCAGCTTAGAAAATAAACGACATTTTGGTCGTCCTCTTCTAACAGTTCACTGCCGTATAGGCAGCTTAGAAAATCCACTTCAATGCGAATATTTTTCATCTGAGGTTCACTGCCGTATAGGCAGCTTAGAAATACGGCACCAACCAATCAACCATCGCCGCCAAGTTCACTGCCGTATAGGCAGCTTAGAAAGCGCTCGAAATGGGAGATTGAACCTTTAACAGGTTCACTGCCGTATAGGCAGCTTAGAAAACGCGGCGAAATAAAGGCGAAAGGGGGCGAAGGTTCACTGCCGTATAGGCAGCTTAGAAAACCGATTTCAATCACGCAGGGCTGGCCTTGTTGTTCACTGCCGTATAGGCAGCTTAGAAAATCTTTTGGCCTAAGGTTTTTATCCTCGACAGGTTCACTGCCGTATAGGCAGCTTAGAAAGTTATCTTCGATGTTGGCCGGATTGTTGTTTCGTTCACTGCCGTATAGGCAGCTTAGAAAGCCCGAAAGTAACTGAAACTTCGTACCCGAACGTTCACTGCCGTATAGGCAGCTTAGAAAGAGCTAAGCGTGAAGGGCAAGTACCTGTTGTTGTTCACTGCCGTATAGGCAGCTTAGAAAACCGTAGTCGCTAAATTTAAATTGTCCACCATGTTCACTGCCGTATAGGCAGCTTAGAAAACCATGACGATCGGCTGGTCTGCGGTTAAGAAGTTCACTGCCGTATAGGCAGCTTAGAAAATTTTGCCCCGTTAGCTCAATTGGATAGAGCAGTTCACTGCCGTATAGGCAGCTTAGAAAGCAAGGGAACTTAACCGCAAGCGCGTTCCAACGTTCACTGCCGTATAGGCAGCTTAGAAAGGTAAGCTTACGAATGGTTCCTGAATCTACAGGTTCACTGCCGTATAGGCAGCTTAGAAAGCGATACTGCCGACTCCCGTTCCTGACGATTAGTTCACTGCCGTATAGGCAGCTTAGAAACGTATAATCACGACCAGTCAGTTTTAAAACTGGTTCACTGCCGTATAGGCAGCTTAGAAACGCTCCGAACTGGCGCTGCAATCGCGGCAATTGTTCACTGCCGTATAGGCAGCTTAGAAAAATACACTTCAACATGCGTGATTAAAGGGCTTGTTCACTGCCGTATAGGCAGCTTAGAAAAACATAAACAGCGATAAGTACAACCAAAATATGTTCACTGCCGTATAGGCAGCTTAGAAATTGTTAATGGACAATACTTTTAGGTGCGGAACGTTCACTGCCGTATAGGCAGCTTAGAAAATTCGTTTTCGATACGCTAAACGACACCGCCTGTTCACTGCCGTATAGGCAGCTTAGAAAATATCAGGGCAAGGCAAGTGGATTGGGTCTAAGTTCACTGCCGTATAGGCAGCTTAGAAACGTCACGGCCAGTTCCGCGCGCATACCTTCCCGTTCACTGCCGTATAGGCAGCTTAGAAAAGGCACTAAGAATTCATACAATGAGCCTGAACGTTCACTGCCGTATAGGCAGCTTAGAAAGAAGTTCGGCATTGAGCAAGCGCTTAACTCAGGTTCACTGCCGTATAGGCAGCTTAGAAAGCTTAGCTGTAGTTAGTGTCGTTCGCCCTGAAGTTCACTGCCGTATAGGCAGCTTAGAAAAATTTCGGGCCTCACTCATTAAGTGCTGAGGCGTTCACTGCCGTATAGGCAGCTTAGAAAATTAGAACGGGCACACCAGAGACGGAATTGCGGTTCACTGCCGTATAGGCAGCTTAGAAAGCTAGTGATCAAATATGAGACGGATGGAGCTAGCGAAACACGCCAATCTGACCTAAGAAATAGGTATCTCTGCCTACTTTTTTGAGTTTGGAGTATGACAGAGAAAGAGAAGTACATTCACAAATAGTTAATTCATAAATAGTTAATATTTTTATAATTCTGATACCTATACAAATTAGGCTGTCAGCGATGTTGGCAGCCTAATTCACGATGAATGTTATTGACTAGCTAGTTGCACAAATGGAAAAGTTCCCTTTCGATGCCTCCTCGATATAGTTACTCCACCAGCGTAGCATTTCTCTACGTTGATTAAGATACAACGCCCGATTGTAAATACCTCGAACTTGATTCCTATCTACGTGAGCGAGAGCAAGCTCAATAACGTCATTATGGAAGAGTTTGGTTTCATTTAGCGTTGTACTAGCTAGAGCACGTAAACCATGAGACACCAAACGATCTTTAAAGCCCATACGTTTAAGGGCAATGTTAGCCGTTTGGCTGTTACTCGGCCTCATAGGGTCTTTATAGGAAGCGAATATGTATTCGCTTCCACCATTTATTTTTTTCATCTCATTCAACAGATTTAAAGTCTGCGGAGTTAGAGGCACTAAGTGATCCCTTCTTTTTTTCATTCTATCTGCTGGAATAACCCATAGATTTTCATCCCAATCAATTTCATCCCAACGAGCTTGCGCTGTCTCAATAGGTCGAGTCATGGTATGCAGTTGCCATTCAATCATACATCGAGTGGTATACATGATACTGGCCCGTCCTAGGGTTCTCATTAACTCAGGAAGTTCGTCGGCACTTATTGATTTCATATTGGTGACGGTAGGTTTCAAGAACGCAGAACTGATTTTGGCTAAAGGGTTGTACTCAATAAGTCCCTTATTCTGAGCAAAACTCATAATTTCGTTCACACGTTGGCAGATCCTTTTCAGTGTTTCTAAGTGTCCTTTAGCCTGAAGTGGCTGAAGGGTATTTATCACTAAAGGTGCAGTAAGCTCAGTGATAGGAGTGTTGCCAAGCTTCGGTAGCAGATGAAGATTTAAAGCTCGCTGAAGGTTCACCCTTGTTTTTTCACTAATGGTTGCGCTCTTTACTGTTAACCAACTGTTTGTAACTTCAGCTAATGTGGATAGTAAGCGCTGTTGCTCTATCGTTTGTTGGTTCTTGAGTTTGACTTGAGGATCAATGCCAGCTTGCAGCGTTTCTATCGCGCCTAGAGCCTTCTTTCGTGCATTTGTTAGGGAAAGGCTAGGGTAACTGCCAAACGTCATGTTAGCGCGTTTACCGTTGTGTGGACGTGTATAGTTGAATAGCCATGTCTTTGTACCGTTTGGTTTTACTCGTAGACGAAGGCCGTTACCATCAAAGAGCGTATACTCTTTATCTTGTGGTTTAGCGTTAGAGATTTGTTTATCTGTTAAAGATTTAGTTGTTCTTGCCATGATTGGTACACCGTAAATTGGAACATACGGACAATGTACCTATTTGTGTACCTAAACTTCTAAGCTAGTACGAGTCAGGAAAAGACGTTAAGAGAATGCAATCCCTTGAAATAGCTAGGTTTAGATACAAAAAAAGACGTCCTAAGACGTCTTTCTTCTGGAATTTGGCTCCCCCTGCAAGACTTGAACTTGCGACATACGGATTAACAGTCCGCCGTTCTACCGACTGAACTAAGGGGGAATCGCTTTGAGCGGTGCGAATGGTAGCGACTGGGGTGTTCAGTGTCAACCTTTCCAGCCGAAGAAAAAGTAAAAATATTTCCCTGAAAATACTTTACTTTTCTGTACCCCTTATCGGCATTAGGCTAGGTTTAGTTATCCACCAAAATTGTGGATAAGTGTGTTGACGAATCCTGAGCAATTCGTTTCATCAATGAATGTTGAGTTATTACTCTACTCATTTGTTGAGTTTATTTTTTATATAACACTATGTTTTTTATTTTATTTTTTGATTTATCAACTGAAATTATCAATAAGAAATGAAAATGAATGGCGATGAGAAAAAGGGAGTCATTTTAAAATTTTGGGGAAAACAAGTGGATTATTTTTGAAAGTTAGGAGTGGTTTTTTACGAATCAGGCCGAAGATGGTAGCAAACGTATGGAGAAGAAACTAGCATTTTTTCAAAACAGGGGTGATTTACGACGCAACTATTTTGAACAATTACTTGCAACAAAACATGGCTAACAGCGAGAATGCCTATTCAGTTATAGAGGACAACGGCATTATGAGCAAAACGTTTGAATTGGTATCGGGTTATCAACCGTCAGGCGATCAACCTACGGCGATCAAGCAATTGTTTGATGGGCTAGATGCAGGTCTTGCTCATCAAACCTTATTGGGTGTGACGG
Source organism: Vibrio sp. RM-69-4 (assembly GCF_024743775.1). Taxonomy (NCBI): domain Bacteria; kingdom Pseudomonadati; phylum Pseudomonadota; class Gammaproteobacteria; order Vibrionales; family Vibrionaceae; genus Vibrio; species Vibrio sp. RM-69-4. The sequence continues at coordinate 336,166 of NZ_JAMQXI010000036.1, forward strand.
GTTCAGGGAAAACATTCACCTTGGCTAATGTGATCGCCAAGGCGCAGCGTCCGGTTATCTTGTTGGCACCGAATAAAACGCTCGCAGCCCAGCTGTATGGTGAGATGAAGTCATTTTTCCCCAATAATGCGGTTGAGTATTTCGTCTCTTATTACGACTACTATCAGCCAGAGGCGTATGTGCCGACCACGGACACATTTATAGAAAAAGATTCCTCGATTAACTCACACATAGAACAAATGCGACTCTCCGCGACTAAAGCGCTGCTTGAGCGTAAAGATGCGATTATTGTGGCTTCTGTATCGGCGATTTACGGTTTGGGTGATCCTGATTCTTATCTGAAAATGATGCTGCATGTTCGCCGTGGCGATGTGATGGATCAGCGCGACATTATCCGTCGTTTAGCCGAACTCCAATACACACGTAACGATATGGCGTTTGAACGTGGTCAATTTAGAGTTCGTGGAGAGGTGATCGATATCTTTCCCGCGGAATCGGATTATGCGGCCGTGCGTGTTGAAATGTTTGATGATGAGGTAGATTGCATCAGTTTGTTTGACCCATTGACGGGCGCAATGATTCAGCGAGATCTTCCTCGCTATACCATCTATCCTAAAACGCACTACGTTACGCCAAGAGAGCGCATTGTCGATGCGATAGAGCACATCAAAGAGGAGTTGCGAACCCGGCAAGCCTACCTGTTGGAAAACAATAAACTACTCGAAGAGCAGCGCATATCGCAGCGTACTCAATTTGATATTGAAATGATGAATGAGCTCGGTTTTTGTTCAGGTATTGAAAACTATTCACGTTATCTTAGTGGACGAAAAGAGGGAGAGCCGCCTCCGACACTGTTTGACTATCTACCGCATGACGGTTTATTGATTATCGACGAATCACACGTAACCGTGCCGCAAATTGGCGCGATGTTCAAAGGCGATCGTTCACGCAAAGAAACGTTAGTGGAGTTTGGTTTCCGGTTGCCTTCCGCTTTAGATAACCGTCCATTAAAGTTTGAAGAGTTCGAATCACTTGCGCCGCAGACGATCTTTGTTTCTGCTACCCCGGGCAACTATGAGCTAGAAAAATCAGCCGGACAAATTGTGGATCAAGTGGTGCGCCCAACCGGATTACTGGACCCCGTGCTGGAAGTACGACCAGTCGCAACACAAGTGGATGATGTGTTGTCAGAGATCCGCATTCGCTCAGCGAAAGATGAACGTGTGCTGATCACGACATTGACTAAACGCATGGCTGAAGACTTAACTGAGTATCTTCATGAACATGGGGTTAAGGTCAGATATCTGCACTCAGATATTGATACTGTTGAGCGGGTTGAGATTATTCGTGACCTTCGCCTAGGCGAGTTTGATGTGTTAGTGGGTATTAACTTACTGCGTGAAGGTTTGGATATGCCTGAAGTCTCTCTCGTCGCAATTCTTGATGCGGATAAAGAAGGCTTTCTACGTTCAGAACGTTCATTAATTCAGACCATTGGCCGTGCGGCACGTAACATTGAAGGCAAAGCGATTCTCTATGCTGACCGCATTACTAACTCAATGAAGAAAGCGATGGATGAGACAGATCGTCGCCGTGAAAAGCAGCAAGCACATAATGAAGAACAAGGGATAACACCTCAGGCGCTGAAACGTAATGTCAAAGATATTATGGAGTTAGGTGATATTACTAAGTCCAAGCAGCAGAGGATGAGCAAACAAGTACCTTTGTCGAAGGTGGCAGAAAGCTCGCAAACTTATGAAATATTCACGCCACTACAACTGGAAAAAGAGATCGCCAAACTAGAAGGGTTAATGTACAAACACGCACAAAACCTAGAATTTGAATTGGCTGCCGAAAAGCGTGACCAAATTGAAAAACTGCGTCAGCAGTTCATTACCAACAGTTAAAAAAATAGCCAATAGAAAAAGGTCTATTGGCTGTTATTTGTGAACACTTTATTCACTAACAACGTCAGTTGGCTAGGTGACCCCTAAGGGTCATATTGAATAGAGCACATATCGTGCCAATTAATTTTATGCAAAAAGGGCTATTAACTAACGAATTAGTGCCTTTTTGTTATTTTATTTTGCAAAATGCGAACCTTAATGCAATAGTTAAGGCAAAGTACAAAATAATAATGGCTAGAATATGCAACCTGACTTTTCTCTACAAAAGGCTAAATATCTTTTGATGGTGGAAGATACGGCTTCCGTTGCGGCGCTGTATCGTTCATACCTCACCCCCCTTGAAATCGATATCAATATTGTTGGTACAGGTCGTGATGCGATAGAGAGTTTAGCTCACCGAGAGCCGGACCTCATATTGCTGGATCTTCGATTACCCGATATGACGGGCATGGACGTTTTACATGCTGTGAAAAGTCACTACCCCAATGTGCCAGTGATATTCATGACCGCTCATGGTTCGATCGATACCGCAGTGGAAGCGATGCGTCACGGTGCCCAAGATTTCTTGATCAAACCTTGTGAAGCAGACCGCTTGCGCGTCACGGTTAACAACGCCATACGTAAAGCTAGCAAACTAAAAAATGAGGCTGGTAACCCGGGTAATCAGAACTACCAAGGTTTTATCGGCAGCAGTCAAACCATGCAATCAGTCTATCGAACCATTGACTCAGCGGCCTCCAGTAAAGCCAGTATTTTTATTACTGGCGAAAGTGGCACGGGTAAAGAGGTGTGCGCAGAAGCGATTCATGCGGCCAGTAAACGTGGCGATAAACCCTTCATTGCGATTAACTGCGCCGCCATTCCTAAAGACTTAATAGAGAGTGAACTCTTTGGCCACGTGAAAGGCGCATTTACTGGCGCAGCGACCGATCGCCAAGGCGCAGCCGAGTTGGCTGATGGCGGCACACTGTTTTTGGATGAACTGTGTGAAATGGATTTGGATTTGCAGACCAAGCTGTTGCGCTTTATCCAAACGGGCACATTCCAGAAAGTGGGCTCATCGAAGATGAAAAGTGTCGATGTTCGTTTTGTCTGCGCTACCAACCGCGATCCATGGAAAGAGGTACAAGAGGGCCGTTTTCGTGAAGATTTGTACTATCGTCTTTATGTGATCCCATTGCATTTACCACCGCTACGCGAGCGAGGCGATGACGTTATTGAAATTGCTTACTCTTTGCTCGGCTTTATGTCTAAAGAAGAAGGCAAAGGTTTTGTCCGCTTAGCGCCAGAGGTTGTGGAGCGTTTTACGCGCTATGAATGGCCGGGTAATGTGCGTCAACTGCAAAACGTGTTGCGGAATGTGGTGGTATTGAACCACGGCAACGAGATCGAACTGAGCATGTTACCGCCACCGCTAAATCAAGTCGTGGATAACAAGATCCGATTAGCAAACCTAACGACGGAAACGCGCAAGGAAAATATAACCGTGCACGATATTTTTCCTTTATGGATGACGGAAAAGCAAGCCATCGAACAAGCGATAGAAGCGTGTGATGGTAATATTCCTAAAGCAGCCAGTTATTTAGACGTTAGCCCTTCAACGATCTACCGCAAGCTTCAAGCGTGGAACAGTAGAGAGAACTCATAGAGATATGGAACTGATCAATAAAAACAAAATTGCGCATTTGGCCCAAGAAATTGGAGAAGAGAATGTGCCAATATTGCTCGATATTTTTCTCAGCGAGCTGAGCGCCTATACACAGAAGCTAGCTGATCAAAATCTGCCGGATAAAATCGAATATTTAAAAGACATCAGCCATGCTCTAAAAAGCAGTGCCGCCAGCTTTGGTGCGGATAAACTGTGCGCTAAAGCGGTGGATATCGATAGCAAAGGAAAGGCAAACTGCATTTTTGATGAGGCTGAAGAAGTGGCGGCGATGCGCGCTCTTATCGAAGAGACGCATCGTTGCTACTGCCACTTGATGGATTAGCTTGTGAGTTGATTCTCAATGGCTTTTTGAAGTTTAACTCGGTCGTGCCGCCAGTCACGATTGGATGATGCTAGCTCTGTAGTGACACAATGCCAGTGTTCAGCCAGCTCCGGATGTGGTGTATCGCCGATCACCACATCGATTTTTCGCGCGTGGCAGGCGCGCTCACACCATTCCAATTTCTGCCGTAGCGACATGCGACCAGCAGGTCCTTGCTCGGGAGACAAGTTCTCAACAAAAATCAGCTTTGCTTTTACGTTTTGCTCAATGGCATTGCCAATTTCGGGCAGCAGTAGTGGTGGCATCACACTGGTGAGAAAGCTTCCCGGGCCAAGGATGATGCAGTCTGCTGCACTGATGGCGAGTATGGCTTCTTTGGTTGCTGGCACTTCAGGTGATAAATCTAAGCGCCTTAAATCTTCCGTCATCTCGTCCACGTTCGTTTCACCCGTGACCCAGTGACCATCCATAGAAAGTGCACTAAGATCAGAAGGATGCTCTGACATAGGTAAGATATTAACATCGACTTTGAGCATGTTTCGGATCAAGTTGATCGCGTCTAAAGGGCGCACAGATAGGTTATCTAATGCAGTCAGCATCAAATTACCGAGGTTATGGCCATTGAGTTCTCCCGCACCTTTAAAGCGATATTCAAACATCATCGAACTGATGGAAGGCTCAGTGATCAACTGGTTGATACAGTTACGTGTATCGCCCCATGCAATGCCACCTTGGCAGTGGCGAATGCGCCCAGTGGAACCGCCGTTATCTGTGGTGGTTACAATCCCTGTCGCATTGGAGCCAAAATCTTTTAACGCCGCTAGCATGCGTCCAAGCCCATGTCCTCCGCCAATGGCGACGACTTTCTTTGAAGTGTATAGAGTCATCTGTTCTTCTTATTTTTTAATAATTAACTACAATTTAAATCAGCTTGTTCACAACCCATACTCATTAGGAGGTAAATTGGGTAATGGACTCTTTTTTTTTACGATAAGGGTAGAATCACTTACTAATATTAAGTATTTTACTTATCAGCTGCTGTAGAGATAGTTAATTATACTACCTCAACGGCTGCCATAGCTCCGAGCTTAACTGGCTAAGTCTCATTTTTGTGAGATAGGGTGGTTAAGCCAGTGGTCTAATACCACAAGGGCATAATTGGAAATGATTATGCCTCCCGTATTTGGAAAGGTGTTCCGTGGCGCAACAGTTCGAAGATAGATTCCAACGTAAATTTTATTATTTACGTTTATCTGTTACAGATGTCTGTAACTTTAAATGCACATATTGCCTGCCTGATGGTTATCAACCTTCGGGGCAGAAAAACTCGTCTTTTTTAACCCTTCCTGAAATACAACGCGTCGTGCGAGCCTTTGCCGACTGTGGTACGTCGAAAGTACGCATCACAGGGGGGGAGCCAACTTTGCGTAAAGACTTTAACGACATTATTGCTTGTGTGGCGAATACCGCTGGTATAGAGAAAGTGGCGACCACCACCAACGGTTACCGTATGGCCAAACAAGTAGAAGGTTGGCAATCGGCCGGGTTAACGCATATCAATGTCAGTGTCGATAGTCTTGATCCAAGAATGTTCCACCAAATCACGGGTGAAAACAAATTTACGCAAGTGATGGCGGGGATTGATCGCGCTTTTGAAGTCGGTTACCAGCAAGTTAAAGTCAACGTTGTGCTGCTAAAAGACCTTAATCATCAGCAGTTACCTGCTTTTTTAGATTGGATTAAACATTGCCCTATTCAACTTCGTTTTATTGAACTAATGCAAACTGGTGAAATGGACTCGCTGTTTGAGCGTCACCATATTTCAGGTGTTGCCATTCGTAATCAACTGATTGCCAATGGTTGGGTGCTGAAAACCCGAGCTCACAATGATGGGCCAGCGCAAGTATTTGTTCATGCCGATTACCAAGGTGAAATCGGTCTTATCATGCCGTATGAGAAAAACTTTTGCCATAGCTGCAATCGCTTACGTGTTTCGGCAAAGGGGAAGTTACACCTGTGCCTTTTCGGTGAGCAAGGCGTTGAATTACGCGATCTGCTCGCCCAAGATAATCAACAGCAAGCCTTAATTGAGCGAATTCAAGCGCAATTACAGACCAAGTCGGTCAGCCATTTTTTACAAGATGGCAATACGGGTATGACGCCTAATCTCGCCTCCATTGGCGGCTAAATTCTTTTTGTCACTGGCTATTGTTTAGCGGGTGATGTTGGTACACATTTGAACAGTAGGTGAACACATGGGTCACGCAGAAAGCGCATTTCAACCAGCACATATTGCCGTACTGACGGTTTCCGATACTCGTACTGAAGAAAACGATACTTCAGGCGGTTACTTAGCTGAGCAACTTCAACAAGCGGGACACATTCTGGCCGATAAGCAGATTGTTATTGATGATCAGTATAAAATTCGCGCGATTGTTTCTCAGTGGATCGCGGATGAAAACGTGCAAGCCGTGCTGATCACGGGCGGAACGGGTTTTACCTCACGCGACAGCACACCAGAGGCATTAAAGCCCTTGTTTGATAAAGAAGTCGAAGGTTTTGGCGAGCTGTTCCGATTGGTCTCTTACGATGAAATTGGCACTTCAACCATTCAGTCTCGTGCCATTGCAGGTTTTGCCAACCATACGGTTATTTTTGCCATGCCAGGTTCAACAGGAGCGTGCAAAACCGGTTGGACAAAAATCCTCAAACAGCAGTTAGATGCCAGCCATCGCCCATGCAACTTTATGCCACATCTTTCGGTTTAACGGGGTTTCAATGAGCGAATTTACTCATATTAATGCCTCAGGCGAAGCCAATATGGTCGATGTCTCTGCCAAGGCTGAAACCGTACGTGAAGCACGTGCGGAAGCCTTTGTGAAGATGTCACCACAAACGCTGCAACTGATCCTTTCTGGGCAACACCACAAAGGTGATGTGTTTGCCACCGCAAGAATTGCGGGCATTCAAGCGGCGAAGAAAACGTCGGATTTAATCCCACTGTGCCACCCATTGCTGCTTACTAAAGTAGAAGTGCAGCTTGAAGCCATCGAAGCACAAAGCAAAGTTCGAATTGAATCATTGTGTAAATTAACCGGTAAAACAGGGGTTGAAATGGAAGCCTTAACCGCGGCATCGGTGGCGGCGTTAACCATTTACGACATGTGTAAAGCAGTACAAAAAGATATCGTGATTGAACAAGTGCGCTTACTTGAAAAAAGCGGCGGGAAATCGGGTTACTTTAGCGCTCAGCCACAACAAAAGGTCACGCATGATTAATGTCCTCTTTTTTGCTCAAACTCGTGAGTTGATCGGCCAAGACAGCATTCAACTCAAGGCACAGTTTGCTACGGTTGAAGCACTGCGTAGCCACTTAGCCTCGCAGCCTGGGAAATGGGATTTAGCCTTGCAACCGGGAAAACTGCTGGTGGCAGTCAATCAAACCATCGTTGCCTTTGATTACCCGTTAAGTGATGGTGATGAAGTGGCTTTTTTTCCTCCAGTAACCGGAGGCTAGTGATGGATAGTCGTATTTCCGTTCAAATATCAGATTTCTCGGTAGACGCAGAATACCGTGATTTGTCGCAAGGTACTTCCGCTGGCGCTGTGGTTACCTTTATTGGCAAAGTTCGTGATATGAATTTAGGTGATAATGTTATTGGCTTAACGCTTGAGCACTATCCGGGAATGACAGAAAAAGCCTTGAGTGATATTTGTGATCAGGCGCAGGCACGATGGCCAGTGCAAAAAATCCGTGTGATCCACCGAATCGGTGATTTAGATATTGGCGATCAAATCGTGTTTGTGGGCGTGTCGAGCTCACATCGTGGTGCGGCTTTTGAGGCGTGCGAATTCGTTATGGATTACCTTAAAGCCAAAGCACCGTTTTGGAAGAAAGAGCGCACCACCGAACAAACACGCTGGGTGGAGTCTCGAGATTCAGATGCCCAAGCCGCTCAGCGTTGGGCTAATCATCACACCATCGACTAAGCCTTGTGTAGTATATGAATAGTTCCGCGCTGTTGATTCTTCGCGTGAAACAGCGCTTTATCGGCCGTTGATACAAACTGTTCTGGCGTCATGCCAGTCGGTATCTGTTCGCAATATTGGATGCCGATAGTAATCGATACATATAATGAGACATGAGAATAGCGGTGAGGGATTTGCAGCTCTCTCACTTCATTAAGTAGTTGCAATGCTTTTTGCTCGCACTGTTTAATATCAATATCCGCAATAAACAGTAGAAATTCATCTCCTCCATAGCGAAAGCAGAGGTCATCTTTACGTTTCCAATGCTGCAGAGTGCTCGCTATCTTGCGCAACACAGTATCGCCATTCACATGGCCATAGTGGTCGTTATATTCTTTGAAGCAATCTAAGTCGATCATGAAAATTGCAGCACTACTTTGCTCACGCTTGATCTTATCTAACGCTTTGGGCAGCAATGAGTCCATCGCATAACGGTTATAGACCTGAGTTAAATGATCCACATTGGTCAGTTTTTCTAACTCAAGTTGGTGTATAGAAAGCCGCTCTAACGTGCGCTTATAAGCGGTAATATTTCTCACAATCCATAGCACGTACTCAGTATTTTTCAGCGGGATGACCAATGCGTTAAAAAACTGAATATCGATAGGGCCAGAGCTGCCTTTAAATTGAGCTATCACCCTTAGGTCGAGATCGTATTCAAACTCTCGCATTTGTCCGTTATCAATGACTTCTTGGATAATTTGATGAAACCAAGCGGCTTTTTTTTCGGGTAATACCTGGTATAGATTGAGGCCAATGAGAACCCTTGGGTCGTGGTGTCGGCTGCGATCCGTGCCTCCTAAGGCCTCCACATATATGCCATCGCGGTTAATCAGAAAAGTGGGTTCGGGTAATGACTCCAACAAGCTGCGCATCAGTGCTGGGTTTTCTATAATCTCGGAAAACAGTGGCGAATTCACCATGCCCAGTCCTTATTAATACAACGGTCAATGTTTAAGATATAAATGATATTAACTGTAAAATCTTGCGAGACATCGTGTTCTTAACGTGTTGTTTGATTCAAAAATGAGACGTTTTGATAAAAGATTTTGCCATTTACCCTTGATAAAAATTAACTATTTGTAATATCGATAGTTTGTGCCGATGAGCAAAATCGATTTTTTCCATTTAGCAAAACGGTGAAATTAGTCAACACTTAACTTAAGGCAGCATACCGTTGCAACCAAGGAGACAGATATGCAATCGCTAATAGTTAAAGACTATATGACATTACAAGCCATCACCTTCAAACCGGACATGCCAATGACTGCGGCTTTAGAAAAAGTGATGCGTTCGGAGCATCTTGGTGGTCCTGTTATTAACGACCAAGAACAAGTGATTGGCTTTCTATCAGAGCAGGATTTGCTCGATAAATTGGTGAAGGTGAGTTATTTCTGTGAAGACACCCATTTAGTCCGTGACTGCATGCACCCTGAAGTGCTGTCCGTTTCATCAGACACTTCTATTATTGAGCTTGCTGACATGATGAAAGTAGGAAAACCGAAAGTTTATCCCGTGATCGATCAAGGTAAATTGGTTGGCATTATTACGCGCAGAGATGTACTGAGAGCATTAGGGAAAAACTTAACGCATTGTTTTAAAAAACCAACATAGCAAACTATCCCCTTCCTACTTGAAGCTGCAGCGGTGTTGGCTACGTTCGTTCACCCCAATCACATAGTTTGCCTATGCTCATGGGGACTCACTCACTTGCCGCCTACCTGCAACTCCAAGTTGTTTGGGTATATCAGCAGTAATAAATAAAATTCTAGAGGTGCAGTGCACCTCTTTTCCATCTAATCAAAGTGAATGTGCGTTAAGTGCAGGTTTGATAAAAATGCGCTTGACCTTGGAGTTGACTCTAAGGTTTAAGCTTTGTGCATCAGAGAAGGAGAATCCTATGTGCACAAAACATGAAGCTTGCAGTACTACAAAAAATAGCATGGCAAACCCGCAGGCGGTGTCATGCTCTAGCCTGAAAATTACCGCGATTAGGGCTGCGGGCGTTGATTCAAATGAAGAGGGGTGTTGCGGGTCACGAGAGTGTGCCAGCAATGATCCTGATGATGAACCCGCGCAGCTCACGCCAGTTGAAACACAGTTTAACCAAAGCTGGAAAATTGAAGGGATGGATTGCCCATCTTGCGCACGTAAGGTTGAAACGGCGCTTAAAAAAGTGGGTAATGTGATCGACGCCAAAGTGCTGTTTGCCACTGAAAAATTGGTGGTCAAGTTTAATACCGAAGAGGCAGCGCTTGAAATAGAGCAAGCGGTTCGTAACGCAGGTTTTACGGCTCACCGCATTGATGCAACTAATCCAGTTTCTGCCCCCATTCATAGTGACTGGAAGTCGGTCATAAAACAGAACGCTCAGATCCTCTCCATTGCTGGCGCCATGGTACTCGCCGCTATTGTGCAGCCTTATTTCGCTCAAATCAGCGATGGGATGTTCATTTTGACCTGCCTTGCCGGTTTGTATCCTATCGGTAAAAAAGCGATTCAACTGGCACGCTCAGGCACACCCTTTGCGATTGAAACCTTAATGGGCGTTGCGGCGCTCGGAGCGCTCTATCTTGGTGAAACGGTTGAAGCGGCGATGGTGCTATTACTCTTCCTCATCGGAGAGCGGCTAGAAGCTTTTGCCGCTTCTAAAGCGCGTAGCGGTGTACAAGCTTTAATGGCACTGGTGCCTGAAACGGCAACAAAAATTGTGGCAGGAGAACGCATCACGGTGGCGGCACATGAGCTAAAACCGGGGGATGTAGTGGAAGTTTCTCCCGGCTCTCGGCTACCTGCGGATGGTCAATTGCACGAAGCGTCGGCCAGCTTTGATGAGAGCGCGTTAACGGGCGAATCACTGCCTGTCGAACGCTATCAAGGTGACAGTGTCATGGCGGGTGCAGTGGTTGCGGATCAGGTGGTGCGTTTCACCATCACGTCCAAACAGGGTGAAAACGCGATTGACCGCATTTTGCATCTGATTGAAGAAGCGGAATCTCGCAAAGCGCCGTTAGAACGTTTTCTTGATAAATTTAGTCGCTGGTATACCCCATTAATGATGTTGGTTTCATTAGCCGTGGTTGTGATACCGCCGACACTGTTTGCGCAGCCATGGGAAACATGGGTTTATCGTGGCTTAGCCTTACTGCTGATTGCTTGTCCATGTGCGTTGGTTATCTCAACTCCGGCGGCCATTACTTCTGGCCTTGCCGCAGCGGCGCGTCGTGGTGCACTGATCAAAGGGGGCGCGGCGCTCGAACAACTTGGGAAAATAGAGAGTATTGCTTTTGATAAAACGGGCACTTTGACCAAAGGTAAACCGGAAGTTACGGATGTGGTTGCGCTCAATGGCTGGGATGAAGAGCAATTGTTGCGCTATGTCGCAGCGGTTGAAATGGGCTCGAGCCATCCTCTGGCAACCTCTTTAGTGAAAAAAGTGCAAGCGATGGCTTTGCCCATTCCAGAAGCGATAGACAAGCGAGCGTTAGTTGGCAGTGGGGTTTCGGGGGTCGTGGAAGGGAAATCACTGCGCGTATTAGCGCCAAGCAAAGCGAATGTTCCGTTTTCTGATGTATTTAGCGCGCAAGTGGAAGCGCTAGAGATGCAAGGCAAAACAGTGGTGGTGGTTTTTGAGCAAGAGAACATTGTCGGTTTAATCGCATGGCAAGATACCTTGCGTGAAGATGCCAAAGCCGCCATTGAAGCTCTGCGCCGTTTGGGGATCGACACTATTATGCTCACTGGCGATAACCCTAGAAGCGCTGCGACGATGAGTGCTCAATTAGGGATAGATTTCAAAGCCAGTTTATTACCGCAAGATAAAGTGGAATACATTCAACAGTTGGCGCAACAAAAACAAGTGGCGATGGTCGGGGATGGCATTAATGATGCACCAGCAATGAAAGCGGCCAGCATTGGTATTGCGATGGGGGGTGGTACCGATGTTGCGTTGGAAACGGCCGATGCGGCAATTACTCATAATCGATTGGTCGAGCTCGCCACCATGATCGAGCTATCACAAGCTACCCTCGCCAATATTCGCCAGAATGTCACGCTAGCGCTAGGCTTAAAAAGTATCTTTTTAGTCACGAGTTTACTCGGTATTACGGGCTTATGGGTGGCGGTGCTGGCTGATAGTGGAGCTACCGCGTTAGTGACGCTCAATGCGTTGCGTCTATTGAAATTTAAAAAATAGTCCGAGACTAAAAACCAAAAAGCTCAGCAAGGCATGGCGGGTCGTTATCTCTCATGCCTGTTGGGTTTGCACCCTATTGTGGTAATAGTGTGAAATGCGTCGATATTGCGCTTGTATTTTGTTATGCAGTGTTGGAAATCATCTTTTAGGGTTGGGTGTTATTTCATCAATCTTGCTGTTTTTTGTGATGCAAACCGTTTTTATGAGAATGTATTCGTTACATTGCGTCATTCATTGTGAATTTGATCACTCTTTGTTGGTGCGTGGTCCGCTAGAGTAGCTGCATACCCGATGTATATCTATGAGCTGAACAAGCCGCAATAAGGAGTCACTTATGTCTCAAGCCGTTTTCCATCTAGGTGTTACCGAAGCCGATCTGAATGGTGCTACTTTGGCCATTATCCCTGGGGATCCAGCCCGCGTACAAAAAATCGCTGAAGAGATGGAAAATCCAGTCTTTCTTGCTAGCCACCGTGAATACACTGTGTACCGCGCAGAGTTAGACGGTAAGCCAGTCGTTGTTTGTTCTACTGGTATCGGTGGTCCTTCTACGTCTATTGCGGTTGAAGAGCTTGCTCAACTTGGCGTGCGTACTTTCCTACGCGTAGGTACTACTGGTGCAATCCAACCTCATGTCAATGTGGGTGATATGATTGTCAGCACAGGTTCGGTTCGCCTTGACGGTGCAAGTTTGCACTTTGCGCCAATGGAATTCCCTGCTGTGGCTGATTTCGATGTCGCCACTGCAATGAAAGCGGCTGTAGTTGAAAGTGGTGCAACCGTGCACATGGGCGTCACCGCATCAAGTGATACTTTCTACCCAGGCCAAGAGCGTTATGACACCTTCACGGGTCGTGTTGTGCGTCGTTTCCAAGGCTCGATGAAAGAGTGGCAAGACATGGGCGTATTGAACTTTGAGATGGAATCCGCCACTTTGCTAACCATGTGTGCGAGCTCAGGTTTGAAAGCAGGTTGTGTGGCGGGTGTGATCATCAACCGTACTCAAAAAGAGATCCCAGATCACGCGACACTCAAAGAGACCGAGGCTCGTTCAATCAAAGTGGTTGTCGAAGCTGCGCGTAAAATGCTGTAATTGAGTTCTGAATTTACACTGATGTATCTATGTACACGGTGAGTGATTAGGCCACTTTTGAATAAAGTGGCCTTTTTACTTTCTAAATAATCACCAGTCAAACAGTCACCAGCTAAACAATTACTCACTAAGCAATCGCCAATTTAGGCAACGGAATGTACAAGCTCTCGGTTAAGTCGCTGAGCATCTGGTCGTAAACGTGAGAGATGCTGAGTGAAATATCCGAAGTGATTTGGTACATCGCTCCAGCTTCTATTTGAAAGGCAGGATGATCATGCAGTTCGCTCAGGCTATGTAGCGCGGCTGAGCAGCTTGGCGAAGCTACCGTTAAAGGGCTGATTAAGGCGAGTTGATTCATCCTACGCCTGACAACCTCACTATAATGCTGCAAGCGTATGCGGCCATCTTGAGTATCCATTTCATCAATGCTGATGCGTAACTGAGTTAGCGCGTCCATCGCATCAATGACCTGTTGCCAATTAATATGGTATTCATCGCTGAGATCTTCGCGGTTGGATTCCACCAACCAAGCCAGTATCACCTCATCCATTAAGAACATACAGTGACGAATTATTTTACCATGCATCATTTGGTTACGAGCCACAGAGCGCTCTGGCCACTCCTTCATGAGTGCTTTGAGCTTAATTTGCAGCACACGGTACATTGGTTTGTTGTCAAAATGTGCGATAGCAATTAAGTGATTACTTTTTTCGTATAGCGTATCTTGCAATTCATTCAACTCAGTGTCGCGTCTTTGACCAGAGGCTAGTGTTTGATGGGTAATGTTACGGTGCTGACGGCATAAAAACAGTAGCTGGCGAAGGTCGATCAGCAGTTGATATTTACGTTGTAATGTGGATTCACGCTGTTTTGCCAGATAAAACATCAGCCACAATATACCGATAGAGATAAGCATTGAGATAAAAACAAACATAACCAACTCCTTGTTAATGTTATACCAATCTAGAGTTAGCAGGGTTAATGCCAGTTTTTTATTTGTTTAAATTCAATTGCTTATGTATTTTTGCGTTGAAGTGATGCATCTTACTGGTGCATTTTGAACTAAAAGTGTGAGCTGGATCGATTTTGAGCAGTATGGTGATAAAAAATCCCCAACACAGAGCGTGTTGGGGATGCTATCGTGAAGATTGATGTATTACAGGATGCGCATGCCAGCTTGAGCACCTTCATGTGGCTCAAGAATCCATAGCTCGCTGCCACCCGGGCCTGCGGCTAAGATCATGCCTTCTGACATACCAAACTTCATTTTACGCGGTTTGAGGTTCGCTACCATGACGGTGTACTTGCCTACTAACTCTTCGGGTGAATAAGCGGCTTTAATACCTGAAAACACTTGGCGAGTTTCGCCACCAATATCTAATTGGAATTTAAGCAATTTATCTGCTTTTGGCACAGCTTCGCAAGCGATGATCTTAGCGACGCGTAAGTCCACTTTAGCAAAATCATCAAATTCAATTTCAGCTGCAATAGGGTCTTTACTTAGCTCAGTTTCAACTGTGGTTGGTTGCGCGCTCTCAATCGCAGCTTTTTCTACTGCCGCTTCTTCTTTAGACGCTTCAATCATCGCTTCAACGTGTTTCGGATCAATGCGATTAAACAGCGCTTTGAATGGCGTGAGCGTATGGCTTGTTAATGGTGTTTGTACGCCTTCCCAAGTGAGTTCTTGGTTTAAGAATGCTTCGGTGCGCGCCGCTAGTGCTGGCATTACAGGTTTTAAGTAAGTCATTAACACGCGGAATAGGTTGATACCCACTGAGCAAATGTCTTGTAGCTCTTGCTCTTGACCTTCTTGTTTAGCCACAACCCAAGGCGCTTTTTCATCCACGTATTGGTTCGCTTTGTCCGCCAATGCGGTGATTTCACGAATGGCACGGTTAAATTCACGACTTTCGTAAAGATCAGCAATGCGATCCGCTGCTGCGGCAAATTCTGCGTACAGCTCTGGTTCGGCAAAGGTTGCAGACAACTGATTTTCAAAACGTTTGGTGATGAAGCCTGCATTACGCGATGCAAGGTTGACGATTTTATTGACCACATCGGCGTTCACTCGTTGGGTGAAATCCTCAAGGTTCAAATCAAGATCGTCGATGCGGCTATTGAGTTTTGCGGCGTAGTAGTAGCGTAAGCATTCTGGGTCTAGGTGGTTTAAGTAAGTGCTTGCTTTGACAAACGTTCCTTTAGACTTCGACATCTTCGCGCCATTGACTGTGACATAACCGTGCACGAAGACGTTATTAGGCTTACGGAAACCACTGCCATCAAGCATCGCTGGCCAGAATAGGCTGTGGAAGTAAACAATATCTTTACCGATGAAATGGTACAGTTCGGTTTTACTGTCTTTATTCCAGTATTCGTCAAAGTCTAAGTCATCGCGTTTGTTACATAGGTTTTTAAATGAACCCATGTAGCCGATAGGCGCGTCTAACCACACGTAGAAGAATTTGTTCTTTTCGCCGGGGATTTCAAAGCCAAAGTATGGCGCATCACGTGAAATATCCCACTGTTGCAGGCCGCCTTCGAACCACTCTTGCATTTTATTGGCGGTTTCTGTTTGTAGCGAGCCAGAGCGAGTCCACTCTTTGAGCATGCTTTCAAATTGAGGAAGGTCAAAGAAGAAATGCTCGGAATCCTTCATTACTGGTGTCGCGCCAGAAACGGCCGATTTCGGGTTGATAAGCTCTGTTGGGCTATACGTTTCGCCACACGCATCGCAGTTATCACCGTATTGATCTTCTGACTTACATTTTGGGCAAGTGCCTTTCACGAAGCGATCAGGCAAGAACATCTCTTTTTCTGGGTCAAACAGCTGAGAAATGGTGCGGCTTGAAATGAAGCCATTTTTTTTCAGCTCAAGATAAATGTGAGAAGCCAGTTCGCGGTTCTCTTCGCTGTGAGTGCTGTGATAATTGTCAAAGCTGATATCAAAACCTGCAAAATCTTTTTGGTGCTCTTCACTTACTGCGGCGATCATCTCTTCAGGTGTAATACCCATCTGTTGTGCTTTAAGCATAATTGGCGTGCCGTGAGCATCGTCTGCACAGATGAAGTTTACAGTGTTGCCGCGTAGGCGTTGGTAACGAACCCAAATGTCAGCTTGGATATGCTCAAGCATATGACCAAGGTGGATCGAACCGTTAGCGTACGGAAGGGCACAAGTTACCAGCAGTTTCCTTGAAGAAACGTTTCTTGGGTCAGTCGCCATACTTAATATTCGCTTTTTTGATAGGTATGAAAAATAGAGACCAATACTACCTTATGCAGCGAGCGACTCCAAGGCGTGAGCCTAAGGAATCCCGCAACTTTTTTGGGGTTCAGTCTGACAATAGAGAGTGATAGCATGAGCAAAAAGGAGAAGCTATGCAGCCGTTCACATCTAAACAAGATTTTTGCGATTGGTTAAACCAATTTGAACACCCTCATCTTATTGCGGGGTGGGCAAACCAACCTCATTGGGTTTCGGTTACAACAGCGGGACGTTTGACGGTTCATATTCCATTTGCCGCTAAAAATCTGCTGAATGAGCTTTCCGAATGGGTCATCTCCAAGCAGCAAACCGATGCGCTTGCTCCATTCAGTGTTGAGATAATCATTGCGCCGAAAGCGCTAGCGACGACGGTCGCTCATAGTGTTAATGGTGTTAAAAATATTATTGCGGTGACTTCAGCCAAAGGGGGCGTCGGCAAATCAACCACCGCCGTCAATCTTGCTCTAGCCATTGCTCAATCTGGGGCGAAAGTTGGCTTGTTGGATGCGGATATTTATGGCCCTTCAGTGCCGATGATGCTTGGCAAGCAAGAAGCAAAGCCAGATGTGCGTGATAATAAGTGGATGCAGCCCGTTGAGGCATTTGGTATTTTCAGCCATTCGATTGGCTATTTGGTTGATAAATCTGAAGCGGCGATTTGGCGCGGGCCGATGGCATCGAAAGCACTGGCGCAACTGCTCAATGAAACCGAGTGGCCAGATGTGGATTATCTGGTCATCGACATGCCACCGGGGACAGGTGATATTCAACTCACCTTGTCACAACAAATTCCGGTAACAGGCGCGGTGATCGTCACCACTCCGCAAGATCTGGCACTAGCGGATGCGCGCAAAGGGGCGGCCATGTTCGAAAAAGTCGACGTTCCGGTTATCGGGCTTATTGAAAATATGAGCTATCACATCTGCAGTCATTGTGGAGAGAAAGAGCATATCTTTGGTGTCGGTGGCGCGCAGAAACTGGCCAGTGAATATGGGTTGGCGCTGCTTGCACAAATTCCTCTGCACATTGCCCTGCGTGAAGACATCGACCAAGGTCGTCCTACCGTGGTTGCTCAACCAGAAAGTGAGCATACACAGCGTTATCTTCAACTGGCGGAACGAGTCTGTTCAAGCCTATATTGGCAAGGAAAGCCTAAGCCAGATGCAATCAGTTTTACATTAGTAGACTAGCGTTGATTCACAGTGTTGTGAAAGTAGCACTGTGGTGATCTCTTCTGAAACACGACGAAAACGTTTGCTTGGTAGTTTGTTATTCAAACCTCTTCCAAAGTCTAAATCGAGACTGGTATCAGGTGGTTGAAGTCCCTATAATCGGGCAGTTTATCTATTTTCATCACCAAACCATCACCGGGTGCAAAAATAATGTCTGAGAATAATCAATGCGTCATCGTAGGTATTGCTGGCGCTTCAGCTTCTGGAAAAAGCCTGATTGCGAGCACGATTTATAACGAACTTCGTGCCAAAGTAGGCGACCACCAAATTGGTGTGATTACGGAAGATTGCTATTACAACGACCAAAGCCATCTCAGTATGGAAGAGCGCGTTAAGACAAACTACGACCACCCGAATGCACTTGACCATGATCTACTTTGCCAACATTTAGAACAATTAACCCGTGGCGAAGCGGTTGAAGTGCCAGAGTACAGCTACACTGAGCATACTCGCACCGCGAATACAACGCTATTAACACCCAAGAAAGTGATTATTTTAGAAGGTATTTTACTGCTGACAGACCCACGTTTACGTGACTTAATGCATGCGACCGTATTTATGGACACTCCGCTGGATATCTGTTTATTACGCCGAGTGAAGCGTGATGTAGAAGAGCGCGGCCGCACCATGGATTCGGTATTGAAGCAATACCAAAAAACGGTTCGCCCTATGTTTATGCAGTTTATCGAACCGTCAAAACAGTACGCGGACATTATCGTTCCTCGTGGCGGTAAAAACCGTATCGCCATTGATGTATTAAAAGCCCACATCGCGAAATTGTTGAAATCTTAACTTTTGTGGTCTTTATTTTTAAGCAGACAAGTGGCACTTTAGGTGCCACTTTCTTTTTCTAATTAAGCAAGGAAAAAGCTGATGAAAAAACTGTTTCTTTTCATTGCCATTATTATCGGTGCGTTAATCGCTGCCGCGCTCGCACTTGTCCTGTTGGTCAATCCTAACCAATTTAAGCCCTTGATTGTAGAACAAGCCAAACAGAAAACGGGATTGGACTTAGTCATTGAAGGAGATATCAGTTGGAGTTTCTTCCCTTCGCTTGGCTTTGAGCTGGGCAAAACTGAACTCAGAAATCCACAAGGTTTCAGCGCTCCAAACCTGTTTAAAGTCGATCAAGTTGGTATTGAAATTTCGGTGATGCCATTGCTGGATAAGCAACTGGAAATTGGCAACATCCGCCTAAATGGTGCTGAGTTCCATCTTGAAACCCTTAAAGATGGCCGTTCAAACTTAGATAGCTTAACTCAAGCCGCGCCTCAACCAGCCGCCTCTTCCGCCGTAAACGAAACAAAACCAGCACAAGAAGAGACAAGCAGCGTCAATGCGAGCAACCCTGTTCAAGAGTGGACGATTAACTTAGCGGGCGTTAGCGTCGAAAACGCATTACTGGAAATACAAGACCGCAAAGCCGGTACACATACCAAGCTGTATGACGTGGCGGTCAATCTTTCAGAGTTTGCGGTGGACAAATGGACGTCAGCAACTTTTGCCGCCAAAGGTAAAAATAACCAACAAAACTTTGCCGCAGAAGGGCGAGCTGAATTCAAATTAGCCGCTGGTTTCAAGGATTATGCGCTGAAGAACGTTGTGCTTGATGCGAGCTTTAGTGATCCATCAAACCAGATTGATTCTGCGAAGATTGAATTAGCCACGTTCGAGTTTGATAAGAAGAATGCGCTGTCATTCAGCGTGAAAGGAAAGGTAGCGGATTTAAAACTTGATGCGAAGGGGAGTGCGCAACTGACTCTCGATAAAGCCATGAGCTTGGTGAAGATTGATACGTTGGTGCTGGATACTAATCTAGAAGGAACCAGTTTGCCACAAAGCCCCATGCAGATCGGTTTAACTTCGAACATTCGTTTTGATCTCTCTAAAAACCAACTGGATGTCCTACTCAGTAAATTAACCGCAAATGCATTAGAATTTGATGGTGATGTCAAAGTGACGTTGGCTGAGATCCCTAAAATCCGCTTCAATATGCATAGCCCAAATATCGATTTGGATGAATTTTTAGGGCTTGCGAATCCAGCAACGGCAAGCAGTGCCGTGAGTGAAAGTAAGGCATCGTCAGGTTCAACGTCAGCAGCGCCTGCTACGGTGAGCGCTGAAGTGGAACCGGATCTCAGTGCATTAAAAACGTTGGATGTGCAAGGCAAGGTCACCATAGACAAGTTCAAAGCTAATAATGCTCGATTACAGAATGTGCAAACCAATTTTAGCGTCGATCGTGGAATTGTGAATTTAACCTCATTCAGTGCCAACCTTTACCAAGGTACGATTCAGGCGACCGCTCAACTGGATGCAACCAAAGTACCTGCTACTTATAGCGCTAAAAAGAGCGTTAAGGGAGTGCAGGTGCTGCCGCTATTAAAAGATGTACTCAATAATGAGATGTTACAAGGTACGGGTAACATTGATGTGGATGTAAAGGGCCGCAGTTTGACGCCAACGGGCATTCAACAAAACCTTGTCGGAACCGTGAACATCAACTTTGCCGATGGTGCAGTCAATGGTATTAACGTTGCTCACCTTATCCGTAGCAATTACGCCAAAATTAAAGGTAAGAAAGTGGATGACGACCCAGTTAAGAAAACCGATTTTAGCGCCATGACCGCTACGCTGAAATTGAACAAAGGGGAAGTCACCACCAATAACCTCGCCATGCAATCACCACTGTTGCGTATTCGTGGTGAGGGTAAAGCGAATTATCTGCAACAAACGGTTGATTTCTTGGTGAGCACTTCTGTGGTGGGAACGCTAGAGGGGCAAGGTGGCAAAGATATCGATGAGCTGCGAGACGTCACGATTCCTATCAACATCTCAGGGCAATGGAGCGATCCTAAATTCAAATTGGTTTTTGATGATGTGTTAAGACAAAAAGCGGAAAAAGAGATTGACCGTGGCTTGGAAAAGCTCGGCGTTGAGATAAAAGACGAGAAAACCAAGAAAGCGGTTGATGGTTTATTAAAAAGTCTTTTTAAGTAATTTACAGGGTTGATTTCATTATGATTGATCAAGCCTCCTCAATTTAGAGGAGGCTTTTTTATCACCAGTCGATGCCTTTTCGTGCTTTGATGCCCGACTCAAAGGCGTGTTTCACATTTTTGACTTCCGACACCGTATCGGCGATTTCAATCAAGCTGCGGTGTGCTCCTCGGCCCGTGATCACCACCGACTGCATTGTTGGCCGTGTTGTTAAGGCTTCAATCACTTCGTCTAATTCGATATAGCCATAGCTCACCATGTAGGTCAGCTCATCAAACAACACCACATCAATCGACTCATCTTTAAGCATGCGTTTGCATTCTTGCCAAACCCCTTGCGCCGCTGCGGTATCGGCTTCTTTGTTTTGTGTTTCCCAAGTAAAGCCCGTAGCCATGACTTGAAATTCGACGCCCAGTTTTTCAAGCAGATTACGTTCACCATTTTCCCAGGTTCCTTTAATGAACTGAGCTACCGAACATTTCAAACCGTGGCCAACAGCGCGCGCAATGGTGCCAAAACCTGAGGTAGATTTCCCTTTGCCATTTCCGGTAATGATCAATAACAACCCTTTCTCTTGCTGGGCCGCAGCAATTCGTGCATCGACTTGCTCTTTTACTTTCTGTTGTCTCGCTTTATGGCGTTCATTTTTAATTTCTTCAGTCGACATGCTCAATCCTGTTCATTAATAGCGTTGCCGCTATCATAGCTCAACTACTCGGCAGCAAAAACCATCGAAATTACAAGGAATAAAAAAGCCAGAGCAGTGCTCTGGCCTCTGGGAGTATCTCTAATGAGTTTAGAAACGATAATTGGCTTGTGCGCCGATAAGCCAAACATTGCCCGTTACTTCACCATTAAATGCACCACCAATTTGTGCTGAAGTGGCATCAGAGGCATCTCTTGGTTCGTTGATCGTGGCATCTTTTGCAAAAATATAGGTAAAGCCAGCGTCCAGTGTTAGCTGTGGTGTGGCAACGTAACTTGCACCGATACTAAGCCAAGTTCGGTCAGTCTCTGGGATTGTTGCTGTGCGGTTTTTATCGTCCACTGCTGATGTGTCATACGCAATACCTGTACGCAGAGCGATTTTAGCGTCGTATTGGTAAGTCGCACCTAAGGCAAAGCGGTAGTTATCTTCCCAGTTTTCTGATTTGATCAGATCTGATTTCTCTGGGAATACGGCAGTCAGTTCCTTGAATGAGCTCCAATCTGTCCAGTTCACGCTGGCATGCAGTGCCAGTTTCTCATTTAATTGATGGTAACTAGCAAGCTCTGCTGTGGCGGGCAAGGCAACAGACATCATCCCAGGTTTGTAAGCACCGTAAGTAATGCCTTTAGCGTGCCCATCAAAATCCATCATCACTTCGGATTTATAGCTTGCGCCAATACGGTTTGTTTCATTGATCTGCCAAGCTGTACCGACTTGCCATCCCCAAGATGTGTCATCACCTTCCATATATTTTAGTGTCGTTCCCTTAGCTACGGAGATTGGTGCACCTGTAGTAGGATGCATTCCTACTACATTATTTGAGGGTGCTGTTGCACCAAAATGGCCTTCTCCCATCACATAGCGTACGCCACCACCAATACTAAATTCAGTGGTTACTTGATAAGCGACGTTGAGATTCGCTTCTTTAGTAATAACGCTTGCTTGATTGCCAAAGTGTGAGGCGGCAAAATCATTACCCAGTTCGGTTTCCATCCCATAGTTTGTTCCTAGCGCAAAGCCCAGCACTAGTTGTTCATTCAACTGATGAGATAAGTAAAAATTAGGAATAACCGCATCATGAGCGAAGTCTTTTGCGCTTGCTTGCGTTGTGCCAAGTAATGAGTGGCTTACTGTGCCATTCACATCAACATTCGGGTTAACGTAAATTGCACCAACAGAAATTTGCGTACCTTTCAAATAAGTCAGCATGGCAGGGTTACGCCATTGTGCACTGGCGTTATCAGCCATAGCCGCTTCACCGGCGTAAGCACGCCCAAGGCCTGTTGCAGAGTATTCTGCCAATTGGAAACCGGCGGCTTGAGATGCGTTTGATACGCTGAATAGTCCACATGCTACTGCAAGTGAAAGAAGAGTTTTATTTGATTTCATTATAATGTTCGCTGAAATATTTGAATTCGGTGTGGGGATTTTAAGGTTAGAGCTAATGCTTTAAAAATATAAAGCAGTGAATTTGTTGTTTTTGAAATTAAAATCTATTAAAGGTTTAATTATAAGCGGAATGCTCTGCTTGTTATGAAAGTGTTTCTGATTTTTGGCGAACACTTGTAGTGTGGTTTAAGACCCAAAAGGTACAGTTGTTAGCTGAATTAGGCGAGGAGATGATATTACAAGCATTAAAAAGGGCTGGAAAACCAGCCCTTTATTGACGCTATGCTAATAAACGTTGCGCTTAGAAGCTGCGGCTATATTGTAAGCCGACTAGGATTGCATCTGCGTGAGTCGTTGCCGTCAAAACAGTACCAGCCGAATTCTCAGTCACTTGTACATCCTTACCAAGTAGGTAAGTGAAACCAAAGTCTACATTAGATCGCTCATCAACTTCGTAAGTAAAACCAGCAGAGAGCCATTGGCGATCTGAGTCTGGCACTGAGACTGAAGTTAAAGAATCTTGTGCGCTGGTGTCATACATATAACCAGCACGTAAAGTCCAATCGCTGTTTAGGTAGTAAGTTCCACCTATCGCATAGTGCCAACCATCTTGCCACTTATACTCTTTATCATAGCTACCATTAGTTAGAGCACCTACTGTTGAACGAGAAGAATCTAAATTTCTAAAATCAATTTTGTCGAATGAACTCCAACCAATCCATTGGACACTATAATGCACTGCAAACTGTGTCTCTTTGATTTTATGAAAACCAGAGAATTCAGCAATATCAGGCAATGGTAGGGTAATTTCTTGTCCATAATCGTCCTTAGCTGTGAATTCAGGACTGTAGTGGTATCCGAAGCCAAATCGATTATTTTCATCTAATTCATACACCGTACCCAAATTAAATCCGACCGCCCAGCCATCAGCTTTGTCGACATTTATTAATGAGGTTCCCTTAGCTGGAATAACCTTACTTCCAATTATCATTGTATTGGCAGGAAATCCCTCGCCTGTTGTACGCTTCATGGTGCCTTGACCATAAATTAAATCTAACCCGGCCCCTATACTCCATGATGAGTTTATACGGTATGAACCAGCCAAACCGAAATTAAAACTTTTAACATCGGTTAAGCCTCCATACTCTGCCGCAGGGTAGTTATCAGAAAATTCTGTTTTGGTACCAAAGTTAGTATAAGCGTTTACACCCCAAGCAAATTTATCGTCCACAGGAACAACTAGATGGATGTTTGGTGCAATGGATGTTCCGCCAACGTCATCAGTGTCTTCGATATCGATAGCGTTTTTGAAAACGCCTGTATATTGAGTGTTTTTTACATCAATCATCGTTGTGATGGATTCAAAGCCCAAAGAGAGTGAGGTTTCATCAAACAACGCCATTGCGGCAGGGTTACGAGCCATCACCGATGCGTTATCGGCAATAACAGCATCACCAGCAAATGCACGACCTAGGCCAGTCGCAGATTGTGCATTGAGCTGAAAGCCCGCTGCCAGTGCTTGTTGTGAAGCGAGAGCTACCGTTACGGCAAGTAACGATTTTTTAAACAGACGCGTCTTGTTCATGGTGCTTTTCCTTTTTGATTTCATCGCCTCTAATGGACGTTGTTTTTGAGCAAATGCTCAATTGGTGGCTGATACTAGAGGCAATTATAGAAGATAGAAATCCGACCATTGTCTAATTGAATGATAAAATTGCAGAAATGATGTCTATTTGGCAGGAAAAAGGCGGAAAATGCTTATTTATAGAGTTTAAGCTCTACTTTTGTCTAGGGAACCTGGCCTGCATTATATACAGGCCAGGAATGGTTTTAATGGGAAGGTTTTAGCATAGGCATTAGTTTTTTAGCGATGTTCGTGACATCTTCGCCATTTTCACCGACAAGGATCAGGCTAGCATCACCGACGGGTTCGATGATTCCTGCCATGCCTTGCTCATTAAAGTTCACGGCTTGTTCACTGGCAATGCCTGTGAAAAAGAGCGTCACTTTCCCGCTTTCACCTTGAAAAACCATGTGCAGAGCGTTTGCCTTGCCAAAACCACAGTGGTTTAGGTAATAAACGTGGTAAGGGAAGTTACTGCTTAACTGATAAGCGAATGGCAGCATTTTGGCGTTGATCTGCGTTGAATTCACTTGTTCATCCAGTTGGTTGACAAAGCCTTCTTCATCAATGACGTGTTTGATGGCGGTGTCCATTAGGCTTGCCTGTGCCGGTGGAATGAGCACATTTCGCCAATTGATTTGGCCAACCAATAAACCAAACACAAAAGCAATCGATGCAGCCAATGTCATCGCTTGCTTGGCAAAAGTAGGGTGGATGACATTGCTTGCCATTGTGGTTTGACTAAATAGAATACGGTCTGCGAGATCGTCAGGCACGTCTACATTCATTGCAGTAGCAATCGTTGCATCTAAGCTCAATATGTCCTCTAGGAACTGACGATTTGTATCACTAGTGGATGCCGCTTGGATAATCTCTTGGTCATGCTGTTTTGGATCGGACATAACTCGGCGGCGAAATTCTAATTCATCCATTTTGCTGCCCCTTATACGCTTCTGATGAATCCAATTGTTCTTTTAATTGATTACGAGCTCGAAACAGACGAGTCATGACCGTGTTCTTATTGAGTTCGAGGATCTCGCCAATTTCATCACCACTAAAACCACCAATGACTTGTAGGAAAAGAGGTTCGCGGTATTCAATATCTAGCTTCATTATCTGTGCCTGCAACCACTCTTGTTGATGATGAGGATCATCGTTGACTTTTACGTCACCGCTGTAGTCATCAATATCGACCAACTCAAACTGCTTGCGCTCAAAGCGGCGCGCGTTCTCGCGACGAAGAATAGTTATAAGCCACGATTTGGCCGCTTTCTCGTCGAGCAAACTATCGAGAGATTTCCAAGCCCTCAAGCAGGTTTCTTGGACTAAATCTTCAGCAATGCTTTTATCTTTACATAGCCAATAGGCATAACGAAAAAGATCTCGGTGATAAGCACGCACAAGCGTTTCATATTTTCTCTGTCTGTCAATATTACTATTGACCGGGCTGCTGGACTTTTTCTTTCCAAACATGGTTATTATCGACACATGAGTCTCCGTTTGCTCTGTGATTTCTTCTTTGTTTAGGCCATTTTATGGTCGTCTTGCGATGAACGCTTCGCGTATTCGTTCGCTTTCGATCCGTTCAAGTTGTTCGGTAACATCAATTCAAGCGTCGACGGCTTTTTAATTTCATAGTATGGAATAAATCAATATAAAATTGATCTACTTCAAAATCTCATAGCACGAAGTGGCTATAGTACACCTTGTCATCTCGTTAGTCATTGCGACTAACATGTTGAGCAAGATGACACTTCCTTTTGAAGGCTGACTTTACTTTCTCCTAATCAGGAAACTGATTATTTCAATTGGCGTAAGTTAATTGCTTTATATATTCCGACCACACATTATTGTGTGGTTTTTTTTTGCTTATATACCCTTCCTACTTGAAGCCGCAGCGGTGTTGGCTACGTTCGTTCACCCCAATCACATAGTTTGCCTATGCTCATGGGGACTCACTCACTTGCCGCCTACCTGCAACTCCAAGTTGTTTGGGTATAACTCCATTATTCATTTAAAGATTAAGTGATTATCCATCTCCTTTCCCTACATTACTTTCTTCGATTCGATGCGAATATCACGTTTATTTAAACACTTGTTTGATTGTTTTAACAACCTCGTTACAATGTGCCAGGTCAGACCTCTATTCTAAGGAGAAACAATGGGCAAACAGGAAGTCAAAACGCGCTCTGGTGAGCGTGTGGCTATCGTCGCGGGGTTGCGTACCCCTTTTGCGCGTCAAAGTACCGAATTTAGTCAAGTTCCTGCAGTCGATTTAGGCAAGATGGTGGTGAGTGAACTGCTTGCGCGAACGGAACTCGATCCTAAATTGATCGAACAACTCGTCTTTGGACAAGTCGTGCAAATGCCTGAGGCACCAAACATCGCGCGTGAGATCGTTTTAGGGACAGGAATGAGCATCCATACCGATGCCTACAGCGTCACACGAGCGTGCGCTACCAGTTTTCAGGCGGCGGTGAATGTGGCTGAAAGCATAATGGCTGGCACGATTGATATTGGTATGGCTGGTGGTGCCGATTCGTCTTCCGTTTTGCCGATTGGAGTGTCTAAAAAATTAGCCGCTAGCTTACTCGCTTTAAGTAAAACCAAAACCGTTGCTCAGAAACTCAGCATCTTAAAATCATTATCTTTTAAAGATTTAATGCCAGTCCCCCCCGCGGTCGCTGAATATTCAACGGGCCTTTCGATGGGGCAAACGGCTGAGCAGATGGCAAAATCTCATCACATAAGCCGACTGGATCAAGATGCTTTGGCACATCGTTCTCACTCTTTAGCTTCACAAGCTTGGAAAGAGGGCAAAATCCAAGGCGAAGTCATGACGGCATTCCCAGAGCCTTATAAAAAGTGGATCGCTGAAGATAACAATATTCGTCATGACTCGACTCTGGAAGGTTATGCCAAGTTACGTCCAGCGTTTGATAGGCAATATGGTAGCGTGACGGCCGCCAACAGCACACCACTCACCGATGGAGCAGCCGCTATTCTTTTAATGCGCGAAGGCCGTGCTAAAGAGCTTGGTTTGGAGATTATGGGTTATATCCGTTCTTACGCTTTTTCAGCGATTGGTGTTGAACACGATATGTTAATGGGGCCGTCTTATGCGACACCGTTAGCCTTACAACGTGCAGGTATTGAGCTTTCCGATCTCACATTGATTGACATGCATGAAGCGTTTGCCGCGCAAACCCTCTCTAATATGAAAATGTTCGCCAGTGATAAGTTTGCACAGGAACATCTTGGTCGAGCAAAAGCGATTGGCGAAATTGATATGGATAAATTTAATGTGCTAGGTGGTTCTATTGCGTATGGTCACCCCTTTGCGGCGACGGGTGCGCGCATGATCACACAAACACTGCGTGAACTAAAACGACGTGGTGGTGGTTTAGGGCTGAATACCGCTTGTGCAGCGGGTGGTTTGGGCGCGGCAATGATTTTGGAGGTTGAATAATGAGCACAGAGAAAGCTTTTCATTTAACGATTGATGAACAAAATATTGCGTGGCTGGCGATTGATGTTCCCGGCGAAAAAATGAATACGCTACAAGCGGCGTTTGCCCAAGAGATGCAAGAGGTTTTTGCGACCTTGGAGGCTCAAAAAACCAGCCTAAAGGGGATGGTGATTCACTCGCTTAAGCCAGATAATTTCATTGCTGGAGCGGATGTCCGTATGCTGAACGCTTGCCAATCGGCCAGCGAAGCACAAGCATTGGCCAAGCAAGGTCAGGAGATGTTTCAAACCTTATCGGATTTGCCATTCCCAGTGGTTGCCGCGATTCATGGCCCATGCTTAGGTGGTGGTTTAGAGCTGGCGCTGGCTTGTCACTACCGGGTGTGCAGCGACGCTGATATCACGCGTTTGGGTTTGCCCGAAGTGCAATTAGGCTTGCTGCCAGGCTCCGGTGGAACGCAGCGGTTGCCGCGTTTGATTGGTTTGTTACCTTCTCTTGATTTGATTTTGACGGGTAAACAGCTGCGCGCAAAAAAAGCAAAACAGCTGGGTGTTATTGATGCTTGCGTAGCAGAGACTATCTTGCTGGATGTGGCCAAGAAGTATGTGCTCGATAATTCTGGGAAAAAACGTCATCAGGCCAATACGTCGGCCAAAGAGAAATTAATTTCTCATACGCAGCTTGGTCGCAAATTAATTTTTGATCAGGCCGCTAAAAAGACTAAGCAAAAAACACGAGGTAATTACCCAGCCGCAGACGCGATTTTAGAGGTGATCCGTCACGGTTTAGATCGTGGTTTGAAAGCCGGGTTAGAGCTTGAAGCGAAGCGATTTGGTGATTTGGTGATGAGCTCGGAATCCAAAGCACTGCGCTCGATTTTCTTTGCCACCACCGAAATGAAAAAAGAGACGGGCAGCGACGCAAAACCTCAAACCGTGAAACGTATCGGCGTATTGGGCGGTGGTTTAATGGGGGCAGGGATCAGCCATGTTAGCGTTGCAAAAGCCAAGGTTCCCGTACGAATCAAAGATGTTTCGAATGATGGAGTATTAAACGCGCTCAATTACAACTACAAATTATTCGATAAACAGCGCAAGCGTCGCATTTTATCCAAAGCGCAGATGCAGACAAAAATGGCGCAATTGTCTGGCGGGATTGATTTTACCAGTTATCAGCATATCGACGTTGTCATTGAAGCGGTATTTGAAGATCTCACGCTTAAGCAGCAAATGGTGGCTGATGTTGAAGCGAATGCCAAAACCAGCACCATTTTTGCGACGAATACTTCCTCGCTTCCAATCCAGAAAATTGCAGCGAAGGCGGCGCGTCCAGAGAATGTGATTGGATTGCACTATTTCAGTCCTGTTGAAAAAATGCCTCTGGTGGAAGTGATCCCTCATCAAACCACATCGCAAGAGACGATAGCCACAGTGGTGGCCTTGGCGAAAAAACAGGGCAAAACGCCGATTGTGGTCAAAGATTGCGCTGGTTTTTATGTTAACCGTATCCTTGCACCTTACATGAATGAAGCGGCGCAGATCCTGATGGCGGGTGAGTCGATTGAAAAGATAGATACGGCTTTGCTCGATTTCGGTTTTCCAGTCGGCCCTATCACGTTATTGGACGAAGTGGGCATTGATGTTGGCTCGAAAATCATGCCAATTCTAGTGCAAGAACTCGGCCCACGTTTTCAAGGACCAGACGTATTTGATTTGCTGCTCAATGACAATCGCAAAGGGCGTAAAAGTGGTAAGGGATTCTATACCTATAAAGGTAAGAAAAAAGAAATCGACAAATCTATCTATAAATTGCTGAAAATAACGCCAGATGCCAAGCAGAGTGATAAGGAAATCGCGCTGCGTTGCGTGCTACTTATGCTGAATGAAGCCGTACGTTGTTTGGATGAGGGCGTAATTCGTTGTGCGCGAGATGGCGATATTGGTGCGATTTTCGGTATCGGTTTCCCGCCGTTTTTGGGCGGCCCATTCCGTTACATAGACCAAATTGGTATCAAGAAATTAGTGGAAATGATGAATCAACATGCTGAGAAGTATGGCGATAAATTCGCTCCTTGTGATGGGCTACTGACTCGAGCTGGGGTTGAAGCACGTTTTTATCCGTAGTCATCTCGGCTGTTTTCATTCATATGTTTGCTTAAATTAGGCGAGGGAATATCCTCGCTTTTTTTCATTTATAGCCAATGAGGTCATCTCTTTATGCGAGTTATTCTCAGTTTGGTATAAGATTATGGAAAATCATCAATAAGGAATCGAAATGGATGCACTAGAGTTGCTGCTTAACCGTCGTTCAATCGCCAATCTCACATCGCCTGCACCTGAAGGCCTGGTCTTGGAAAATATTATTAGAGCAGGCTTGCGAGCGCCCGATCATGGCGGTTTAACCCCTTGGCGTTTCGTGATTGCTCAGGGAGCGGGTTTGCAAAAGTTGTCGGGCATTTTGGCGTCTGCTGTGCGAGCGGATAACGGCAGTGATGCGGAGATAGAAAAAGCGAAAAATGCACCGTTTCGAGCACCCATGGTAATCACAGTGATCGCGAAAGTTACGGAGCATGAAAAGGTGCCAGTGATTGAACAGCATCTCTCTGCGGGATGCGCAGTACAAGCGATGCAAATGGCTGCAGTAGCCCAAGGTTTTCAAGGTTTCTGGCGTTCGGGAAGCTGGATGTTCCACTCTCACGTTCGGCAAGCATTAGGTGCTAAGGGCGATGATCAAATCGTTGGTTTCTTATACCTAGGAACTGCAGGGTGCACGCCAATGAAAGTGCCTGAACGTGATTTGAGTAAATTTATTGAATTTCTATAGCGAGTTTATTGACTATCTGCCGCTGCGATAACTCATGGCCCAGCAATGCTGGGCCTAAAATCTAGTGGATGTGATAGGCAATCACAAAATCAATAAATAGCCTGACTTTTTCAGGTAGATGATCCTTGTGGTTATACAGCATATAAATATCACGAGGGTTGGAAACCCAGTCTTCCAGTACTCTGACTAAGCTGCCTTCTTCGATAAATTCTTTAATCATCACATCTGGCATTAAGGTGATACCCAGCCCCTCAGAGCAAGCGCTGCGCACTACGTTTAAAGCGTTGGCCTGAAAACGACCAGTATCACAATTGACCACGCATTCCCCTTTATTGTTAGTCAACTGCCATTTTACTAGAGGATATCCCTTCAATAATGAATGATTACTGAGCTCTTCGGCATGAGTTGGTGTAGGGTGTTTCGCTAAATACCCTGGGCTTGCGACTAACACATCTTTCACTTCATTAATTTTTCGCGCAATCAAACTGGAGTCTCGTTGAGGGCCAACTCTAAAAATGACATCCCATTCGGTTGGGTCGAGTTGATCGGCCTGATTGCTGGTGGTCAATTCTATGTTGATATCTGGGTACTGCATCATGAAGGCATTGAAGATAGGCATCATCATGCGTTTCGTGACATTAGATGGTGACGATATTCTTAGTTTGCCTGAAGCGCCACGACATTCATCGGTGAGCTCTTCTGCTGTTGCAGCTAAGCGATGCAGCAACGGTGAGCACTCTTGAAAAAAACGTTCACCCGCTTCAGTCAGCGAAAGTTTTCGAGCATGGCGATTCAACAACCTAAGATTCAGAGAATCTTCCAATGCTTGAATGCGTCGGGTAATGGTCGCAACGGGGATCATTGTTTTACGAGAAGTTGCGGTATAGCTTCCATTTTCGACAACCAGTCGAAAGAGGTTTAGGTCATCTAATTTCATTGTTCCTGACACATTATTTTTCGAATTTGAGTAATTTATACGTATATCATTTGTCAAATCTTGAGTCATATCAACTTGTTTGACGAAAGTAACATTCCGTACAATCCATACATAGCCCATATATATAGTATGCAACCGAGTTACAAAGTGGAACATTTGTATAAATCTTATTTTGCGACTACTTTATAAAGTAACCTATCAATTTATCCTATAACAATAAAATGACTGCTTTTTAAAAGCATTGTGAGGCAGGATTATGTATAAATCTCACATTCAGGCTAGTGAGTTCTTGGCGAAAAAACCTTCAGATAATCAGCACGTCGAGCAAAAACTGATCATGCTCGTTGATGATGACCCAATTTTTAGGCGAATAACCAGTGGTTATTTGTCGGCTCAAGGCTATAAAGTGCTTGAAGCTGAAAATGGCTTAGAGGGGTTGCGCAAGTTAAAAGATGCGGAGCCTGACCTTGTTGTGTGTGACTTAGCAATGCCAGTACTGAACGGTATTGAGTTTGTTGAAGAGGTGAGCCTTGAGTATCCCTCGCTGCCACTGATTGTGGTCTCTGCAACTGATGAAATGGCTGATGTTGCAAAAGTGCTGCGATTTGGTGTTAAGGATTTTCTTCCTAAACCGATTGGTAACCACCAGTATTTAAGCAGTGCAATAGAAAGTACGCTCGAAGATACGTTCAGTCGTTTATCTGATCAGCGCGATTTTTCGACGCAATGGTTCCGGGTCGATGATGGTGGTGATATTCCAGAAGAACAAGAGTTGCATTGGCATCTGGAGTATTTACGAGAAAACCCCAGTACCGCGAAAGATTTGCTGCACGCGTTATTACCAGAAAAGGATACTTCACAAGGTAGTTGGAAGTGTAGTTACCGTCTTTTACAATCGGCGGATGTGATGCCGCTGGTATTTGACTATGCGTGGTTGATGAACGGGCAGTTTGCCTTTTACTTAGTCGATTCAGATGCCCATTATGAAAATAGTGTGGCTTCAACATTGCTCGTTCGTGCTCTGTTTCACGATTATCTTCGCAACTTAAAAAGCTTCAGTGCCGATCTGAAAGACCTTGCCGACATACTGGAAAAAGGTATTGAATGCTCAGAGTGTGCTAATCCAATCAACGCGGTATTCGGTATTGCGGATTTAAGCGAAGGTACACTCTCTATCCTGCCAGCTGGGCTCGACAGTCAATGGTCAAATGGCTACTTAACTCAACATATTGCCGCGGGTGTTAGCCTTGGGCAGAACTGTTTAAAAAACTTTATCACCAAAGATTTACCGATCAACTCAACTTGTCAGTTATCAACTAATCGCTTAGGTTCGAGTAGTTTCAAACTCAATATTTACCAAGGTGGTAGCAGTTAATAACCTTATCTTTAGTCGGTGTTTGCGGTGATTTGTTTGAGGTATAGTTCGCGTCTAGAACAACAATTACCCAATTCGTTTACGTTGCATTAACTTTGATTATGGTGCCAAAAACGAACGGAGTCATCCAACACTAGAGAAGTTATGATGGAAGAGCAGAATTTTAAAGAACCTTACAACATTTTTTATTTTTTAGGCTTTATTGCCGTACTTTCGATCCCTACATTGCCAGCAATACTGACTTGGATCCGTGTGTTTAATGGTTATTCAACTTTCTGAGTTGGATAGTACGTTGGGAGTTCACCATCAATATTCGTCATTTTCTTCTTACGGTGGCTGGTGGGCTCTGCCTTCTGTTAGGCGTGATAGGCATATTCTTACCGCTACTCCCCACAACACCTTTCATACTCCTTGCTAGCGCTTGCTTCTTACGAAGTAGCCCTCGTTTTCATGCTTGGTTGCATCAACATCAGACGCTAGGCCCAATACTGGATAATTGGCAGCAACATGGCGCTGTTTCGCGGCAAGTGAAACAACGGGGATGTTTGTGGATTATTCTAAGCTTTATTTTTTCCATCTGGGTTGTCCCGCACTTTTGGCTCAAAATTATGTTGTTTACTATGCTTGTGGTCCTGATCACTTGGTTTATTCGACTTCCCACTCATGAGCAGGTTGCTAACCAACAAGAAAATCACTAGCATTATGGGGAAGTGTGCCCATTCTTCGAATGGGCGTTTGTTTTTTCAGCGGCTAAGATATTGTGGCTTATCTATGTTGCTGAGAGCTCACGCTCTATCATTCTGATACGTAAATGTATCGTGAGAAATGAAGAGCCAATCTAAGTAAATGTAAGTTATGACAACCGAAACTATCTCTTTGATCAAATCGAGCATTCAAAGCATCCCTAACTACCCAAAACCTGGCATTTTGTTTCGTGATGTAACTAGCCTGCTAGAGGATGCAAAAGCCTATCAAGCAACCATTGCTTTATTAGTCGAAAAATATAAAGACATGGGCTTTACCAAAGTTGTGGGTACAGAAGCGCGTGGTTTCCTATTTGGTGCGCCATTGGCTTTAGAGCTTGGTTTGGGGTTTGTACCTGTACGTAAGCCGGGTAAGTTACCACGCGAAACGTTAGCCCAATCTTACGAATTGGAATACGGTACTGACACATTAGAAATTCACGTTGATGCGATCAAACAAGGTGATAAAGTGCTGGTGGTGGATGATCTACTGGCAACGGGTGGTACGATTGAAGCGACGACTAAATTGATCCGCCAGCTTGGTGGTGAAGTTGAGCACGCGGCTTTTGTCATCAACCTGCCTGAAATTGGCGGAGACAAACGTTTACAAGGTTTGGGCCTGAACGTTTATAGTATTTGTGAATTTGAAGGTCACTAAGCTAATCAACTGGACGTACTCATGAGTTATCTTGCCTTAGCGCGAAAATGGCGACCAACAAAATTTAATGAGGTGGTGGGACAAGCACATGTCTTAACTGCACTAGAAAATGCGTTGGCCCAAAATAGATTGCACCATGCGTATTTATTCAGCGGTACACGTGGTGTCGGCAAGACGACGATTGGTCGCTTGTTTGCCAAGGGGTTAAACTGTGAAACAGGTATTACGGCCACACCTTGTGGCCAATGTGATACTTGCCGAGAGATTGACCAAGGCCGTTTTGTTGATCTTTTAGAAATAGATGCGGCATCACGAACCAAAGTCGAAGATACGCGCGAATTACTTGATAACGTGCAATACAAGCCTGCTCGCGGTCGCTTCAAGGTGTACTTAATCGATGAAGTACACATGCTGTCGCGCCACAGTTTTAACGCTTTGCTTAAAACGTTGGAAGAGCCGCCTGAGTATGTGAAATTCTTGCTCGCTACGACAGATCCGCAAAAGCTGCCGGTTACGATTTTATCGCGCTGCTTACAGTTTCATCTTAAGCCGATCAGTGTTGAAAATATCCACGATCAGCTTGAGAATGTTTTAGCGGCAGAGCAGATCCCTTGTGAAGCGAGAGCATTAAGAATGATCGCTCATGCTGCCGATGGTAGTATGCGTGATGCACTTAGCTTAACTGATCAAGCGATAGCACTAGGTAATAACCAGGTGATGGCCGATGTAGTCGCCCCAATGCTTGGCACGCTAGACACAGATCAAGCACTCCATTTACTGCAAGCCATTAGCAGTAAACAGCCTCAAACGGCGATGGATAGCGTTGCACATTTAGCACAAAATGGTGTGGATTGGGATGGATTACTACAGCAACTCGCGGCGCAGTTACACCGTATTGCGATGTATCAAGCGTTGCCAGCAACACTGGACAAAACCCAACCTGACTCAGAGAAAGTGCAACTGCTTAGCAAAGCACTGAGCCCACAAGATGTGCAGCTCTATTATCAAATTGCTTTAAAAGGGCGTGAAGATTTAGCACTCTCGCCAACCGCTCGAACGGGGCTGGAAATGATTGTGCTACGTATGATGGCGTTTCGTCCTGCTTCTGTATCGTTGGTGAATACGTTCAGTACTGAAGTGAGTTCAGATGTCGCAGTGCCAAGCCACGGCACTCCTTCACTACAACCCGCATCAGCGGCAACGCCTCTAACTGAACCTAAGCAAACGTCGGTGGCTCCTGTATCGGACAGTCAGGTTAATGAGCCACAAAGGCATGAGGATACTCAGCCTGATTATGGCATCGCTCAAGATTACGATAACCGCTATGCGGATATGAATGATGACATGTCCAGTGCAATGGAATATGCCCCAGAATCGTATGAGCCTGCACCAGTTCCTCAACCACCGGCACCTTCTTCAGCTCCACGCCCCTCACCGATTGCAGGGCTGCGACACCAGTTGCGTTCACAGCGCCAAGGGGTTGCTCAGTCAGCAAAAGGAGTGAATGAAACAAAGAGCAACGAGACAAAAAAGCCTAATGCGGCATCGACTAAATCTGAATCTGTGCTTGAGCGTGTTGCCTCGCATGGAAAATCAGCTCGAGTGTCGCCTTTGTCCACATCCATTCCTGAGGCTGTCCCAACTTTGGACAACGAGCCTTATCAGTGGCGTCCAACGCTGCAACCTGTGGTGGTTGAACAACAAAAAACAGAGCTGACACCGACACAAATTAAGCAAGCGCTAGAACATATTAAAACGCCAGAGATGGCAGAAAAGTTACTTGCAGAATCGATAGAACAAGATGAGTGGGCAGCTCTGATCCACCAGCTCGATATTGCCAAGTTAGTGGAACAATTAGCACTTAATTCTGTCTACTACAAATCGGGCTCATCAATTGAGCTAGTGCTGCGGCCAAGTCAGGCCCATCTTAATACCGATAAAGCACAAAGCGAGTTGTTAGAAGCGCTCAATGAGACATTAGCTGAAGAGTGCCACCTTAGCGTGACAATTGGTGATCAAGGTGAGACTCCATTGGAGCTTAGAGAGCGTCTTTACCAACTCAAATTAGAGCAAGCATTGAACAGCTTGGAGGCCGACCCTCACGTAATGTTCTTCAAGCGACGTTTTGATGCGGAACTTGATCGCGACAGTGTGCGGCCGATTTAATCAATTAAGCGAGTGTGGGGTTGAATCTATATGTTATGACCCCACCTTATGTGAAACACTCAATTCAACCAGAGAGATAAACATGTTTGGTAAAGGCGGTATGGGCAACCTAATGAAGCAAGCCCAACAAATGCAAGAGCGCATGCAAAAGCTACAAGAAGAAATTGCGAATATGGAAGTGGTTGGTGAGTCTGGTGCTGGTCTGGTAAAAGTGACCATTACTGGTAGCCACAGCGTACGCCGTGTAGAGATTGATGAAAGCTTAATGGAAGACGACAAAGAGATGCTAGAAGATCTGATTGCCGCCGCTTTCAATGATGCTGCGCGCCGCGTGGAAGAGACTCAAAAAGAAAAAATGGCTTCTGTCACTGGCGGTATGCAATTACCACCAGGTATGAAGATACCGTTTTAACGAACGACTTTTTAACAAACAACCTTTTTAACAAACAAAATAGGTTACTAATGCGTACCAGTCATATGCTGGAGCATTTGATGGAGGCCTTACGTTGTCTGCCTGGGGTGGGTCCCAAGTCAGCACAGCGTATGGCCTTTCATTTGTTACAGCGCGATAGAAAAGGCGGCTTACAGCTCGCCGATGCTTTAAGCCAAGCCATGACAGAAATTGGACATTGCAGTGAATGTCGAACTTTCACTGAAGAAGAAACTTGTCATATTTGTAGCAACCCTAAGCGGCAGGATAACGGCCAACTCTGTGTAGTCGAAAGCCCTGCTGATATTGCGGCAATTGAAGCTACAGGCCAATATTCTGGACGTTATTTTGTTCTGATGGGGCACTTATCACCTTTAGATGGTATCGGCCCGAGTGATATTGGTTTAGATACGCTGGATTACCGTTTGCAACGTGGTGGCATTGCCGAAGTCATTCTTGCCACTAACCCAACCGTTGAAGGGGAAGCGACCGCGCACTACATTGCGGAATTATGTCGCGCCCATCAAGTCTCTGCGAGCCGTATTGCTCATGGTGTGCCTGTTGGCGGTGAGCTTGAGCTTGTTGATGGCACGACGCTATCACATTCTTTGCTTGGCAGACAAAAGCTGTAGCACCTTTCGAATCATTGCCCTAGCTGCTGGGGCAATTTTGAGTGACGCCATTAATTAATGGCAAACAAAGCAGTGCCATCAAGTGATTTTTTCGAGTTCGGTAATGTTGCTCAAAGCTTCTTGGTTCGTGTTGCCACAGACCATCGGGCAAGGCTTAAATTCGTGGCATACTTTTGGACGTTCAGGCTTACCAAATAACTTGCACAAATTAGCGTCATTAAGTTGAATGCAACGTACACCTGCTGGCTTTCCTTGCTCCATACCCGGGATGGAGGAAGAAATACTAGGGGCGATACAACACGCACCACAACCAAGTCTGCATTCCATAATTGAGTACCAGTAAAAAGAAAAGGGTGACGATCCTAGCAGATGTGACCGAAGTGTACAGCAATAGCTTTCTAAATTAACAAGCCGTTTTTATCCTTGAACTTTGGTTGGTGTGGAGGTATAACACGCACCCCATTCGTTAAGTAAGATAGAGACTCATGAACACACCATTCTGGCAAAATAAGAAATTAGAACAAATGACGGAATCGGAGTGGGAGTCGCTTTGTGATGGATGCGGTAAGTGTTGCTTACA
The DNA here is from genome assembly GCF_024743775.1 of Vibrio sp. RM-69-4. Taxonomy (NCBI): domain Bacteria; kingdom Pseudomonadati; phylum Pseudomonadota; class Gammaproteobacteria; order Vibrionales; family Vibrionaceae; genus Vibrio; species Vibrio sp. RM-69-4. Next base: position 374,413 of record NZ_JAMQXI010000036.1, read on the forward strand.
CAAGTTAATGGATGAAGATAGTGATGAGGTCTATTACACCAATGTCGCTTGCAGTTGGTTAAACAGCGATACCTGCTCATGCAAGGATTATCCAAACCGCTTCAATTCTGGTGAGGAGTGCTTAAAACTGACGCGTGATAAAATTGATGAATTTAATTGGTTGCCGGATACGTGCGCCTATCGTGTACTGTCAGAAGGCAAAACATTGCCGCAATGGCATCCTTTGATTACCGGCTCCAAAGAGGCGATGCACGCCGCGCAAGAAAGTGTTCGCAACAAAGTCGTTTATGAGATTGATGTTATCGACTGGGAGGACCATATCATCAACCATCCAAACCGCAATTAATATCCAATAGAAATCTAAAAGACTAGAGAAGCAGTAACAAACCTCCTACTGTTGCTGCGGCGGAAAAATATTTCCCTGCGGAATAGGAGCTATCATCTTCTTCTGGTTTTTTATCTGGATGATCTAATCCCAAAGCACCATGAGCAAATGACTCCACTTTGCCTGTCACGGTTTTCTCTTTGTTTTCTAACTTACTCTCTTTGTCTAGTTGTTGCAGCGCTGCGAGCAAGGCTTTGCCTTCATCAGACAAAGTGACGGTATTCTGCTCCACTTTGAGCGGGGCAGAGGGGGCGGATGCCGCTGTAGAATTTGCTTGAGCTTTAACTTGCTGGAGTGAATGCAGTTGCGCTGAGCTTGTCCCTACCGGTGTCATACTTCTCTCCTATAAATGCCATCAGTTAATGTATCGACAGATTTATGAAAAACTTGTGCAAAAAATTCGCAATTTGTATGAAGTATGTACAAGCAAAAAACGCGCCTACTTTATATGAAAAGAATAAGCAGGCCCGTTATTCACCGCTAATTAGTCGCAAGTGAGATCTGTATTGCGATTCTTTATCTGTTGATAGGCTTGCATGCGATGCTCTGCTTGAACATAGGCGGTGGGAATTGGCAGTACAGTGAGTTGGAAATCAGGATACGACGTCTGGGTATCCTCTACGGGCGTGATGATGGCAATCTTTAAATCAGGATTTCGACGAAGGATAGAATGCGCCGTGCCTAAACCCTGCTCGGTGTGGAACTTGCCTGCGATGTGCATCACCTGAGCTGTCGGGTGGTTTTGTAAATAATCCACCATGCTTTCTGCCATCGTTTCATCCCAAGTGAGCTGAGCTGCGTACTGTTTTTCAGTTTGCTCTTTTGAACCGTGGTGCATTGATTCCATGAACTTCGCTTTGTAGGGAGAGGCTGAGGTGTCAATTTGGTGTGCAACCTGAGCCCGCTCTACTGGCGTTAATTTATCAAGGTATTTGATTCCCACTTTGCCGATACAACGTACGAAAGGTTTAGGCGCATTAGCGGCAATGACATTCAACTGCTGTGATTTTGCAAATTCAACCAGTGGGCGGTAGTCACTTTGGTAGTTTGGCCACGCTCTGGTCTGAGAAATAAGGTATTGTTCGCCGATTTCTCCTGCTAGATAGCGGTTCAGTATCTCTTGTTCATCGCGTGAAAATTGTTCCATAGACAAGGCTACATGGGTGTTTTCGCGGCTGAGTTGTGCCAATAGCTCGGTTTGGAAGCGATGAATGGCTGGGTGTGTATGCCACTCACCGACTAAAATGATATCGGCATTTTTTATCTCATTCGGCAGCGAATTGAGATTCAATGGTTTGCCGCTAGGGGTAGATAATTGGTAGTCATAAAAGTGAGCAATGGGCTTCGGCTGGTGCGAAGCACAGCCAAAAAGTGGTAATAGTAGAGCCAGAGAAGTAACTAAGCGCATGAGTGTCTCCATTTTGAATTTGGTATAATAATGGAGACACTGTGGATTTGCAATATAATGAGAATTATTATCAACTAACTTTGCGGTAAACGCTGATCATAAAATCGGCCTCACAATTAAATTGCTCAGCTTGCTTTAATTGCGCTCTTAGCTCATCACTGGCCCGCCATGCAAACGGCGTCATCTGTAATAAATCAAAAGCATCGTTACCGCTTAATGCCATGGTGTAGTGCAGTTTTTGTTGCTCTACTAATGTAAACCCAGCTATCTCTTCTGCGGTTTCATCATGCAGTTGAACATTAGGATAGATCCCTTCTTTTAACTGATAGAGGTGCCTTGCCGCGGGTGTAACGGTAATCACCACTCCTTGGTTTTGAATACAGCGGTAAAGCTCTTGCGCTTTACAGGGAGCATAAATTCGTAATATACCGGCTAGGGAAGCATCGTCAAAGGGCAAGCGGTGGCTGGAGGCAACGACAAAGTTGACTATAGGGTAGCGCTTTGCTGCATAACGTACGGCGATTTTAGAGATATCTAACCCATAGGTGACCGATTGTGTCGAGTGTTGTGCAAGCGTTTGAGCGACAAATTGGGTGTAGTAACCTTCGCCGCAGCCGATGTCTAAAAACTGATAAGAAGAATCTTGCAGATACTTACTGCACAACTGAGCGACCGTCTGACGCATCAGATCGTAATGTCCACCTTCAAGAAAACGGCGACGAGCTTGCATCATCTCTTTATTATCACCCGGATCTTTTGAGCGTTTATGATGTGCAGGCATCAAATTGACGTAGCCCTCTTTGGCTATATCAAATTGATGATTATTTTCACATTTCAATATTTGCTGCTGTTGCAACAGAGGTTGCTGGCAAAGGGGGCACAGATACGCCATGAAGATCTCGCTTGAAAAACAAAGGTGCCAGTTTAGCGTCTGCGGCTAGAAATAAAAAGGACAGCGTGATTTCACTGCCCTCAGCATGAGTATGATGACGGAAAATTCGCCAAAAAAGCTTAGTTGGAAAAAACCGTCGTGACGAGCTGATGGCTTTCACCTGGTTGCAAGGTTTTTCCAGCGGACAAGCAAGGGGCATGCAGTGTAGATTCAACACACAGCATCGTTTGATAACCATCGTCAGGCATATCGGCCATTGATTGAGCGCCTTGAGCCCATGGGTTCCACAAGACGGCAGAGTTGTGTCCAGAGTTTTCAACCACTAACGTGCGATTCAAAACAGGATCTTGGACCTGAATTTGTGCTTCAGGCGCGGTATAGACGCGATCAATCGTATCGGTGAGGATGAGTGTTGAACCACCTTGACACATTTTTGCATCTTGTAAGCTGTCTATATATTCAACGCCCATACCTGTAGTAGTGGTCTGGGTAATATTACCAACCTTGAGGTAGCTGTGCAGCGCTGCAGAAAACGTCCATGCTTTCTCATCCGTATTGGTCGTTTCTAAAGTGACTTTTAACTTGTCACCGATTTCAACATAAAGACGGGTTTGGAATTGAAATGGCCAAATAGTCAGTGTTTGGGGCGAATGGTCGAGCCCTAGCACGATAATGACGCCCTGCTCGTTTTCTCTATGTTCAATCAATGCCCATTCACTGGTGCGTGCGAAACCATGGGCTGGTGCAGCAATACGGCCAAACCATGGCCAACAAACAGGGATCCCGCCTCTTAGAGCGGCTTTACCGTCAAAAATGGCCGTGTCACTCATCCAAATGAGCTCATCTTGTCCTTTAGGAGTGAATGAGATGACATGGCCGCCATGCAGTGTAATTCCGGCGGTTGCTTTGTCATGAATAACGCGAACAATTTTAACGCCCTCTTTCTCAACGATAGTGACGTTGTCAGAAAGATAAGTCAGGGTAGGGAGAGATTGCAGATCCATAAATTCGATACCTCATGCCATTCCTACCGGATAATTGAGTAAGGAATGGCTCGGATTGTCTAACGCAGCCCCACAAATGAAAGGGACAGATACTAAAAAGGCGACACAATGGCCGCCTTTTTGTTCTCAACGAATTTCTTCGCTAAACACTACGATTATTTAGAAACGTGAGCGATTAGGTCTAGAACTTTGTTTGAGTAACCGATTTCGTTGTCGTACCAAGATACAACTTTAACGAATTTGTCAGTCAGTGCGATACCAGCTTTAGCATCGAATACAGATGTGTTGATTTCACCGATGAAGTCTTGAGAAACAACTGCATCTTCAGTGTAGCCTAGAACGCCAGCGAATTCGTTTTCAGAAGCGCGCTTCATTTCAGCACAGATTTCTGCGTAAGATGCTGGGTTTTGTAGGTTAACAGTTAGGTCAACTACAGAAACGTTCGCTGTAGGTACGCGGAAAGCCATACCAGTCAGTTTGCCGTTTAGTTCTGGGATTACAACGCCAACCGCTTTAGCTGCGCCAGTTGAAGATGGGATGATGTTTTGAGAAGCACCACGACCACCACGCCAGTCTTTCGCAGAAGGACCATCTACAGTTTTTTGAGTCGCTGTAGTTGCGTGAACAGTAGTCATAAGACCAGACTCGATGCCCCACTTGTCGTTAAGAACTTTAGCGATAGGTGCTAGACAGTTTGTAGTACAAGAAGCGTTAGAAACGATGTCTTGACCAGCGTAAGAAGCGTGGTTAACACCCATTACGAACATTGGAGTCGCGTCTTTTGAAGGACCAGTTAGAACAACTTTTTTCGCGCCAGCAGTGATGTGCTTACGAGCGGTTGCATCGTCTAGGAATAGACCTGTTGCTTCAGCAACCACGTCAACACCGATTGCATCCCATTTTAGATCTTCTGGGTTACGCTCAGCTGTTACACGTACAGTTTTGCCGTTTACAACTAGGTTGCCAGCTTCTACTTCAACAGTACCGTTGAAACGGCCATGAGTTGAGTCATACTTTAACATGTATGCCATATAATCTACGTCGATAAGGTCGTTAATACCTACAACTTCGATGTCGTTGCGCTCTTGCGCTGCACGGAATACGAAACGACCGATACGGCCAAAACCGTTAATACCTACTTTGATAGTCATTATAGTTGCTCCACAACTTAATTTCTGATTAAAGATAACTGGTAGTAAAATTACAGAATCCAGTAAATGTCTGCAACAGATAATCGGACTTAACTTGTTTAAAGTCAAAAAAAAGCGTCGCTTTTTTTCACAATTAATCGTAAGTGATTAAATTTTAAACTTTATACCGCTTCTGTTTACTTTCAGTTGGCGTAAAATACTTTAGCCTTCTAAGGCAGTTAGAAATTACATACCTACCATTTCATGGTGAGAAAGTATGTGCTACAAAGAGTGGAGTATGCAAGTTTTTGGCATAAAAAGTACCAGCGCAATATTGAGAAGAAGGGAAGTTTTGTAAGTGAAATCGAAGATTGAGAATAATGTTAAACCTGATGAATACTGGCGTGAAAGACTAACGGATGATGAGTTTTATGTTTGCCGTCAACGCGGTACAGAAGCCCCGTTTAGTGGCAAGTTATTACATAATCGTGACACAGGTGTGTACGCGTGTACCTGTTGCAGCAGCCCGTTATTTGTCTCCAACAATAAGTATGATTCGGGGTGTGGTTGGCCAAGTTTTGATGCACCGATCAATGATACTGCAATCCGCTATCTTGAAGATTTAACGCATGGAATGATTCGAACTGAGATCCGTTGTACGGTGTGTGATAGCCATCTAGGGCATGTTTTTCCCGATGGACCTCAAACAACAGGTGAACGATTTTGTGTCAATTCAGTGTCGTTAATTTTCAACAAAAAGTGAAAAAGCGGTGAACTTATCACCGCTCTTTGTTTTATGATTACATTTTGTTAGTTGGCAAAGTCGAGAGGAATGAGCTCTGGTTTAAACTGTCCATTTTTGATAGCGTCAACGATTTTTTCGGCGATATCGTCGAGTGCATCAAATTTTTCTTGATCAAACCCGTACAGCAATTTGAGTTCTGTCTCTGAAGCAACCGGCACATTGAATGTTTTTCCTACCATCGCCCAAATGTAAGCTTTTTCTTTCTGTTTGAGAATTTGGTTGGTACTGGCAAGAGATTTGATAGCATCAAGGTTGATACTGCCTTTTGGGCTGAGTTCTAAGGTTCGATGGAGCAAATAGATTGCTTTTTCTCGATCCCGTTGAACATAAAAAGTAGCGAGAGCGTATTGCATTTCTGCTGTATCTAGCTCGGGTTTACCTTCACGTTGTAAGAATTTTCTTTGTGCACTTTTATCACCAATCTGACTCCAGAGAAAGTATAAGGTTTCCGCGGAGCTGGATGACTGAAGCTCTTTTTCAATCTGCTCTAAATCTTTCCCTGTATTGACGAGTGCTGAAAATCGACGTTGTTTGAGTTCCGTTTGATCAATCGCTTGAATTTGTGAAGCGAGCTCGAGACATTTTCGATAAGCTTGAACTAATCCGTATTCTTTAATCTTGTTGCTATCGCTTGGATTTTTAAGTACTTCAAATCGATGCCAGATGAGGTCCGTACGTGGAACTCTACATTGCCCATCATTTATATTGAGCCTTTCACAGCGCAAATTAGGATTATCAGCACATAGCTTGTCGGTATCTCTGTTATTCTCAAAGCAGCCACTTATAAGAAGTGATAGGCTGAGAATCATGGGCACTTTTATCAAATTCATAATATTAGCTTGTGATCAAATACACTTATTTATTGGGCTTGTCTTGACTCAATATCATGGCAAGTTATGTTTGTGACGAATTCGTTAATTAAGGATAGACCATGGATGCCGATCAACTCATTAACGCCATCACCCCCGAAGCTTACAAGCGATTAATGCACGCTGTTGAAACGGGTAAGTGGCCTGAAGGTACACCACTTTCACAAACACAGCGAGATTCATGCATGCAAGCTGTGATGTTGTATCAATCTAAGCATAATGTAGAAGCGGACCATATGACAGTTGCCGCTGGTGGAGAAATCAGTTTTAAATCAAAAAATGAGCTGAAAAAGCGCTTTCAAAACGGACAAGACGATATTGTTCGAGTCAATCCAAACCACGAATGAGTCTATTTGACTTGTACAGAATACAAAAATCCCCAATTCATTGAGTTGGGGATTTTGTTAATGAGGGGAAAATATATTGTGGGTGCTTAAAGCTATAAGCTCATTTCACCACGTAATACTTCCTGCATTTTCTGCTTCACTTCTTCATAAGAAAGATTCTGGCTCAGTAAATAGTGAAGCTTGGCTAAAGCGGCTTCGGGTGTCATGTCGTAGCCGCTGATCACGCCTGCTTCTGCAAGGGCACAGCCTGTCGCGTAACCGCCCATGTTGACTTTACCTGCTAAGCACTGAGTTAAGTTCATGACGATGACGCCACGTTCTGAGGCTTCTTTTAAATGCGCTAATAGTTGCGCATTTTGAGGTGCATTTCCCACACCAAAAGTCAGCAAAATCATCGCGTTGACTGGCTGTAATAAGGTATTGCGGATCACTTCGTGAGAGATGCCAGGGTACATGGTAATCACACCGATCGGTTGTGGTGTAATGTTATGGACTCGGAAGGCTCCTTGCGGCTGTTCGCCAACTTTAACGTTACTGCTGATTTGAATATTGATCCCAGCTTCTAACAGCGGAGGAAGGTTCGGCGAGGTAAACGCATTAAAACCATCGGCGTGTGATTTGACACTGCGGTTACCCCGCATCAACTGATTATTGAAGAATAACGTCACTTCATTGATGGGGTAATTAGCGGCGATGTGCAACGCATTAAGTAAATTCGCTTGTCCGTCAGAGCGCAATTCGGCCAACGGAATTTGTGAGCCTGTCACAATGACGGGTTTACCCAAGTTTTCCAGCATGAAAGAGAGTGCCGATGCCGTGTAAGCCATGGTATCCGTACCATGTAAAATCACAAAGCCATCGTATTTATCATAATTATCTCGAATATCGTTGGCGATTTGTTGCCAATCTTCAGGTGTCATGTCCGAGGAGTCAATCAGAGGGTCATATTCATGAATGGTGAACTCAGGCATTTCAGGGCGCTGAAACTCAGGCATACTTGCGAGTTGTTTTTCCATGAAGCCCGCAATAGGGACATAACCATGGTCGGATTTTAGCATGCCGATAGTACCGCCAGTGTAGGCGATGTAGATATGTTTTCTTGCCATAGCTAGAAATCACTCGTGTAGGGGAACAGAGCGGGGGATTATAGCGTATTCACTTAATATAAAAAGGGGCGCTCAACACAAAGCGCCCCAATGGTTTTTAGTCATTACAGATTGATATTGCTACTGAACTTGGCAGTTTAGGCAGAACGCATATTGCCCTTTCGGATCATTAAAATGGTTGAGTAGGCTGGCATCTTGCACCCATTGTTTTGCTACAGGTTGCAGCGACGCTGGCACTAGTGTTGATACATCAAAACCGAAGCGAACTTGCACTTGATTCATGATGTCTTGCAAGAATTGCTCAGCGGGTGAAAGGGGTTCTTCTACCCAATAAATATTGTAGGTCTCTAATTTTGCCAGTTGTGCTGCGAGCTTAATGGCATCATCAAAGTCACCCATTTGATCGACTAAACCATGATCCATCGCATCTTGTCCTGTCCATACGCGGCCTTGCGCGACCTGATCGACTTGCGCCAATGAAAGGCCACGGTTCTCTCCCACCAAACTGATGAAACGCTGGTAACCATGGTTAATGCCCAGTTGTAGTGCGTCGGCCACGCCTTTTGTTAGCCCTGTGGTGACACCGACACCAGAAAAAGGTGAGGTTCCTACGCCATCGGTATAAACCCCCAATTTATTGAGTCCTTTTTCGAATGTGGTGATGACACTAAAAATACCAATCGAACCGGTTAACGTGGTTGGCTGCGCGACAATTTTATCCGCACTCATTGAAATCCAATAACCGCCAGACGCTGCAAGGCTCGACATTGAGACGACAACCGGTTTGCCTGCGTCTTTTAACGCTTGAATTTCATTACGAATAACTTCGGAGGCAAAGGCACTGCCTCCTGGGCTGTCCACACGCAATACGACGGCTTTGACTTTATCATCGTTACGCGCTTGGCGAAGTAATGCGGCGGTGGTATCACCACCGACTGTGCCTCGTGGGTGATCTCCATCCATGATGGTACCACTAGCCACGATCACGGCTACATCGTCCATATCTGCGTTAAACTGTGGCTTAATGGTGGCTTGATATTCGTAGTAACCTACGGCGTTGTAGCTATCTTCCCCATTGCTACCAAATACTTCAGCTAGGGAGAGGCGCATCTGTTGGCGAGTGGCGAGTTCATCCACTAATCCTAATTTTAATGATAAAGCGGCGAGATCCCCCTCGGTCGCTTTTAATTGCGTCAGAAACTCATCCATTGATGGATTTAAAGTTTTCCCGTCAATCTTACGGTTGGTCGCTACGTCATCGACGTACGCTCCCCACAACTGCGTTAACCAGCGAGAGGCGGACTCTTTTGCCGCGTCGGACATATCGTCACGAATAAATGGCTCAATGGCTGATTTATAAGTACCGACACGGAAAACGTGTGTATTGACATCCAGCTTTTCCAACAAAGTTTTGTAGTACATTGAATAGGCACTGTAGCCTTTCAGCATCACGGCGCCGTCCGGTGCCAAATAGACTTTATCGGCGTAGCTTGCCAAATAATATTGGCTTTGATTATAGAAATCTCCCACTGCGTAGATGGGTTTGCCAGTGGCTTTAAATTCGTTCAGCGCTTTAGCAATGTAACGTAGCTTAGTGAGGTTGGTTTCAGGCATTTCTCCAAGAGCGAGCACAATGCCTGTGATTTTCGCATCGTCTTTCGCATGGCGAATGGTCTCTACTACATCAAATAATACATTTTCTTTGGGTAAGTCTTTGCCAAAAAATGAACCAGTCATTGAATCCATCGGATTGATGTAAGAACTCTGTTCAACAATCGGTCCCGATAAGTTCATTACTAATGCGGACTCTTTTTCTATGGTAGGCAGGGGAGAATCGGCATGCACATACAAGAAATAAATCAGTGCAATACTGAGCAAAAAGAACAGGTTGGTTAAGGCTAAACGAATAAAGGTAATGATTTTCCAAAAACCTTTAAATATCAAACCGATAAATCGAAATAGTGATTTCATTGTTTCTCCACTGCGGCTATTCGCAAGCGTGTTTAAATGAATCAAGGGATTAACCTTGAGATATTAATGGCTTACATCCTACGTGATCTAGTATACCCAAACAACCGCAAGATTGATCGGTGTTACAAAAATGTAAACACTTGTTTGATTTTTTTTGTGGGCAATAATATTCTGGTCAGACCATAACGCATAATTATAAAAGTGAAGTCGCCATGTACCCACATCTGTTAGAGCCTTTGGATTTAGGATTTACTCAGTTACGCAACCGTGTATTGATGGGATCAATGCACACGGGATTAGAAGAGCACAAGGAAGGGCTCCATAAGCTGGCCGCTTTTTATGAAGAGCGTGCAAAAGGTGGGGTTGGGCTGATTGTGACGGGCGGGTTTTCGCCTAATTTGCGCGGTCGACTGCACCCTTTCAGTGCTGAATTTAGCAAGGCAAAACATGCGCGCGCACACCAAGTTGTGACTGAGGCAGTGCATCGCCAAGGTGGAAAGATCGCCTTGCAATTGCTGCACGCCGGCCGATACGCAATGCACCCTTTTGCCCAAAGTGCTTCGGCGATTAAAGCACCTATTGCGCGTTTTGCGCCGAGTGAAATGAGTGCCCGTCAGATAAAAAAAACCATTGATGCCTTTGCCAGTAGTGCTGAATTAGCTCACCTTGCAGGATACGATGGTGTGGAAGTGATGGGCTCGGAAGGGTATTTGATCAACCAATTTATCTGTAAACGAACCAACATGCGTTACGACGATTGGGGCGGTAGTTACGAAAATCGTATCCGTTTACCCATTGAGATAGTGAAAGCGATTCGTGCAGTGGTTGGTAAAGAGTTCATCATAATTTTCCGTCTTTCAATGCTGGATTTAGTCGAAGAGGGCAGCACTTTTGAAGAGGTTTTAATGCTCGCTAAGGCACTTGAACAAGCTGGCGTGACCATTATCAATACAGGCATCGGTTGGCATGAAGCGCGCGTTCCAACGATAGCGACTCAAGTACCACGTGCTGCTTTTACTTGGGTAACGGAAAAAATCCGCCCACATCTTTCTGTGCCCGTCGTGACCTGTAATCGCATCAACACTCCAGAAGAAGCAGAAAAAATATTAGCAACGGGTCAAGCGGATATGGTGTCGATGGCGCGTCCGTTTCTTGCCGATCCAGAATTTGTTGCCAAAGCCGAGCAAGGAAAAGCCGCGCTGATCAATACGTGTATCGGCTGTAACCAAGCTTGTTTAGATAACGTATTTAAAGGCAAACGAGCCAGTTGTCTCGTCAATCCGCGGGCCTGTTATGAAACGGAAATGGTTATTCGCCCAGCGGCTCAGCCGAAAAAAATGGCGGTGATTGGCGCAGGTCCGGCGGGGCTTGCTTGTGCGACTACATTGGCTGAGCGTGGGCATCATGTTGATCTGTTTGAAAAAAATGATCGCATTGGTGGTCAGTTCCGTTTGGCGATGCAAATTCCCGGCAAAGAAGAGTTTCGAGAAACCATTCGCTACTTTGCAAATCGTATTGATCAAACCGGTGTACATCTGCATTTAGATACTGACGTCAATTTTGAGATGCTCGAACCGTACGATGAAGTAGTGATGGCGTCGGGTGTCGAGCCGAGAAAAGTAAAAATTGATGGTATTGATAACCTAGAAAAGGTGGTGGATTACCAAACGCTGATCCGTGAAAAAACACCCGTTGGCGAAAAAGTTGCGATTGTTGGTGCTGGTGGCATTGGTGTTGACGTCGCCACTATGCTGACTGAGCCGACAGAGCATACACTTGATGATTGGCTGCATGATTGGGGCATCGATAAAGAGATTGCTTATCCCGGAGGTTTGTACCCATTCCCCGATTGTATGAGTGAGAAAACGGTATGGCTATTGCAGCGTCGCAAAGGACGAGTAGGTAAAGGCCCCGGTAAGACCACAGGTTGGATCCATAAACGCACCTTAGAAAAGCGTGGAGTGAATCTACTGGGTGGTGTCGGTTATGAAAAAATTGCCGCTGACGGTTTACATATCACGCTTGACGGTAATCCTTTGCTGTTAGACGCCGATAAAATTGTGATTTGTGCCGGGCAAGAATCAGTGCGTCCTTTTGAAGATAAATGGACATCATTGGGTGAGAAGATGCATGTGATTGGTGGTGCCGATTATGCTGGTGAGCTTGATGCTGTGCGTGCGATTCGTCAGGGGGTCGAGCTGGCGATTAAGTTATAATCTATGGTCCAAGCTAGTCGGTGGTGTTATCACTTGGAGTGATCAGCCAGCAATCGTAAAACAACAAAAGGCGCAAATCGCGCCTTTTGTCTTTGCTACGTCCGTGAGGAACAGTCTTCGCTTTACTATAAAATGACCGTTTTGTTGCCATAAACAAAAACGTGATCGTTGATAACTTTGTTCAAGGCTTTACTCAGCACATTTTTCTCAACATCCCGCCCAGCTTGCGCCATGTTTTGCGCGCTGAATGTGTGATCAACCGGGATCACATCTTGCTTAATAATCGGGCCTTCATCTAAATCATTAGTGACAAAGTGCGCCGTCGCACCAATGATTTTTACACCGCGCTCGTACGCTTGCTGATAAGGTTTTGCACCAATGAATGCCGGTAAAAAGCTGTGGTGAATATTAATAATTTTGTGATGGTACTTATCGACAAAACCAGGAGTGAGTACCCGCATGTATTTGGCGAGGACCAAATAGTCTGCGTGATATTGGTCCAGCACTTCTAACAATTTCTGCTCATGTTCCTCGCGGTTTAGCCCTTCATGAGAAACATGGTGATACGGGATATCAAACTTTTCGGTCAGATTTTGCAGCGTATCGTAATTGCCAATCACTGCAGCAATATCGACATCCAAGCTGCCATCATAATTCTTAATCAAAATATCGCCCAAGCAATGTGCTTCTTTAGTCACCAAAATAACGATGCGTTTGCGTGAAGAATCAATCAGTTTACGCTTTGCATGTGCAGGCAAGGCTTGGTCAAGGTCGGCTAGAAGGGTGGTGTCGTTAAAGTAGCCTTCCAATTCAGTACGCATAAAAAAGTGACCACTGATGTTATCAACATACTCATTGTTATGAATAATATTGAGTTGATGTTTATAACAAATGTTCGTGATTTTAGAGATAAGTCCGGGCGCATCACTACAATGAGTGAGCAGTGTTTTTCTTTCCATTATTAATTACTTCCGTGCATGATTTTTTTCGTTCTAAAAACTAATTCGTGAGCGTGTGAACGGTGAGGCGCCCCGCAATATAAGGGCTATAATTAATCTATTATTAAGTTGGTTTCAATATATAAACGGGTTCACCGTTAGGCTTTTACTAATTTTCTTCCTCACAGAGTGTCTTAAGGCGGTATTTATGGATAGAGAACTCCTCGCACGAAAGCTGTATATGGAAAGAGTGAGTGCATTGATGGGAGACCATCAAATTGACGAAATCATTTTGGAAGACATGTGGGAGAACCGAGCGTCACCCGCCGAGGCGGCAAAAGCAATGACCCAAACGGAGAATGGGTACGAAGGACCAGCTTGGTTATCTCGTTACCTCAATCGCAAATAGAACACACCTAACTGGCGCGGGTTGCACTTGGATTCGCGCCAGCTCATCAAACCTGACATAATGCCCCGCAACGAACACTTACCCCCACTTTTTGATGATTGCAAAAACCTTCTCTTCACAAGGCGCATTAGGTAAAGCCATTGCCGGTTTTCAAGCTCGACAAGCGCAAATTGACATGGCTGAAGCGGTCGCTAAGGCGATTGCCCAACAATCGCAATTAGTGGTTGAAGCAGGGACTGGTACAGGCAAAACCTTTGCGTATCTGGTGCCTGCGCTGCTCAGTGGTAAAAAAGTCATTATCAGTACGGGTTCTAAAAACCTGCAAGAGCAGCTTTTTCATCGTGATTTACCCTTGATGATTGATGCGCTCGGTTTCTATGGCAATGTCGCGCTATTAAAAGGCCGAGCAAACTATCTGTGCCTTGATAGGCTGAGCCGCCAAATGGTGGAAAGCCACACCAACCAATCTGATCCACAGCTGCTGACTCAATTAGTGAAAGTGCGTCGTTGGTCATCGGAAACCAAAAGTGGTGATTTAGGTGAATGTGAAGAGTTGCCTGAAGACAGTGCGGTCATTCCAACCATCACCTCAACCAACGACAATTGCCTTGGCAAAGAGTGCCCAAGTTACGTCGACTGTTTTGTCTCTAAAGCGCGCAAAAAGGCGATGGATGCCGACGTTGTCGTGGTCAACCATCACCTTTTTCTGGCCGATCTGGCGATCAAAGAAACCGGGTTTGGTGAGTTGATCCCCGAAGCCGAGGTCTTTATCTTCGACGAAGCGCATCAGTTACCGGATATCGCCAGCCAATATTTTGGTCAATCAGTCTCCAGTCGCCAAGTTCAAGAGCTGGCGAAAGATATTGAAATCGGCTATCGCACTGAAGCAAAAGATATGCGCCAATTGCAGAAAGTGGGCGATAAACTGGTGCAGTCAGCGATGGATTTACGCATTGTGTTGGGTGAACCCAGTTTTCGAGGCAACTGGCGTGAGGCGTTAGCTTCACCATCGATTTCGCGAGAATTAGCGCGTTTGCGAGACAGCTTAGATTTTGCTATCGATGTGTTAAAACTCGCGTTAGGTCGCAGCCAGTTATTGGATACCGCATTTGAGCGCGCTAACTTAATTAAAGGACGAATTGATCGAGTGTGTGATGTCTCTATTACCGGTTATTCCTATTGGTATGACACCACGCCGCGTCATTTTAGTTTACACATCACCCCACTTTCGGTGGCCGATAAATTTCACGAACAGGTGCAACAAAAGCAGGGCGCATGGATTTTCACCTCCGCAACTTTGGCCGTAAACGACGATTTTAGCCATTTCACTCAGCGTTTAGGACTAAAGCCCCAAGCTCAGTTTTCATTGCCAAGCCCGTTTGACTATCAGCAGCAGGCGCGGCTGTGTGTGCCACGCTATTTACCCGAACCCAATAGCCCTGGCCTTGCCGATAAATTGGTGCGTATTTTGTCGCCAGTGATTGAGCAAAACCAAGGCCGCTGCTTCTTTTTGTGTACTTCCCACAGCATGATGCGCGAGTTAGGTGAACGTTTTCGAGAAGTGTTAACCGTGCCAGTGCTGATGCAAGGGGAGACGAGTAAACAAAAAACGTTGGCCGAATTTATGGAATTAGGTAATGCCTTATTGGTCGCGACAGGGGCGTTTTGGGAAGGGATAGATGTTAGAGGTGACGCATTAAGCTGTGTTATTATCGACAAACTTCCATTTACCGCACCGGATGATCCGCTGTTGAAAGCGCGAATTGAAGATTGCCGAATGCGCGGTGGGGATCCATTTGCGCAAGTACAACTACCCGATGCCGTCATCACCTTAAAACAAGGGGTCGGGCGTTTGATCCGCGATAAACATGACAAAGGTGTACTGATCATTTGTGATAACCGTTTAGTCACCCGTGACTACGGTGGGTTATTTCTTGCCAGTTTACCGCCCATTCCACGTACGCGGGATTTGGACAAAGTAAAAGATTTCTTAAGTCAAATTTCAGTCACGACATCCGTAACTATTAACAACAATTAGAGACAGTAATGAGCGCAAAGATCCTTGCCTTAGACACAGCAACAGAGAACTGTTCTGTTGCTTTAATGATGAACGGCAAACTGTACGTTCGCAGTGAAGTTGCCCCTCGCGATCACACCAAGAAAATTCTACCCATGGTGGATTCCGTCCTCAAAGAAGCAGGCATCACCTTACAGGAACTAGACGCGCTAGCCTTTGGCCGTGGTCCGGGCAGTTTTACCGGAGTACGGATTGGCATTGGAATTGCACAAGGTTTAGCGTTCGGCGCTGATTTACCTATGATAGGTATTTCAACCCTAGCCGCGATGGCGCAAGGCAGCTATCGTTTACAGGGTTACCAGCAGGTGGCGTGTGCAATTGACGCCAGAATGAGTGAGATTTACTGGGGTCGTTATACACGTCAAGAAGATGGCTCTTGGCAAGAGATAGATGCAGAGTGCGTCATTGCTCCTAATACTCTTGCTGAGCAAATCAAAGCTGACAGCATCACTTGGGGCTGCGCTGGAACCGGTTGGGCGGCTTATAAAGAAGAGTTAGATACGTTGCCTATCTCGTGTCAAATGGGTGAAGTATTGTACCCAGATGCACAGGATATGGTGTTTCTTGCTCAGTACGAGTTTGCCAAAGGAAACACGCTAACAGTGGAAGAGTCGAGCCCTGTTTACCTGCGTGATAACGTGGCTTGGAAGAAGTTACCGGGCCGAGAATAATCAGTGAAAGGCAAGGCGTTGCATTCGTCTTGCTCTAATTGAATAGGAACAGTATGGTTTCAATTAACGGTTTACCTCCTGCGATAGTGCCCGGTAGCAATAGGGCTAATCGCGCAAATAAGAACAATGGGGTAAAGAAAAGCGATGCCAAAACCGGAGTAGGCCAACCTACTAAGGTGGCGAATGCTGTTTCTCATTCAATTCGTCATGTCGATCCATCAGAGATTCATCGGGCTAATCTGGAATACGATCTTCCTGAAGGCCGATCAAGAAAGGCGATGGAAGAGTACATGGACGTGATGAACCAAGCAAAAAAAGAGGAACTTGCTCAACTGCTTGGAGTCGATATCTACATCTAATCCAACAAGGTCATTATGATGCGATCTTTTTCCACTTCTAAAACGCTACTATTGTTATCGTCCACATTGCTGCTTGGTGCATGCTCAAGCTTACCGGATGATCTTCGTGCCAGTAGTGAGGCCGTGATCACCGATTACGCCACTTGGGTCAATACGCCAACCAATGAGCAAGATGAAGTCCGGCTGGGCGGCGTCATCGCCAGTGTGACTAATTTGGCGGATAAAACACGGATTGAAATAGTCAATTTGCCGATTAGCTCATCAGGCCGACCGGATATCGACCGCGAACCGCAAGGGCGTTTTGTTGGCTATGTTGACGGGTTTGTTGACCCAGTGGCTTATGCGAAAGATCGTTTGGTGACGCTAGTGGGAACCAGCCTTGCTCCAGAAAAAGCCAAAGTGGGTGAGTTTGAATACACTTTCCCAACCATGGCCGTAAAAGGGCTACATTTGTGGCGAGTTGAAGAAAGAGTGGTCGTGAATGATCTCGGTACTTATATGTACCCTTGCCACAGCTTATATTGTCGTCAAATGTACATTGGTGCTCGTGAAGGGCGCGTGGTACAAGAAGTGAAATAGCGATGCAACAAAAACAGTACTCTCTTGCGCAAGGAATGATTGCGACTCAAGAGTTGGGAAACGCACAAACGGCCGACTTATCGGTCGTTTTTTTGCATGGTTGGTTAGATAATTCATCCAGTTTTCTTACCGTTATCAAAGCGTTAAGTCACCTTAATCCACAGTTACACCTTTGCGCAATCGATTTGCCGGGACATGGCCTTTCAAGCCATAAAGCCGACGGTCATTTTTACCCATTTCATGACTATATTGATGATATTTACTCATTTTTGCTCAACTTATCACCAAACAGGTTAGTGATCGTAGGGCATTCCCTTGGTGCTTTAATCGCAAGTTGCTATAGTGCCGCCTTTCCTGAGCAAGTCGCAGGATTAGTTCAAATCGAAGGAATGGCTCCATTGGCTGAATCGCCACTAGAGAGTGTGGCCAGGCTGCGCAATGGCGTACTCAGCCGCCAGTGGATCCGGCGTAAGCCTCGTCGTAGGTTACCGAACTTAGAATACGCTGTTGCTCGCCGAGCCGAAGTCAACCAGTTAGAAGCAGCCTTGATCCAACCCATCGTTATTCGAGGGGTTGAGCTGTGCAATGACGAGTGGTATTGGCGTCATGACCCACAGTTAAACAGCGATTCCTTGTATCGCATGTCGTATGAGCATGCTCAGCACATAATGGCGCACATCCAATGCCCACAACGTGTGATTCTCGGTACACACGGTTTTTCTGAGTTACGAGCCGCTCGAGGCTATTTCGCCGATGATCGGCAAGAGATGTTCACTATTTCTGGTGGTCATCATTGCCATCTTGAGCAACCTTCGCAAGTCGCCGAACTAATTTTTGGCTTAGTTAACAAAATTTAAACAAGTGTTTGAGTGTTTCGTGCTCAAGCGCTTTGGCTGTGCTGTAATAGCGCACATAAAAATATCGCCGTAGAGCAGCCGCCAATAACGAGGAGTATTACCGTGGAGAAACCTTGGCTTTCACGCTATCCAACTGACGTACCTGAATTCATCAACCCTGATCAGTACCTCTCTTTGGTCGAAATGTTTGAGCAATCGGTTCATAAATATGCCGATCAACCAGCCTTTATGAATATGGGTTCGGTCATGACTTTTCGTAAACTGGAAGAGCGCAGCCGAGCATTTGCCGCCTATTTGCAAAATGAGCTGAAGCTGAAAAAAGGTGATCGTGTCGCCTTAATGATGCCTAACCTATTGCAGTATCCGGTCGCGTTATTTGGTGTATTACGAGCCGGGTTGATTGCGGTGAATGTTAACCCGTTGTACACCCCGCGAGAGCTTGAACATCAACTGAATGACGCCGATGCAAAGGCGATCGTCATCGTCTCGAATTTTGCCAATACCTTAGAGCAAATTGTTGAAAATACCTCGGTAAAACATGTGGTATTGACCAGCCTTGGACAGATGTTACCTAGAGCAAAAGGGACGTTGGTTGATTTCGTTGTGAAATATGTGAAAGGGATGGTGCCAAAATATGACTTACCAGGTGCCATTTCCATGCGTAAGGCGTTGCACAAAGGTCGCCGTTTACAGTATGTGAAGCCTTTTATGTCTGGCGACGACATTGCATTTTTACAATATACCGGTGGTACAACCGGTGTGGCAAAAGGGGCAATTCTGACCCACCGCAACATGATTGCGAATGTGCTCCAAGCAAAAGGAGCATATGGTCCAGTATTGGCCGAAGGCCGCGAACTGGTTGTGACGGCATTACCGCTTTATCACGTATTTGCACTGACCGTAAACTGTTTACTGTTCGTCGAAATGGGTGGGCGTAACCTATTGATTACTAATCCACGCGATATTCCAGGCTTTGTCAAAGAGCTGCAAAAGTACCCATTTACTGCCATTACGGGGGTGAATACGCTGTTTAATGCGTTGGTCAACAACGAAGATTTCCATGAACTTGATTTCAAAAATCTTAAGCTTTCTGTTGGTGGTGGCATGGCGGTACAGCGCGCGGTGGCCGATCAGTGGAAAAAAGTGACGGGTATCCACCTGCTTGAAGGTTACGGTTTGACTGAATGTGCACCACTGGTGACAGGTAATCCTTATGATTTAAGTGATTATTCGGGAGCAATTGGTTTACCCGTTCCTTCAACCGAAGTGCGTATCGTTGATGATGAAGGCAAAGTGTTGGCTTATGATCAAGTCGGTGAGTTGCAAGTGCGTGGCCCACAAGTGATGCAAGGTTATTGGCAAAGACCGGAAGCGACGAAAGAAGTGATTGATGCCGATGGTTGGCTCTCTACAGGCGATATTGTCAAGTTTGATGAGCAAGGAATGGTCTATATTGTCGATCGCAAAAAAGACATGATTTTAGTCTCTGGATTCAACGTCTATCCTAATGAGATTGAAGATGTGGTTGCACTGCATGGCAAAGTATTAGAAGTGGCCGCTATCGGCCAGCCTCATGAAGTGTCTGGTGAAATCGTCAAGATTTATGTGGTTAAGCGTGATCCGAGCTTAACCAAAGATGAAATCATTGCCCATTGCCGTAAACATTTGACTGGCTATAAAGTGCCTAAGTTGATTGAGTTTAGGGAAGATTTACCAAAGAGTAATGTGGGTAAAATTTTACGCCGCGTACTTCGTGAAGAAAATGATGCGGCAATTGAACAAACAAAACGTGCCTAAGCATCAAGTCAGTATGAAAAAATAGTGCTAGAATGCCGACTCAAACCGTCGGCATTTTTATGTCCCCTCTAGTAGGGTTGCCCAAAGTGAGCCATTAGTGAACTACCAAATAATTACCCAGCCTAACGACCTACAACGTGTATGCCTTGCCGCGCGAGATGCCGATGTGGTGATGCTCGATACCGAGTTTGTCCGAGTGCGTACCTTTTACCCACAGCTCGGATTGATCCAGCTTTATGATGGTGAAAACCTCTCTTTAATCGACCCACTTGCCTTTGATGACATGGCCCCTTTTGTCGAGCTACTGCAAGACACCTCCGTGCTCAAAGTGCTGCATGCGTGTGGTGAAGATCTCGAAGTGTTTCATAATGCATTTGGCTGCACACCTTTTCCAATGGTCGACACACAAGTAATGGCGGCCTTTCTCGGTCATGGACTGTCTACCGGATTTGCCGCATTGGTCAATGAATTCTTAGGGATTGAAATTGATAAAAGTGAATCGCGTACTGATTGGTTAGCAAGGCCTTTATCGCAAAAGCAGTTGGATTACGCTGCCGCCGATGTGTTTTATTTGCTGCCGATTTACGAGAAATTACTCGATAAAGTGACGCAGGCGGGCTGGTGGCAAGCGGCGCAGCAAGAATCTGAACTATTGAGCGTCAAACGCATTAAACAGACTAATCCCGATTTGGCCTATTTGGATATCAAAGGGGCATGGCAACTAACACCGCAAGAATTAGCGATTCTCAAACCCTTAGCTACTTGGCGCTACGAAGAGGCGGTACGCCGTGATTTGGCGCTCAATTTTGTGGTCAAAGAGACAGATTTGCTGACTATCGCTCGTTTGGGATTGACGAGTGCAAGCCGTATAATTGATGAAGGGGCCGATCCGAGAACGATTCAACGTCACAGTACCAAAATCATTGCATTGGTGAAAGCGGGCCAGCAGACTCCGGCTGATCAATACCCACCTAAAATCGACCCTTTGATGGACTATCCCGGCTATAAACAGTTGTTTAAACGGTTGAAAGATGAAGTCAAATCAGTGTCTCAAACCACGGGTTTAGCGACTGAATTTTTAGCCTCTAAAAAACAGCTCAACCAGCTATTGAGTTGGGTGTGGAAGAAAGAGAGAGATCCCGCGCAATTGCCGGATGTGATGCAGAGCTGGCGCTTACCTATTCTCGGTGAACGGCTCAACAAATTGGTTGAGTAAAATTGGTTAGTAAAGAGAAAGAGCCTGCAATTTTGCAGGCTCTTTTATCATAAGGATTACTTTTCTTCGTCTGGCAGTTTCACGTTCAATTCCAGCACAGAGATATCATCATCTTTGTGCTCAAAAGAGACTTCAACCATCGAAGGGTCAACCGCGACGTATTTGGCGATCACCTTGAGAATGTCTTCTTTCAATTGAGGCAAATAGGTCGGTGCAGGGTCATTTTCACTACGACGTTCGGCGACGATAATTTGCAAACGCTCTTTGGCAAGGCTTGCTGAGGTCGTTTTCTTTTGTGGTCGGAAAAACTCAAGTAGAGACATAATATTAACCCCCGAAAAGTCGTTTAAAGATGCCCTTTTTCTGCTCCGTTAGAAAACGAAACTCGACTTCTTGCCCTAATAAGCGCTCGACAGCGTCAGCATAAGCTTGGCCTGCGTCTGATTGATCGTCAAAAATAACCGGAACACCTTTGTTGGAGGCATTAAGCACCGCTTGGCTTTCTGGGATCACGCCAAGTAAAGAGATATGTAAAATCTCTTCAACATCTTCCACGCTCAACATTTCACCTTGTGTCACGCGAGTAGGGTTATAACGGGTCAATAAAAGGTGCTGTTTAACAGGCTCTAACCCTTGCTCTGAGCGCATTGATTTGGAATCCAAAATCCCTAAAATGCGGTCCGAGTCGCGCACGGAAGAGACTTCAGGGTTCGTCGTTACAATCGCTTCATCAGCAAAGTACAAAGCCATCAACGCGCCTTGCTCAATACCTGCTGGTGAGTCGCAAATGACGAAATCAAAGCCCATCGTATCGAGTTCATCCAAAACGCGCTTTACGCCCTCTTTGGTGAGCGCATCTTTATCACGGGTTTGTGAGGCAGGCAGAATAAACAGGTTTTCGGTGCGTTTATCTTTGATCATCGCTTGGTTAAGTGTCGCCTCACCGTTGATGACGTTGACAAAGTCGTACACCACGCGGCGCTCACAACCCATGATTAAGTCAAGGTTACGCAGACCGATATCAAAATCGATGACTGCTGTCTTTTTACCTTTTAAAGCCAAGCCAGAAGCAATTGCTGCGCTTGAGGTTGTTTTACCAACGCCGCCTTTTCCTGACGTTACAACAATAATGCGTGCCATTATGTTTTCCTTGTTAATTTTAAATCGTGAGCGTTTCAAAATGCAGTGAATCATCAACCATGCTGAGCATCACTTTCTTCTGCCAAAACTCACTTTCAATTTGATCGCTAAGCCAATAATTTCCAGCAATGGAGACCAGCTCTGCTTGTAAATCGTGACAAATAATTTTTGCTTCCGTTTGGCCGCTGGCACCGGCAATGGCCCTTCCGCGCAGTGAACCATGAATGTGAATTGAACCATCGGCGATCACTTCGGCCCCCGCGCTGACGTGATTGAGGATCACTAAATCGCTATCTTTGGCATACACTTGCTGGCCAGAGCGAATGGGCGTGCGAATCACCTTGGTTGGCGCGATTTGAGCGGGAGCTTGAGAAGGCGACTTGCTTGCTGCCATCACGGCAAAGCCAGCTTCTGAGGCTAAGTTTTGGCTGCGTTTATCACGGCAACCTGTCACACCGACCGGGATCATTCCCGCTTCAGTGATGCCTTGTTTAAGTATCGCAAAATCAATATCGCCAATCACTTTAGCAATATTGATCACTACAGGTGCAGAGGCAAAAAAAGCAGGAGCTTGGGCGACTTTTTCCTTGAGAAACTCAACGGTATTGGCAACTTCACTGTCGCAAAGGTGTAACACTGACAAAGTAAAACTGCTACCTTTTAGGTCAGGAGTATTCGACATCTTATATTGACCTCAATAACTAATGGCTTCACTAGAAAGGGCGTTGCCTGAAACTAGGGTTGTCATGTTATATTCCCTGACTTAGCTCAGCAAGTTATCTTGCGGTCAAATGTTTGTTTTAATCTCAAATTTGGTAAAAGTTTAACGTTTCTAACTTAATTGGCTCGAAAAGCCAGTTTATTACAATAAAAGGTTTGTCATGCTTTGCTCTATCTACAAAAGCTCTAAAAAAGAAGGTACCTATCTCTATATCCCCAAAAAGGATGACTTTTCACAGGTTCCTGACACATTAATGGCGATGTTCGGTAAACCTACTTTAGTCATGGTAGTGAAACTGGAAGGGCGTACACTTGCCCAAGTGAACATTGAAAAAGTAAAAGAGTCTCTAGAAAATGAGGGCTTTTTCCTACAGTTACCGCCACCGCCACAAAATTTATTAGAACAATATAAGCAGCAAAAGGCTCAGCAAAAAGATAGCTAAGTTTTCAGCTCAAGGAGGACGATTTGAGAAAGTTATTGTCAGTCGTATTGGGATTAAGCCTCTCCACGCCATTGATGGCGAATGAGGTTAGTTTTGAACACTATGTCGAAGGCTTGAAGCAGCAAGCACGAAATGAAGGCATTTCAGAGCAAATTTTAATCGATGCGTTTAAAAATGTGGAGTACAAGCCACGTGCTGTGACGGCCGATCGCAATCAACCAGAAAAGAAACTGACGCTGGATGAATATATCCCACGCGCGGTTCCAGAATGGAAAGTGAACCAAGCAAAGGCGCTGTATGAAAAGCACTATGCAGAGCTTAGCCGCATTGGCGAACAATATGGCGTACAGCCGCGCTTTATCGTGGCTTTGTGGGGCGTAGAAAGTAATTTTGGTGCGTTGACCGGTGGTTTTAGTGTTATTGATGCGCTGACGACTATGGCTTATGACGGTCGTCGAGAAGAATTTTTCCGCAAGGAGACGATGGCCGCGTTGCAAATTCTACAGCAAGGTCATATCCAAGCCGATGAGATGAAAGGCTCATGGGCTGGCGCGATGGGACAATGCCAGTTTATGCCGAGTTCGTTTTTGGCGTTCGCTTCCGATGGTAATGGCGATGGCAAAAAAGACATTTGGCGCTCAAAGGAAGATGTATTCGCGTCGACGGCCAATTATCTCAGCCAATCGGGATGGGATGATAAATACACTTGGGGCCGTCAAGTTAAAGTTCCGCATGGCTTTGACCGCACTTTAGAAGGGCGACAACCCGAAAAAGGGAAGTCACTGAGAGAGTGGAACAAGCTCGGTATTACCCGTTACGAAGGTAAACCACTGCCTAATTTAGACAACGTTCAAGCTTGGCTTATCATGCCAGATGATGAAAATGGCCGCGTTTACTTGGTATACAACAACTATAATGTGTTGATGAAGTGGAACCGTTCATATTATTTCGCCCTCGCGGTGAGCCATTTGGCGGATAGAATTACCTATTGATTTGAACCTTAATTGAACGCAAAGGGCTCATCATGAGCCCTTTGCTATTTCTGGAGAGTGTGTGCTAGTTGAACGTGCAGGGCAAATGGTGATATTTGCTGCGTTAATCAAACATCAAGGCTTTACCGCTGCGGCCAAAAGCTTAGGCGTATCAGTATCGCATGTTAGTAAGCAGTTGGCCTTACTGGAAGCCTCGCTCGGGGTGAAGCTCGTTCAGCGAACCACTCGCAGCTTCACCACAACCGAGGCTGGAGAGGCTTTTTATCGCCATTGTATTGCGGTCGTTGGGTTGATGGATGCTGCGCAGTCTGAAATGGAAAGCCAGCGTGATGAGGTGTCTGGGCTGATTAAGCTTGGTCTTTCACAGTCGTTTGGTTCTTTGCACATTTTGCCAGCACTGGAGGCGCTTCGTCAGCGTTATCCAAAACTGCAAGTGGAAGTGCATTTGTTCGATTATCGAGTCGATATGCTCGAAGAAGGGCTTGATTTGTGGGTGACCAACAACGAACATTTGCCGGAAGGGTACGTGGCGCAACGTCTCGCCGATTGCCAATTTGTGCTGGCGGCGTCACCGGAATACTTATTAAACCATTCACCCCCTCAGACACCCAGTGATCTGTTAGGTCACAACTGTCTTATCTACCGTAGTTGGGAGCGAGATTACACCCGTTGGTCGTTTGCCAATCCAGAGCAAAAAATCAACATCAATGTGTCGGGTAACTATTCGGTAGATTTAGCCGAA
Source organism: Vibrio sp. RM-69-4 (assembly GCF_024743775.1). Taxonomy (NCBI): domain Bacteria; kingdom Pseudomonadati; phylum Pseudomonadota; class Gammaproteobacteria; order Vibrionales; family Vibrionaceae; genus Vibrio; species Vibrio sp. RM-69-4. The sequence goes on from NZ_JAMQXI010000036.1 coordinate 399,486, forward strand.
GCCGTGCGTGACGCCGCCGTGGCAGGGTGGGGTGTTGCTTACTTGGCGACTTATTTAATTCGAGATGAATTTCGAACTGGTAAACTGATCCAGTTGTTGCCAGATTGGCACGCAAATCAAAGTATGCCTTTTTATGCGGTTTACCCGAGCCGACAACATATGCCGAAGAAAACCTCAGCCGTGATTGAATTTATCAAGGCTTTAATCGGTACACCTTGCTACTGGGATACTCAGTTAGAGCCTTACATCCGTTTGACAAAAGTGTAATGAGTACGAATTATTATTTCCCAACTCAGAAACATCTTTTCTATATGGAAAAGATAAGCCTAAGCAATCGTTTAGCTTGTTACAAATCAACAACTTGAAATAAGAGGCTTAAGGCTGCTATTTTTAAGCACACCTCTGTAACATTTGCGACTTGCGCATTCGTTTTCGCACGATAGAATGCGCGCCTTTCCTATCCCCGTTATCTGGATTGACAGCAAATGAACTCATTACTTGGCGTCGTCGCCATCTTATTTACGGCTTGGCTACTTTCTACCAATAGAAAAAACATCCAATTTAGAACCGTGTCGCTCGCTTTTTTATTGCAAGTAGGCTTTGCACTATTGGTTCTGTATGTCCCTATGGGGAAAGAAGTGCTCAACAGTGTCACGGGTGCGGTATCGAATTTGATCAATTATGGGCAAGAGGGAATTGGCTTTCTCTTTGGCGGTTTAGCCAATGGTAGCGTTGGTTTTGTGTTTGCGATTAATGTGCTTGGCATCATCATTTTCTTCTCCGCTTTGATCTCCGGTTTGTACCACATTGGTTTGATGCCTAAAGTGATTAATTTGATTGGCGGTGGTTTGCAAAAATTATTGGGTACGGGGCGTGCAGAGTCACTGTCAGCCACGGCGAACATTTTTGTCGGCATGATTGAAGCGCCGTTAGTCGTTAAGCCCTATTTAAAGCACATGAGTGATTCGCAATTTTTTGCGGTGATGACGTGTGGCTTAGCCTCTGTTGCGGGTGGTACGTTAGTGGGTTATGCCTCACTGGGCGTTAACCTTAACTATCTTATTGCGGCGGCATTTATGTCAGCTCCAGCCGGTTTGTTGATGGCGAAAATTTTGGTGCCGGAAACCGAAGCGCAAAGTCAGCAGGTGGCCAACGAAGAGGTTGAGATACCAAAAGCAACCAATGTGGTTGAAGCCGTAGCTGATGGTGCAATGTCTGGGCTTCGTATCGCGGTTGCGGTTGGGGCAACGTTACTGGCCTTTATCAGTGTGATTGCGCTACTCAACGGCCTATTGGGCTGGGTGGGTGGTCTGTTTGGTTTAACCCTTAGTTTTGAATTGATTTTAGGCTACCTATTTGCTCCAGTTGCGTGGCTGGTGGGCATTCCATGGAGCGAAGCGATGACGGCAGGCTCACTGATTGGTAATAAAATTGTCGTGAACGAGTTTGTCGCTTTTATCCAATTGATGGACGTAAAAGATTCGCTCAGTGAACATTCTCAAGCGATTGTAACTTTTGCTCTGTGCGGCTTTGCCAATATTTCGACCATGGCAGTATTGATCGGTGGTTTGGGCAGTTTGGTGCCAGAGCGTCGCAGCTTCATCTCTCAATATGGTTTTCGAGCGATCAGCGCTGGCGTGCTGGCTAACTTGATGAGTGCTGCACTTGCTGGGGTTATTTTGTCGCTATAAACGTAGTGTTTCTATTGGTTACGAGAACCCACCATACATTTTGTATATTCGATGCCGGCTAATAGAGCCGGCATTTTTATCCATCCACCTCACCAAAATAATATTGACCATATCAATTTCTCAACGACGTGTGATTAGGTGAGTTCGTGAAGTCCGCCGAAAAAGATTTGCAAGCGGTGTTGATGTTGAAATCATGCCGTGATTTTGAGCTGAGATAATTAAAATTATCAGTTATTTAGAGTGCAATTCTCGTCCTCTAGCTTATTAGTTATATACCCTGCCTACTTGATGTTGCCTTGTCTTTATCTCGCGTATTGCAGGCCACCACGTCAAGTTACTTGGGAACGGGTTAATTATTCATAAGCAAAGGAGAGAACAATGAGTTCTTATCTACTCAGAGCCGCCATTATTACAACGTTAGGGATAAGCTACCAAGCTCAAGCCTATAACTGTGATGGCTTGGGCTCTTGGGATACGGCCGCCATTTATACGTCCGGCGATAAAGTGACGCAATCTAACGCAGCCTATCAAGCTAACTATTGGACGCAGGGAAATGATCCTGCAAGCAATAACGGCCCCTGGGCATTTTGGCTATCACTCGGGCAGTGTGACAGCGGTGGTGGCAATGTTCCACCCACGCTAAATCTCGTTTCTCCTGCCAATAATGCACAAATTCCACAAGGCAGCTTAATCACGCTGCAAGCCACCGCGTCTGATAGCGATGGTAGCGTGGCACAGGTTGAATTTTTGATTGATGGCGTGTCGATCGCCGTCATCACACAAGCGCCTTTCCAAACCGATTGGACTGCCGCTTTAGGCGCAACCCAAGTGACTGCAATTGCCACTGATAATCAGGGTGCGACTACGTCAACCGCGTCAACCATTTCGGTTACGCCTGTTGGTGGTTTAGTTCCTCCTTCCATCTCCTTAACCAGCCCAACAGGTGCTGAGCAGCTAGCGGCTGGTGACTCATTGACGCTAAGCGCTAATGCTACCGATTCGGATGGAACCGTCACGCAAGTTGATTTTTATGTGGATGGACAACTCGTCGCTTCAGATACTTCAGAACCTTATGCCCACGATTGGACTGCTGTCTCAGGCTCTCACACCTTTAAAGCCAAAGCGACGGATAATGATAACCAAACGACTCATAACCAAGAGGTCGCCTTGGTTGTATCTGGAGGCTCAAGTGGTGGTTGTGCAGGTTTAGCAACCTATGTGGCGGGTAGCAGTTACGCAGCGGGCGAACTGGTGCAAAACAATAATCAAAAGTTCCGTTGTGATATCGCAGGTTGGTGCTCTTCCAGCTCAGCGTGGGCCTATGAGCCGGGCAAAGGAAGCTATTGGCAAGAAGCGTGGACAGGAATGGGCGCGTGCGCCACGCCACCTACCGTTTCATTGACAAGCCCTGTTGATAATGAAGTGATTCTGGCTGGTTCTACCATCCTCCTCAGTGCACAAGCTAATGATGCCGATGGCAGTGTAGTACAAGTGGAATTTCTTGCTGATGGCACGAGCCTTGGCGTAGTAAACCAAGCGCCTTATTCGGTTGAGTGGGTTGCGAGCAAGGTAGGAAGTACCACACTCAAAGCCATCGCAACCGATAATGACAATAATAGCGCTGAAAGTCAGATTAACGTTTCAGTAAGCGATCAAGCGTTAGTGGTGTCGTTAACATCGCCAACGTCAGGGCAAACCGTCGGTTTAGGTAAACCAGTCAATATTGCTGCCAATGCGACGTCACTCACTGGTGCTGTTTCTAAAGTCGATTTCTTAGTGAATGGAGCGGTGGTCGCAACTGATACCAGTGCGCCTTATGCCTACACTTGGACACCTACGGCTATCGGCGAATACACAGTGGCTGCGCAAGCTTATGATGCAGGCAGTAGTGTATTGTCAGACGCAGCTGCCGTGAAGGTGGTTGAACAGACACAGAAAAAGCACAAATTGATCGGTTACTGGCATAATTTTGTCAATGCTGCTGGCTGCCCAATGCGTCTCGCTGATATGTCTGATGCGTGGGATGTGATCGATATTGCATTTGCCGATAATGACCGCAACAGTAATGGAACCGTGCATTTCAATCTTTTCGCAGGCGATGCGCATAGTAGCTGTCCCGCTTTAGATGCTACCCAGTTCAAGCAAGATATGGCGGCTTTGCAAGCCAAAGGCAAAGTTTTTGTTTTGTCACTTGGTGGCGCGGAAGGCAACATTACGCTCAATACTGACAGTGATGAAGCGCACTTTGTTGATAGTTTGACGGCGTTGATCAAAGAGTGGGGTTTTGATGGCTTGGATGTTGATTTAGAAAGTGGTTCTAACTTAATGCATGGCTCGCAAATTCAAGCGCGCTTGGGCCGGGCATTAAAGCAAATTGAAGCCAACATCGGCGGTGATATGTACCTGACCATGGCACCAGAACACCCTTATGTTCAAGGAGGAATGGTGGCTTATAGCGGCATTTGGGGTGCGTATATTCCTATCATCAATGAGGTTCGTGACACACTCGATCTACTTCATGTTCAGCTTTATAACAACGGTGGGTTACCAAACCCTTATCTACCGGGTGCAGCTCCTGAAGGTTCGGTGGATATGATGGTCGCTCAATCAAAAATGCTGTTAGAAGGGTTTGATTTGGCCGATGGTTCACGCTTTGAACCACTGCGTGACGATCAAGTTGCAATCGGTTTGCCTTCTGGCCCGAGCTCTGCCAACTCTGGGCAAGCGCCCACGCAAAACATTCTTGATGCGTTGGACTGCTTAACCAAGGGAACCTCTTGCGCGACGGTGAAACCGAGTTTCAACTACCCTAACTACGGTGGTGTGATGACATGGTCTATTAACTGGGACGAACACGACGGCTACAATTTCTCTACGCCAATAGGCAACAAACTAACGCAAATGAATAATGCCCAATAAAGGCTAAGTTGGTTTATAACGCAAGAACCCCAGCGCAGTGCTGGGGTTCTTTTTGGCTCGCTGATCATAGCTATCAATAACCACTAGCAATAATCAATAGCAAGATCAGTTATTGGGGTGAAATTGCTCGCACGCCAACAGGGTGTTTTCAATCAAACTGGCCACCGTCATTGGCCCGACACCACCCGGAACAGGGGTGATCAAGCTTGCTTTGGTGCGCGCTACATCGTACTCGACATCGCCAATCAGTTTGCCTGACTCCAAGCGGTTGATGCCCACATCGATCACCACGGCACCTTCTTTAATCCATGCACCGGGAATAAAATTGGGTTTACCAACGGCCACCACCAACAAATCAGCTTGGCGAACATGGTGCTCTAAATCTTTAGTGAAGCGATGGCATGTGGTTGTGGTGCAACCAGCCAGTAGCAGCTCTAACGTCATTGGTCGGCCGACAATATTGGATGCGCCCACAATCACCGCATGCTTACCACGCAGTTGAACGTTATAGCGCTCAAGCAAAGTGATGATCCCTTTGGGCGTGCAAGAGCGCAGTTTAGGAATGCGTTGGGCTAAACGGCCCACATTGTAAGGGTGAAAACCATCGACATCTTTTTCAGGAACAATGCGTTCAAGCACATGGGTTGTGTCAATCCCAGCAGGTAAGGGCAGTTGCACTAAAATGCCGTCAATTTCAGGGTCGGCATTGAGCTTATCGATTAACGCCAGTAGTTCCTCTTCACCTGCAGTGGCCGGAAGATCATAGGATTTAGAAACAAAACCTACTTCTTCACAAGCACGACGTTTGCTGCCGACATACACTTGTGACGCAGGATCTTCTCCCACCAGCACCACCGCTAACCCCGGAGCGCGAAGGCCCACTTGAGTGCGAGCTTTTACCCGCGCCGCTACTTCAGAGCGAACCGTCTGGGAGATGAGTGTCCCATCAATATTTTGAGCAGTCATGGCTTTCCTTACACATTGGTCGCAAATATTTTTGGGCGCATTGTCGCAGATATTTAAAGTAACATCTATAAGCAAACGTTTGCTTTGTTCTGTTTTTCGTCACATGGTTAGCGAATGGCAGTTTTTTAGGCATTTGAAACAGAATGTTAGAGAAAGCGATTGATTTACGGAGTTCAACTCGTATAATCCTGTCCCTGTAGCGCGCCCTTAGCTCAGCTGGATAGAGCACGTCCCTTCTAAGGATGTGGTCGTAGGTTCTTATATTAGGTTATTTCTGGTGTAATGAATCAAGATTACTGACTAGTGGCTTTGCAACCTAATTTGGTGCAATGAAGCGTACAAACAATTTGAATTTCGTTTTTTAGCTAGATATAGTTGAAAAGCAAAATAAAGCGCCCTTAGCTCAGCTGGATAGAGCACGTCCCTTCTAATTGGCTAGATTTCTCTAGCGTTCAGATTGGGCCTCTTTTTGGAAACGATAAGAGTGTAAGACATCAAATTCGGGGAAACCTTACTTTAATGAGTTGGCAATCCCGAGCCAAGCCCAGTAATTCTGGGAAGGTGTAGAGACTAGACGGTGTCTACCTAAAGCTTTCAAAGCTATGGTAAAGGTATAGTCCAGCGCACAAAGCCTTAAGAGGTGGTAGCGAAAGCTATAGTGTGACGAAGGATGTGGTCGTAGGTTCGAATCCTACAGGGCGTGCCACTTTAAAGAGCCAGTATCTATTAATTTAGGTACTGGCTTTTTTGCTTCTTGTTAGACCGAAAATTCATTTCTAACACTGAGATCACAAACTGTATAAAAACACAGTGTTCATTGCACCATTATCGATTTTTCTGTAGTAGGATATACGGAGAATGAGGTTCATTAATTGGTGCAATGGAAAGTGGCTAGGAAAACTAAAAATATTATTAAAAGAGAACTCACCACCGCAGACGGTGTGATTTTTTATTCATTTGTTTCGAAAACCACAGGTTCAATTGTGGAGCTTGAAGAGCATATAAATAATCTGATATTGAGTAGCCAGCCATACAACACAGTCAAAGCGAAGGCTTCAGATTTAGCTAAGTTCTATGATTTTTTCATTGAAGCATCAAATGCACTACACACGCAGGCATTTCAGGAAGAGCTTACGAAAAAAAAACATTACTCCTCTGCTTTTCATTTAAGAACTACTCTGAATAATATTTTTAAAGCTTATCCTTCTTTTCTTATGGATGGAAAAAACTCAGATA
>NZ_JAMQXI010000037.1:0-41757 GCF_024743775.1 Vibrio sp. RM-69-4
CGACCTCTCACCGACGAGGAGCGGAAAGAAGTCAACCGTATCGGTGATCAGGTAAGAATGCTGCAAGAGACTCTCAAATATTGGTTGCAAATTTGCCGAGACGAGCTAGTGGCCATTGCACGTAACATCTAGTTCAGAACGGTCAATTAGGTCGGTCGAAATAAAAATGGGTTGTGGCATCTGAAACACATATACACATTCAAGCATTCAAGAGGGACTGCCAACGCGTGGCGGCTTTAGTGCAAGTGTTTACAGTGGGTTTTTGAGTTCGGCGGTGCGTTGTTAAACACCGCTGTAGCTTCAAGTAGGAAGAGAATATAACAATCTAGAGTTACGGATGTGATGAAAATTACCATTTTTCTGTATTCACGCTCTTTTTGAACTGAGTCGCTAAAAACGTTAGCAATACGTTAAAAGCTGTCTATATTTTTCCAGTCTGCTAGAATCGCGTTGTTTATATTTTAGCCTTTAATTTTACACACTTATCGAGGTTTTACATGGAGCTTGGATTAATCATCGTTTTTATCGTGGCTGCAGCGGTCATGGTTAAGGAAGAGATGTCAGAAAATAAGAAATAGACTCACTCATTGATAACTTTTCTACCCCTTTTTAAATGAATGTGTCTCAAAGCCAGTATTAAACTGGCTTTGTTATTTCTACGATTTTTGGTTCCAAACCAGTTCTCCTCGTCTATTTTCCATCCCGTCAGAGATACCACAACGATGATAAATAAGGCATACTCGTTATTGCATACTCACTGCAATTTCACCAAAGGATGTCCATTTTGCAAAGTCCAATTACCTTAGAAGCGCTTCATATTTTAGATGCGATTGATAGACGAGGCAGCTTTGCTGCGGCGGCAAATGAGCTAAGCCGTGCACCATCATCGCTGAGTTATCAGATCCAAAAATTGGAACAAGATTTAGATATCACTATTTTTGACCGTTCAGGGCATAAAGCGACGTTTACTGAAGCCGGCTTGCTCATTCTTGAGCGGGGTAGAGCCATTTTATCGGCGACAGAAAAATTGGTGAATGACGCAACCTTGTTAGCGAATGGTTGGGAACTGGATTTGACGGTCGCATTTGACGGTATTATCCCTATTCATAATTTTTTCCCAATGGTTGAAGCGTTAGGTAATGTCAGTAAAACACGAATCCGTCTTCAAGAAGAAATTTTAGCGGGGTGTTGGGAGTCACTTTCAACCGATCGAGCCGATTTGCTGATTTGCCCACGTATCGATACGTTACCACAAGATGTAAAAGCAGAAACCATAGGAACTATGTCAATGGTTTGGGTAGCGGCCAGCTCGCATTACGTGCACAAACGAAGCGGTGCATTTGATGAAGAAGCAAGGCAAAAGTATCGAGTGATTGCGATTGCCGATACCGCGCGTGACCAGCCTGCAATGAGCGTGAATATTTTGCAAAAACAACCGCGTTTGACGGTAACTAATTTCAGCGCAAAATGTGCCGCTTTAGTGGAAGGGTTAGGCATTGGCACATTACCGAAACAGATAGCAGAACCATTGATCGCCGCAGGTAAACTGAAAGCAATCAGCGGATCTGAAGAAAAATCGATGCAGATCATTATGGCATGGCGGCGTAATAAAATGGGCGAAGCAAAGTCGTGGTGTGTGCAATACCTCAAGAAAAACTGGACGCTAAGTTAAAATTTTGGGCGGATCGCAGTGATCAAACCTGATCGCTACGGCTTTATTCTGGTTTATTTAAGATCAAAACCATATCTGCCGTCCCATCTTCGAAATGCACTTCAATCTCAAAACCTAATTTTTGCGCTAGCGTCAACATGCCTCGGTTGGTTGGCATGGTCATGCCGGAAATTTGTAAGGTTCCTTTCAAGCGACAATAGTCGATGATTTTTTGCAGCAAGATTTTACCTAAACCTTTTCCTTTTAAATCCGAACGGATCAAGATGGCGAACTCAGCATCGCTATTCTCAGGGTTAATGAGTGCTCGTGAAACGCCAATAATACTCTCTTGATCATTGGTATGATCCACTGCGACAAAAGCCATTTCTCGGTCATAGTCAATTTGAGTAAAATTGGCTAAGGCTTCATGGTTAAACTCGCCGACATCCGAAAAAAAGCGTTTGTACAAATCTTCTTTTGATACGTTACGGATAAACTCTGCATGATGCGGCTCATCTTCGGGCAAGATTGGGCGTAAGGTAATGGCCGAGTTGTCCTTCAGGATCACACTTTCTTCAAACTCACTTGGATAGGGGCGGATAGCTAATCTACTTTGTCCGTCGCCTTGGTAATCTTTTAGGACTAAGTTGGCATCCAATATGGTGAATTGATTGCCATTGGCTAAAACCGGGTGAATATCTAATTCATCTATTTGTGGACATTCAATAATCATCTGCGAGATACGAACTAAAAACTCAGATAACCCATCAATATTCATTGGCTCTGGTAGTTTTTGCAGCCGAATTTTCCCGCTGCGTATTGCTCTGACAATCAGATAACGAGCGAGCGTCATATTCAGTGGGGGGAGTGCGGCGGCGGCATCGATTGATTCATCCCATTCTGAACCACCTTGTCCCAGTAAAATGACCGGGCCAAAGGTTGTATCAGTGATCACTTTGATCCTGAGCTCTTCACCGCCAGCGAGCTTTGCCATTGCCTGAACCAATAACCCATGAACATTAGCGGAAGGATACGAGATCTGCGTGCGATCCAATATCGCTTGTGCTGCGCTTGCCACTTCGTGGCGGTTGCGTAGATTGAGCATCACGCCTTGCACATCTGATTTATGCGTAATATCGGGCGAACGCAATTTCACCACGACTGGGTAACCAATTTGCTCGGCAATATGTACCGCTTCACTGGCATCAGAAGCTATCCAAGTTGGTAATACGTTAAAATTAAAACATTTAAATAGCTTGCCTATTTGGTGTGTATCAAGGTGGCGGGTAGGGTGTATATCCAGTTGCTCCGCTATCCATTGCTGCGCGCTGTGTATTTCTGACACGTGAACGGGTTCTGCGGTCGTCGGCGTTTCCATTAGTTGCTTTTGATTTCGACGGTACTCGACTAAGTGCATGAATGCCACTACTGCACTTTCTGGCGTTCGATAGGTAGGAATGCCCGCTTGGGTAAATATTTGTCTAGCCGGGCGCGCGGTAAGTTCACCTGACCAATTGGTTAGGATGTTAAAACGTTTATGGCGAGGGTGCGCTTTAATCGCGTCGACCACCGCTTGAGCGGTTTGCTCAGACTGCGCAATCGCAGATGGGCTGTGCATAATGAGAATGGCATCGGTTTTATCACTATCTAGCAGCACATTTAGTATATTAACGTAGCGAGTATGATCCGCATCACCCACCATATCGACCGGATTACTGTGAGACCAACTTTTAGGCAGGCACTGATTTAGTTTTTGATAAGTAGACTCTTCAAGATCGGCAAGCTTTCCGCCTCGATCTAACAAGGTATCGACGGCCATAATAGCTGGCCCGCCACCATTGGTAATAATAGCAAGACGTTCACCTCGTAATGGAACGGAGTGAGTGAGTGTTTCAACAGCGGCAAAGAGTTCATGGGTATTATTCACCCGTAACATACCCGTGCGTTGAATTGCGGAGTCATAAATAATGTCGAGTGTATTGTCTCCACCAGTATGTGCTTGCGCCGCTTTACGTCCAGCAAGCGTTCTTCCTCCTTTTAATACTAAGATTCGCCGGTTACGTGACGCGGCACGCGCTGCCGACATAAAACGGCGAGCATCCTTAATCGTATCAACATAAAGCAAAATGGCTTGGGTGTGTCTATCCGTGCTCAGGCAATCAAGCAAGTCAGAGAAATCGATGTCGCTGGCATTACCAAGAGAAATAAATGCTGAAAATCCGATCTCTTTGTCATTTGCCCAATCTAAAATCGTGGTACAAACCGCTGCAGATTGTGAAATAAAGGCAATATTACCTTTTAAGGCTGTGACAGGAGAAAACGAAGCGTTGAAATTTAACCAAGGTAGGATCAGCCCTAAGCTATTGGGGCCCAAAATGCGCATTCCTGCCGATTTTGCAATTCTAGAACATTGGGCTTGGATTTCGACTCCTTGAGCATCTTCAGTATACATATCAGATGAAAGTACGATGACGGAGCTGATGCCTTTATCTGCCAATTGCTTAAATAAGGTGACGTTGCGTGTTGCGTGCGTGCATAAAATCGCAATATCAGGGACGATAGGCAGAGATTCGATACTTTTGTAGGCCAATACGCCACAGACGGATGGATAATAAGGCGTGACAGGCATAATCGCACCATCGAAGCCTCCTTGAAGTAGGTTCTTCATCACAATATTGCCAGCACGAAGCGAGCGTACTGATGCACCAACAACCGCGATCGATTTTGGTTTCAGGAATGGATTTAAATTGTTCATGTTGATGAACCTTTCACTCACGAATTACCGTTAGCTTAGCGAACAAATGCTATCCTTGTTCACTATATTGGTTTGATTGTGATCATTACGTCGTGAGACAACTGCGACTTTGTGCCATAAATCACAGTACAAGGGTATATAATCACAAAGCGAGCTTGATTCTGAGCGTCGCTATCGGCATGATTTATAGTAATTTCTACTTAAGGCGTTGAACAATTCATGAAAAAAATCACAATTGTCGGTTTATCAGTGCTTCTGGCTGCCTGTGCATCTGATACATACATTACCGATGTCACCTCTGAAAGCCATCGTGAAGAGTACAAAGTTGCTCCGGTTCAGCAACCAGTAGTCGCTCAAGAAGGCATGGCTACTGGAATTTCTGAGAGCAATGTCGAAACGAATGTGGTGAAGATGTCTCCTAACGATACAGAGAAAAAAGTCGTTAAGATGAGCCCTCAAAGCAAAGCCGCAGTAGCGCTCATTCCACCGACAGCTAAACAGACAGCAATGAATCCGCGTTTTGGCTACACCATTCAGGTCGTTGCTGTTGGATCACAGAATAAAGTTGATCAGTTTGCCAGTAAACTGCCCAATTCTGACGGCCAACCTATTTGGGAAAATTATAAAGTAGTGAATGGAACCAAGTGGTACACCGTACTTTATGGTGACTACGCAACTCGTGCCGATGCTGTTGAAGCAATTAAAACACTGCCAACCGAGTTTCAAGCAATGAAACCTTTTGCCAAAAGTATTGATACCATCAAAAATTCGGAATTTCCGACACTCAATAAGTTAAACTGATTCTGGATTTTATCGCGAATAAATGATCAAAGGGGCTTATGCCCCTTTATTGCTTATAACTTAGCCTGTTACAACAGTAAAAAGGTTTTCCTTGGCTAAAACCGTGTAACTTCACACTGAATTGATTATCATGATTTATAGTTTATTCGTCAGCAGCATGGACAGATTTTAATGACTCAAACAACAATCCTATTATTATGTGGTGGCGGTTCGTCAGAACATGAAGTTTCACTTGTGTCAGCCAACTATTTACAAGCACAACTTGAAAAAACAGAAGGTTTTCAAGTTATTCGCGTCGAAATGCGACCCGATGGTTGGTACAGTGAAAAGGGCGATCTGAGTTTCTTAGACACGAATGCTGCAACGTTGAATACCAATGGTGTTGCCGTCAATATCGATTTTGTGGTTCCTTGCATTCATGGTTATCCAGGGGAAACGGGCGACATTCAATCGATGCTCGAGCTGGCTGGCATCCCATATTTAGGTTGTGGTCCAGAAGCCAGTGCTAACAGTTTTAATAAAATTACATCTAAGCTTTGGTACGATGCGCTGGGTATTCCTAATACACCTTATCTTTTTCTTTCAGAAAATAATGCACAAGCGCATCAGCAGTGTAAGCAGGCTCTGGAAAAATGGGGAAGTGTGTTTATTAAAGCGGCGAGACAAGGCTCATCTGTTGGTTGTTACAAAGTCACCGAGGTTTCACAGCTCAACAGCGCAATCGATGCGGCTTTTAGCTACTCGGAACAAGTTCTGGTTGAAAAAGCAGTGAAACCTAGGGAATTAGAAGTTGCCGCTTATCAGCTTGATGGTGTTTTATATCTTTCTAAGCCGGGTGAGATCATCGCACCAGAAGACGCATTTTATACTTATGAAGAAAAATACAGTGCGACTAGCCATTCGATGACTGAAGTGCAAGCTCAGAATTTAACCAGAGATCAATTAGAAATGATAAGTGATTGTGCTGCTAGGGTTTTTACCCACATGAAGCTTAGGCACCTTGCACGTATTGATTTCTTTTTAACCCCAGAGGGAAACATTTATCTTAATGAAGTTAACACCTTCCCAGGCATGACTCCCATTTCAATGTTTCCTAAAATGTTAGAGCATAATGGGCATAGGTTTCATGAATTTCTAGCTAATTGCGTGACGACGTCACTCAATCAAAAGGTTTAATGACCTTAAATTTCATCTGTTCACTTTCTGCAATGTCGAGCTTACCAATGTATTGAGCTGGCATTGCAGGGCTTAACCATCGTCCAAATTGCTGAATATCTTGAGTTTTATAACCTTGTTTCGCCAGTTCTTGAGCCGCACCAACACGAGTTGATTGGCCTGAAAACCTCAATTCAAATATGCCTAAACGTTGCCCTGCATGACGTAAGATACGGAAAATAGACGCATCATTTAAAGATCTATTTGAAATATTGCCATGGCGATCGATTGAACAAAACACAATGTTCGACTCTTTATTGAGTAATTGTAGCCACTTTTTAAGTGCAAGAGAGGCCGATTCAGAAAGATAATAATCGACATTTCCCACGATGATCTTCATTTGCCCATCCACAGTTAAGACTTGGCCTGTACTTAGTTTTTTAAGCTCACTTCGTTTCAAAGCACACTCAAACATCACATAATAGATGGCAAGATCGCGGATATCCTTTTTGTGAGGTGAATGAATAAGTTGTATATCTAGTGCCAATAAATGTTTTTTCGTTAACGGTGTCGCTTGCTTAGCATCATCACCTTTCTCTCCTTTAAGACGAAACAAAGAAAGTTGAGTGAGTCGGTTTTGCGTGGGGTCTTTCATCGAAAGTAGGTGATGGATGATACCAATGGTGACCATGTAACGCCTGATAGTCGCGTATTTTCTCACTCGAGCTTCCGTTTCGATAAATTGCCTAACAGCAGTTGTTGAGCTTGGAAGAGGACTAACACATCTTATTTTGCAAAATGTAACAAAATGATTCCAATCTTTAGTCATGGCCAAAGCGGAGTTCTTCGAATATTGCCAATGTGTCAAATGTTGAAATTGTTCAAAGCAAACTGTGTCGGAAAATTCGGTAACCTTTTGTTTTAAAATCATAGGATCTGTGATGAGAGGGATGTTTTTTTTCATCTTGATGCACTATAACAATATGGTTTATCGATAAATATACTTGATAACGGTGAAGATACAATTATTATTTAACTAACCTATAATTAAAAAGACCAATAACATATGGCTATAGCGACGTATCGAGGATTTACCCTTACATCTGCGCCTAACTCTACAGATATATGGCAAGTTAAGATCAAAAACCATGTTTTGACTGGTAACCTTGCGGCAGTTAAAAAAAGCATAGACTGGTGGTGTGATACTGCCTCTATCATTGATCCTAGAGAGTTCAGTGCGGTAGGTAAGAAGAGAGAAGCTCCAAATGGTAAACAAGAGCAATTTGGCGGCTTTACACTGAAGAATGATACAGGTGAGCTCAATGGGTGGTATTGCTTTTTCAATGGTCGCTTAATCAAAGGTTCAAAAGTGGCTATTCAAAAACATATCGAAGCTTATTTGCTTGCAAAACAGAAAGCAGAACAATTAAAGAAGTAAATGATTTATGACACTTGTATATTCTACGGATTTAGGCCGTATCAAAGCTGAGCCTGAAGTTATAGAACGCCCTAAAGGAGATGGAGTGGTTAGAATCCATCGTCAAACAAAAGGGCGAAAAGGGAAAGGCGTGAGTATCGTGACCGGCTTGGATTTAGATGATACTGCACTAAAGCTATTCGCGGCAGAAATCAAGAAAAGTTGTGGGTGTGGTGGCTCAGTAAAAGATGGTGAAATAGAGATCCAGGGAGATGCTCGAGACAAAATTAAAGCTTATTTAGAAAAGAAAGGTTTCAGAGTTAAACTAGCCGGAAATTAACGTATTAATAACTAGAATGAAATCTTCGATTATCAGACTAGTTATTAGGTATTTTATGGTAAATACTGATTATGTTTAATGACTACATCCCTAGAAAGCGCACAAAGGCATGGTGCTTTCATTTTGTTATCATTTATTTAACATAAGATAGATAATGCGCACTGCAATATAGCTTCCGTTTTGGTGCTAACCATTAGCGCTAATGCTCCGCAACCCATTGATATTGTTCTTAATCCTAGCCCGTTGTGCTTTTTTGCTATGTGTTCCCATAGCTGTTTTATTCTTGGGTTTTCGTTGCGGTCTGCGTGGCATCCGAGTAAAGCCAGCTCGGGGTCAATTCCTGCTTGTTCTGCGAGAAAAACTGCTTCCTCATCAGTCATATAGCGAATACCGCTTCTTATTTTGCTTATCTTGCTAGGCTGCAAGTTTAAGTCGTGCGCAATCTGCTTGTCTTGTATGTAGTTTTTCGCTTTTTTATAGCTATCTAATAGTTCATTCGCATACATAACAATACCTCCTTTTTATTCATTCTAGCTTGTTAGTTTCGATTTTACGCATCTTGTGCATTCGATAAATCGAATTTACACTTTCGACAAATCGAATTTGAAGCTCT
Source organism: Vibrio sp. RM-69-4 (assembly GCF_024743775.1). Taxonomy (NCBI): domain Bacteria; kingdom Pseudomonadati; phylum Pseudomonadota; class Gammaproteobacteria; order Vibrionales; family Vibrionaceae; genus Vibrio; species Vibrio sp. RM-69-4. The sequence continues at coordinate 8,733 of NZ_JAMQXI010000037.1, forward strand.
CTAAGACTAATCACATCGCTTATGCGTTCCGAACATTCGCCGAGAGCTTCACCCATTTGACCGCCTTGGGATACCTGACCTTAACTCAGCCCCTTGGTGGTCAACTAATCAGTTAAGGTGATTACCATGGCAATTTCAATCAAGAAAGCAAAACTATCAAACTCAATGAATCCGTTTGTAACCATTCAGGTTGCATCTGGCGCAATTCCTCGTTTCTTGTCTTATGAGTGCCTAGCGCCTGATGATAAGCAATTTTATTCAGTAACTTCTATTCAATCACTTGCTGTAAAAATGCCTCTCGTCTCGGCTCAAGCCATTTTGCCTGATGTTCAGCGCCGCTGGCCTTTGGCGCAAATCTCTTATGAGGTTCGTTAATCATGCCAATCCAAATCAAACCACTCAAAAAGCGCCCTGTGTACTTTGAGCATCACCAAGACGGCTATTGGTGCTCTGTTGATGGTATCCCTGAGTATTTCAAGAACAAGCACGAAATGTACATGTTTGCTTGTAACGAATCTCGCGAACTCATTGAAATCACTAATGAGAATGAAAGAATTTTGCGTGCCTCTGGTGCTTTTGCGGTGATTCATGAATAAGACAATCATTGACTATTTGAGTTTCTCTGGCTCTCCGCTTCTTCTTGAGCGTTGCAAGGAAATGGCAAAACAGCGTTTTACGCTATCTCAAGCGCCTAACGTGTTTGAGTCTCAAACTGCCGTAGCTGTTGCCAATCGTGAGAATACTAAGATTCGTTATTTTGCTGAAAACTTAGCTCAAGTGCTTGGTTGCAATGAAATGGAAAACTTCGCTAATCGTGATTTGTACTATGCCTCATTGGATAAAAAGCTGGTTGAGTGTGATATGGAAATCGCAACGGATTGCACTTTTAACGAGTGCTATCAACAGCTCATTTCTAACATCGGCATTGATATGTTGGACGTGCTTTGTCACTTTGAGGTCGAATCTTTTGTTGAGCTACTTAACGAGGAAATCACTTATAAAGACAACCATTGGACGCTTGAACGTCGCGGCGGTTTCTCTGGTTATTCTCACAGTGCACTATTGCTTTGTAACGGCTCTCAAGCGGGTTTAGTTGCTTGGGGCGCGGCTAACTTTGGTTTCTATGTCTCGTTCTCCGGCTCTGGTTGCTCTGCAATCAAAATGGGTGTTTTACATAAAGCATTAAAGCAAATGCCTTATGTAAAGCTGACGCGTGTTGACGTGGCTTATGATGATTTACATGGCGCCATCACGGTTCCCTACCTACGCGAACAATACGAAAACGGTGAGTTTATCACTCGTGGCGCTCCTCCTAGCTACAGCTATTTTGAGTCTGGCTCTTTGGTCACTCGTGATGAATCAAAAAAATACGGTGTGGTTCCTGATAAGGGTCGAACGCTTTACGTTGGCCAACGTCAAAACGGCAAGTTATTTCGCGGCTATGAGAAAGGCAAACAAATGAAATCCATTGAGTATCCTGATTGGGTACGCTTGGAGGTTCAGATTGGGAATAAGTCTCGCGTTATTCCGCTTGATATTTTAATTGATAGTGATGCTTATTTTACGGGTGCGTACCCTGCTCTAGCTTCTGTTCTTGAAAACGTTGAGCCTAAACGTATTCCAATTGCTCGTGTAATCGCTAACGCGCAAATACATCGCTATACAGAAATCGCAAAAAAACAGTACGGCAAATTTATTAACTTTTTAAATTTAATGCATCAAGACTCTGAGCACGTTATTAAATTAATGACTGACGGATTCTTAATAACTGACATTCCCGACCGTTTAAAAATTCCGCTCTGGTCGGATTCAATTGGAGATATATAACATGGGTAAATTAACAGTAGTTGTAATTGGTTGTGAGCATTCCAAGGGTTTGGCTAAGGCAACTAATAAGCCTTATGATTTCGCTCAAGTGAATTACTTAAAACCAAATGAGGGCTGGAGTTCTGATAAAGGTTCTTGTGTTGCTTTTGGTTTAACGCAACAACAAATTGCAATGAATCCACACCCTAGTTTGCTTGCTGAGTTTCAGAAACTCCAAGATAAATTCCCATTAGTGTGCGATTTAATGCTTGATGCTGACCCATCGAATCCGCAACGTAATATTGTTGTTGATATTAAGCCCCACGCTTAATTAAAAAAAAAGGAATCTGTATGCCTTCGTGTGCCTTAGCTAATCCCGATGGTTTTCTAGCGATAGTTCCTGTCGATGCCTCCAGTTGTACCGGATACATCATGATGAACGCTAGCGAATATCAGTACTTGATGAGCTACACGGAGATAACAGCACTTGAAGCTTCAGCGGCATTTTCGGGCGCGTACTCGCTTGTTTTTGTTTCGGGCTTCGCACTGACCTATGTCGTCAAGTTGGCGACGAAATTAATCAACTTACTCTAGGAGTATTCATTATGGAAACAATCTGGGCAGCAGTAGATTTTGCAGATGTAGCAACAAAAGTGGGCGCGGCTGGTGTGGCCATCATTGGCATCACTATGGCTTACAAAGCTATCGGCCTTGCTAAACGCGCTGTTAAGTCGGCTTAACTGGACGTTCTAACATGCTAATAGTCCTGCATGACCTCCAGTTGATGATTTTCGCGCTCCTTGGTGGCCTTTCGGGATTCTTGGCCGCTAGGAACTTTCAAGGTTAGGGGCTTCGGCCCCTTTTTTGTTGGTGCTTATTATGCGTTTAATACTTTTATTTTTTATCCTCTCAATTTCAGGTCTTGCTCATTCTGCTAATTATGAAATATCCAGTTATCTTAAAGGTGTAGGCTGTGATTATGTCATCGGCACTGTTGCTGACGCTGCCGCTGCTAGTTGTTACGTTGGTAAAACAACTCGATACGCTGGCACTATTCACACTTTGTCAACTTACTCTTCCGGTGGCGGCAATATCGGCGTCCGTGGATTCGGTGAAAAGGGCTGGGATAATGTTCTTAGTTTAATGCTGTCTACTAAATCATGTCCTGATAATCAAGAAATAAACCCCGACACTGGTTTTTGTGAGGTTCTTTCTAAGCCTTGCGATGATGTCATAGGTATCGACACCGATATAGGTTGGTTTTCCAGTGTCCACGGCACTACGCCTCCCTCTAATTTCTGGTGTAGCACTAGCGGCGGTGGTTGTGGTTCAGAGCTAAAATCTGGCACTGCTTTTTGCGGTTCAACCACTGGCAACAATTACGATTGCATTGCTACATACACCGTAACTGGCCCCGAGTGTGCATTAAGTGATGGTGATGATGCGTGGTGTTCTGATAGTACGTGTCAATCTCCAGTTGAGCCCAAGCCTGACCCAGAACCCGAGCCAGAACCCGAGCCAGAACCCGAGCCTGAGCCGGAACCTGACCCTGTTGTACCTGACCACGAACCCAGCGACCCGACCAAACCGCTTGAAGACCCGAACCCATTACCGCCTGTCGATACAACACCGACTCCACCGCTTGATGTTGATGGGCCGTCTGATGTCGTTGAGCCTCCATTAACGCCCGAATCTAACGGCGATGTTGTTAAGTCCATCGCTAACATGAATCGAGATGTTAATTCAGCCCTTAACAATTTGAATATTGATATTAACCAGAACAGCGCAACCGCTAATACTCAATTGGCCATGCTTAACGCAAACATGCGCCAGAACTCGGAGCAGGTTAGGCAGCTTCAGCAATCAGGTATCGATATTTACCAGAATAACAAAGCTCTCATTCAGAACTTGAACAAAGACGTGACCACGGCAATCAACCGCAATACTGAGCGCGTTGATGCTGAATTAGAGCGTGTTGGAGATTCTGTTGATGCGCTTGGTGGCAAGTTAGATTCAATCGGTGAATCTCTCGACATGATAAACAACGTTGATACGTCCAACGCGGGTGTTACTGGCACTTGTATTCAAACCGATACTTGCTCTGGATATTATGAATCTAAATATCCAGATGGGTTAAGCGGCTTAGCGTCGACTCAACTCCAATCACTTAAAACTGATTTCATTGATGGTTTTGTGGGGGCTTTCGGTCAAATTGATTTAAGCAATGCTCAAAAACCAGAATTCGGATTACCCGTTCCTTTTTATGGTTGGATGTATTTCGATGATTATATAAATATGGATTGGATATTCAGCTTTATTAGAACCTGTTTTATTTTAACCAGTGTGTTTTATTCACGTAGAATTATATTTGGAGGTTGATATGTCTTGGATAACTGATTTATTTAATAAACTGCTTTCATTTCTCTATAGCTTATTATTGAGCTTGGTTGACATGCTCAAAGACCTTTTGTTATGGGCTTTTGAGCAGATATTTGATGCAATAAAGATATTGCTTTCTTGGGTTATGGGTATATTTGAACCTGTCGATATTGGTCAATATCTTACGTCTATTCCACCCAATATTGCTTGGGTTATGTCTGCTGTTGGGCTCCCTCAGTGTCTCTCGATTATCATTGCAGCCATTACGATTAGAATGATTTTACAGTTGATTCCATTTACGAGGTTAGGCTCATGATTTACGCTATTGTAGGCCGTCCGCGCTCTGGTAAGTCTTATGAGTCGGTTGTTTACCACATCATTCCGGCTATCAAAGCAGGGCGCAAGGTTGTGACTAACGTCTCTTTGAATATCAGCTATTTCCAGAAAGTATTTGGCAATGACGTACTGAAATTGATTAAAGTTGTCGACGGAAAGTTAAATGAATTTGGTTCAACTCAGCGGCCTTTTTCAGTATTTGAAGATTATCAGGATGACTGGCGAGACGATAACAATAAGGGTCCATTATTTGTTATTGATGAGTGTCATATGGTATTACCCAATCGCCAGTTGGATTCCAAGATATTAGAGTTTTATTCTCTTCATGGTCACTACGGTTACGATATTATTTTACTTACTCAGAATTTAAGGAAAGTACATCGTGACGTAAAAGATATGATTGAAATGACGTATTACTGTGCTAAGAATACGGCTTTCGGTAGTGATAAGACTTATACGAAAAAGGTTAGAATTGGTGCGACAACTGAAGTCGTCAATGAAGAGCAGCGCAAATATAAAAAGGAATTTTTCCCTTTCTACCAGAGTCACACACAAAGTTCGGGTTCTGTTGCTGAAGCAATGGCCAATGACATCAAACCCGTTTGGCATCGCTGGCCTTTTTGGGGTGGTGCACTTTTTATCATTCTCGGTATTATCTTCAATATCTTCGCCTGGTCGGGTAGTGATGCACCGCCGGAACCTGAGCAAAAACAAACGGCCCAAGCTCAACAATCAGAAGTTTCGGCACCTGATGGTAACCCTAGTGATAAAAACCCAAAGCAAAAAACGTCTGGTAAGTTTGGCCCGTTGAATGGTTTTGAAATGTTCGTCACTGGATACGCAAAGCAAATTGCTTACACGGCCATCGCTCGCACCGGTGCGGAAATGAATCGTGATTTAACTTTCTACAAGATTTACATCGATGTGTACGATGGTAAGAAAAAGATGTTTAGCTTTGACCAAACTCAGCTGCAGCAAATCGGTTACAACTTTGAAGTCTTGGCCGAATGCGTTTACCAAGTGACTTGGGATGATGTCGTTAGGATAATGACTTGCGTTGACCCTGATGAGCACCAGCGACAAAACGACAACCCAATGGATTCGATGCTTCCTATTAATATCTAATTAAGATAGCCGTGAGGGGCCCCGTTTCGTCGGGGATACACGGCTATCTTAATAACATGTAATTCATTTCGCTTTTGTTTTCCTTTGTGTTATTTATTTTTCTCTCATTTGGGTTTACTTCATTTATTCGTACAATTAAGAGAAAGCGATTGATGATTTTCAAATTTCATGACAATAAAATAATTAAATTACAAGTCTTGACATTTTAATATTGTGATTTGAATTATAATATTAAATTATTAATTACATGCAATTACATCTTGCATTTTATATTCGTTCTTGTGGTTTATTTTAAGCCATTTTATTAAATACCTTTACTATTATAAAGGGTTTTAATTATAACTCTTAAAATTGCGCATATTAATTATTTAACATTTGCGCCAAAAATATTCATTGCGCCCTTTAGGCGCTTTTTTGTTATTCAAGCGTTCGCTAGTCTGAGCATCGCAGATATAAGCAATGCACGTAGTGCAAGCGCTGCACCAAGCCGCCCGCCTCTGCCCGTTGGTTCTCTTGATTCAATCGGCGCGGTTAGTATCTGCCAATGCTTCTCGACATGCCGCCACATCTCGCCCTCCTAGGCCGCTCTTTCTGCTTGGTTTCGTGTTAGGTGTTGGTTATAGTCGTAGACATTGGATTTAAAGCGTGTGGGCTTTGCGAGTGTCGAGCAATGCCCTTTGTGTGGAGCCGCAAGGCGCACCCCGTATAGTAATACGGGGTGAAAGTATTTCCCCCTAACCCTTTTCTTTAACCCTTGCGATACTTCTAGCGAATGCCAGTAGCTTCGTTGTTGTTTTGATTTCAAGCTCGCTTTTTATTTCTAGTAGCGCGATACCTGCTAAAATTTCTTGAGCTGTTACCATGTGTCCGGTTGGTAGTTCCATCCTGTTGTAATGCATTTTAAATTGCTGCCAGCTTTCGCATGAACTCAATTCGCGCCCCTTTGCCATCCTCATTAGTCGCTTGCACTCTTTTGGTATTTCCTTTCCCTTATCCCAACTTTTGACAACGCTCACACTTTTAAAACAAAGTTTTGCCGTCTCTTCCTTGCTTAAATGACATTCAAATTCACGAAAAACATAATTTTTTGTCATTTCGCCGTACTTCATTCTTATATCCCTCAAAAGTGAGGGATACTATTCTTGATGTGATACCAGTTCCATTTAACCTAACGACATATAATGCGCACTGTAATACTGCTTCTTTAGGCGTGCTAATCGCTAACGCCAATGCTCCACAACCCATTGATATTGTTCTTAATCCTAGCCGTTGTGCTTTTTTTGCTATGTGTTCCCCTTGATAAGTTGCACTTACTTATTTTGAAAGCCTAAACGCCCTTTGAAGAAAACTCCAGTGACAATTAAAACTGCTCCAAGAAACTGCGCCCCAACTTGTTCAAAGCCTAAACTATAGACCTCAATGAACAACCCAAACAGCATCTGCCCAGCAACAACTAATACTATTGAATTTGTTGACCCAAACCTAACCATAACAAAACTATTCACTGCTACGTACAGCGCACCAATAACTCCCCCAACATATAAAGTTAGGTCTTGAGGTAATGCGTTTACTGGCTCAGTTACAAATATAAGCAATAAGGACAACGAAACAAATCCTACAGCATGATTCACGAATGAAGCATGAAAAGCTCCATTACGCACACTAAGCTGACCATTCAAAACTCGACTTAAAGTGATACAAAATCCGTTAAGAAGACCTAGTAATATAAATTCCATTACATCTCTACCTTACCGTAAATTATTAAAATTGACCCGATTGCGACAAATAATGTAGGCAACAAGTTGGCTATAGTGACCTTAGTTTTGGGTTGGTTTAACAAACCATAATGTTCAAGAATTAATGAGAGAAAAAATTGCCCAATGAGCGCCAACGCTAAAGTTCCTGTCAGCCCGATATAACTCTGTACTGTCATTGATGCAAAAACTACTGTTAAAGCACCTGGAATACCTCCAAACCAATACTGTTTCTTGATTTCCGGTCGGTTTGCGCGAGCGTGATTTTTTTTGAATACAGAATAAAGAAGCCACGCTGTAATGCCACCAACCCCATGAGCAATCCAAGATGCTTGAAATGCAGAGGTATTACCTGCTAATTCGGCGTTAACACTGATCATTAACGCAAGTAATAGACCACTAAAAATAGCTACTATAACTAAACCACTTTGTCTTAACATAAATTTTCCTCTTCTGATGAGGGCATTATAATTAACAACAAATTGATGCATAATAGCTAAATTATCACAACTAAGTTGAGCAAAACTCACCAATGAAAGATATTTTTCCCGCAATCCCAATATTTGTAGCAGTTGTAGAAGCGGGCTCATTCTCATTAGCAGCTGAGCGCCTTGGAATGACAAAGTCAGCCGTGAGCAAGCGTATATCTAGTTTAGAGGATAACCTTGGTACAAGGTTATTCCATCGAAGTACTCGAAAGTTGACACTAACGGAGTCAGGTGAAGAGTTTTCAGATTACGCTCGTAATTCTGTATACATAGCTCAGCAAGGGATTACCGCAGCGACATTAAATCAAGGCAACCCTAAAGGCACATTAAAAATTAATGCCCCAATGGCATTTTCCAGATTACACCTAGCCCCTCACCTAAAAGAGTTCCTAGATCTGTACCCTGACATAAAAGTCATTTTAAGTATGGATGATCAAGTTGTTGATATGATCGCTGGTGCTTACGATGTCGGAATTCGGGTCGGAGAATTAAAAGATTCAAGCCTAATTGCTCGGAAACTCGCTAAGTGCAACAGTGTTGTATGTGCATCCCCTGAGTATTTGCAACAAACTGGTACTCCCAATACTCCACACGACTTGAAAGATCACAATTGTATTTATTACAGCTTGTTTCAAGCTGGTGTTGAATGGACATTTTTTAAAGCAGATGAAAAGCTCAAGATTGAACCTACTGGAAATTTCATAGTAAATAATAGTGATGCTATATGTGAGATGCTTTTACAAGGACTAGGAATCTGTCAAATGCCAACATTTATTGTGCAGAGATACCTCAATGCAGGTCAGTTAGTTCAAGTATTGGCTAACTATGACTTACCAGACCACAGCATTTTTGCTGTGTATCCAGAAAGGCGACACATGCCAGAGAAAGTAAAAGTATTCATCGATTTTATTGAGGAGAAACTACACTCCATTTACTGGGAGGTTGATGATGGTAAAAGATCATAACGCCCGCTTAAGGGGCAGACAACGCCATTACCAAGCTTCTGCATAACACCGTAACCACAAAAACCAACGCATGATAAAAATGCCGCGCGTTGGCTGTCCCTCTTGAACCGTTTGTTATGTTTAAGCTTCAATGACTTACGTTTTACCAAAACCAAGATTAACTCGGTTTTGACTGACAAACAAAAGCCAAGACCTGAAAAACTGAAACGACTCATAGATTTGAAAAACAGACTTTTAATTTCGGCAATTCAAGCCCAAAAACTTGTGGTTAAAATACTGATTGAGCCAGCCGCACAAACCTCGCGCTTACTCGAAAATTGATTGAGGCAATTCTCTGAATTTCCAGCGCCAAAGAATGAGTGTCCGGAAAACAGCGCCAAACGAAGCCAACTTGCCGACAAGCACAAAACCAACAAGCCGAGGGAGTAAAGAAAAGTTACAACCAACTGATTTGACGTGATTAAACATAACGCCCGGCTAAGGGGTTGACAACGCACCGCCGAACTCAAAAAACTGCTGTAAACACTGAACTTCAATTTTGCGCTAAAGCCGCCACGCGTTGGCAATCCCTCTTGAGCCGTTTGTTAGGCCAACCAATTGACACCAACACTTTTAAAACCAAAGAACAGGGCTTTTTTACAAACTTAGAACAAACTAACCGATTCATTTATAAACTAAAATCCTAATTCAGCAAAGAAACCAAAAAACTCAAATTGAGCGATTTGGAAGAAAAGTGACGAGCGTAGCATGCTCGGCGGACGTTTGGATGCTGAAGGTTATTTTGCCGCTAAACTCACAAAGAAAAGCAACCCAACGCGATCAAGAAACAGCAAATATGTGATGATTGTTTATTGCTTAAGTTAAGCCACAAAACATGGAATTTACCGTTCAATTCAAACTCGATTTAGCTGATAAAAACTCACTTTGCCTAACGCCCGGCTAAGGGGTTGACAACGCACCGCCGGACTCAAAAAACACACCGTAAGCACTGAATTTCAATTTTGCACTAAAGTCGCCAGGCGTTGGCAATCCCTCTTGAGCCGTTTGTTAGGCAAATTCAATAAGATAAACTGACTTTACTCGATCAAAAGCCACGATTGCAATGGTTGAGTGATTCAAGAATCACCCCAAGTAGGAGTCGTGATAAATAAGCTGCCAAAACAAAGCCCACCTTTCAACAACAAACCAAGCTTTTGAATGAGACAAACTCAACAAGCAAGACTTTCAGCAAGTACAAAATAATCGATTAACTTGCCCTTTCCACACTTTGCGCCCACCAAACTGACAACGCGCCAACGCCAAAACGGATTGAGGCAAACAAAGAACCTTGCCCGTTTTACGGCTTGAGTGAACCACGAATTTGAGGGTGAAAGTGCTTATTTGCCGACAACACAAAACGAATGGCCGGAGAAATCCCACAAGATTGAACCCCTAATGTCACCTGAGTTGCATAACGCCCGCTTAAGGGGCAGACAACGCTACTACCGAGCTTCCGCATAACACCATTATCACAAAAACCAACGCATGATAAAAATGCCACGCGTTGGCTGTCCTTCTTGAAGCGTTTGTTAGCCGATTTTCAGGTCTAGCTTGAAATTACGAATAATCTTTTCATCCAAACAGCTTCGTAAAAACTTATTCATTTGTGTCATGTCATTAGAAGAGTAAAAATCGAGCATGAGCGTATTAAACTCTTGCTGACGCTTGGCTTGCACATTAATGATAGGAAAACCATTAGCCAACAAAATACCGTTCATCATGAACCGACCGGTACGTTTGTTAACATCCCAAAAAAATTGAGCGCGTGCCATTTGTAAAAATGCAGTAATTGCTTGATCGTAAACATCAGATTCACTATTAACCTGACTCTCAACTTCAAGCCATTTATCGTCCAACTCATCTGGAGCGGGGGGCTCATACTCTGAACCCGTAATGGAAACGTAACCAGAGCGAAACTTACCCCACTCTAACGCTTCTTCTTTGCCAGCTATATTGTGAATTTTCAAAGCGGTTTCTTTATTAAATTGAAACTCACCTTGATCAACTAAGCCAAAAATAAGTTCCCATGCTCGAGCTTGGTTCATTGCCATATTTTGATCACTAATTCGATGGCCACCTACGGTGATCCCATCAAGAATCGTTTGCACCTCAGGCAAAGTCATTGCTACACCCTCGAGGTTAACAGCGTCATAAACCAAAGCTGGAACATCTCTTTTGGCAAGTTGTTTAGCCAACGGTATATTTGGTTTCATATTCCACATGTTATCTGTCAATGCTGTCATGGTGGTCTTCTTCAATGTAAGTAAAACTTGGCTAAGTATACACTTACTGATGAGTAAGGTGGTAGAAGTCGGCTAACGCCCGGCTAAGGGGTTGACAACGCACCGCCGGACTCAAAAAACACACTGTAAACACTAAACTTCAATTTGGCACTAAAGCCGCCACGCGTTGGCAATCCCTCTTGAGCCGTTTGTTATGCAAATTCAATGAGATAAACTGACTTTACGCGACCAAAAACCACAATTGCAATGGTTGAGTGATTCAAGAATCAACCCAAGCAAGAACTGTGATAAATGAGCCGCCAAAACAAAGTCCACCTTTCAACAACAAACCAAGCTTTTGAATGAAACAAACTCAACGAGCGAAATCTTCAACAAGTACGAAATAATCGATTAACTTGCCCTTTCCGCACTTTACACCCACTAAATTCACAACGCGCCAACGCTAAAAATGATTGAGGCAAACCAAGAATCTTGTCCGTTTTACGGTTTGAATTAACCAAGAATCTGAGGATAAAAAGCTCATTTGCCGACAACACAAAACGAATAGCCGGAGAAATCCCAAAAGATTGAACCCCTAAATTTACCTGAGTTGCATAACGCCGCGTTAAGGGGCGCCGGCACGCACTACAAAAGTGACCGCACAACGCCCTAACCACTAAACCAAACGCAAATTGAAAATGCCAAGCGTGCCAAGTCCCACTTTAACGCCTTGTTAGCTGGTAATTTCACTGAAAATTTCGACCCACTGTTTCGGATTAGCCGTGATAAAAACAAACGTTGACTCATTTGATAAAGTGATTCGAATTGCATCGGTTGTGATCGGAATGATCCCACCCCCCTTACCCACATCTTGAATCACTGACTTTATTTCATCACGCTTGATATGGTAGGGGCCGAGGCCAAGCTGCTCATTAAATGGGACAAAAACAACCTCTGTATCCGTCAACGACAGCTTACCGTCCGCCTTTGCCACACCTATTTGTACCGTTGCAAATGATGACTTTATCGGTTCTTTAAACATAGACAATCCTTTTTCTGATGAGTATTCCACTTACCAGCTAACGCCGAATTAAGCTGCTACCAACGCACAACGCCATTGAAAGCAATGCGCCGTAACCACAAAACCAATTTAGAACAGATTCAGCCACGCGTTGGTAGTCAGGCTTGAATTTCTTGTTAGGTTATACTGTTTAACCTTCATCAACTTGGCAAAGAATCTAGCCAGATTAACGTATTGCGCTGAACCACTTCCAAGTGTTTCACTCAATTTGGCCGCCAAATGCGACTAACTTAAAACAACTATTTTTCTGAGCCGATTAATAAAACCAAGTGGTTCAAAAATGGCGAGAACTTAACCACAGATGTACTGTGGATGGGTGATGGCTATAACCCGAATGCGGCACTGACTATTTTTAGGCATTTCGATAGTGCATCGGTAGTGCAAGGTTTGGTGGGAGAAAACCCCAAAACAGCATGGGTGTTAGACTATGCCCTACTAGAAAGAATCCATTATTTACTGGTGGCGGGTTTTGATGTTTACGGCAATTTCGGCCACCAGCTCATTACTCGCATGTTTATGGATTTTCTGCGTCTTGAAGGTGAAAGTAATTTTGCCTCTCTGCTGCCTAGAGAGATAAGGCACCAAGAGCAGTCAAGTTGGTATCAAAATCAAAGCACTCAACTCAGTGACTTTTTGCAACGTAACGTGGCCCCTTTTGATCAACCGACCAGTATTGTTTACCACACGCAAGATCCAAAATCTGAGTTGTTTGCACTTTTGAAGTCTGAGCTTCAACCTGTGTTATCAAATCGTTATTCGATAATTGACACTGGTTTTTCAACGCGCAGTGAACAGATGTTAAATAGCATTAATAAGATCAAAGGCGAAGGGTTGCTGGCTGTGCCACAAATCATGATGTTGATGATCACGGCTGAAAACGGAGAGGATCAACTTTTTACTTTGTTACACAATAACGCACATCTCAATATTTCAAGTCTATTTGATGAACAAAGCAACCGTGACCCAGCGAATGATGGTTTGACTCTAGTGAGAGGTGTCATTGGCAGTTACCCTTCTGCTTATTTGTCACTGCATGAACACGAGATTGAAGAATTGGTAATCTTATTGAGTAAAATACAAAATGAGCAGGACTACGTTAAGTTGCTCGATAGGTTCGCCATTCGCCGCAGTTCTTCGAAGTTTTGGCCGTTCAGCGATAAAGTTCATGCATGGTATCGAAAAAATCAGCCTGTCGAATCTGGTTTACTTGACTACAATAGATTTGAAAACAGATAAAAGTCACCTTTAATGGGTGAGATGAGAGGTGCAAAATGACCATACGTGACAGCATTGAAGCACTAGAACAACAGATCTATATAGCCTGTTCGGAAGGTGACTATGAGACGGTCAATCAGTTAGAACATCAGTTGGAAGTGTTACTGTATAAGGCACAGCACCCTTTTGATGATGATCCTAACGCGTTAAATGGTGGATCGGCAACAGATGATGAATGGCGCTGAATAACAACGGGAGCCATATTGCTCCCGTCTTTTATTTATCAGATCATTAAAAACAGAAAATTAGAAAAAGTCTATTGAGTTACGGCCACTCTCAGCATCTTTGCTCTTAGGTGCATCGGAATTCTCTTTCTTTGTAGTCGTCGGCTTATTTCTAGCCGGCTTGGCTTTTGACGCCTTTTGCTTCGGTTTAGGCGCATTTATTGCTGCCACTACCGACGTCACCTCATTTTCAGGCGCTTCAATCACTGGTTGGTCACACAATACAACGTAGTACTCTTGGTTAAATTCAAGAAAATCCCCATTGTACATTTTACGTCGTTTTCGGGTTTCAAGTTCTCCATTGACCGCCACATAACCATCGCTAATCAGGAATTTTGCTTGCCCGCCACCATCCACCAGGTTAGCAATCTTTAACACCTTATAAAGCTCAATAGGTTGCGACGAAACTTCAATACCAATCGCCTCTATTTCAATTTCTTCGTTTTCTAATGTGTCTTTATCGTTAATCATTACGTTTTTCTTATCACGAATTTTCACGCAGTGTAATGCTAAATGCACAAATTAGGAACCACAGTTAAATACTTCAACTGAACTTATAAGCCCACAGTTTTGTCATACACACATCACTCAGGTTACCTTGTCACCATTTTCTGAATGCGTTCCGCTCGCTGTTCATCGCTTTCTTGACTTGGTGGTGGCACGGTAAGCCCCTTAATCACTGCAGGGCGTTGCGCGATTTCCGCCAACCAACGTTGTAGGTGCTCAAGCCCGTCAATATTAATGCCACTCCATTCGTAAATTCTCACCCATGGCCATGTTGCGATATCGGCGATGGTGTATTCATCACCCGCAAGATAACGGTGATGCTCTAATTGGCTATCCATGACTTCAAATAGACGTCGCCCTTCTTTTTGGTAACGATCAATGGCAGGTTGTATTTTTTCTGGAAAGTAACGAAAGAAGACATTAGCTTGCCCCATCATCGGCCCTACGCCACCCATTTGAAACATTAACCATTGGATCACTTGAGAGCGGGCTTTCGGATCTACGGGTAGAAATTTTCCCGTTTTTTCTGCCAAGTAAAGCAAAATTGCCCCAGATTCAAATACTGGAAAATCATCGTTATCTTTATCTACAATTGCGGGAATACGTCCATTCGGATTGATGGCCGTAAACTCAGGCTCTTTTTGCTGATTGGTTGAAAGATCAAAAGCGTTGACCTTGTATGGCAGCCCCATTTCTTCTAATGCAATGGAGATTTTCTGACCATTCGGCGTTGCGGCGGTATACAGTTCAATCATTCTTAGGCTCCTCGGTGAAATGATGGACGTTGCTCAACGGATTTAAGCAAATAGCAAAATTGCCACTTTGTGTCTCAACAAGGATATATAAGCAGTAATCTCTTTAGACGTAAACTCTCATGCACGATAAACTAAACACAACCATAATTTTATAACGAATTATCTATGATAAAAGTGACAGTGTCTCGCTTAATAAAAGGCCACGACTTAAAGCAATCTATTGCCGCGTTGATAAAGCAAGAGAATATACAAGCAGGTAACATCGCTTCTTGTGTCGGGTGCCTATCTGAAATGCGCATCCGCCTCGCTGATGGCTCTTCAGATCTACACCTTGTTGATGCATTTGAAATTGTCTCTTTGATAGGCACGCTAACCGCATCTCATCAGCATTTGCACATTGCGGTTGCAGATAAAACAGGCAAAGTGATCGGTGGTCATCTTTTGGATGGTTGTCTTATCAATACTACCGCAGAGCTGATTTTACATTCCTACCCTGACTTAGTGTTTCAGCGAGAATTTGATAATCAAACGGGCTACAGTGAGCTGGTGGCACCTTGTTAAAATCCCTTTAATGATAAAAGTGAATGCGCATATACTAGTCTGCATTCTGTAAAATGTGGTGAAGCGTGTTTTTTATTCACCCATTTCTCCCCAATAACGATAGGCAATTCGACGTTGAGCAATTTCCGTCTGTGAGCTATCTCTCACATCTGTTCTTTTTGTAATAACTCTGTATAATTCGCCGCCTATTTAACCATTGTTTATGTTCTGCTGATTTGGCGTCTGCACATCACTGATTCGCTAAACTGAATACCTAGGAAAACTCTCTTGATCTCTACCGCAAATATCACCATGCAATTTGGCGCTGAGCCTTTATTTGAAAACATTTCTGCAAAATTCGGTAACGGCAATCGCTACGGTTTGATTGGCGCTAACGGCTGTGGTAAATCGACGTTCATGAAGATCTTGAGTGGCGCGTTAACTCCCAGCTCAGGCAACGTCTCCATTACACCAGGGCTAAAATTGGGTGTGCTGAGCCAAGATCAGTTTGCTTTCGAACAATACACGGTAATTGATGCCGTGATTATGGGTGACCGTAAACTATGGGAGATCAAGCAAGAGCGTGACCGCATTTATTCATTAGCCGAGATGAGCGAAGCCGACGGCATGAAAGTCGCCGAGCTTGAGAGCGAATACGCTGAAATGGATGGTTACACCGCCGAAAGTCGCGCGGGTGATATTTTGTTAAAAGCGGGTATTGAGGAATCGTTTCATTTTGGCTTGATGCAACAAGTGGCTCCTGGTTGGAAACTGCGCGTTTTGTTGGCGCAAGCCTTGTTTGCCAACCCTGATATTTTGCTGCTTGATGAGCCAACCAACAACTTAGACATCCACACCATTGGTTGGTTGGCTGAAGAACTTAATCAGCGTAAATGCACCATGATTATTATTTCCCATGACCGTCACTTTTTGAACTCAGTGTGTACCCATATGGCTGATATTGATTACGGTGAACTGCGTATTTATCCGGGTAATTATGAGTATTTTCTTGAAGCGTCGAGCTTGATTCGAGAGCAGCTACTCTCTGGCAACGCGAAAAAAGCGGCCGAGATCAGCGAACTGCAAGACTTCGTTAACCGCTTTGGTGCCAATGCTTCAAAAGCAAAACAGGCTAGCTCACGCGCAAAAAAAATGGACAAGATCAAGCTTGATGAAGTGAAATCCTCAAGCCGCATCAGTCCTTCGATTGATTTTGGTGAAGGTAAGAAACTGCATCGCCTTGCACTTGAACTACAAAATCTCGGCCACGCTTTTGACGATGAACAGCTCTTCAACGGTGGTAATCTGCTGCTTGAGGCGGGCTCGCGTTTGGCGGTAATTGGTGAAAACGGCGTCGGTAAAACGACCTTTCTACGCTGCTTAGTCAAAGAGCTGCAGGCCAACCAAGGTGTGGTGAAATGGTCTGAGAACGCCTCCATTGGCTATTGCCCTCAAGACAGTACTGTCGATTTTGATAACGATCTGACTATCTTTGATTGGATCTCGCAGTGGCGCACCGTAAAACATGATGATTTGATGGTACGTGCCATTCTTGGCCGACTACTCTTTACAGCTGATGATGTGAATAAGAAAGCAAGAAACTGCTCGGGTGGTGAGAAGAACCGTCTGCTATTTGGCAAACTAATGATGCAAGATATCAACGTGCTGATCATGGACGAGCCAACCAACCACATGGATATGGAAGCGATTGAAGCGCTCAATAACGCGCTAAAGTCCTACACGGGGACACTGATTTTTGTTAGCCACGATCGCGAGTTTGTCTCTTCGCTGGCCACTTCGATCATTGATGTGAAAAACAAACAGTTGGTCTACTTCCAAGGAACGTACGATGAATACTTGGCTCATCAACAGAAGTTGTTAGCTGCGGCGTAATCAAACCAACGTCATAATTCTTGATACTTGTTGCCGCCAGAAATGACGGCAACAACGGATAATTTAGATTCTGCTGTTTACGGCCACTGACAAGCCGCCTACTTGTAACTCCAAGTCGTTTGGGTATCACTGTGATTTGTTATAACTCTGGTTTAACCCAAACATTGCTAAAATCAAACCAGCCTAGAGCATTGCATTTCGCATTTTGTAATGCACCACATTGATCTTTGCTTATCCCTAACCAGCAGTGGAACATCGGAATAACTTGCTGTTTTTCTATTAAAGACTTGCCAATCTCTTTGGCCGGAAATATGGCATTTGGATCGGCGCGCCATTCATCCACTAACTGACACCAATACGAAAAATCTTCAGCGCGGCTTAAATGCTCGATATCACTGTAATCAAGTAACCATCCTGCTAACGCATCTTCTCTATGGTTAGCAATTCCCATCGGTTTGACCCAAACATCGACAGCATCGGTGTCTTCAACCGTCAAGTCATATTTAACAAGCTCCACCGAAATTCCATCTTCTTTTAACAGCTGCTGTATTGTTTTCACTAAGCTTGGAAACATAGGATGTTGAGCATGATATGCAATGGTGATCGAACGCTCGCCCGGCGGTGTAGCGGCAACATCTCCCGATGACTGATGATACCAGCCCGGTTTCAAACCATAAGCAGGTAACACCCCCAATTCGACCACTTTGTCTTCTGGTAATTGACGAAATAGGTTGAGAGTACTGAGCTTATTGGTAAGGTAGCGAGCCCAATTTACATCTGCGGCGACGCCATTTTTTCGATTGAGTAACAAGTAAGTACAGCCGGGATCAAGATCCACGTCTTCTGTAAATGAACCTCGCTTTGTTTTTATCGGATGCGATAAGCTAGGAAAAACCATCGAAGAATGTACTTCGTCAATCACCCACACTTCGACCCGGTCTAACAAAGGCCTAAATCCAAAATATCCATCAAACGCTTGCAAAACTAAGCGTTTTTCATCATTTAAAATGACTTTGTAAGGGCCAGTACCAATCGGCATTAAATCAAAATTATCACTACGATTGGACTCTGGTAGTAAAATCTTGGCACATGACTCAGATAAAAGAAGCGGTAAGCGACTATCCGCTTTTTGTAAAAAGATATCGATAACCCAGTTGGAGGGCGAGCTGATCCTATCAAGATGAGAGAATAAATTCAGAAATCGCAATTCCCACAAACTTTGGATAACACCGTCGGTGGTAAGCAAATCACCATTGTGGAAACGAACCCCTGGGCGAAGATAAAAACGCCAATGTGTTGCTGTCACCGATTCCCATGTATGTGCGAGATCTGGCTGCAGCTGTTCATATTCATCTAGCCGCGTTAATCCACTAAAAATTTGCATTACGATATGTTGCTCAGATCGACGCATGGATTTTAGCGGGTTTAGCATTGAAAGCGGGCGATAATAAGGCAACCGTATGACTTGCAGACCTTCTTGATGCTGAACACCAAGATAGCTTTGGATCACTTGCGTCAGTTTCGCCGCATCTTGATCCAGTACCGAAAATGCATGGCCAATTTTACCTTCATCTAAGTATCGACGCGCAAGGTTTTCACTGACATCACTGCGACTACGCTTAAAAATGAGATCGGATAATTTTCCACGCCCCGCCGCAGGACGCCATTCTATCCAGCCTTCATCCTCCATTTTATTTAGAACAATACGCGCATTACGGCGTGTGCAGAAAAGGATCTCGGTGATCTCTTCTAGCTGGACACCAACATCTTGGCCGTTAAAGTGCTCAAATAAGGATTCAAATTGAACGCGAAGTCGTGGGCTACTCATAAAGAGGAAATCTCAGTTTATAAAAAACAGAGATAGTTTCCTCATTTTATATTGGTTATGCAATAGTCTTAATCACTGTTTAAAGAATATTACAGCCGAGTTGTTGAGAAAGTTGCTGAATTTGCTCTTCGCTGTCTAACTTAATCGACCATTTACTTTCTGAGCAATTTACAGAGATGACATTCGCCCCTCTCCCAATGAGCTGAACAGCATCGGCTTGGGCTTGTAGCGTGATGGCCAGATCACCCAATACTCGTACCACTAATTCATGGGGTGTTACGATGATTTTTCCACCTGAAAATTCAATCACCATTTTATAAATCAACCTTGATAGCTTGAGAACGGTTACGAATTTTTTGTACTGCGACCGTCAAACGGCTGGTGCACACCAAACGTTCGCGCTCATCAGTGATATTGATTTGCCATACTTGCGTTGAAATACCAAGATGGATAGGTGTCGCTGTTCCTATAACTATCCCCTCTCGCATGGCGCGAACATGATTAGCATTAATGTCTAACCCTACACAATAGTGTTCTTGATCCACACTGAAATTCGCGGCAACTGAACCTAGGGTTTCCGCAAGTACCACTGAGGCTCCACCATGCAGCATACCAAGCGGCTGATGGGTAAAGTGACAAACAGGCATGGTCGCAGACAAAGAGTGATCAGTATAATCGGTATAAATAATATTGAGATGCTCTATCAAGGTGTTTTTGGAGGTGGCGTTTAATGTTATTAAATCGATTGGCTTCTTCCAAATATCCATGCTTTTTTGTCTCATTCATCGTAAAAGAGATTCATTCTATACTTAAACAGTAGCAACTTGCAGCGAGTAATCAGTCAGTTCCAGCGATTGAGATCCTGCCAACTACACATTTTCGAGACAGATCCGATCGCTCATAAATATTAACTGCAGTGTTGTCATTAGCAGTTTATCGGCGCTAGGAAGCCTCTTCATACAAAGATGTCATTTAAGCGCTTAAAGATGAGCACAAAAAGTGCTCTGATACATGGCTTACAGGTGCCAACGTACCGACTCAAGTACCTAAAATGCGTAATGGCAGTTGTAGCAGCTCATCCCCTGTCGTTGCAAAACCCCAAATAATAGCGATAAGCGCAGCCACTAAACTGACATACCAAAGTGAAGCTACAATTTGTCCATATCGATTCAGAGGTAGCAAATGACTTTGATGACGCTTCTTCCATTCCATTACAATTTCAATGCTGCCCATAATCAATAAAAAGCCGAACAGGGTTAATCCAAGCCAATAGCTCAAAATGACACCAGCGATCGCCGCAAGAGCACACAACGCAATCCCCAAAGTGCTGTTCATAGAAAAGCTGATGCTTTTTAACACGTGACCACCATCAAGCGGCAATATAGGCAATAGATTGAAGAGATTGAGAAAGGCATTAAAAACAGCAAGGCCGGCAAAAAATATCTCTCCTGTGATCCAGTACACGACAACCAGCACAACCGAGAGCAGCAAACCAAAAAATGGCCCCATAATTGAGATCACTACATCTTGCCAACGTGTATTGATTTTTTCATCACTTAATGCCAAGCCACCAAGAAATGGAATGAGATAAATGCCTTTAGTCTTCATACCAAAATACTTCATCGCTTTGATATGGCCAAATTCATGGAACACCAAACAGGCAATAAGCGCCATAGCAAACTGGAAGGAAAATAACCACGAATAGGCTGCGATACTTGCTGACGCCAGAACAACTTTAATCAGCTTGGCACTTTTCAGTGCTTTCATACCAAGTGAGACTAGACCAATAAGGCTAAAACGTCGCTCCGGCTTTGGCGGGCTATAAGGTGTTTGTTTTTCAATGTCTTTTTCTGAACGCTCGCCCTGCGTGACAATGTCACCATTAACTAATGCTTGATAACGAAGTTTAAAAGGTTGCCAACTCAGCTCGACATTTAGTTCACATTGGATCGGCGTTTCACCACTTAACAACTGAAATCGATAGGTCGTTGTCGCCTCGATATTCCCTGTCGCATCGCATTGCGCAACCAGTTGATTATCCCAATAGAGTTGCTGCCAGCCTGACATTGAACCTTCGAGACGAAGTGATTTTCCTAAAAATGGAGCGGAAAGGAGTTCCACAGTGGTACCTACATACAAACATAAAAACGGCGTTCATTATGCCTTTGGGCAATAACAGCGTAAAGCACGATGCCCATTTTCTTACTATTGACGATGACTTAGTTCAATTCCCTCACGAATACCAAGCTTTTTGCCATCTCCCCTTTTAATTCCAGTCGTAACGTGGATAATACGCGCTTACATATTTTTACAAGGTGGGTACTATGTCTACTGAAGCAACTTTACTTGAACGCAGCCAATCAAAATGTGAGCTTTGTTCATCAGAATCTCCATTAGCTCCATTTGTGGTAGCGCCACACACTATGGTTACTGTTGACCATGCCGTTATGTTGTGTGATGTCTGCAAAGGCCAAATTGAGAACCCAGAAACAGTAGATGTGAACCATTGGCGTTGTTTGAACGACAGCATGTGGAGCCAAGAGCAACCCGTTCAAGTACTGGCGTGGCGTCAACTTAAGCGCCTTGCGGCCACTGAGGGTTGGGCTCAAGACCTACTTGATATGATGTATCTTGAAGAAGAAGCTGCAAAATGGGCTGAAATTGGTATGGATGATGATGCAGAAAAGCCTCGTGATGTGAATGGCGTAGAACTGAAAAAAGGCGACGACGTGACCATCATTAAAGATCTCCCTATCAAAGGCTCAAGCCAAGTCATTAAACAGGGTACTGTGGTTCGCGGTATCAGTTTAAGCGACGATCCTAAGTTGATCTCTGGTAAGGCTAATGGCCAATCTATGTATATCATTGCTGAATACTGTCGCAAAAAATAATAGCCATTGACGAATAAAACAAAGGCGCAACTTAGTTTGCGCCTTTGTTTTTCAGAAACCGTTGTTTTCATGAACAGTGAAACTAGTAAATTTTAAATACAAAAAAGCCGACTATTTAATCCGTCGGCTTTTACATCTCTACACATTGAATTAACGGTATAAACCGATATCTTTCTGCATGTGACCAGACAAATTATGCGCGTAGTAGCTGCGAGGTTCGCTGTGGTCGACAAACAGAATATCAACTAAATGTGCAATCAATCCTTTGAAGTTAACCGCGTAGGTTTTTTTATCCATAGAGGTAGGTGCTGTAATCGTACCCATATTCATTGCTTGTGCCATGATAGCCTCTCTGTTAATTCGGTAACTTACTTTGTTGAAATGAATTCTAGGTGATATTTTTTTGGTTAAAAAATGACAAATTTTCCACATTCAAATTAGTTATTCTAATGAAACAACCCCATAACAATGCATGTTTTTATTATCCACGGTAATCGACTACTTATTCACATTAAGTTTGATTTGGTGAATTTAAATCGCAATAAAAAACAAAAACACCAGTTATTTACAAAATTTTCACATTAATGTTTTTATCGTCGGTTAGATAAAGGATAAATAAAAGAGAGAGGTAAGTATTGTCAAACACTTACCTCCGTTTACTTATATTATGACTTATGAGTAGCAGGTAATGGACTTCTCTGCTTATAGACAGAAGCCAACACCGCAATAATCATAGTGACTAACAGTACACCCAGTGATACTGGTGTCGGAATTTCCCACGCAGAACCGACTAGCATCATCTTAATACCAATGAAGATCATGATGAAGGAAAGCGCTGGTTTTAGGTAAATAAACTTATCCATCATCCCTTGCAACACAAAGTACAAAGACCGCAAACCAAGTAACGCAAACACGTTCGCTGCTAACACTAAAAAGGGTTCGCGGGTCACGGCAAAAATAGCCGGTATTGAATCTAATGCGAACATGACATCCATAAAAGCAATCACGCCAATCACAATCATCATTGGAGTCACAAACCATTGCTTATTGCGGCTCACAACCAAAGCATTCCCTTCGTAATGATCCGTCACATTGAACCAACGTCGAATCAGTTTCTCCGGCATTGGGTTAAGCTGTTCATCGCCTTTCTCACGCGCAAGTTGAATACCGGTCCACATAAGAAATAATGCAAACACATAAAGTAACCAATGATATTGTTCAAGCAGCTGCGCACCAATCACAATCATCACCGCTCGTAAACACAAAGCGCCGATCACTCCCCACAATAGAGCCCGCGGGCGTAAATGCTCTGGGACGGCGTATTGATGAAAAATAATCGCAAAGACGAATAAGTTATCAACACTTAACGATTTTTCTAACAAGTAACCAGTAATAAACGAGATCGTCGCCTTTTCGGCACTGTATGAACTGGTTGGTGCGTAACTATCCCAAAAAAAATAGATACTCGCGGCGAATGCAAACGCCAGCATAAACCAAATCACGCTCCAAACGGCCGCTTTAGTGATCGTGACTTTACCGCCACGGGTTTGCCAAATATCGATAACAACAAGAAATAGAGTCAGAATTGCAAAGCTGAGATAGGTTGTTGGGGTCATATATCCTCCAAAGGCGGAAGGATAAGATGGGATTAACCGATCGAAACCTTCCGCAAACAAAAACCGCTGTTCATAATGAACAGAGCTGAATGCGTTGGTCTCGTCGAAATAAGCATTCCGTTTTTAACAGAAGGCTATTTATACTTACCGGATAAGCATGCGCTTAACGAGCTGACGATAAGTAAACAAAGGCGACTACTCCCCAA
Organism: Vibrio sp. RM-69-4; assembly: GCF_024743775.1. Classification (NCBI taxonomy): domain Bacteria; kingdom Pseudomonadati; phylum Pseudomonadota; class Gammaproteobacteria; order Vibrionales; family Vibrionaceae; genus Vibrio; species Vibrio sp. RM-69-4. Next base: position 32,663 of record NZ_JAMQXI010000037.1, read on the forward strand.
TCAGCGCGGATTTTATGCCTATTGGATGCAAAGGTCCATAGCCGTGATCAAAAAAAGGAGCCATTTATGCTCCTTTTTAGCTTAGATTTTTATACGCCTGCCAGTGGTAATAAATACACCAATACAGACCATGCACTGACCCAAGCAACGACGACAGCAGCATCTAACCAATCTCTAATCCACATTATACTTTCCCCTTTCACATCTTCATGCACCTTCATCGGGTTGAAGATGCGTTAAGACTGAAAGTTAAAAGGCAAAGTTTATGCCAGTAAATTTATGTCAAACCGAGTTACTGATAATGATGTTGGGGTTGAGTTCCTGCGTGGTTAAGTATTTCAGGTTTTTCCGTCAGCAGTTCAATAAACGCATCGGCCATTGACACATTCGAAACAAAACCTTCTCCCTTCATTTTCAGTATCGCATCATATCCCTCTTTGCCTTTCATGGTATAGGCCGAAGAGGTTCCAAAATAATAACTATTAAGATCAATTGGTTGCCAACCTTTTTGCTCATCAAATAACAACACATTTGTGATGCGTTGTCCTACTGGCCGATCGGCGGCATAAGTAAAAGAGAGATTGTGGGTGTAAGGATAACTGCCAGAACCTGTGCCGTCGACCCCATTGCCCAGCGCATTATTAATCGCCCCTTCAAGCATCTCAATTAAGGTTTCTCCCTGCACTCGGTAGACACCGATAGGAACGGCAAAAGGCAATAAATTTCCGGCAATGTCTGCCACCGAAACTTGTCCGGCGTTGAGCGAGTTTCTGACTCCACCAGCGTTATGTATTGCAAACTGCACGGGGTGCCCTCTTTGCCGCATGGCATAGACGAATGATTGAGCCACCAAAGGAGCCAACTCACTCGGCCCAGTTTCATCAGGAATTCTGACGTGTCTTAAGAAACAATCAGCATGTGCGATAATATTTTGTTGCAGCTGACGTACTCGCGGCATGTATTTATCGATCAATATTCCTTGGACCTGCGGATCTTTCTTACACACCACCACATTAGGGTGTTGGCTTAAAAATTCGCACGCCGCTAAATGGGTGTTATCGGTGCCCGCTTCGCTCATGCTGGCATCAAGAAACAGTCGACGGCCAAGTAACAGTTCATTACGACCCTGAAATTTGTTCACTTTGCCATCGGCTGAAAAGTCGATATAACAATGACCTAAGCTCAAAGAATGATAACCAGATTGGACGACATAAGTGTCATTAATTCTTAAACCATACTCATCATCTTTCATCAGCCCTAGTGCACTAAAATCACCTTGTAATCGGTGGCTATGCCCGCCGACGACAACACTAATGCCTTCCACTTGCTGTGCGAGCTCAATGTCCGCTTCATAACCTAAATGGCTAAGTAGAACAATTTTGTTGATCCCTTTAGCGCGTATTTCAGCAACCGTATTTTTTGCCGTTTGGATAGCGTTAATAAATGGAGTATCGAGATCTGGGTTGGCAATATCAGCCATTTTATCGAGTGACAAGCCGAAAATTGCAATCGTTTCATCACCAGCCTGTTTTTCTATCCAGCGAGCGTATTTACCTTGAGGTTGATAACTTATCACTTGCGAGCTACCGGCTATTGGAAAAGGCTTATTCGATCTTTCATTGGAAAGATCCCAATTGCCAGCTAGCAATGGAAATTGAATACGTTTAACAAAATGGGCAATGGGTTCATTACCCATATCCAGTTCGTGATTGCCTAATGCCATCGCATCAAGATTCAATGCGTTGAGCATGTCCGCATTGGCTTTACCTTTAAATAGCGAGAAATAGAGCGTGCCTTGGAAACAATCCCCAGCGTGTAAAAATACAAAGGCTCGCTTCATACGCACCGCATCTTCTTTCAATTGCTGAACTCGTGTTGCAATTCGTGCAAAACCGCCAGCGCTTACATACGGTGTTAAAGTCTGCTGTTGGATGTGGAGAGTCAATTGCAGCGATGTCGGTTCAAAATATGAGTGAGTGTCATTAATGTGTGCCAGCATAATTGATGCTGGTCTATTCTTTTTATGCATCATTTATCTTTCTCTTCTTTTTCCACTCTATCCTAGCTGAAGAATCATGACAGAATCGTGACTTTTATGAAACGAGTTTGAAAATATAATTACGCTAAGTCAACCTCATCACGCTTTGTAGCCTTTGTCTCATTCGGCTGCCCCTACATAAACACTTGATATGTGAGCCAGCAGCCTACTTATCTGCATAATTTCCATTATGCTTAAAGAAAAACAGACTCAGCGAGAAGCTAACTTGTTGAGTTATAAAAGGAGTCTGCCTATGCATCTAGAGCGAATTGAAATTTCCGGATTCAGAGGAATCAAACGTTTATCGCTCGCTTTTGATGAACTCACCACATTGATCGGTGAAAATACTTGGGGTAAGTCCTCATTGTTGGACGCCTTATCAGTAGTGCTACCAGCCAACGGTGTACCTTATCAATTTGAAATGCAAGATTTCCACGTCGATTACTCTATCGCTCATCCTCAAACTCAGCATTTACAAATTGTCTTAAGCTTTGTTTCTACAGATAAAAATGAATCTCGATCCGGCCGTTATCGTAAGCTGAGGCCGATTTGGGTTGAAGATGAAACGGGTACGAAACGGATATTCTATCGCATCAGTGCCACTCGTGAGCGATATGATATTACCACTCGCTACCTGTTTTTAGACCTCGAAGGCAATCCACTACCGCTGCATCATTCCGAAAAATTAGCGCAAGAGCTGATGAGCTTACACCCAGTGATCCGTTTGAAAGATTCACGGCGTTTCGAGCGACCTTTCGTCAATGGTAACGGTAAAAATTCTCGCGCAGAAAAACGCATTGATAATACCTGTCGTCGTTTACTGGCCATTCCTGGACATGTCAACAAAGGCGAGATGAGAAGTAGCCTTAACTCAATGAATGTATTAGTTGATCACTATTTTTCATTCAAAAGTCAGACACGTAAAAACCCAAGACAGCAACGTGACAGCTTAGTCTATTCCAGCCCAACCGCCGATAAAAACATAAGCCAATTTGTTGAAGAGACTAAAAATAAGCAAACTCGTTTGCTGTTGATGGGCTTACTCAATGCTTATCTGCAAGCCAAAGGCCCAACTGACCTACGACGTTGCGCTAGGCCGCTGCTGATTATCGAAGACCCCGAAGGTCGATTGCACCCTACTCATCTGGCGCGCGCTTGGAGTTTACTTCAACTATTACCCATGCAGAAAATTCTCACAACGAACAGTGGTGATCTGCTTGGCTCTGTTCCCCTTCATTCGATTCGGCGTTTGGTGCGTACTTCTGACCGTACCATTGCAAATTCGATGATCTCTCGTGGATTGAGTAAGGACGAACTACGACGTATCGGTTTTCATATTCGTTTTCATCGTTCAGGGGTGCTTTTTGCTCGCTGTTGGTTGTTGGTTGAAGGAGAAACTGAGGTGTGGCTGTTTAGTGAGCTGGCTCGCCAGTGTGGCTATAATCTAGCCGCCGAAGGAGTACAAATTGTCGAATTTGCTCAGTCTGGTCTGAAGTCCTTAATTAAAGTGGCGAAAGCGTTTGGCATTGATTGGCATGTCGTGACTGATGGCGATCCCGCTGGCAAAAAATATTCGTCAACGGTACGCGGTATGCTGACAGGTGATCAAGAACGACACCGCCTAACCGAACTTCCCGATCGAGATATCGAACATTTTCTGTACTCTCATGGCTTTGAGCACTTCTTCAAAGATTTGATTAAAATACCTTACGATCATCCAATCCCTGCGAAAAAAGTGGTCACACGTGTGCTGAAAAAACACGCGAAACCTGATTTGGCGCTTGCCATAGTTTCCCATTGTGAACAACAAGGTGTGGACTTTATTCCTGTACTGTTGCGCTGGACACTAAAACGCGTGATTACGATGGCCAATGGCCACACGTAAAAAAAGGCACACATGATTGTGTGCCTCGTATCATTCCCATTTCGCTATATGTGACTAATCTTATATTGAATGGGTATATCAACAATTTTGATGAATCGATACGGATCAATTGGGGGTAACCTTTACCAATGCAGATTTCACCAGCATTAGTCTTAAACATAAATTAACAAGTTGAGGACTTAGAACGCGTTTCAATAGTTGCGCAGTCGCTCAGCGCTGGCTGGTTAGATCGTTGATGCAACCACATACCACTTGTTTTCATCGCAAAGCCAAAAATGCCACCTAATAGAAGTGATGGAATAACCAGTTGCCAATCACCACCAGCAGCAAAAGTGGCACAAGCGCCAATAAAGGTTCCAGGGATATAACCAAGCCACGCTTTCGACGCTTGAATGCACATTAAAAATGCCACTACCGCAGTGACAACGTAACCCAAAATATCCAAGCTCACCAAACTGGATGAATGAATAATGACCATTACCCAAAAAACGCCACTGATATTAGTTATCAAACTTTCTGCAAGACCTTTAATACCTTCGGTTGGAGAGGCAAAATAACTCGTACATCCTAAAAAGCCAGCCCATGATAGTAAGCCTAACGAAACGGCTATCCAGCCCCAAACACCAGAAAGAATGCCTGTCGTTAGTGAAATTGCAAATAGTGTGCTCATAGCGCCCTCATTTAGCCGCTATCTGCCTGTCATTTAACAAGCCGTTGCTATAGCGACATCAATAAATCAAGTGCCGATATTAAAAGCTTCAACCACAGATGACTAGTGACCTAAGTCATGAAATAAATGCAATGACTGCACTTATTTCATTGAAATGTTGACGCAAACGATAAATCAACACATTTGAAGTGCTTTTTAATCGAGCATGAGCGTTAGATTAGGTGATGAGGGTGTGTGGCATGATGCTAAATGCGAACACTCAACAGCTTCACTTATCACACCCCATATTGAGAAGTAACAAAGTAAATCATAACCAAGATTAACAAGCTTAAAGTACGCTTGGTCGTCCTTTCATCATGCGCAGTCCTTCACGCTTAATGCACTCAACCAACGGGTTTTCAGCCATATCTGCTCGCCAAATAAACGACAACGTTCTTTCCATATTCAGATCAGGCACATTGAGCGCTACCAGTTGGCCATTCTCAATAAAGCGTTCTACATCGAGGTAAGGTAAACAAGTTAAGTACGGACCATTCGCAACCATACTGCGTAGCACAGGAACATGTTCGTACTCTCGCCACACATCTAAATCGGAAATAAGATGGTGAATCGAGCTATCAAAAATATTTCGAGTGCCAGAACCGTGTTCTCTTAACACCCATTTGGCTTGTTCAAGCTGTGCAAGACTCACCGTTTTACATTTGGCAAAAGGATGATGAGCCGAAGCTATCACTGTTAGGTGATCTCGACACCACACTTCTTGGGAAATACGGTTATCATCGCATCGACCTTCAATGATACCAAGGTCATATTTGTAGTCGAGGATGCCATCGATCACCCCTTTGGTGCTTTTCACACCAAGCTCAATACGCATCTCTGGGAAATCGTTATCAAGAATGCTGATAAGGTCTGGAACGAGGTGCTCGGCAGGGGTCTGGCTGGCCCCCATACTGATTTCACCGCTAAGCAAGTGCTGATCATAAAAGCCCATTTCGATCTGCTGAGCATCTTGTAATAAACGCTTCGCTTTCGGCCTAAGCCACATTCCCCAATGAGTTAATGCCATCTGCTTTCCTTGTCTTTCGAACAAAGGGCGACCTAACATTTTTTCCAATTGTGCTAGCGACATACTGGTCGCGGATTGAGTTAACGCTAATTTATCCGCAGCTTGACTGACGCTGCCACTATCGGCAACAGCATCGAAAACTGCTAATTGTTTGAGTGAATACCGCACTGCTTTTCCTATTTAGCTTTCATCTACTGCGCGCCACACCTTTAATTTCAAGGGAGTTAATATGCGCAAACGGTTTCATTCTACTCTTTCATTTATTCATATCAATTCATTTGATGAGTAATCTAAAAATTATCAATTTTACTACTTCATGACCCGTTCGTTAGTCTGTATGGGAAGCAAGGCATGACGCTTTGTTTGAACTTGGGAGGTAATTATGAAATTGAGCTTTGGGAGCGTGTATGTCTGCAGCCTACTCTGAAAATAAACAGCTGTTCTCACCGATTGAGATGATGGCAGAAGCCGAGAAATTTGCATTAAGCAAAGCCAAGAAAAGTAGCGGTATGACACTGAGCCTTGCCATTATGGCTGGTGCTTTTATCGGCTTAGCATTTTTGTTCTACATCACTGTCACCACAGGCAGTGCTAACGCTGGTTGGGGGCTCAGTCGGTTAGCGGGTGGTTTAGCCTTTAGCATGGGGCTGATTTTAATCGTGATTTGTGGCGGTGAACTGTTTACCAGTTCCGTATTGTCGAGCATTTCTTGGGCCAATAAACAAATCAGCTTTAGCAAAATGTTATCCATTTGGGGCAAGGTTTATATCGGTAACTTCATTGGTGCCATGTTCTTACTGCTTTTAGTTACTGGGGCTGGTCTCTATCAGTTGGATGATGGTCAATGGGGGTTGAATGCGCTGAACATCGCGCAGCACAAACTGCACCATACACCTGTTCAAGCATTTTCTCTTGGGGTGCTATGTAACTTACTGGTTTGTCTTGCGATTTGGTTAACGTTTAGCTCAGCCAATGCAATGACCAAAGCCGCAATGACAATTTTGCCTGTGGCGATGTTCGTCTCTAGCGGCTTCGAGCACTGCGTAGCCAACATGTTTATGGTCCCTTTAGGCATTGTGATTCAAAACTTTGCACCAGAGAGCTTCTGGCAACAGATCGGTATCAGTGCCACTCATTACGCAGATTTGAACATTCATCAATTTGTGGTGGCAAACCTTATCCCAGTGACTTTGGGCAATATTGTCGGCGGTGCTGTGTTGGTTGGTCTCGCCAACTGGTCTATTTTCCGCCGTCCACAACTTAAAGCCGCAAACATTAGCACTATTACGGAAACAGCAACAATTACGTCAGTGAAGGAAACGAAAATGAATAAAACAATTACAGTTAAAGACATTATGAACACCCAACCTGTAACTCTAGGCGTGGAAATGCCAACCGCAGTAGCGATTGATATGTTGCTGGATAACCAGCTCGATAGTGCTCCTGTGGTTGATGTGGCTGGTCGTTTGGTCGGGTTTTTCTCAGCTCACGATGTCATGGTGGATTTATGGTGCCAAGACTACCTCCCTACCGAAGGGCAAAAAGTGGTGGATCTTATGAGCCGCGATGTTATCGCCATCGATGCATCTGACCGTCTGATTGATATCGCCGAATTTTTATGTATCGATAAAGAACAATTATACCCCACCACTAGCATGGGTATTGCTACTCGTTTTAGCTCACTCTCTTTAGAAGAGCGCGCAAAAAGCATGAAAGTGAACAAACCACAAAATCTCCCCGTCCTTGAAGATGGCAAGTTTGTCGGTATGCTAACTCGTAACCATGTACTGGCAGCACTACGTCCAATTTATGGCGAGCGTCTAAGCGTGGTCAAAGAGCGTACGTTAGAAACGGCTTAACACGTTGTTTTGTTCAAAACGGTTTTTGGTCAGGAAATAAGTCGCTTGACTAAAAAGCAAAGGCCCCGCATTGCGGGGTCTCTTTGATTCATCTATTTCGCTTGTTACTATCCCTGACGCCACCAGCGTCCGACGCATGGGTTTTCAGGATCAAGATATCGATTCAATAACGTTAAGTTGCTGTCGAACAAAATGAGATAAGGTTGAATCTCACTGACACTTAACGCCCCCTTTGTGGCATTGATACATTGCATCAATAAATCCGTAAGACAGCGAACAAAAACCCACTTTGGGTTGTCTGCGATTTTATGGTTGATCGCTAAAATAGCCTCATATGCGATTTGGTAGGGAATGGCTCTCACTTGCGTGAGATCGCGCAAAAATGAGCCCGCCACGACACCTTCAAGGTAGACACGGTAAGTCGTTAGTTGATCGGCCAATAGAAACAGTTCCACGGCTAAATGCGTATAAGGGTATTTCACCGCTAGGTGATCGTGCAGATCCGGTGAAATAGCCAGCGTGATCCCCATCATTTCACAGCGTTGTTTAAGCACTCGCAGTAACCCTTGCTCATCCATTAGTTGCTGAATTTCAAAAATACGCTGCAAGTGATAGTCGTTAGAAATGAAAGTGACAGGTAATGTTTTTTGCGTATCAATACCACCGTTTTTTTGCAGCTCTAACGCGACGTTTTCGATATTTTCTACCGTGCTGGTTGAGTACTCTTCCAGCAAAATGCGGTTATTCGAAAGTGACACATTGAGCCGAGTAAGTTCCGATTGAAGATAATGATACATAGCCTTCGCTTCAGAAATCTGTTGCCCTAGCGTGAGCCCACCACATAAAGCAATGACACTATGATCGATGTCATGACGTTGTAACGCCTTAACAAGGCCATCAACACGGCTACGCCCTTCTAATGTTAATTGCTGATCAACAAGTCGTTTACCTAATACGATATAAAGATGCTCGGCTACCATCGTTATTTTTCTCTCTCCATTCCAGCCACCATAAGACTTGTGTCATAGCAATCGACATCAAGAAAGCAGCAGTATTAAAACGTATGGTTTGGTAACACGTAAATACTCCTACATGTGCATAGTGCTTGAGTCAAAAAATAAAATAAACAATCGCTTTTTAAACATTACTCAAACGATAGCCACGCATTAGAAATGCTCGTGTATAAAGTAAGGTTTCTGCGATAATTGTTTCAATTTATTTATAACTACCGATGATAAAATCCACAGGAATAAACTCTAAAAATCCACTACATGGAGAGATTAATATGTGGAATAAACTCAATAAATCAATGATGTTCTGCCAAATGATGTTTGGCTTATCATTTTACGGGGTAATGGTTATCCTAACCCGTTTTTTTCTAGAAGATTTGGATTATAACGAAGCCGATACCATGATGGTGGTAGGAGCATTTTCATCCATTGGCCCCCTTTTTGCGATCGCTGGTGGTTTTATTGCCGATAAGTTCCTTGGCGCTTATCGTTCATTAACCATTGCCTACGGCGCTTTTGCTCTTGGTTACACACTACTGGTGCTGGGTGCCTCAACAACCAACGTCG